>NZ_JAKIHO010000039.1:0-820 GCF_021608205.1 Flavobacterium sp. K77 | reverse complement strand
CAAAGCTATTGATGTAGTAGTTACTGCTGATGATAAAACGAAAGTATACGGTGATCTTAACCCTGCTCTAACAGCCGTGGTGACTGGTGCTGTAAACGGAGATACGATTAACTATACCCTAGCAACTTCTGCTACTCAGTTTTCTAACGTAGGTTCTTACCCAATCGTGGTGACTTTAGGTACTAATCCTAACTATAACATTACTCCAGTAAACGGAACTTTGACAGTTACGCCTAAAGCTATTGATGTAGTCGTTACTGCTGATGATAAAACGAAAGTTTACGGGGATCTTAATCCTGCTTTAACAGCCGTGGTGACTGGTGCTGTAAACGGAGATACTATTAACTATACCCTTGCAACTTCTGCTACGCAGTTCTCTAACGTAGGCGAATATCCAATCGTAATAACTTTAGGAAACAACCCTAACTATAACATTACTCCAGTAAACGGAACTTTAACAGTTACGCCTAAAGCTATTGATGTAGTCGTTACTGCTGATGATAAAACGAAAGTTTACGGTGATCTTAACCCTGCTCTAACAGCCGTGGTGACTGGTGCTGTAAACGGAGATACTATTAACTACACTCTTGCAACTTCTGCAACGCAGTTCTCTAACGTAGGTGCTTACCCAATCGTGGTGACTTTAGGAAACAATCCTAACTATGACGTTACTGCTGTAAACGGAACTTTAACAGTTACGCCTAAAGCTATTGATGTTTTGGTTACGGCTGATGATAAAACAAAAGTATACGGTGATCTTAATCCTGCTTTAACAGCGGTGGTAACGGGTGCTGTAAACGGAGATACGATTAACTATACC
>NZ_JAKIHO010000038.1:0-828 GCF_021608205.1 Flavobacterium sp. K77 | reverse complement strand
CGGAACGTTAGTGGCTATTTTAGAGCAGAAATATAGTGTAAATCCAAATATAATGAAAAATATATTACTAATATCTTTGCTTTTTCTTTCTGTTTTGAGTTTTTCTCAAAATTTAGAAACTAAAAATATTAAAGTGATTTCAGACAGTATTTTAAATTCACAAGTCGGAAAATTGAAATCATATTTCGAAATTTCTGAAGGAAGTTTTTATAAATACACTTCGTCTAATGGAAAAATAAAGACTTCTAAATTTCTATCAAAAAACAAAATAAATAAAAATGTAACTGAAATATGGGTTAATTATCATTTCAATTATCCTGAAATTGAAAATGTTTCTGGAGCATTGTGGATTAAATTAGATGGAAAACTTAAATTGATTGAAGATTTAAAATTAGATTTTGTTCCTCAATTTTTAATGAAGAATGAAAAACCCAATTTTATTACAATTCAACAAGCAGAAACAATTGGAAAAGATTCATTCAAATCTAAAGGATTAGAAATTAGTGATGCAAAACTTGAATTTAATAGAAAATTAAATCAATATATTTATTACATAATAAACAAATTAACTAGAACAAAAAATAATTTAGGAAATGATACTGGGGAATTTGAAATTGTTCGAATTGATGCAGAAAGTGGAAAAGTAATAAATATTGATAAAGGTTTTTACGGAATAATAATTAGATAAAAAAAACAGCCACTAACACACGCTACAAGCAATTTGGGGATTTGGCTTAATGGAAAAATTGGTTTGTATTTGGAAGATTTGGCAAATCCGAATAATGGTCTTAATTTAATCCCAAACTGCTTGTAGCGCGGGAACGTTAG
>NZ_JAKIHO010000037.1:0-870 GCF_021608205.1 Flavobacterium sp. K77 | reverse complement strand
AACGTTCCCTTGCTACAAGAGGTTTGGGACTAAAGTAGCGTTATTTTTCGGCTTAACCATATTCTCACAAATACAAAACTATTTCCAAATTAAGCCAAATGCCCAAATCGCTTGTAGCAAGTGTTAGCAGTCGTAATTATTTTAGATTTGGTTTTCCCATATCTTTTAACTTATTGTTCAAAGCCTCTCTCTTTAATCTTATTTTTTCAGGCTGTACAAAATAAAAATCAAATAACATTTCTAATACGTCCAAAGTCCATTCAGCTTCCCCAGGTTCTACATCAACTATTTCACCTGTTGATTGACTTTTCATAGGATGTGCAGCATAATTACCAATGTTTCTAATAGCATCAATGCATTCAGAAATATGACTAGGTAAATTACCACTATCTATTAATTGTTGAATTTCGTTTGCTAAATCCCCCTTTTTCACGCCTACTTTTTCTCTCAAAAGGTGTTGCAAACATCTTCTGCTTAAAGCAGAGCTTGCTTTTGGGCTATCAGTTAGTACAATACATGCCTCAGTATAGTCTTGTGAAAAATCCATAGGTACTTCAACAGGAATTGGTGCTCTATTTGTACCTTTTGGTCTTATCAAACAGCGAGAATTAACGAATTCATTACCAACTTCATCGGAATCTATATAATAATATCCACCTCTGTGGTATTCAATTTCTGCATTTATTAAGAAAAAGTTTAATTTTCTGCAATTAGGATTTGGACAGTCATATTTTTCGATACCCCATTTTCCTTCGACATCATCTCCTAATTTTAAAATTTCTCTTTTTGCGTGAAATTCGACTAAACAGTGGGAACATTTCATTGTAATTATCTTTTGAATTATGTTTTTAAAATTATGACTGCTAACGT
>NZ_JAKIHO010000036.1:0-940 GCF_021608205.1 Flavobacterium sp. K77 | reverse complement strand
AATAACCCAAGCCGATATCGATGCGGGAACTGTTACAAATTCTGCAGTAGGAAGCGCGACAGATCCATCAAATGCGACAGTTTCAGATACATCGGGAACAACAAATATGAACGATACCGCAACAGTAACAAATCTTCCAAAAATATCAAGCATAGCTTTAGTTAAAATGGCCGTTTACAATGGTAATGCCACTGCCGCTCAAATTGGCGATACCATTACGTATATCTTTACCATCACCAACATTGGTAATACAATTTTAACCAATGCCGTTGTAACGGATGCTAAATTAGGAATGACCAATTTAGCGTTAAGTCCGAGTACTTTGGCTCCAAATGCCAGCGGTACTTTAACACAAAACTACACGATTACCCAAGCCGATATCAATGCGGGAACGGTTACGAATTCTGCAGTAGGAAGCGGCACAGATCCATCGAATGCGACAGTTTCGGATACTTCTGGAACGACTACAACAAATGATACCGCAACGGTAACAAATCTTCCAAAAACATCAAGCGTTGCTTTAGTGAAAACGGCAGTGTACAATGGCAATGCGACTGCAGCACAAGTTAGCGATACCATAACTTATACATTTAACATAACCAACACGGGTAATACAACTTTAACCAATACAGTTGTTACAGATGCTAAATTAGGAATGACCAATGTTGCGGTAAGTCCTAATACTTTAGCACCAAATGCAAGCGGAACATTAACACAAAATTACACGATTACCCAAGCTGATATCGATGCGGGAAGTGTTACGAATTCTGCAATAGGAAGCGCTACAGACCCATCAAATGTAACAGTTTCGGATACTTCAGGAACAACAACTACAAATGATACGGCAACGGTTACAACTGTTCCAAAAACATCAAGCGTAGCGTTGGTTAAAACAGCTGTTTACAATGGCAATGCGACAGCTGCACAAGTAGGTGATACC
>NZ_JAKIHO010000035.1:0-966 GCF_021608205.1 Flavobacterium sp. K77 | reverse complement strand
GCAGTACTTCTTTCTTGTATTCGTTTGCTTTATCCAGCTTGCCTTGTATGGTATAATTCTTATAAATTAAATCCAAGGTACGAATCATGGCATCTTTTTTAGTGACGTCATTATCATCTAACTTTTTCTCTTCTTTGTAAACGTCTAAGAGAATTTTCTCGGCCAATGGCAATAGGTTACGCTTGGTTGCATTTGCAAACGCATATTGCTGATAAGCAACAGCCAAATTTTGTTTTGTATCTCTGTCATTTGATCGGAGCGAAACACTCTTTAAACAGTTTTCAATTGTTTTTTGGTAATCATTAATCATCGAATAAGCTGTTCCTAGTAAGAGATAAATTTCCGCATTTTTTGGACTCAATGATTTGGCTTTTTCTAATGATACGATGGCACCAGGAATATCTCCTAGTTTTTGTCCTATCAATTTACCTATATCCATCAAGCAGATGGCTTTATATTTAACAATTGTAGAGTCCATTCCTCTTCCTCGATAGTAATACGCTTGGTCATAAGCAGCTAAGGCCGTGTGTAAATAAGTTAAATTTACTTTGGGCTCATTATCTTCTATTTGCCCTAAAAAGTGCTGTCCATTGGCCATTTGCAACCAAGCGGCATTACTCATGGGGTGTACCTCGAGGGACTTTTTTAATAGAGGGATTGCCCCTTTCACCAATTCCATGCGCTCATATTGGTTTTCTTTTAAAGCCTCTAATTTTTCTTCTAAAGTCCAATCTTCGATTTCTTTTTCTTTTACTGATTGCATTGTAATGGCTTTATTTATCATCTCCCCAGCCAAATCGGTATGAATTTTACCACTGTTTTTAGAAACTAGGATGTCTTTTGAGAATAAAGTGAAATTATCTTTCCAGTCAAAATTTCTATTGATGGTAAGACCTGCAAAAAGAAGTACAACAACTACCGCAATTTTATAAATTGCACTGAAACCGTTAATCTCATTCGGCTTGC
>NZ_JAKIHO010000034.1:0-966 GCF_021608205.1 Flavobacterium sp. K77 | reverse complement strand
ACAGTACTTCTTTCTTGTATTCGTTTGCTTTATCTAGCTTGCCTTGTATGGTATAATTTTTATAAATTAAATCCAAAGTACGAATCATGGCATCTTTTTTAGTGACGTCATTATCATCTAACTTTTTCTCTTCTTTGTAAACGTCTAAGAGAATTTTCTCGGCCAATGGCAACAGGTTACGCTTAGTTGCATTTGCAAACGCATATTGCTGATAAGCAACAGCCAAATTTTGTTTTGTATCTCTGTCATTTGATCGGAGCGAAACACTTTTTAAACAGTTTTCAATTGTTTTTTCGTAATCATTAATCATCGAATAGGCTGTTCCTAGTAAGAGATAAATTTCCGCATTTTTTGGACTCAATGCTTTGGCTTTTTCTAATGATACGATAGCACTAGGAATATCTCCTAGTTTTTGTCCTATCAATTTACCTATATCCATCAAGCAGATGGCTTTGTATTTAACAATTGTAGAGTCCATTCCTCTTCCTCGATAGTAATACGCTTGGTCATAGGCAGCTAAGGCCGTGTGTAAATAAGTTAAATTTACTTTGGGCTCATTATCTTCGATTTGCCCTAAAAAGTGCTGTCCATTGGCCATTTGCAACCAAGCTGCATTACTCATGGGGTGTACCTCGAGAGACTTTTGTAATAGAGGGATCGCACTTTTCACTAATTCCATCCGCTCATATTGGTTTTCTTTTAAAGCTTCTAGTTTTTCTTCTAAAGTCCAGTCTTCGATTTCTTTTTCTTTTACTGATTGCATTGTAATGGCTTTATTTATCATTTCCCCAGCTAAATCGGTATGGATTTTACCACTGTTTTTCGAAACTAAGACGTCTTTTGAGAATAAAGTGAAATTATCTTTCCAGTCAAAATTTCTATTGATGGTAAGTCCTGAAAAAAGAAGTACAACAACTACCGCAATTTTATAAATTGCACTGAAACCGTTAATCTCATTCGGCTTGT
>NZ_JAKIHO010000033.1:0-1058 GCF_021608205.1 Flavobacterium sp. K77 | reverse complement strand
AATCAGTTATTAGAAAGTAAATATTTGCCAAAAAACACAAATATTTCGTTTGGGGTTAATCCAAATGAATTATTAAAAGGGTATTCAAAATTATATATTCCTAAACTTTCTTCAAGAGGAGTTGCAATCACAACAAATCCAGAAGAATACGATGTTGAAGTTAATGTTGGAGCAACTAAAGAAGATTGGAGATTAGCTGTCAAAATTTCTTTGGCTTTAGGAGAAATAAATAATTCTTTAATCAATCCCGAATTTGATAGTGAAAAATCGTTACAGGAATTTGAAAGAGATTATAACGAAGACTGGGTTGAAAGTGTTAAACATTTATCTATGGATAGTTTTATTCAAATGTTTAAAGAAGGAAAAACTGGTGGCGGTGCTATGACATTTATGGGTTGCATAAGGCATTATTATGTTGGTAATTATATGATTAATTTACTTTCTAAAGAAGATATCTCTGAAGAAATGTTTTATGATAGACTTATTGAAGAAATTAGAAAAATGCAATTTATTGAAGATTACGAAGAAGAAATAGAATTTCCAACAGTAAGAATAATGGATTTTCCAGAAGGTGAAAAAAAATTAACAATTTTTCCAGCAAACTTCAAAGTTTTATTATCTAATGCAGATTATGTTATCTTAAATAAGATAGGTGAAGCAATTGCAAAAGTTCCATATAATGATTTTATTAGCTATATTTCTACAAAAGCTAAAAGAGTTGATGAATTGCAATACATAATTTATCCAATAGAAGAAAGCGAGCATTACAAAATGCTTTTACATTTTAAGGCATTAGAAGAAGGGCAAAATACTATTAACAAAATTGACACTAAAGAAACTAGAGTGGAATCAAAAACAGAAATTGAGACAAATCAAATAGAAAAATTAGAAAGTAAAAAATGGTGGGAATTTTGGAAATAAAATTTACTGCCACTAACAGGGGTTTGGCAAAATGGGGGCATTAGTGCTAAATTGAGCATTTGTACTTCTATCAACATTAGTGCTAATTTGAACATTTGTACTTCTAATTCCCCCACTTCGCCAAGCCCCAAAACGTT
>NZ_JAKIHO010000032.1:0-1121 GCF_021608205.1 Flavobacterium sp. K77 | reverse complement strand
GTATCTCCATTTACAGCACCTGTTACCACCGCTGTTAGAGCAGGATTAAGATCACCGTAAACTTTTGTTTTATCAGCAACTACTACAGTTGCAGTCTTAGGTGTGATAGTAAGTGTTGCATCTGTTTTGGTAACAGTATAATTAGGATTGCTTCCTAAAGTTGCAACGATTGGATAAGTTCCCACATTTGAAGTAGTCGTTGCAGTGGTAGCTAAGGTATAGTTAATAGTATCTCCATTGATAGCACCAGTAACAGTTGCAGTCAAAGCTGGATTAGCCTCACCGTATACTTTAGTTTTATTCGCAGCTACTACAGTTGCAGTCTTAGGGGTAACAGTAAGAGTTGCATCTGTTTTGGTAACAGTATAATTAGGATTGCTTCCTAAAGTCGCAACGATTGGATAAGTTCCAACATTTGATGCAGTCGTTGCAGTAGTTGCAAGGGTATAGTTAATCGTATCTCCATTTACAGCACCTGTTACCACCGCTGTTAAAGCAGGATTAAGATCACCGTACACTTTTGTTTTATCAGCAGCTACTACAGTTGCAGTCTTAGGTGTAACAGTAAGATTTGCATCTGTTTTGGTAACAGTATAATTAGGATTGCTTCCTAAAGTCGCAACGATTGGATAAGTTCCCACATTTGATGTAGTCGTTGCAGTGGTTGCTAGGGTATAGTTAATAGTATCTCCATTGATAGCACCAGTAACAGTTGCAGTCAAAGCTGGATTAACGTCACCGTATACTTTTGTTTTATCAGCAGCTACTACAGTTGCAGTTTTAGGGGTAACAGTAAGATTTGCATCTGTTTTAGTAACAGTATAATTAGGATTGCTTCCTAAAGTCGCAACGATTGGGTAATTCCCTACATTTGATGTAGTCGTTGCAGTGGTTGCTAGGGTATAGTTAATAGTATCTCCATTGATAGCACCAGTAACAGTTGCAGTCAAAGCTGGATTAACGTCACCGTATACTTTCGTTTTATCAGCAGCTACTACAGTTGCAGTCTTAGGGGCAACAGTAAGAGTTGCATCTGTTTTGGTAACAGTATAATTAGGATTACTTCCTAAAGTCACCGCGATTGGATAAGTTCCTACATTTGAAGTAGTCGTTGCAGTGGT
>NZ_JAKIHO010000031.1:0-1248 GCF_021608205.1 Flavobacterium sp. K77 | reverse complement strand
CAGATAGCTTAGAAAACCGTAGTAAAAACAACTAAACAGAAAAAAATGTTTGAATTAATTTGGGGAATATTAAATGGATTTTTGTTGATTTACTTCATAGTAATTTGTTTTAAATCAGTTAGAATCGTAAAAGAAAAATTAGGCATTTTTGCATCTTTAATTTTTGTTATCGGTTTATTGTCTTTTATTTCAAAACCAGATAAAAAAAATTTAGCAGACAAAAATATTGATGTTTTAAATCAAACAAATCCCAAAAAAGCATTTAATGGAAATTCATTTTTTCGAGAAATAACTTTGGAGGATAATTTGACCTCAAAAATTGGATTGTCAATACTTGTAGGAGAAAATGAACCTGATTTAATCATACTAAATGCAAATTGTTACAGATCGGGATTTATTAGCGGAACTAATTGGAATGTAGAAAATATTGAAATAGACAATGAGAAAAACAAAAAATATTGTACTTATTTGGTTAGAGGAATTATGGAATGGAAAATACTCGGAATAACAATTTATTCTGAACACAAAAGTTTTAACGGAAATGCATTATTGAAAAAATAAAGCCATCTGCTAACAGGCGTTTGGCAAGATTGCGAATTTTGTAGTAAATTCACGTTTATTTCTCGCAAGAAATTTTATCTTTGATAGAAAATAATCAGTTCCGAAGTTCGCAACCTCGCCAAGCGCCGGAACGTTATATGCCACTTATCTGCGGCAGAAAACATAAATTCGTTGAACATCACTTCTACCCTACTTTTAGCCTTTTAAACGCAAAGGAATAATATCGAAAAGCAGAAACCGAAAAGTGAAAAGTGAAAAGTGAAAAGTGAAAAGTGAAAAGTGAAAAGTGAAAAGTGAAAAGTGAAAAGTGAAAAGTGAAAAACGAAACTTGAAAGCAGAAACCTGAAAGTGGAAACAGAAAAGTGGAAACAGAAAAGTGGAAACAGAAAAGTGGAAACAGAAAAGTGGAAACAGAAAAAAGAAACTTGAAAGCAGAAACTTGAAAGCAGAAACCGAAAAGTGAAAACTGAAAAACGAAACTTGAAAGCAGAAACCAAAAAGTGAAAACTGAAAAGTACTAACCGAAAAGTACTAACCGAAAAGTGGAATCTGAAAAGTGGAATCTGAAAAGTGCTCAAGAAAAAAGTTTAAGCGGCATATAACAGCCGTCTCAAGCCATTGCGAATTTTCTCCTAAATTGACGCTTACGTTTCGCAAGTTTATTTATCTTAGCCGAAACTAATCGGT
>NZ_JAKIHO010000030.1:0-1461 GCF_021608205.1 Flavobacterium sp. K77 | reverse complement strand
AAACGATTAAATATAAAGTTTTTCACGGACTAACAGCAGTGTATCTTAATAAGGGAAATCATAAAGTCGAAATGTCATTTTTTCCTCCATATAAAAGTATAGGATTTGCTATTTCAATACTATCCGTTTTAATAGGTATTATAATACTTAGCATAAGAAAAATTAAAGACATTAAAACAAAATGAACAGGACTATAACCAATAGCATTCGATATATTATTGATGAATTTGTACCACCTATTCTACGGGATAGTAAATGGTTTATGTATCCTTTTTTTTTCATCTTTTTTAAAGGAAAAAAAATTAAGCTATACATGGAGTTTAAGCAGCTTGTATATTTAATGAACGATCAGGAATATGCAGAAGCCTACAGACAACTGGATTGTATGGGAACCGATAGACCTACAGATCTAAATCAGCTCAGTATTAATTATATGCTTAAAAATATTTCTTCCGAAGCTACTAATTTGTTAGATGTTGGTTGTGGTAGAGGATATTGGTTAAACAAATTGAGTGAAATTACAAACTTAAACCTTACAGGCTTTGATATGCACGATTCGGTAGCTTTAACAACAGCCAATTATGTGCAAGGAAGAATCGAAAAACTTCCTTTTGCAGACAAATCTTTTGACATTGTTACCTGTCATCACCTACTTGAACATTTGAAAGATCTTCCTGCGGCAATCTCTGAACTTAAACGAGTAGCAAAAAAGCAACTAATTATCGTTGTCCCTTGTCAACGTTATTATTACTATACCTTGGATATGCATATAAATTTTTTTCCCATAAAAGAATACTTGCAAGAGGTAATGAAAATTGAAAAAAATACTTGCGAAAATAAGTGGGGCGATTGGGTTTATATTGGATATCTAGAATAGTTTCAATACAATAAGATGCTAAACAACAAAAAAATAATAGTAGTGCTACCGGCATTCAATGCCGAAAAAACTTTAGAACAAACCTATAGTGAAATCCCTTTTGAAATAGTTGACGAAGTTATTTTAGTTGACGATTCAAGTTTGGATAACACAATTGAAATCGCTAAAAAACTCAATATTAGCCACATCATCCAACACGATAAAAACAGAGGTTATGGAGGCAATCAAAAAACCTGCTACAACAAAGCGCTAGAATTAAAAGCTGATATAGTTGTAATGCTGCATCCCGATTACCAATACACACCAAAGTTAATTACAGCCATGTGCAGTATGATTGCCAACGGGGTTTATCCAGTAGTTTTTGCTAGCAGAATTTTAGGCAAAGGCGCTTTAAAAGGTGGTATGCCAATTTATAAATATGTTGCTAATAGAATATTAACGTTAGTTCAAAACATCCTCATCAATCAAAAATTAAGCGAATACCATACGGGTTTCAGGGCTTATAGCATTGAGGTACTTCAAAAAGTAAATTTCAATAATTTTAGTGAAGATTTCATTTTTGACAATCAAATGGCGGTTCAAAT
>NZ_JAKIHO010000003.1:0-354745 GCF_021608205.1 Flavobacterium sp. K77 | reverse complement strand
GATTACCCAAGCCGATATTAATGCGGGAAGTGTTACCAATTCGGCAATAGGAAGCGCCACTGATCCATCAAATGTGATTGTTTCTGATACTTCGGGAACCACAACTACGAATGATTCGCCGACAGTTACGACAGTTCCAAAAACATCAAGTGTTGCTTTAGTAAAAACAGCTGTTTACAATGGCAACGCCACTGCCGCTCAAATTGGCGATACCATTACGTATACCTTCACCATCACCAACACAGGTAATACGACTTTAAGCAATGCAGTTGTTACCGATGTTAAATTAGGAATGAACAACGTAGTGGTAAGTCCAAGCACTTTGGCACCAAATGCAAGCGGAACCTTAACGCAGAACTACACGATTACCCAAGCCGATATAAATGCGGGAAGCGTTACGAATTCGGCAGTAGGAAGCGCCACTGATCCATCAAATGTAACAGTTTCAGATACATCGGGAGCAACAACTACGAACGATACAGCAACGGTAACCAATCTTCCAAAAACTTCAAGCGTAGCTTTAGTGAAAACTGCCGTTTACAATGGCAATGCGACAACTGCTCAAGTGGGAGATACGATTACTTATACATTTACTATAACCAACACAGGCAATACAACTTTAAGCAATGCCGTTGTAACGGATACTAAATTAGGTATGACCAATTTAGCGGTTAGCCCGAGTACTTTGGCACCAAGCGCAAGCGGCACTTTAACACAAAACTACACGATTACCCAAGCTGATATCGCTGCGGGAAGCGTTACGAATTCGGCAGTAGGAAGCGCTACGGATTCATCAAATACGACAGTCTCTGATATTTCAGGAACAACAACTACGAATGATACACCAACAGTAACTACAGTCCCATCTGCGCCAAGTACATCAAGCGTAGCATTAGTAAAAACGTCCGTTTATAATGGCAATGCCACAGCTGCTCAAGTAGGAGATACGATTACTTATACATTTACCATAACCAACACAGGTAATACAACTCTAACCAATGCAGTTGTTACTGATGCTAAATTGGGATTGACCAATGTAGCGGTAAGTCCAAGTACTTTGGCACCAAATACCAGCGGTACTTTAACACAAAACTACACAATAACCCAAGCCGATATCGATGCGGGAACGGTTACGAATTCGGCAGTAGGAAGCGCTAAAGATCCTTCAAATGCTACAGTCTCTGATATTTCAGGTACAACTACTACAAATGATTCGCCAACAGTTACGACACTTCCTTCTGCGCCAAGCATATCAAGCCTAGCTTTAGTGAAAACGGCAGTTTATATTGGAAATGCTGCTGCTGCAAAGGTTGGCGACACAATTACCTATACTTTCACCATCACCAACACAGGAAATACTAATTTAATCAATACTGTTGTTACTGATGCAAAATTAGGAATGACAAATGTAGCGGTTAGCCCGAGTACATTAGCACCAAACACTAGTGGTACTTTAACTCAAAGCTATACAATTACGCAAGGAGATATTGATGCAGGCCAAGTAGTAAATTCAGCATTAGCTGCGGGGCGTACACCACAAAATGTCCTTGTTCAAGACACCTCAGGAACTTCAATTACTAATGACACTCCAACCACGACAATTTTAAATTCTGTTTCAAGTATTAGCCTTTTAAAAGAAGGTGTTTATATAGATTCAAACAATGATGGAATTGTAAATATTGGAGATCGAATAAATTATACATTCACTGTTCAAAATACGGGACAAACAACTTTGAGCAATGTGATGATTTCTGATCCTAATGTTATTGTTGTTGGGCAAGCAATTCCAACTCTGGCAGTAAATGCAATAAATAGTACTAATTTCTCAGCTTCATATCTCATTACACAAAGTGACATAAGTGCAGGTGTAGTTTACAATTTGGCAACAGTAACTTCCACAAACCCGAAAGGAATGACAGTAACAGCTACATCATCAGATCCAACGCCTTGTGTTACATGTCCAGTAAGTCCTACATGTTTAACATGTACGATTACTGAGTTGCCTATAAATGATTGTGCTGTTGAGGTTTTCAATGCAGTATCGCCAAATACGGGTGACGATTTTGAGCGTATTTTATATATCAAAGGAATTGAGTGCTATCCGAATAATACGGTGCAAATATTTGATCGTTGGGGGGTAAAAGTTTTTGATCTAGCAGGCTACAATAATACAAATAAGGCTTTTAGAGGAATGTCAGAAGGTAGAGTAACCATACAACAATCCTCAGGATTGCCGACAGGAACTTATTTTTATGTAATTGATTACACCAATTTTGCAGGTGAAAAAATAGAAAAAACAGGCTATTTACATTTAGAAAACGATTAAAGTTTCACTACTGTTCAATTTGCGCATTGCTTACTTTTCTAAAACAAAAACTATGAAAAAAATATATACATTTATCCTGCTTATTTTTATTTGTAGTGCTTCATTTGCACAGCAAGACTCACAATATACGCACTACATGTACAATACTATTAACATCAATCCTGCTTATGCGGGTAATAGAGGTGCTCTAAGCATATTCGGATTGCATCGTACGCAATGGATGGGCCTAGAAGGGGCACCTACAACTTATGCAGCCTCAATAAATTCGCCAATTGAAAACTCAAAATTGGGTTACGGATTATCTTTGGTAAATGATAAAATTGGTGCAGGAAATCAAAGTAATATTGCTGTTGATCTGTCTTATACGATAATGATTTCTGAGGAGTTTGATTTATCATTTGGGATCAAAGGTTCTGTTGATTTATTGAATGTGGATTATACAAAATTGAATCGTTATAATGTCAATAATCCAATTTTTCAAAACAATATCGACAATGAATTTTCACCAAATGTGGGAGCAGGATTGTTTTTTTTCTCTGAAAAAATGTACTTAGGAGCTTCCGTGCCTTACTTTTTAGCAACCAAACATTTTGATGATAATACTAGCGGTATTGAAATTGATCGTTTACATTATTATTTTATAGGAGGATATGTTTTTGATTTGAGTTCGAATATAAAACTAAAACCTAGTTTCTTAACAAAAGTGGTTGCAGGAGCGCCTTTGCAAGTTGACCTCTCTGCTAATGTTTTGTTCTCTGAAAAATTCACATTAGGATTAGCCTATCGTGTAGACGCAGCAGCAACAGCAATGACAGGTTTTCAAGTAAACAAAAATTGGTTTATAGGTTACAGTTATGATTTTGAAACCACCAAATTGAACAATTATAATTCAGGTTCACATGAACTTTTTTTACGCTATGAACTACCTAAAATCAAGAGAAGAACAATAACACCAAGATTTTTTTAAGATGAAAAACTATCCTAAACAACATATACTTTTTACACTCTTTGTCTTTGGTTATACCGTTATTAGCTCTGCGCAAAACACCGAAAAAAAAGCAGCTACTGACTACGAAAATTATGCTTTTGTAGATGCTAAAAAGACCTACGAACGCTTGTACGAGAAAGGATTAAAATCGCCTGATCTAGTATTAAAATTAGCAAACAGCTGTTATTTTAACGCCGATTTTGAGAGTGCAGCTAAATATTATAAAGCATTTTTTGATTTGGGACAAAATACAGTCTCAGCTGAATTGTACTACCGATACGCACAATCTCTTAAAGCAATTACGGAGTATGCCAAGGCAGATGAAATGATGGAAAAGTTTAAAAAACAAAACAGCAGTGATGGTAGAGCCAAATTAGCTTTAAACCAAAAAGATTATTTAGCTGTAATAAAAAGTAATTCTGGCAGATTTGATATCACTAATGCAGGAATTAACAGTAAATATTCAGATTATGGAACTGCATTTTACCAAGATAAGGTAGTTTTTGCTACTGGAAGAGATGTTAGTTCAAAATCGGATAAAATGGATCCTTGGACAGGCGAGGGGTATACCAATCTTTATTTATCAAATAAAAATGCCGATGGGACATTGGCTTCAGCCAAAATTTTAGAAGGGAATTTAAATACTAAATACCATGAGTCTACACCTGTATTTACCAAAAATGGTAAAACAGTATATTTTACTCGTAACAATTTTGTTAACGGAAAAATAGGAAATGATGAGAATGCAACCATTTTATTGAAAATTTATAAAGCCGAACTGATTGATGGGCAGTGGAAAAATATTGTTGAGCTGCCCTTCAATAGCGATCAATACAGTGCAGCGCATCCCGTCCTAAGCACTGATGAAAAAACACTCTATTTTGCCTCAAATATGCCCGGAACCATTGGGCAATCGGATATTTTTAAGGTAGCAATAGGCTTTGATGGTTCTTTAGGAACTCCCGAAAATTTGGGCAATAAAATTAATACCGAAGGCCGAGAAACTTTTCCTTTTATTTCAAATGAAAACGAATTGTATTTCGCCTCTGATGGGCATCCAGGACTTGGTGGATTAGATGTTTTCGTAGCTAAAGGTAAAAAAGAAGGGGTTTACGATGAGGTAATAAATGTAGGTGCCCCATTAAATAGCTCAAAAGATGATTTTGGTTTCATTATAAATACAGCTACTAAACTAGGATTTGTTACATCTAACCGAGACGGCGGAGTAGGTGGCGATGATATTTATCGCATCAAAGAAATTAAACCTTTGCAGACCGCTTGCGAGCAAACTTTGGCAGGCATAGTAACAGATAGCAATACCAAAAAAGCAATCGAGGGTGTGCAAATTGTATTGTATGATGATAATTATAAAAACCTACGCTCATTGATGACCGATGCTGATGGTAAATTTAATTTTGGTGTAGTCGACTGTTCCCAAAAATATTATTTACAGTTATCTAAAAAAAATTATCATGTCGAAGAAATCCCTACCAATACGGGCGATCAATCTGGTGAAACATTTTTGCCTGTAGTACTTGAAGAAAGTATTCAAAGAGTGGGACTTGGAGATGATTTAGCAAAGGTTTTTAAAATTAATCCTATTTATTTTGACTTCAATAAAGCAGATATTCGTATGGATGCTGAAATCGAACTTTCTAAGATATTAGATTTTTTATTGGCTAATCCTGGTATCAAAATTGAAATTAGATCACATACGGATAGTAGACTTTCTGATGCCTATAATTTTAATTTATCTAAAAGACGTGCCGACTCAACCAAAAACTGGTTGATAAAATATGGTGTAGACGCTACCAGATTAAAAGCTTATGGCTATGGTGAATCGCAACTTCTTAATAAATGTGCGGATAATGTAGTTTGCACCGAAGCGGAACACCAACAAAACAGAAGAAGCGAATTTATTATCGTTGAAATTAAATAATTTGTTGAACCTAACAGAAAAGCCAAATAAGCAAGTAGTCTACAAAAAGCTATTTCGTTCCTTTGGCTTTTTTATTTTACAGTTCGTCTACATTTGTGATAAATGTTTTTAGCTATTTCAAATCTGACCAATCATAACCAAACATTACATTAACAACAATTTCTTTTCGGTCGATTGATCATTGTTCTTTTATTCAATCGATCAAAAATGGTAAAAACACGTTCCAATTTGTTCCATTCCAAAGTATAAAGCGATTGAGTTCCGCTAAATTTTCTACAAATTAGTTTTTCTTCTAACAAGTCATTCAAATGTTTTGATACAGTTGATTGTGAAAGGGGTAATTCTGCTACCAATTCTTTACAAGTACGGTCTTTATGTTTGGATAAAATTGTTATGATTTGAATTCGTGCTGGGTGAGACAAACATTTTGCCATTTGTGATAATTCCAATTCTAAAGCGTGAAAAGTATTGTTGTCTTTCATATTAATCGTATTTATTAGATGAATAAAATCTAATTTTTAATTTTTTTTTTGGTTGTTTTATATGTTGTTTATCAATTAGTTGTGATTTTTGTTTTAAATATTAATCGTTAAAGTACGATTGAAAGATACAACTTTCTTGTTAGCAGTTACGTATATTTCAGAAATATAAATTACGCTACATGAAAAACATTTGTACTTTTTTACTATTGTGCTGTTCTTTAATGCTTTGTGCTCAAGAAACTACAGGGATTTTAAAAGGAAATATTACTGATTCACAAGGAAATTTTTTACCAGCGGTAGCCGTTACGGTGCTGCAAAAAAGTACTGGAATTCAATACAGTACGCTATCACAAGGTGATGGATATTACGAGTTCAATCAATTGCCGCCAGCAGCTGATTATCAGGTTAAAATTGTACTCGATGGCTACGAAGCGTTAATAATAGAATCGGTTCAAATTTTATTGGGAAAAGCCACCAAAAGAGATTTGCAATTGATTGCAAATGCCCAACAGCTTCAAGAAGTTACGGTAGTTTCTAATTCTGGCTCTAAAAAAAATAATGAAAAAAGATTAAAAATTGAGGTGATAACGAGTCTGCCTAGCGCAAACAGAAGTATTCAGGATGCTACACGATTATTACCAGAGGCTAATTTAAATTCTTTTGGTGG
The DNA here is from genome assembly GCF_021608205.1 of Flavobacterium sp. K77. NCBI lineage: Bacteria > Pseudomonadati > Bacteroidota > Flavobacteriia > Flavobacteriales > Flavobacteriaceae > Flavobacterium > Flavobacterium sp. K77. The sequence goes on along the minus strand of NZ_JAKIHO010000003.1, from coordinate 348,343 downwards.
AGCTAATTACCGATTCAATAATTTATCTATTGATGGTAGCTCAACAAATGATGTTCTTGGTTTTCAAGAACCGGCTAGCGGTGCTGCGGGATCAACTGCGTCAGGAACTCCAGGCGGTTTAGCAGGTACACAACCAATTGGATTCGGCGCCATTAGTGCTTTGTCTGTAAAAACAGCTCCTTTTGATGTAACTTTTGGTAATTTTACCGGTGCTAGTATTAATGCAGTCACCAAAAGTGGATCCAATAATACTGAAGGTTCAGTTTATACTTTTATAAAAAATAAAAATTTAATTGGTTCACATGCCAATGGAATTCGACAAGAAAATGCCGTTTTTACTGATTATACCTACGGTGTAAGTTTGGGTGGTAAACTAATCAAAAACAAATTGTTTTACTTTTTTAATGCCGAAGTTGGTGACCGCAATGAAACAGTGCTAAATGCGCCAGGAAGCGCCACTTCAAATATAGCTCCGGAAACCGTTGCTCAAATTGCTGACCGATTAAAAACGAAATACAATTACGATCCAGGAACAGCACTTGATGCGCAAATAGAACGAAAAAACACCAAGCTCTTTCTGCGTTTGGATTATAATATTTCAGATAATCACAAGCTCACACTTCGCAATAATTTTGTTACTGGTTTTGCTGATAATCTTGAATGGACACCCACAGTTTACAATTTCACCAATCAAGGTTACCGTCATAACTCGACCACAAATAGTATTGTAGCAGAATTAAAAAGTAAATTTTCAAATGCTTTGTCTAATAAGTTGACCGTTTCGTTATCTACTGTAAATGATGATCGAACTTATTCCGGACGCGTATTCCCACATATTGAAATTATAGACAATACTGCCAACACTATTTTTGCGGGAACGTATCGCGAGGCATCTGTTTATGGATTAACTTTAAACACCATTCAATTAACCGATAATGTAACCTATTATGTGAAAAATCATAAATTCACAGCAGGTGCGTCAACAGAAATCAATGCTATTGAATATCGTTTTTTAACTGCCTTTAACGGAAGATGGCAATACAATTCTGTTGCTAATTTTTTAAATGATCAACCAAGTCGAGTTCGAGGTGTGTACAATATCGAGAACAACGATTTTGAGTTGAATAAAAGAACGCCATCGGCTGATTATTCGGTGCTTTTGTCAAGCGCTTATGTTCAAGATGAAATCAGACTTTCAAAAAAGTTTTCGATTCTTGCTGGATTTAGATTAGACTGGCAAAATACACCAACACCGTTTCCAGTGTCAGATGATATCAAAAACACACCTGAATTTGCTGGCTATCAAAACAAGATTAATAGCAGGCCAATAATCAATCCTCGCTTTAATTTTAATTATACAATTGATTCGGCTGGAAAGTACAATTTAAAAGGAGGAACAGGACTTTTTACAGGGCGAATGCCTTTTGTTTGGTACGCCTATGAATACTATATCTCGGGAACCAAATATTTTAATATCGATTACCGACCAACGGGAAGCCTAGATTTAAATGAAGATTTGAGTCAATTAGCACCCTTACAAAGCAGAAGATTAACTGAAGTAAATTTGATAGACAACAATTTTAATTTACCAAGAGACTGGAAATCGAATATATCTCTTGATGTAGCTTTAAAAAATAATTTTGCTCTAAATTTTGAGGCTACCTACACCAAGACTTTAGATGGTTTATTGTTTCAATCCATCAACCGTAAAGAAGATCAAAAAAGTAATTTTGCAGGAGCAGACAATCGTCCGTACTACAACACATCGGCAGAAAGCATAAAGATCAATCCGAACTTTACCAACGTATTTTTGTTAACCAATACTTCACAAGGATACCGATACAATCTTACTTTTGGCTTGACCAAAACAGAGGAACGCTACAATGGATTTTTAGGATATACCTATGGCGTAAGTAAAGATATTTCGAGTACCAACCGCAACTCACATGCGGCTAATTTTGAATGGAATCAGGCTTTGGTTGCGAATGCTCCTGAACTTACAGCATCTAATTTTGACTTGCGTCACAAAATAGTTTCTTATCATTTTTATGACCTTCCAATCAAATCAAGAACTTTAAAATTTGGGCTTTTGTACAACGGAAGATCAGGAAGTCCGTTTAGTTTTGTCTACGAAGGTGACGTAAACCGTGATGGATCGGCTAAAAATGATATCCTTTATATTCCTAGAGACCAATCTGAAATTAGATTGCAAAACATAGTAAATAGTAGCAATCAAGTGGTAGTTTCGGCTGCAGACCAATGGTTACAGTTGGATGCGTACATTAATCAAAATGACTACTTGCGTAAAAATCGTGGTAGTTATGCCAGTCGCAATGCGGCGCGCACGCCTTGGAATCATCAGGTTGATTTGAAGGTTATTTTTGAAACAAAACTCTTTAAAAACAAACTCGAATTTGGATTGGATGTTTTTAATGTCGCGAATTTAATTTCTAAAAATTGGGGAACTCAAGTATACGTTCCTAATATCAATAACTCGGGTTATGCCTTACTTGATTTTGTGCGTATCGAAAATCAACAGCCTGTTTTTCAATTTAAAAATCCACAAGGTAAACCGTGGTTGGTTGATAATTTGAATTCAAGATGGCAAGGACAATTGAGTGCGACTTATCATTTTATGTAATTTACAGCTTCAAGTGGTAGCTGCCAATGCGCTCTTTGAATGCAGGATCTACTTGAGCTTGATCGGCAAAAGTGTACCAATTAGCAACTTTCAATTGAATTTGGTCTATAATATTAGTTGCTTTTTTGATGTTCATTGATTTAGCAACTAGTAAAAGATCTTCTCTTTGAAAATTTTTTCTTTTGCCGTTAATGCTTAAGTTGTGTTGGCTCACCCATTCGCTGTCTGGGCGGTACGCAAAGCAAACATCGTACGCGGGAGCAAGTTCCCAAGCACCACCTTTTTGAAGTCGAAAAGCAAAATTTTTTGTATGATCGTCGCAATTTCTAGCAATCACATTAAAAACCATTCTGCGAAATAATTGCTCGGCTTGCGGATAGGGCAGGCGCAACAAACGCATGGTTTGAAAAAGTTGCTCGTAGCTAAAACTGCTTATTTGATTAAAATCGTAATGCTGCATGGCGCACAAGGTCTGAATGTGATGCTTTTGTTGGCCTCCATCACGATCAAAGCGCTTGGTCATAAAATGCGCTCGATTATTTTCTTCAAGTAAACGCGACTCCATCATGTCAATTCCACAAGCTTTAGCCATATAATAGTACGCTAGTTCAATACGGCCGTAGCCTGTGCTTTCGCCAAATTGTACATCGCTCACCGTATCGAGTTTGATTAACCAATGATCAAAACCACTAGGAGCATTGGTTTGACCTGATTTTACTTGTCCTGTTTTTGCATTGTAGGCAATGATCGCTTTTGGGCGTGCGCCACCTGCCGAAGTTCCTATTTTAAGAATATCGAGCATGGCTTTTTGTTCGTCTTGAGTTAAATTCGTTTCAAATTCATCTCTACGAGAAAGCATTTTTTGAGAAATCTGAATCAAACTATCAATTTCTATATCAAAAGCTCTTTTAGTAGGTTGTAGTTGCGATGGCTCAAATTCTAAAGCGCCCATACCTCGAGAGCCTATAAAACACAAGAGCTCCACAGGATTCATACTGTTTTCAGGACGGCCATTTTGTGCTAGCCAACTATTGATTAATTGGTTTCCGTAATCATCGGGCAAAACGTCGGCTAATAAGCCAGGTAATCCTTTGAAAGTTTTGATTTGTTGTAATTCTGGAAACGAAAAAATGCGGTTGCTAGCGTTATTAATTGGCATTTTCAATGGAGCCAAATCGGTTTTAGTAGCAACAAATTTCGGATCGTATTCAAAACTAGCCAAGCCGGTTGTTGCATTCCACGCAATCGCTCCTACGGTGGTTCCCCAAATTTTGACAAAAGCAGTTGTTATCATTACCAAGCAGAATTTGAGGAGTTATCTGTATTGTTATTTCTGGCGCGTTGTCTTTTTTGTTTTTCTTGCTTGGCAAGTTGCAACGGACTTATTTGTTCTTGAATTGTAAATGAATTCAGGACATATAATAAATCTAAAACACGAAGCACTTGCAAAAGTGTTGGTAGCGTTACTGCTCCGCCTTTTTCTAATAAACTCAGTGTAGAGCGGCTGATGTTGGCAGCTTGCGCGATTTCCTCTTGTGTTTTATTTTGAGACAAGCGATGGTGTTTTACAAATGCTCCGATCGTTTGCGATAAAGCCAAATCACTCATTGCTACCCAATATATGTATGGTTTATCATTCATAATGTTATTAATTAAGTATTAATGATTGCTTTGTCATACAAAATTACAACAAAATATAGTATTGCTTACATAATGTTTTCTTTTTTATTTTAAAACATCTAGTGTTGAATACAAGTAGAGTTCTAGATTGTAAAACTATTTATCTGGTTTCTTAGAAAAGGAAAGAGAGTGATTTTATAAGGTTTACTATTTATATTTTAGATACTAACAAAGTAAAAATAGAGGTTTCAAAAAGTATAAATATAAAAAAAACCCCAACAAATGCTGGGGTTTTGTGACCTCGACTGGATTCAAACCAGTAACCTCTTGAGCCGTAATCAAGTGCGCTATTCAGTTGCGCCACGAGGCCCTTTTTGCAAAGCGACTATTTGTCTTGCTTGCGGGTGCAAATATAGGCATAAATGTGTAATTTGCAAGCGTAAAAATGTAAAAAAATAAAAAAAAATGAACTTAAAAAATTACATCCGTGATATTCAGGGTTTTCCTAAAAAAGAAATTGTGTTTAAAGATATCACTCCGCTGCTTTTAGATCCTCAGGCAACACAAAAATGCCTTGAAGAACTAGTCAATGCTGTAAAAGATTTCCAAATAACAACCGTAATTGGTGTTGAAAGCAGAGGTTTCTTTTTCGGAACGTTGCTGGCTCAACAATTAAATGTGGGTTTTGTTCCAGTTCGAAAGCCTAAAAAGTTGCCTTATGAAACAATTTCGGCTACGTATGCACTTGAATATGGCACCGATTCGTTAGAAATTCACATTGATGCTATCAAAAAAGGCGACCGCGTACTTATTCATGATGATGTTTTAGCTACTGGTGGGACTGCAGCAGCCGTATGTGAATTAGTAGAACGTTTAGGTGGAGTGGTGGTGCAGTGCAATTTTTTAATGGAGTTGTCCTTTTTAAATGGTCGCGATAAAATTAAAAACTACGACACTTTTGCGGTGTTAACATATTAGCGCAACGCACGCGAAGTTACATAATAACGGTAGGCTAATAGAGCAAGTTGCCATTTTTTGGCTTTAGAGATGTCTGTTCCACCTTTGGTGAGACTTGGTAACACTATTTTATTGATTTGAGCTAAAACTTTGTACATCTGTTATTTTTTTGAGGCAAAGGTATAAAAAAAGACAGTCTTGGATTGAGACTGTCTTTGAACATCAATTAATTATTCTTGCTTTGTTTTGCTTCAAAGGCTTCCATTGCTTTTTCGAAATCCTTCATTTTCTTTTCGAATTCTTCCATTTCCTCATTAAATGGTTTCATTTGTTTTTCAAATTCCTCCATTTTTTTTTCAAAAGCTTTCATTTGTGGTTCCATGGCTTCCATTTTTTTATCAAAGGTTTTCATTTTTTTATCAAAATCAGCCCATTCTTTTTCGTTTTTATAGTTACGAACTCCTGATGGTGCTTTAGGTGCAGCTGGAAAAATAGGCGCTTTCGGTGTTGTGAAATTAAACTTCGGCGCTACTGGAGGCACTGGTGGCTGAGGGCGTTCTATTACGCTTCCATGTTCGCCGATGTAATTTTTGGTAATAATTCGGATAGAATTTCTTTTTCCTTGTTCGTCTTTAGTAACATTTACGCTAGTGATTGTGCTAGGAAGTAAACTTTCAGCTTCTAAGGCACTCACACGTTTGTCATTTACGTATACCTCAGTATCTTCAGGGATGCCATTTTTTTCAGTTCTAATCTGTTTAACAACAGTTACGTTGTTTTCTTTTTTAACGACGGACAGATTATTTGGATCAATGCGGTCTAGACTTAATTCATTCGACGAAAATATGTTTCCGTTACCAATTGTGTTTGAGTTTTCCTTAGTGAAAATTTTAATAACAGATTTATCATTATTTTTTTCAATATTGACAGTTGCAATGTCGTTCGGGTTTGTGCTGTCCAATTCTTTTTTTGTTACTTTTTTTCCATTAATAAAAATACTGGTGTTTTCGTCTGTAATTTCAGGAAGATTTTTTGAAATCACCTCGCTTGTTTTACCTTTTTTCACAGTATCTGATACGGCAAGAGTATTAGGGTTCTGACTTTTTGTGCTAGAACTTGTTGTTGTACTTGTTTTTTCTTGTGCAACTACTTCAATTTGAAATAGTGTAAAAAAGGCGACTAAGGCAGGAACAACGGTGGCGTATTTCCAAGAATTCCATTTTTTTGATTGATTTTTGTTTAACATAACGATTCGTTTTTTGATTAATGATTGATAAAAAGGATTGGTAAGCGCAACACAATTTTGGTGTGTTGTAAATTTTAAAAGTGTGAATTGGTATTCTTTTTTGTTAGCTATTTTTTTGATAGCTTGTTGGTCAGCAATGAATTCTAAATTTTGTACCATCGCTTTTTTGTAAAGCCACACAACCGGATTAAACCAAAAAATAATACAAAAAATACGACTCAATAATACGTCAGACGAGTGGTATTGGGCGCTGTGAACTTTTTCGTGATCAATTATATTATTGAGTTCATTAGCGCTGTACAGTGATGAATTGTACACTATTGTTTTAAAAAAGGAGAAAGGCGCTGTGTTTTCAGTTGTATTTACAAAAGTGAAACCGTTTATTGTTTCTGAAATTTGCCCTTTAAGCATTTGCTGAAGTTTGTATATGTCTAAAACAAACTTTCCTGATAAATATAACACTCCCAAACCATAGCAAATACTAGCCATAAGCCACCAATTAATTGTGGTAGTAGCTTCGGGTTTGTAGCTGCTCACCGGAAGATTTGACCAATCAATAGGGTTTGGATTGGGATCTACCCAAATAATTTCCGTGTAAGTAAACAACGGAAATACGGCCGAAGTCACTAAACCTAGTAATAAAAACCATCGATTTCCAGTAAAAAACGTCTCTTTGCGGAGTAACACGTAATACACTGCAAAAAACAATGCAAGTAGGCTGCTGGATTTAATGAAGTAGAGTTGAAGTGGTTCCATTTTTATTTTGGTTTTAGGAAATAGTTGGTAAACGACTAGCTGTTTTGTTCTTGTTGCTCAATCATATTTAAAATTTCACGCAACTCAGCTGCCGAAATTTTTTCTTCTTGTGCAAAATGGGAAACCATATTTTTATACGAGCTGTTAAAAAACGTATCAATTGCGGTATGCATAAAACGCTTGCGGTATTCTTCGAGGCTCACTGTTGGGAAATATTGATGCGAATTACCATAGGCGTTGTGCGATACATATCCTTTTTCTTCAAGATTACGAACTATGGTTGATAATGTATTGTAATGTGGTTGGTCTTCGGTAATTTCATTCATAATGTCTTTCACGAAAGCTTTTTGTAGTTTCCAGACAATGTGCATGATTTCTTCTTCTTTGTTAGTAAGTTTTTGCATGATGTTTTTATTTGTTTCAAATGTATAACTATATTTCTAGTTTGCAAACTATTTTTATAGTTATTTAACTAAATTTTTAGTTTTTGATGTTTTTTGTAGTTAAGAGCTTGTTATTTAATCGAATACTTGTTTTTTCTTAGTGTTTTGAAATTGAAAACGTTTTTATAAATGTAATTAGGTTTCTGGAAACGGGTTCGCGTGAGGGATAGGAGCAAACCGCCGCAGCGGTGCAGATAGCCCGACGCCATTACAGCAAAGGGGCTACTCAAAACAATTATGAGTAGCCCCTTTGCTTTAATGGGGGCACGCCCCAATTTTTAAAATGATATTATTTTACACTTGCCTTTTCCTGTTGAACCATTTTTTGCACCCAAACGCAACCTGCAACGGCCAAAATGCCCAATGTGCCCATAAAAAACCAATTGGCTTGATAACCATACGAGGCAATAATTTCGAGTCCCGTTTTAGAACTCGCAATGTGCGCCAAACTAAAACTCATGGTAAACAGTGCCATGTATCGTCCTTCATGACCTTTCGGAGCGCGACTCAAGGCAAAAGAGTTGGAAAATGGAAAAATAAACATTTCGCCAAAAGTGATAAATAGGATGCTTACAACTAGAATTCCGGCCCAAAAATGAATTAATAACACATAAAAACTAAGCGCCATAAGTAAGGAACCCCACAAAATAATTTTGAGTTTGTCAATGTTTTTACGCTGACTGTAGCTTACAATTGGCATTTCGAGAAAGAAAATGAGCAAGCCGTTTAAAGACAGTAACAAACCACTTTGAAACTCGGTCAGGCCAAATTTTTCGTTGTGGTACAGCGGTAAAGTGGTGAAAAGTTGAAAAAATAGTACTGCGGTGACAAAACACACAAATAGAAATATCCAAAAAATTTGATCCTTGAAAACTGAAGTTGGCAAATCAGTTTCGGCCTGATCTGTTTCCAAATCTGCTGGTTTTTTGCGCTCTTTCACTAGCAACCAAAAAATCAAAATCGAGATAATACAAGAGCTACCATCAACCCAAAAAAGTCCGCTGTAGCCCAAATTCATAATGATTAATCCACCCAGCGCTGGTCCTGCTGTGAACCCTAAATTTACGGCCAATCGTACTAAAGTGAGCGCTCTAGTGCGGTTTTCGGGCTTTGCGTAGGTGGCGAGCGATACAAACATGGCGGGTCTAAACATATCCGCAACCGTCATAATGCAAAACATACTCAAGCACAATCCCCAAAACGTACGCACGTACTGCACCGCAAATAGCAACAATCCGCTGGTAAATAAGCTGAAAACCATGATTTTGTAAAAACCAATTTTGTCTGATAATTTTCCGCCCAACCAAGAACCTAACATCGAACCAAAGCCAAAAGCGACCATAATCCAGCCCACTTGTTCGTATGAAAATTGTAAATCCTCTTTTAAATATTTTGATAAAAACGGTAAAACCATCGTGCCGGCCCTGTTGATGAAGGTAATTAGCGTCAAAATCCAAACTTCTCTGGTAAATCCTCTAAAATTATTGATGTAGCGTGTAAAAGCAGTTTGCAGCATAGCCTAGAATTGTGAGTTGCAAATTTACGATGTTTTTCAGGAGCTTTTTCCAGCTATTCGCTATAATCTTTTATTTTTTTAAAGAAAAAAATAAAAGGATTTCCGCTGCTATCTGGGCTAGGGTTTTGGTCTTCGGTAGTCATTTCTACTAGTTACTTTTCGTTGCGGTATTCTAACTTTTACACTATTTTTGCATCAAAATCAAACCATTGAAAACACTTTTCACTTTTCTGTTTTTTTGGACGTGTACTTTTGCATTCGCTCAAAAGTCGTATCAGGCGACAGCTGTAGCTCAGTTTCAAAAAAAAATGAATACCGAATTTGCTGATGCCGCCACGAGTCCGCTTACAACAGAGGATCGAGCTAAGTTCAAATCGCTTGATTTTTTTCCGGCCAATGCTTCTTTTTTTGTAATTGCGACTTTGGTAAAAACACAAAATGCAGTTCCTTTTGCTATGAAAACCACCACAAGCAGACAGCCTTTGTATGTCAAGTATGGAGAGTTGCATTTTGAATTGGAAGGTAAAAAACTAAAGCTAAACGTATACCGCAATTTGGAACTCGCTAAACAAGCAAAATATAAAGACTATTTCTTTTTACCTTTTTCTGATCGTACATCGGGTCGTGAAACCTACATTGGCGGTCGTTATGTTGATTTAAAGATTCCAAAAGGGAAAAAAATAGCGATTGATTTTAACACGGCTTACAATCCGTATTGTGCCTATAATTCAAAATATTCTTGCCCAATAGTGCCTTTAGAAAATGATTTGGATGTTTCGATTACGGCTGGCGTTAAAAAAATTCACGATTAATGGAGTTTTTTAATGCACATACACACCAATGGAGCAAGCAAGAGCGTGTTGTAGAGCTGGTCAATCAATATCCGCAGGAAATGAATGGCGCCATACCGCAGTACTCAATTGGCATTCATCCTTGGAACATTAATGAAACGCGTCTTGCTGCTGATTATGATATAATTCAAAAAAGTATGAGCCAACCCAATTGTTGGGCAGTAGGTGAGTGCGGACTTGATAAACGCATCGAAATTCCATTACCCTTGCAACAGCAAGTTTTTGAAACCCAATTGCTGCTAGCTCAAGAGTACAACAAGCCAATCATTATTCATTGTGTAGCAGCGTTTCAAGAAGTTGTTTCCATCAAAAAAAAGCTGCAAATTACCGTTCCTTTGATCATACATGGTTTTTCAAAAAATAAAGCGGTAGCACGGCAACTGCTTGACAATGGCTTTTACATCTCATTTGGGAAATGTTTACTGCGCAACCCCGGATTGGAAGAGGTTTTTGCAAGTATCCCCAACAATCGTTTTTTCCTAGAAACGGACACCGTCGAAGAAGGAATTGAGGCTGTTTACGAACTCGCTGCACGTTATAAAAACACAACAGTTGCAGCCATACAAACACAAATACAAACGAATTTAAATACCGTTTTTGGACCAAAAATATAATTTTCAATTTCAAAAACTTTTCAACTTAAAACAGAATAGAATGGCAGAATGGACAGAGAGAGCAGAACTTTTATTTAAAAAAGAAGGTCTGACTAATTTACAAAATGCAAACGTACTCGTGGTAGGATTGGGCGGCGTAGGCTCATTTGCTGCTGAATTTTTAGCTAGGGCAGGCGTGGGTAAAATGACAATTGTTGATGGTGATGTGGTAGATATTACTAATATCAACAGGCAATTACCAGCTTTACACTCTACAGTAGGACAACCAAAAATTACAGTTGTAGGAGACCGTTTGCAAGACATCAACCCCGAATTACAACTAACGCGAGTGCAAGAATTTTTGTCGCCAGAGCGTGCTTTTGAAATTGTTACTCCTGATTTTGATTATGTTTTAGATTGCATTGATAGTGTAACTCCAAAACTAAACTTGATTATCGCTGCCAAACGCAAAAGAGTTAAAATTATTAGCAGCATGGGCGCAGGTGGAAAAATGGAAGCATCGAAAGTAAAGGTTACTGACATCACCAATACCGTAAATTGTTTTTTTGCCAAAACCATTCGCAGACGCCTTAAAGAGGCCAAAATAGACAAATTAAAAGTAGTTTTTTCTTCTGAAATTCAAGACGAATCTAGTTTAAGAATGACCGACGGCTCTAATTTTAAAAAATCGTTTTACGGAACTAACAGCTATATGCCAGGTTTGTTTGGGTTGTACGCTGCTGAAACGGTGATTCGTTATTTGATTAAAAAATAGGATTGACTTTCTTATTTCTTCAGTGATAACTAATTCATAATTAATAATTCACAATTCATAACTCATAATTTAAAATGATACAAACCGTAATTTTTGATATGGATGGCGTAATCGTTGATACAGAGCCGGTACACCGCTATGCTTATTTCAAACAATTTGAGGAGTTGAATATTGCTGTAACCGAAGAAATGTATACTTCATTTACAGGATTTTCAACGCGTAATACGTTTCAAAAATTAAAAGAACTTTTTGTAATTGACCAAGAAGTTGAAGATTTGATTCAGCGCAAGCGTACCATTTTTAATGATGCCTTCGATACCAAAAGTGATTTAGAATTGTTGCCCGGAGTAGAAAAATTAATCAAAGATTTGTTTGCAAATGGAATGCAATTGATTTTGGCTTCTTCAGCTTCAAAAGTAACGATCGAGCGCGTTTTTAGTCGGTTTAAACTGCATGATTATTTTACTCATGTAGTTAGCGGCGAGGATTTCCCCAAGTCAAAACCACATCCAGCTATTTTTGAGCATGCTGCTAGTTTGTCAATTTCTCCAAAAGAAAATTGTATTGTTATTGAAGATAGTACCAATGGCGTGAAAGCTGCAAAGGCGGCCGGATTACTTTGTATTGGGTACAACAGTTTGCATTCTGAAGCACAAGACTTGGCTTTGGCCGATGTCATTGTCCAAGATTTTGAAGAGTTGAGTTTTGAAACCGTTCAGCAAATAGACTTGAAATTAAGAAATTTTTAACATTTGACGGGTCTTGAATTTGTAAATTTGGGCAACAAAAAAATTAAAAAACAATGAAAAAAATAATCCTTGCGCTAGCTTTAATTGTTAGCGGTTTAAGTGCTGAGGCACAATTGAAAACACCACAATCAAGTCCGAAAGCAACTTTATCACAATCAGTAGGTTTAACTGATGTAGAGATTGTGTATTCTAGACCAAGCGCTAGAGGTCGCGTCGTTTTTGGAAACTTAATTCCGTTTGGAAAAGTTTGGAGAACGGGAGCAAATGAAAATACAACTGTTTCTTTTGGTGACGATGTAGTTATCGATGGTCAAACGTTGAAAAAAGGGACTTACTCTTTGTTTACTGTTCCAAAAATCGAAAGCTGGGAAGTGATTTTTTACAAAACAACAGACAACTGGGGAAATCCAGCAGAGTGGAAAGAAGAAAATGTTGCTTTGAGAACTACAGTAAAACCAGAGACTTTAAACAAAAAAGTAGAGACTTTTACAATTGGTTTGAGCAATATCGACAACAATTTTGCATTTCTTGAAATGTACTGGGAAAACTCATATGCAGCAGTAAAATTCGAAGTACCAACGCAACAAAAAGCAACAGCTAACATCAATAAAGTATTGGCAGGTCCAGCGGCAGGAGATTATTTTTCTGCTTCTCAGTTTTTGTTTCAATCTAATGGCGATGCGAACAAAGCGTTAGAATATGTGAACAAAGCATTAGACATGACGAAAGAAAAACCATTTTGGTATAACAGACTAAAATCGTTAATTCAAGCGAAATTAGGTGATAAAAAAGGTGCTATTGAAACTGCAAAAGTATCATTAGCAGCGGCAGAAGTAGCCAAAAACCAAGATTACGTAAAAATGAATAAAGATAGTATTGCAGAGTGGAGTAAAAGCTAAACCAATGCAATAAGAATTTTAAAATCCCGTCCGGTAACCGCGACGGGATTTTTTTGTAGCTAGTTGCTGTAAATTAGAGACTGGAATAATTACTTTGATTAGATTTATGAGATTGGTTTAAATTTGTAGCATAACTTTTCATTTATCTAATTTTGGTAATATGTTATTATTATTCTCTCCAATAAAACTTTTTGCTACCATTTATATCTTCAAACATCGATGATTCTATCCAATCATATTTCCCTTCTTTATCTTGATATAGGATCAATTTGTCAGTTTTGATATTTTCTATATATGATTTGACTTCCACAGTACAGGAACTAAAATCCTCAACTTGGTCACAATTTATATGTGAATGAATACTGGTTTCTCCTTTTGGGTCTTCAATTCCAATTGTAATTTCAGAATTATATGTTGCAATCCAAATTGAAAATATTCCGGATTCACTTTTCAAATAACAATCAAATGAATCATCATCTTGATATTTAATAGTCCTCGTAAACTCGGGAAAATTTAATTGGAGAAATCCAATTATCAATTTTGAGAAATCTTTTTGACTCATTAATTGTCGACGTTCCATTTTTCAAGTTTGTAAAAACATTGTTTTATCTTTTTAGGGAAAAATGACCCTTAAAATTTCTTCCGTTTCCCATTTCAACCGTAAACCAATAATCTGATGAAAATACTTGTTCTCCATTTAAAGTACCATCCCATCCAAAATCCTTAAAGGTTAATTTCTTCACAAATTTCCCGTAGCGATCATATATATATGTAATTGATTCTGGAAACTTTTCTATCCCTTGGATATGCCAGTAATCATTATACCCATCATCATTAGGAGTAAAAAATTTGGGGTAATCTATTAAAATAATCTCTTTTTTATCAAAACCACAACCTTTTTTATCTCTTACTTGAACCTCATAGATTCCTCCTGAAAGGTTGCTAAAGGTATTGTTCTTTTGGTAGTTAATTCCGTCAAGAGAATATTCAAAATCACCATCACCGGAGGTCGTAATTTCAATAAAATTGTTTTGCGAAATATCTTGAATTTTAACCTCGACAATTTTGGGTAAAGTTGATCGAACCAAAGTAAAAGAAAATGAGTTTTCGCAACTTAATCCATTACTTATTTTCGAAACTCGTAATGTGTATTTTCCAGCCATTACTAAATTCACTTCAAAAGATTTAGAAACAATTGTATTATCCTCATATTTCCATTCCCAAGTATCGAAAGACAGATTAGTTGCGATTTTTAAAGAAGTTTCTAAATCGCATAAATTATATTCTTTTTTTAAATTAATTTCAGGTAACTCATTTACAATTAATTGAAAACTTGTTTCAGAAAAACATAGAGGATTAGATCGATTTTCGACTCTTACATTAATTCTTTGGGACCAAGCAATTGTATTTTGATAATTTAAAGGTAGAGGACTAGGAAGTATATTTCCATTTTCGTCTTTATATGTAATTATATAAGCAGATTTGTTAGTAATTATTTGATTTTCAATATCTGAAGTATCAAAAAGAGAAAACCCGTCACCTTGATTACAAGCATATATCGTTTTTGGTTGATTAATTATTGGTTTAATAGATGTTACTAAACGTAATAATGTTTCTGTATAACAATTTGTTCGAGGGTTAGTAACTCTAACAGTGATTGTCTCTCTACTTGGGATCGAGTTTGTATAAGGATTTGGTAAAGGATTTGGAAGTTGATTTCCATTACTATCGTAGTAATTTAGCAGCATTCCTATTTGATTTCCCAAAACATCAGATGCCACATTTGATGTGTCAAAATATTCTGAGATTCCATCATTGTTATCATCACAACCAATAATCTCTTGTAAAGGATTCGCTTTAGGCAAATTACTAACAATTAAATTGAAAGTTGATTCAGTAAAACAGTTACTATCAGTATTTATAACTTTAACTGTTATCATTTCTTGATTTATAACTAGATTAGAAATTGCATTTAATGAAGCTATAATTTTCTGTCCATTTTGATGATAAAATTCTACTTTTTTATTCGCTGTACTGCCAATAATCAAAGTTTCTATAGGCTTTAAGTTAAATTGTCCAAACCCATCGGTATCATTATCACATACAACCAAGTCAGATATTGCGGCTATATTAGGTATTGGATTTACGATTAAATCAAAAGTAGTTTCTGAATAGCAGCAAAGATTGTTTCTTTGACTAACCCGCACTGTTATTGATTCTCTATCTTTAACAGTGTTGGTAAAAGGATTTGGTAATGATTTGTATTTATTTCCTTTTCCATCTATAAAAGTTATCTCTTTATCCGTTTGTCCGCCTAAAACCTGTTCGGTAACCATAGAAAGATCAAAAGATTTTGAAATACCTGAACCTGCTACGCTTTCGCATGCTGATACATTAGTGATTCCGTAGGCTTTTGGTGGTTCTTTAACATCTATTATTTCGGTTAAAACTTCCACTGTACCATCTTTTCCAGTTACGGTGGCTGTTACTGTGAATTTTCCATCAATTGAAAAATCGTGAAAAGGAGATAGATCTGTAGATAAATTATTTACTCCAGAGGCAATATCTCCAAAATTCCATACAATTGAAGCTACTTTTGATGCATCATCAACACTAAATTCTTTTAAAAATTCAGAGCAGATATTAGAAAAATTCATTTCGAAGTTATTAGATACGTTTTTTACATTTCCAGTTACATTTATATAGAAATTGGCATCTAAAATTCCATCATCATCAGTAGAAAAGTATTGATTATATCCAATATTAGGTGAGCGGTTACATCCTCTAAACCAAGAAACACCTGTGTCTTGTACAGATCCAGCAACAAAAGCAACGGTTGATCCACCTCCTAAATCGGGATTGCTACCTTTTTCTACTTCTACTAATATTCTTTCAACACCAGCTGGAACTTTTACCGCTGTATTAAAATCTATTTGTTTTATTTGAGACTCTCTACTTAAAGTTGGAGGAAGGTTGATTACTTGACTACTACCAATAAGATCTGTTTCTGAAAAAGAAACTGGGAAATTAGCATCGATTTTGTAAATATTAAATTTTACCGTAGCTCCCCAATCAGCACCATTAACCGCGACCTGACCTGAAGTTATTGTATATTCCTCTTTGGGAGATATCCCAAAATCTTTCAAGTAAAAATCTCTAGCCCAATAAAAAGTTTGTCCATAACAACCATACATATCTGTTTTTACTAAATCATCACAAACGTTATGAGATAATCGAGTTACTGAGTCCAAACTATTAGGGTTGAGAGTTTCACCCGTTACTGTTATGTAAAAATTAGCATTAGGTACAGGGATATTCAAATCTGTTGTTGGTTCTAAAAGTTGGTTTTCATTGCAACCTTTATACCATGATTCTCCACGATCATCTATCGTTCCAGCCACAAAAACTTCAGGTGTTAAATAATTTATATAATTACTTATTTTGCCTACAACCACTAATATTTTTTCAACGCCAGCCGGAACAATAATAGGCTGATAAAAATCTACTTGCACAATTTCTGGATTACCAATAATAGCTTTGGTAGCCACGGTACCACTAGATCCAAGTAAAGGCTTTTCGAAGTACGAATTATAGATATCAGGAAACCGTTCATCAACAACATAAACTGAAAAATATAGTTCTGAACCAATATCTGATTGTGCAATTCCAATTTGTCCAGACTTTATAACAAATTGTTCATTTGGTGTTATGCCAAAATCAGATAGTTTAAAGACTTTACCCCAAGTTTCTTCTTCCTTGCAGGAGAACATATCGGTCTTAATTAGTGTTGTTCCAACATTATTGTTTAAAGTTATTTGGGAATTTATATGTTGGAAACATAATAGCAAAAGAAGTATAGCTATAATGTTAAATTTACTTTTTTTAGTTAGAGTCATTTTAATTGATGTTGCTTTTCAACTTTTTACCAACGGTTGTTTGCATTAATACCTCCGTTTTTTATTAATTTACCGTAAATATAGCTGATTTAAACTACAAAAAAATAGCTTTAGATAAAAGATATTGACCAACAAAGAGAAAAATGAACAGGAAAAATGTCTTTAAAAAAACATTTTTTAGGTCTGAAAAAACAAGTCATGTGCTTTACTGTGCTTGTTGAATTCTATTTATGTATGGATTAAAAATCTTAAAAGTTGATAGTTTTAAAAATCCCTAATAGTTATCCGGATGGTAGTTTTTTATCTAGTTGTTGTCTAATAAAGACTGGAGTTCATTAATTGGATTTTTGAAATCGTCCTATGTTCAGATCAAGTTTTACAAGTAAAAAATACTATATTACGTAAAGCCTAATAGATAATCATTTTTATTTTTCACTTAATTTTTTCATTAAAAGTGGAAATTCCTCATCGGCTATTTTGTTATCCATTTTGCCATCATTGTTGTTGTCTCCATATTCTAATCCAGTGTTAATGAAATCTTCTATTCCATTCAATTCTTTGCGGTCTAGTTTGTCAATCATTTTATTAAAATTGTTTTCTCCAATTTTGTAAATAATCTGAGTTATTAAAAAACCTTTATCGTAACATCCTGCTCCATCGCCACACTGAAAATGATTAAGCCTTCTTAAAGAATCGTAGTCGCCTTTTAATGTTGATTTAATGATATCAGCAAGCTTTTTATTATCTGCAAAACTTTGATTTTCGAGTAAAGTTTTTCCAATTGCTATACCTTCAATGTTTTCCTTTTTACAAGAAATAAGAACTAAGAGAATTGGTATAAATATTAGTATGTGCATTAAGTAGACTTTTTGAAACTGTTCACTAAACTTAATATTAAGCCTCTACTGCCTTTTCGTTTCTGAAAATCGTGTACTGTAACAATTGAGAGAGTACAATTGTTCCCATTGCGCCAATAAAGTTTAACCATAAGTAACCCAGTTTTTCTTCGCCACTCGGATAGATGTAAATAGCGTAGTAATAAATTACAAAAATCGCCAATTGACAGACTACTGCGCTGTAGAATATTGCTTTTGATTGTACTTTTTTACTATAAAAACCAACCAGGAATATTCCTAGTACCGTTCCGTAAAAAATAGAACCGATAATGTTGACCAACTGAATTAAGTTTTCAAACAAGGTTCCTACGCAGGCAAATAAAATAGCGATTACACCCCACAACAATGTAAAAAACTTGGTTGCGTATAAATAGTGCTTCTCTGATTTTTCCTCTTTTACATTTCGTTTGTAAATGTCAATTGCTGTTGTTGAGGCCAGCGCATTCAATCCCGATGCTGTTGATGACATGGCCGCTGAGATAATAACTGCTAACAATAAGCCAATTAAACCTTTAGGTAAATAATTTAGGATAAAATGAAAAAACACATAATCCTTATCGTTAGTTTCGCTGTTGCTATCCGCTTTCGAAATAATTTCTTTGGCGCGGTCGCGTAAGTCTTTTTCTTTTGAGGATAGCGCTACTAATTCTTTTCTTAAAATCGGATTGTCATAATCTTGATTTAACTGATCGATGTATAATAAGTTGATTACCTTTTTATCTTCTGAAAGTTCGTTTAATTTCTTTTCAAGAGCGTTGTATTCGCCTTTGTAGGCTGATTTTTCAATAAGTGCTTTATTATTTGGGTTAAAATTCAAAGGCACGGGATTGAATTGAAAAAACACAAATACCATGACACCGGTTAGTAATATGAAAAACTGCATCGGTACTTTTAAGAGTCCGTTCATGATGAGTCCCATTTGACTTTCACGCACTGATTTCCCTGATAAGTAGCGACCAACTTGCGATTGATCAGTACCAAAATAGGCTAGGGCCAAGAAAAATCCGCCCGTGATTCCGCTCCAAAAAGTGTATTTTTCCTCTGGATCGAAAGAGAAATTAACGATATTCATTTTATCATTTGCCCCAGCGATATGCAACGCACTTGTAAAAGTCATATCATTGGGTAAGTAATACAATATCAAGAAAAAAGTAATAAACATTCCCGACATGATAACAAACATTTGTTGTTTTTGGGTCACGTTTACCGCTTTTGTTCCTCCTGAAAAAGTATAGATAATCACCAAAACACCAATCACAATATTCATGTAGGTGAGATTCCACCCTAAAATAGCCGATAAAATAATTGCTGGTGCGTAAATCGTTAGTCCTGTACCTAAACCTCTTTGAAACAAAAATAAAATGGCTGCCAGCGAACGGGTTTTTAAATCAAAACGTTTTTCTAGATATTCATAAGCGGTATATACTTTGTATTTGTGGTACAAAGGAATAAAGGTAACGCAGATAAGTACCATGGCTATTGGCAAACCAAAGTAAAACTGCACAAAGCCCATTCCGTCATGATACGCTTGCCCAGGCGTTGATAAGAAAGTAATAGCACTCGCTTGTGTCGCCATTACCGAAAGTCCCACTACATGCCAAGGAGTTTCGTTATTTCCTAAAATAAAATCCTCGACATTTTTACTGCCTTTGGTTTTCCAAGCGCCGTAAATAACAATAAAAAGTAAGGTAACAATAAGGATAACCCAGTCAAATAATTGCATAGTTTAGGCGTATAATTTCATAATAAGACAAAAGATCAAAATGTAGAGTGCGTTGGCTAGGAGCACCCAAGTATAATTTTTTTTCCAGGTTTTTGGTTTTTTTGTTTCCATGGTTTTGTTTTAAGGCTTTATTTTTTGTCCAGGTACCGTTGTGGTTTGTTGCATTGAAATCATATTGGCCAATAACTTATAGGCGCCGGTTACACCCTCTGGCAATTCTCTAAAAAAGCTTAGTCCGGTATAAATGTAATGTCCTTTTCCGTAAGGCGCTACCAATAAAGCTCCATTTTTTGGGGTTTCACCTTGATCGTTTGATGATATGATAGGTGTGAAAGCTTTGTCAAAGGTACTTGGGTAGTACAAACCTTGCTCTTGTTTCCAGCCTTTGAAATCTGCTGCCGTTATTTTATTTGGGAAATTTAAAACAGGATGATTTGGAGCTAAGAAACGAACTTCCGCATCTTCTTCGGTCACGCGATCTCGAGATAATTTCAATGAGTAAGGTGCTAAATTTTCGGTAACTAAATCAGTAGGTGTATTGTACTGAACAATCATTGTTTTACCTGATTTTACAAAATCGAAAAGAATTTCTTGTTTGTTTTTGAGTGCATTTACGGTGTTGTAAGCACGTACGCCAGTAATTACTGCATCGAACGATTCTAAACTTTCAGGTGTAATTGCATCTGGCTTTAAAATGGTAACGCTGTAACCTAATTGAGATAAACTATTAGGAACTTCGTCTCCAGCGCCCATGATGTAAGCTATTTTTTCACCAAATGTTTTTAAATCGGTTCTAATTATTTTCGTTTGAGACGTTTGTAAAATTTGTTGTTTGGTAATGTGATCAAAAGTGACAATTATTTGTTCTTTATCAAATCGTTTGCCGTTTACGGTTGCAACGCTTTTTGCAATTCCTTCAGTGGCATTTTGTGGCGCTGTGACTTCAAAAAATACCAATTGCTCGCTGCCTTTTCTGGCAATTTCAAACGGAATAGTAGTTGGTATTACTTTCCAGTTGGTTGGAACTTCGAGCGCTAAAGTTCCTTTCACAGCATCTTTGCCCGCTTTAATTTTTACTCCAATATACTTGGATTTGTTGTCTCTAAAAAGTACAACTTTATCTGTGATTGAAGTGGTAACATCCGGCACCACATCAAGATAGTTGTAGATTTCTCCTTTTACGTCATCATTGTATTTGTATATGACAGTGCGTTCAAAAGGAAGTGTAATTCCATTAATTTGAAGGTTAAAAATCACTTTCGCTTCGCGGATAATATCAGGAGTACCAATGTTTTCTTGCTTATTTACAACATACATGCCAACGCTTCCGTTTTCACTTAACCAGTAAGGGAACGTATAGTTAGTTGTTTCTGGTAATTTTAAGTCGATTGAAAAATTTTGAACAATGTTATTTTTTAACTCTTTTTCTATTGGGGTCATACTTTGTTCTGGTAGTGTAGTTATACTTTCCAACAGGAAAGGTACATTACTACGGTTGATAGCCTCCATTTTTAACTTCAACACACTTCCTGGAGTAGTTTCTTGAGTAGGTGAAACAGCTTCAAGGTACAAGCCTGCGCAGGCTGCAATTAATTCTTTTGCTGCAGCAGCTTTCAAAGGAGCCCATTGTTTATCACTTAAAGCGGTTATCATACTGTATGCTTTGGCTAAAGCTGGAATACTTGCAGCTGGATTTTTATAATCAAAATCTTTGGCAATGGTAGTCAATAATTCACCAATCGGTTTGCCGCCTTTAACGCGATTCCAAGAGGTGTCAATTCCTTCAAAAAGTGATTTTTTGTCTTGTAAAGGAGTACCATTTATAAATTCAAGATACTCTGTTTCTTCGCCACGAGCGCCTGTGCTTCCAAATCCTTGCGATTGATGACGGCTACGACTCAAAGCTGCAATTTCTTGGTTTGATTTGCCAATACCTGTAAAATAAACGCCCGTTTGTAAAGCAATTAGATTCGTTTTGTCAGCAGCATTAAATTTTTCGATAGTGCCGTAAAACCACCACGATGTGTTAAAAAATTGTCGTTTGGTTTGCCACGGTTGTACCCATTTTAATTGTTCAGGAAAACGATTTGCGTTTGCAGCCTCTTTAAAACTTTCTACGCTTAGCATGGCTGATGCGGTATGATGTCCGTGAGTTGTTCCCGCCGAACGATGGTCAAATCGATTTACAATTACATCAGGTTGAAATTTTCGGATAGCCCAAATTACATCTGCTAAAACTTGTTCTTTATCCCAAATAGCAAGAGTTTCGGTTGGATTTTTAGAAAAACCAAAATCATTAGCACGAGAAAAAAACTGTTCTCCTCCATCAATTTTTCTAGCTTCAATAAGTTCTTGAGTTCGAATCACTCCTAATAATTCTCTTAGTTGTGTTCCTATTAAATTTTGTCCACCATCACCTCGGGTTAATGATAAATAACCTGTTCTTGCTTTTTGATCGTTAGCCAAATACGAAATCAATCGTGTGTTTTCATCATCAGGATGTGCAGCAATATAAAGCACTGAGCCTAAAAAATTTAATTTTTCTATTTGGTTATAAATTTCTACACTATTTAATTTGGCGGGTTGCTGAGCGCGTAGGGTAGGAGCACAAAATAGGATACAAGAAAATAACGGAACTAGTTTTTTAAACATTCTTTTAAAATTTAGTTGGCAGTAGCTTCAAATGTAGGAATTAAATATTTTTTGTAGAAATGTTTTCACTTTTCTTTAATGCTACAATGTTTTTTTAACAAAAAAAAGAGAGAAAACAGCTTTGGTTCTCTCTCTTTCTAGTTGTGTTACCTGAAAAGTTAGTCTCTATCATGACCTCTTCCGCCTCGTTCATGGTCGTCGTGTCCTCGGCCACCTTTTCTGTGGTCGTCATGACCTCTTCCTCTATCATGGTCTCTATCATAATACTTTCTTTTGTCAACGTAGGTTTTAGTAACATATACATCACGATCGTTTCTACCTATGTTACGTTGCGGACGTCCTCTGTATCCATGGTAATATTTTACCTTGTGCGTATTAAAGTTAGCGTATGGTCTTGATCCTCGGTAATCAGTAAGTACTACTTTATAACCTCGGTACAAATCATAGTTACGGTATCTGTATGGCAAAGTTCTTGAACGAACCCATCTTCCATCTCCAAAATAAATAAATTGAGTAGCGCGAACATCGTAGTAAGCTTCAATGTCTGGAATATAATAGTAAGATACATCATTGTAGCCAACAGGTCCCCATTGAGGTGCACGACCGATGTTTACGTTTACTGATACTTGTGCTTCTATTGTGCTGCTTGCAAAAAGAAGTAGTGCAACAGCGAGTAGTTTATATGTTTTCATGATATGTGATTTTAAGTTATAAAATTAAGTGCAATTGCTTTTTTTGAAATATTTCTATTTTCGAATTTCCAACAACTGTGCCAGAATTAAAATTTCTTTCTATATGTTTTTTTAAGTATTTGTAAATCAATGAAATGTTATCTAAAAAAAAACATTTTAATCTTTGATAATTCCTTTATCATCGATGTAAAATTTTTTAAAAGCAGTAAATTTTAGAGCTTAAATTCTTTTTTCTTCTGCTTTGGTTATAGCTAATTTTGATCCCTTAATCGGAAAGTATTTAATTTACAATCTGTAATTAACTATGCGAGGTTTGGCTAAATCAAAATCTTGTAATCTAAAGTCAGTGGTTTCTAATTCATTTGTTTTGAATATATCAGTACCATTGCCAGGAATCGAAGGATAGTACGAAAGAGAAATTTGAAATGCACTAAAAACTAAATAGTCGTTGTTAATAATGAATCCGACACTTAACTTAGAATAGGCTTTACTACTTAAAATGCTTTTCTTACTATTTCCTAAAGTCGCTAAAGAATAATTTACGTAAGGATTTAATCTAAATCCCCACAATTTCCATGGTGAATAGGCTTGAGTTTGTAAAACTACCAATGCTTTTTGAGTTCCATATTGTGCCGTGTTAAAACCACTTAATCCTTCATTTTGATTGATTGATAATTGGTCTCCAATAATACTAGATCGGTGAGCACCTAGAACAATTTGAGGTTTTATAAATTGTCTCACTTTCCAAGTTCCAATACTCATTAAGTTGGTGAAATAATTGGCTTCGAAAGTAAAAGCTGATTGCTGGGTTTTCGATCCATCAAAAAAGGAGCCTAACTCTATATTTGTACTTAAAAATCCCCATTCAAAAAAGTGTCCGAAAGCAGCTCTTGCGCCTGCATAAAAGCGATTTATTTGATTTTTATTTTGGTAGCCCGCGGTTAAACCATATATTTTGCCGGTTGGTACGTCTTCAATAATACCGTTTTGAAAGATGTATCGGTCTCTTACGAATCGTCGTGAGGTAATACCTAATCCAATCAATGCTAGTTTTTCGTTTGCGTAGAAATTATCAGGATCAAAAACAGCTGTAGGACTTTCGCTGTATTGAATATTTAAAAATCGTCCGCTTAGCACCAGTTTAGAGCTTCGATCGTCAACTGTTTGACCCTTAAAAATTTGAAAAGCCCTACCAACCCAAAAATCTTGTGTATTAAATTTGAAATTTTGAAATTCAAAAACCGAATTAACATCTGGCAGAGTATCTTTTCTGAAGTTTTGTTCTATAAAAATACCACCTGCCCACTTGGCTACAGGAGAGTAAAATGGGCGCTCAAGTGCTACGCTTTTGTTATAGTACCCATCTAAATCCAGTCGGTATTTGATATCAGTACTAACAAAGGTATTTTTTATAGTTGGAATGCGATACCCTACATCATAAGCAGTTTTACCATCTTCAAAGCGGTTGGTGATTTTATTTTGAAATTGATGTCCGGAACCCAAAAAATTACGTTCATTCAATTCAAAATTGATTCTGGAACTGGATAAAGATCCTTGCGGAAGGATGCTCCAAGAATCCAACACGCGAATAGTTACATCAACGGAATCAGTGCTTGTAGTGCTACTATCGGGTGTAATATCAACCTTATTAATGTACCGTTGCGCTCGAATTAAACGCTCAGATTCCCGAACAAGTAAGGAGTCGAAAGCCTTGTTTTTCTTAATTAACAGTAAATTTAAAATTGCCAATCGGTTGGTTTTAATGTGCGCTCTGTTCCCCACTTTTTCTGCCCACCGAGTTGGTTTTTTAAGTGTGTCAGTATCAGAATATCCAAAGGGATCAAATGTAATTATGTTTATTTTACGAATTATTTTACCTTCAAATGGACTGTATTTTTTTTGAATTTGTGGTGTGCTTCTGCTGCGAATGGTATTTCTCTTAAACACCAATTTGTGCAAGATTTTGTTGAATTTATTTTTTTTTGAAAATGAATTTATGTTATTAGCTATTGTAGTCGAATCCTTTTTTCCTTCTCTTTTTTGCCCAAACGAAGTTGTTGTCCCAAATAGGAACATCACGCATAACATTATTTTGAAAAACGTATTCATAACATAGTTGCGCCTACAAATAATAGCTGGGTACAAAAAATACAATTTTCTTTTGCAATACGATTTTTGAAGCAATTGCTAAGATACTATGTTTTTGGGGTATTTGCATCTGTTATGGTTGTAGTTTCTGTGAATACAGGCACCGGCACATCTGATTTAATGACATTGGTTTTTGGTTCGGTATCTTCTTCAGAATCAAAGAGAGGTAGTTTAATATTCCTCCATGTGTAGGTTTTAGGTAAATGATCGCCCATCAAATATCCCCATGGTTCTAAAGATTCGATGCGGTCAAAAATTACTTTTAGCATAGCAAGTATTGGCAATGCCAAAAACATTCCCGAAACTCCTGCAATTGCCCCACCAATGATGATGGCGATGATAGATATAAAGGCGTTGATTTCTACTTTCGAACTAACAATCATGGGTACTAAAATATTGTTATCGATCAATTGTACAACGACTGTAACAACAATCACTCCAACGATTACTGACAAGTCTGGAGAACCGGTTAACGAGGCCACAATACTTAAAACACCTGCAAATAAAATCCCGATGTAAGGAATCAAATTTAAGATACCTGTAATGATTCCTAATAAAATAGCATATTTCACCCCAATTATCATGAAGCCAATAGTAGTCATTGTTGCCACACAAATTAGTTCGATGATTAAACCAACGATATAACTATTTATGGCCATTCGGATGTTGGTTAAAATATCTTTTAATTGAGCATGGTTTTCTTTGCTGACTAGTTTTCCTAAAAACATCAAGAAATGGGTGCGATACAGTAAAATTAAAAAAGTATAAATTGGTATTAGAGTAAGATTTAGTAAGGTATCTGTGAACGACATTAGCGTTGTACCAATTATCTCTTTACCTTTTTCCATAGAATCTTCTGCAGCTGTATCTATGTATTTTTTTTGCTCAGAAGAACTTAAGTTGAAGTTGGTGCGAATGTAATCCTGAATATTTCCTAAATGGATGGTTAAGTTTTTTTCTATTTTATCAAAATCTTCAGTAAAATCACTTATCTGGA
Organism: Flavobacterium sp. K77; assembly: GCF_021608205.1. Taxonomy (NCBI): domain Bacteria; kingdom Pseudomonadati; phylum Bacteroidota; class Flavobacteriia; order Flavobacteriales; family Flavobacteriaceae; genus Flavobacterium; species Flavobacterium sp. K77. Next base: position 322,293 of record NZ_JAKIHO010000003.1, on the reverse strand, counting down.
AAGAAAGAAAAACAAACAATCCAACAAAGAATAGTACGAATAGAATGACCGCAATCATTACCGCAAGCACGTTTGGAAATCGCAATTTTGCTTTCAAAAATTGAACTATTGGATATAGCAAAATAGCAAACAAAAAAGACATGATTATGGGCACGAGAATTCCTTGACCGATATAAAACAAAAAAAGCAATGAAATTAATGCTAGTAAAATGAAAGTAAGTTTGGCGTAAAAAGGGAATTGCATCGAGTTGCTCATATTATGTTTTTTTTATAAGTACTAAAGTTATAAAACTAAAATTTTAAAGAGCAAAGATGAATCAAAAAAAAACTAACTATTTACATATTTAGGATTGAAAGTTATAGAATTTTAACTTTTAATATAAAATTACAATTCCGATTGATTGATTCGCTAATCAATGAAATCTTGATCGTGAAACTCATTTTTTAAAATTGAAATTCCTTTTTGTAATAATAAATTATTAGGGAAAATTATTTGCTCGCCATCAATTGTACGTAAAAAAACATGAAAAGCACCAATATCTTCAATTTCTGCCTGAATAGGAAAATCTTTGTCGTGAATTTTAATTACATCACCAATTTTAAATGGAAACGAAAAAAACAAAATAATCCCTGATGTGATATTACTCAAAATAGACCATTGAGCAAACATGGCAACGCCTACAACTGTTGTAAAAGAACTCAAAGCAATTATGATATCTTTTGCTTGAACTCCCCAAACTATGATTAAAGCAATAACTACTAGAATGTTTAAAAATAGGTGCAAGTACTTAATCACTAAATTAGTTCGGTGTTCAATGGTTTGGTGCGATTGCGCATATCTACGTACCAATTTAGTAGTTACAATACGTAAAATAAAAAAAACTATTGCAGTTATTCCGCTAGCGATTATCTCTCGGGAATACTCTTGAATAATGGATAAATTCATAGGATTTAAGGTAATTGGTTCAAATAATCAAATACTTTGTCAGTAGGCAATCCCATTATATTGGTGTAAGAACCTTCAATTTTTGCAACTCCAATAAAACCAATCCATTCTTGAATGCCATAGGAACCGGCTTTATCGTAGGGTTTGTAGTTTTCTACGTAATATTGAATAGTTTCTTCGGTCAAATTATGAAAAGTGACTTTGCTATATTCATGAATAACGGTCGTTTTTTCATTGCTTTTAAAACAAACAGAGGTAATAACTTCGTGGGAGCTGTTTGAAAGTGATTGTAATATTGAGATGGCCTCTTGTTCATTTTTTGGCTTGCCGAGCGCTTGATTTTTGTGCCATACAATGGTGTCGCTGGTTATCAAAATACCATTAACGGGTAGTTCATTTTCAAACGCATCCGCTTTTAAAACAGCCAAATAATTGGTTATTTCGTGCGCTTGTAAGTGCGATGGGTATACTTCTTCGGTATCTTTTAATCGAATTTCAAAATCCAAATCTAAGTCTTTTAAAAACTGCTGCCTACGCGGGGAGCCTGATGCCAGTATTATTTGGTATTTTTTTAATTTATCTTTAAGCATTGTACTGTAAATTTAGATTGAGTAGTGCAACTGAAATGATTCCGAAGAACAAAACCCATTTAAGCACTGAACTCAATAAATGATAATCAGATTTATTTTTTGCAGACCACATTTTAATGGTAAAATAGAGTAGTGGACCAGTTACAAAAATTAAAAGATAGACCACTAAAAAAAGCAAATCCATCAAATACATGTTGATGTATCGCAACAAAATCAATAGGGGAGCAAAACTAATAGCAAATACCAGTTTGCTAGTTTTTGAAGCGCCTAAAACAATAGGTAAAGTTGCCATTCCTTGCTGTGAATCGCCGTCTAAATCCTCCAAATCTTTGACCATTTCGCGCAATAAATTGACGATAAAAGCAAAGATGGCATAATCTGTTAAGATAGAGAAAAAGAGACGCATTTGCTTTTGGTTTTCTAAGCCGGTTGCAGGGTACAAATCGAAAACACCAATAATCAGGATGCTGACTGATAACAATAGTGCAACCACAATATTTCCTACAAGTATCATTTGCTTTAAGCTAGTAGCATAAAAATAAAGAGTGGCAGCAATAAAGATAAAGACAGCCGCAAAGCTAGGTTTCATTATCACATTAGACAGATAAAACCCAATAGCTACACCACTTGTAGTTAGAGCAATATAGTAATTATAGGCTTTTTGCTCTGAAATAGTCACTCCAACAATTTGTTTTCCAGGTTTGTTAACAGCATCAGTTTGTTGATCGTTAATGTCGTTGATCACATAGCCACCTGCAGCAATACAAACAGTTGCGACCACCAACAAAAGGTACTGCCAATCGGCAAGTGCTAGCGGTATTGATTGCCATTTGAAAAATGCAAAGCGAAATAGCAACTGCATTAAGGCCAGCATCATTAGATTTTGAAAGCGAATCAGGCGAAGAAAATTCATAAGCTATTATTTCTTTTACTTTTAATCGTGTTGTCCGTTAAAATGTTCCATCCATTTGCCTTGAACTCTCATTACTTGTTCAATCACATCTCGCACTGCACCTTTACCACCATTTTTATGTGAAATGTATCCTGATATTTCTTTAATTTCAGGGCTAGCATCTTGAGGACAAGTTGCTAATCCGACTAATTTCATGACATGATAATCAGGAATATCGTCACCCATGTACAAAACTTGCTCAGGATTGATTTTGGAAACGGCTGTGTATTCATTAAAAGTAGCTACCTTATCTGGAGTTCCCAAATAGATGTCTGTGATGCCTAAGTTTTGTAAACGGATACGAACTCCTTCATTACTCCCGCCAGAAATGATGCACACCTTATAGCCACTTTCGATAGCGGCTTTCATAGCATAACCATCTCGTATGTGCATTGTTCTTAATATTTCACCTTCATTGGTTACAAATACTGAACCGTCTGTAAGCACACCATCTACATCAAAAATAAAACTAGTGATGTCATTCATTATTTCTTTATAGCTTTTTGCCATTTTCTTGTATCGATTTAGTTAAAAGTAGATAAATTTCTTTTTGATATTCCTCTTTTAAAAAATTGAGGTGTGTTGTTATGGTATTTTGATCGTTGCGTTTTGCTGGGCCTGTTTGTGCATCGACTGGTGAGAGTATTTGTATTTTGGCTGCTGTTTCTTGAATTAATGGTTCAAGTATGTCAAATGGAACTTGATTTTCTTGGCAAATTGTCGCTGCAATAGAATACAAATGATTGGTAAAATTATTAGCAAAAACCGCAGCTACATGCAATGCCTGGCGTTGCTCGGTATTGATGGCTATAACTTTATCTGAAATTACTTTTCCTACTTTTTGAAGTACATGAAAATCAGTTGCATTTTCACTTTCGATACAAATAGGTATGGGTCTAAAATTAATTTCTTTGTTTTTAGTAAACGTTTGAAGTGGATAAAAAACACCTTTCCGATTGTTGTCGTTTAAAATTTGAAGTCCTGCCGCTCCTGATGTATGAGCCACCAATCTATTTTTGAAAGGTATTTGAGAGGACACTTCGGCTATAGCATCATCGGATACACAAATGATGTACAAATCGGCTTCGATTAATTCTTCAAAAGAAGAGGTAATTTGGTCCCAAGGAACTAAAGGTGTAATGGTTGCAGAATTTCGAGCGTAAACTTGCACTAATTCTACATCACTACCATGTGAATTTTCATATTCAAACGCGGCAATTAAATGTTGCGCAACGTTTCCTGAGCCTATTACTACTACTTTGATCATCATGCAAAAATAGAAAAAAAATATGGCAAATTTTTGCAAAGAAAAATCACTCTTGTTACTGTTTTGTAATGCTTTCAGTTTCAAAAAAATCAGGCTTTCAAGACCTTCTTAATTTTGATTTAATTAACAAATGTACGATTCGCGAAGTCAACATTTTTAAGTACTTTTGTGGCACTTTTACAAAACATAACCCCATAAAAATGGAGAAAAAAATAGTTTCTTTTTTGTTTTCAACTCGCTTAATGGCCTTTTTGTTTGTTGCATACGCTGCTGCTATGGCTACAGGAACTTTTATTGAAAGCAAATACAATACAGATACCGCAAAAATTTTAATTTACAATTCGTGGTGGTTTGAAGCCATTCATGTTTTTTTTGTGATCAATTTCATTGGTAATATCAAGCGTTACCAACTCCTAAAGAAAGAAAAATGGGCGACATTGCTGCTGCATTTATCTTTCATATTCATCATTTTGGGAGCTTTTGTTACTCGATATATAAGCTATGAAGGTGTAATGCCTATACGTGAAGGTGCAACTGAAAACCAAGTTTTTTCGGAAAAAACATTTTTGACTGTTTTTGTAGATGGGGAATATCAAGGCCAAATGCGACGCAGAGTTTTTGAGGAAAAGGTGTTGTTTTCACCTGCGACCTCAAATGATTTTACAATGTCAGGTAAATTTGCTGATACACCATTTGAGGTAGAGTACGAAAATTTTGTCATGGGTGCAACAGAGTATGTGAAACCAGATCCAAAAGGAATTACTTATTTAAAAATTGTAGAGGCAGGCGATGGTGGTCGACACGAGCATTTTTTAAAAGAAGGCGAAGTTCAAAACATTCACAACGTTTTGTTTTCGTTGAATAAGAATACGGATGGTGCCATTAATATTACAACAACTGGAAAAGAATACACAATTCAAACTCCTTTTGAAGGTAATTTTATGAGAATGGCCGACAAGTTACAAGGTAAAGTGACCAAAGATAATGTTCAGCAATTGATGATGCGTTCGTTGTACAGCGTTGGCGATATGCGTTTTGTTTTTCCAGATCAGGCTGTAAAAGGAATTATCGATTACAAATCGAACAACGATTTTAAAGCAAAAACTCACGAAGACGCGCTAACAGTAAAATTGATTGCTGAAGGTCAGGAAAAATCAGTAACGCTATTGGGTTCAAAAGGTAAAGTAGGAGAACCTAAAACTGTTAAAATTGGTAAAACTGATTACACATTATTTTTCGGAAGTAAAGCCTATGAGTTGCCTTTTAAAATTAAACTAAACGATTTTATAGCTCAAAAATATCCGGGTACTGAAAAAAGTTACTCTTCATTTGAAAGTAAAGTAACAGTACAAGACAAGGAAACTTTTGATGCACGTATTTATATGAACAATGTACTAGACCATGATGGTTACCGTTTCTTTCAATCTGGTTTTGATCCGGATGAAAAAGGTACTATTCTCTCTGTAAACCATGATTTTTGGGGTACGGGACTTACTTACGTTGGATATTTTATTCTTTATTTTGCTATGATGGCCATCTTATTTACAAAACACTCTCGTTTTGCTGACTTAAAGCGAAAATTAGAAGTTGTTAAAACCAAAAAGGCTAAGTTTTTACCTGCTGTATTGCTGTTGTTTAGTTTGGGTTCATTCGCGCAAGCGCAAGAACACAATCATGACGAACATGAAGGACATGTACATGAAGAGACTGCAGCTGCGCCAGCGCCAACACAACATGCGAGCCACTCACAAAAAAAATTAAGCCAATCTGAACTTTTAGCTTTTATTACTAAAAACAAAGTTTCAGAGGCACATGCGGCTAAGTTTGCACGTTTGGTTATTCAAGATGCCGGTGGACGAATGAAACCTATTAACACTTTTTCTTCGGAATTGTTGCGTAAGGTGAGTCAGAGCAACTCGTTCAATGATATGAATTCGGACCAAGTTTTTCTATCGATGACGCAATATGCTAACTATTGGATTGATATTCCAATCATTCATTTAAGAAGAGGGAATGACAGTATCAGAAAAATTATTGGTGTAGATAAAGAAGCAAAAGTGGCACCTTTTGTTTCATTTTTTGATGAAAAAGGAAATTACAAATTGGCCAAATACCTTGAGAGTTCCTTCAGCGCGGCCAATCCGAATCAATTTGAAAAGGATTTCATTGAAACAGACAAAAGAGTTAACTTAATGGAATCTGCTTTGAGCGGTAGAATTTTGAAGATTTTCCCTGTTCCAAACGATGCCAATAACAAATGGGTATCATTTTTAGAATTGAATGAAGCTGGAATAAAAGGAATGGAGGCAACCTACACCAAAAGTGTCCTACCATTGTATTTTGGCGCACTTGCAAACGCAGCCACTACTGGCGATTTTAATACTTCAGATGAATTGGTAGAGAGTATTACTGGTTTTCAAAAACGTTTTGGTAGTAAAGTAAGACCAAGTGAAGATAGGATTTCCTCAGAAATTTTATATAACAAGTTTGATGTATTTAATAAGCTGCAAACTTGGTATATGTTAGGTTCTATTTTAATGTTGTTGTTTACAATTTTACAAATTTTTAAAGAACGTAAATGGTTGCATTATGCGGTTAACGGGATGCATATTGTTATCGGACTTCTATTTGCACTGCATACAGTTGGGTTAATTGCACGTTGGTACATATCCGGTCATGCCCCGTGGAGTAATGCATATGAATCAATTATATATATTGCGTGGGCGACTATGTTTTTTGGATTGGCTTTTGATCGCAAATCAAAACTTACAGTAGCGTCATCAGCTTTTGTAACCGCTATGATTTTATTTGCTGGTAATCTGAACTGGATTGATCCTGAAATTGCCAATTTACAACCGGTTTTAAATTCGTATTGGTTGATGATACACGTTGCTGTAATCGTTGGTAGTTATGGTCCGTTGGCTTTAGGAATGATTTTAGGAGGTGTTGCTTTGTTGTTAATGTTGTTTACCAATGAAAAGAATAAAGTGAAAATGGATTTAAATATTCAAGAGATTACCTATATCAATGAAATGGCACTTACAATTGGTTTGATCATGCTTACTATCGGTAACTTTTTAGGAGGTCAGTGGGCTAATGAAAGTTGGGGACGCTACTGGGGTTGGGACCCTAAAGAGACGTGGGCTTTGATTACTATTATGGTTTATGCATTTGTAATTCACGCACGTTTTGTTCCATCATTGCGAGGTAAATGGATTTTTAATCTGATGAGTATGTTCGCATTTTTATCTACTTTGTTTACCTATTATGGCGTTAATTTTCACTTAGTAGGATTACACTCGTATGCAAGTGGAGAAGCTCACTCTTTAAATTGGATTTATTATACTTTGGGTGGAATTGCTTTATTTGGTGCAGTTTCGTATCCTAAGTATAGAAAATATTATAAAAAGTAAATTATAATTTATTTTCGAAAAAAGCCCAACTATTTTAGTTGGGCTTTTTTATTGCTCTTTTAATCGCAAAAAGTTAAAAGTTGATTGTAATATTTGCAATGTGATTTACTTAAAAACAAAAAATAAATTTTCTCACAATTATCGATACCAAGTAATTACTGTGCTTATTTGGTTTACAAAAAAAGGGCTCAACTGTTGTTGAACCCTCTTCTCTTTATAAAATTAGCTTGGTTTTATACTTTACCTAAAGTATATAATTGTTCCATTGTAGGAGTTAAACTTCCACCTGCTGGTTCTAATGTGATTCCGAATCCTTCGGCACCATTAACACTGCTTACTGCAAATAATTTTTGCTCGTTTTTATCAAAATTTTCAAGTAAACCAATGCTTGTAGGAGTAAGCGGATTTAATTTAAGTGCCCAAACTTGGTAAACCATTCCTTCTGGTGGTTTTGGTAAATTTGCAGCATCAATATAAACTACCTCAGTTTCTTGATTCCAATATACCTTTGCTGAAGACTGAGGGCTAACTGCCTGTCCACCCAAACTTACGACTGTGTTTTTGATATCACGAACTACTGCTAAGCTAGACTCAACCGCTGTGTTTTTAATTTTTAAGGTATTGAATTCTTTTTCAATTTTAGCCTTGTCTTCTTGAGCAGCAGCCACAATTGAAGAAGTTTGATTCAACTCATTATATTGATATGCTACACCCACTAACAATGCTACAGATGCGGCCCATCCTAAATATTGGAATTTATTCCTTTTAGGTTCCAATTGAATTACAGGAGCATATTTAAGCTCTAATTTTTCTTTAATTTTTTCGTAGTTAGCCACCGAATGAAAAGGTGAAAAACTAGATGATAGTGCTACAATAGCTTTTTCTATCGAAATGATTTCTGAATTAATTTCAGCATTATTTTTTGCCTTTGCGGCAACTTCTTCACTCTCTGTTTCCGTTAATAAACCATAAACATAAAGTTCCAGAATTCCTGAGTCAATATATTCTTTTGTTTCCATTATACTTTCAAATAATTTCTGAGATCGTTAATACAATTTCTATTTTGTGTTTTTACTGTTCCTAAAGGTATAGCCAACTCGTCACTAGCCTCTTGTTGGGTGTAACCTTTAAAAAACAATAAGTCAATTATTTGAATACATTTTGGTTTGAGTCTTTTTACAAATTCATTTAATCCAATCGTATCCACTTTGTCAGACAGTATCGAACTGTCTTCAAAATGATTTACGAAATTATCTGTAGAAAGGTTTTTTTGACTGTTATTAAAATTTTTGGATCGCAGTTTGTCAATTGAAGTATTTCTAGCAATATTAAGGATCCAGGTATAAAATCGTCCTTTACTTTCGTTATACGAATCAATGTTTTTCCAAATTTTCACAAAGACTTCTTGTAATACATCTTCGGCCTCTTCTCTGTTTTTTACTAAAACATTGATAACCGAGAACAGACTTTTTGAATACATATCATAAAGATGTGTGAATGCCCTCTCATCTTTTTTGTATATCAATACTAATAATTCTTCTTGACTCATAGTTTATATTGTTTATCTCTTACAAATTTATGCAATCTAAGTGTAAATACAGTATGATTTACAGTTCGTTGCTTTAATTAACTTAAAAAATTAACATTTATTTGATAAAAACGTCGGCAATTAGTTATTTTTTAGCTTTTTAAGTATGAAAAATAATAACTTTTTACAAAACCAAAAGTAATGTACTTTCGTAAATACATAAAAGGATTGATTGATCAGTAAGTTGCAGTTGTTATTTTACTCAATATCATTCCACAGTCCTTAATTATTGTATCTAAAAATTTCAAGATTAGACTATTTTAAATTTAAGAAGACGAAATGAAAAGGATTTAATATAACAACTAATCTATCATTATGAAAAAATACAATTTGCAACAGAATCGAGGCTTCAAAACGAGCCAGAAAGTGTTGAGGAAATACATTTTACTCCAGGAACGCCTTTCTTTTTGAAAGGGAAAATTACCTACGCGTTCTAAATACCACGAGAAGTTTTTGTTGTTTATTTGTTTGGAAGCCTGACAGTTCATAGGGTCGGGCTTCCTTTTTTTATTTAACCACTGTTTAACAAAAAAATAATTTATTAAAACAAAAAAAGAATTACTTTTAACAAAAATTATAATTATGAAAAATTTAGTTTATATAGCAACTTTTGCTCTAGTATTGTTCAGTTGTCAAAACCAAGCACAACCTAAAAAATCAGATAAAATTATGAGTACAGCAGTTACAGCTAAAGAAAACATTTATCAGTTTAAAGTAGAAGATTTATCAGGTAAAACATTTGATTTTAGTACGCTAAAAGGAAAAAAAGTAATCATTGTAAATACAGCATCTAAGTGCGGATTGACACCTCAATACAAAGATTTAGAAGCAGTTTACAAAGAATACAAAGATAAAGGGTTGGTAATTGTTGGTTTTCCGGCAAATAATTTTGCATCGCAGGAGCCAGGAACAAACGAGGAAATTGCAACATTTTGCCAAATGAATTACGGTGTTACTTTTCCTATGATGGATAAAGTTTCTGTAAAAGGTGATGATATGGCTGCTATTTATCAATTTTTAACTCAAAAATCTAAAAATGGTTTACAAGATTCAACTGTAGAGTGGAATTTTCAAAAATACCTAATCAATGAAAACGGAGAACTTGAAAAAGTTGTTTCTCCAAGAGTTTTGGTTACTGATCCAGAAGTAATGAATTGGATTAAAGCATAAGCAGTTAGCTCATTTTAGAAAGTAAAATATTTTAAATGAGATTTTCAGTCAAATGGAAATCTCTTTTTTTTGTGGTTTAAGTACGTGTCAAATATTTTCTAAACTTTCAACAGTCATGACATTAAGTTAAATGAATTATCAATACTTAATTTTTCTTAAATTCTTAATGGTTTATTTTTTCCTTTAGATTTTTTCGTTCTTAAAAATTTCCGCCACTGCTGCTTCGTAGTTTCGAATACTTTGCGCTTTTTTGATCTTTTTTAAAACTTTGTGCGGGTTTGAAAAAGTAGTACTAAAATACTCCCACAAATGATACATTTTCAGTAAGATATGCGTACTTCCCGATAATGACTCACTATAAATAGCGTACAATGTATCATGAAAAGCGCTAAATAATTCCATTTTATTAGATGGATATTCGGTAGTGTCATTTTTTATCATCGTTGGTAAAAATGGATCGGCAATCAAACCGCGGCCAATCATCCAATGTGATATGGTTGGAAAACGCTCTTGCATTTCTCTAAAACCTTCGACCGAAGTAATATCTCCGTTATAATACAAAGTATGTTTGGCTTGATCAATACATTTTTGAAAACCATCAAGATCTACACCGCCTTTATATAATTGTTTTCCTAATCGCGCGTGGATGGCTATATTTTTTAAGGGATATTTGTCAAGAATGGGAAGCACATCTAAAATTTCTTGCGGAGACTCATAACCCAAGCGCATTTTCATTGATACTAGAATATCTGTTTCGTTGTGGGCACGTTCCAATATATGATTGATTTTTTCGGTATTGCTTATCAAACCGGAACCCATTCCTGATTTTGTGACCATCGGATAGGGGCAACCTAAATTCCAATTGAGTTCTTTATAGCCTAATTCTAAAACATATTTGGCAACAAACAAAAATTCTTCGGCATCGTTGGTAATTACTTGCGGAATAACCTCCAAATCTAAATTATTGTCCAATTGTAAATCGCGCTGATAAGATGGTTTGATTACTAATTTACCATTAAGTCGGATGTAGGGCGAATAAAAAGTATCAATACCACCAAATAATTTATTTTGGGCATTGCGAAAACGAAAATCGGTAAATCCTTGTAAAGGTGATGAAAGAAGGGTAAAGCTCATATTGTTTTAAAAAAATACAAAGGTATCTTTTATAACGCAAGTACCCTAATTATAGCTGGATTACTCTAATATCAATTGCATAAAAACCGAGTGCAACCAACGATCAAATTTAAAACCAGATTCTTTAATTATGCCCACCGTTTTAAAACCAAATTTTTCGTGAAAGGTGACGCTACTCTCGTTTTCGGCATCAATTACGGCAATCATGGTGTGTAGTTTTTGTTGTTTTGCTAACGAAATGAGCTCTTGCAACAGTAGTTTACCAATACCTTTTCCATGAAAATTTTCATCTACATATACCGAGTGCTCTACTGTAAATTTATACGCTTCGCGGAAACGAAATTCACTATACATTCCAAAACCAACTACTTGATTTTCAATTGTGGCTACTATCACAGGGAAACTTTTAGCCAGTTTGTCTTCTAAGATATTTTTTTGTTGCTCTAAAGTTCTCACGTTGTAATCGTACAGCGCTGTAGAGTGCAAAATATTGTAATTGATAATATCGAGAATGGCTTGAGTATCTTCGGGTTGGTAGGAACGAATGCTTACAGACATGGCTATTTGATTTGGTTCAAAATTAACAAAAAAGCGCTAAAAGAAAAGGAAAAAGCCTGCCAAGTTTGTAACTTTGTAACTCAGAAAAATGACACGATGATATACCCCAAAATACCTTTAGCGCAAAGCATAATTGAGTTGTGTTTGGCCAAAGGAATTACCACCATAATAATTTCGCCCGGCTCACGTAATGCTCCTTTAACCATAGGTTTTGCGAGTAATCCTGCTTTTACCTGCTACAGTATTGCCGATGAGCGTTCGGCAGCATTTTTTGGATTAGGAATTGCACAGCAAACTAAGCAGGCAGTAGCTTTGGTATGTACTTCTGGATCAGCTTTGCTTAATTATTATCCCGCTTTTGCGGAAGCATTTTACAGTCAAATTCCATTGATTGTAATTTCTGCTGATCGTCCGCAAAGTAAAATTGATATTGGCGACGGGCAAACGATAAGGCAAGAAAACGTGTTTGCTAACCACTCCTTGTACAATGCCAATTTACAAGAAGAGGTGTCGAATGAAAACGATATCAAAATTAATGAAGCCATAAATACAGCTTTGACTCAAAAAGGGCCTGTTCATATCAACGCACCTTTCGAAGAACCTTTGTATGAAACTGTCACTGAACTTTCGGTTAATGTCAGCGTTATTCCTGTTGCATTTGAAAATTCAATTCTAGCAATTGATGAAGTACAAAAAGCTGCTGAAAGTTGGAACAAGGCATCAAAAAAAATGATTTTAGTAGGTGTCAATGAACCAAATGCGGTTAACGATACTATAATTGAAGCTTTAGCTCAAGATGAATCGGTTGTTGTACTCACAGAAACAACTTCTAATTTGCATCATAGTACCTTTATTAGCAATATTGATACTATTATTACGCCATTTACGGAGACTGAATTTGAACAACTTCGACCTGAAATCTTGATTACTTTTGGTGGGATGGTAGTCTCAAAACGCATCAAATCCTTTTTACGAAAGTACAAACCGAAAGAGCATTGGCATATCGATCCATTTCGTGCTTATGATACTTTTGGGGCGTTGACAAAACATTTTACAGTAACTCCCAATACATTTTTTGAAGCATTATTTCCGCTTGCGCAAAAGGGAAGCAGCACTTACTTCCAGCAATGGGATCAGATTAAAAGTCATAGAAAGCTAAAAGCCGATTTGTACTTGTCGAAAATTCCTTTTTCAGATTTTAAAGTATTTGAAAAAGTAATTCCAGCACTACCGCAGCACTCTCAATTGCAAATAAGTAACAGTTCGGCCATTCGATACGCCCAATTAATTGAAATTGATCCAACCATCGAAGTATATTGCAATCGCGGAACGAGTGGAATTGATGGCAGTACGTCTACCGCAATTGGCGCCGCTGTTGCTAATAATAAACAAACCGTGTTTATCACAGGTGACATCGGATTTTTATACGATACCAATGCACTGTGGAACCACTATATTCCCAAAAATTTTAAAATTATTTTGATTAATAACGGTGGTGGTGGTATTTTCAGGATATTACCAGGTCACGCTGAAACTCCTGTGTTTAATACTTTTTTTGAAACTTCACATTGCTTAACAGCCGAGCATTTGGCAAAGATGTATGGTTTTAAATATACAATTGCTAGTAACGAAGAAAGTTTACAAACAGCCCTTACCGAATTATTTGCTCAAAACGAACAGGCTTGTATTCTTGAGGTTTTCACACCTACATTGATAAACGACCAGATTTTATTGAATTTTTTTAAAGAGTTAAATTAAATTTAATCTCAGTTTTCTTGGTTCAGAAGATTTTATGTTTAAATTTGGTAGTGTTACGAAACTAATAAACAATCATTAAACCAATTATTTATGAGTGCAAGAGAAGAATTAATTACCAAGTATGCTGCTGATTTAAAAGAAAAATGCGGTGTAGAACCAAATATGGATTTGCTAACCAAAGTCACTATTGGATGTGGACCATCAATTTATAATGCAGATGCTGCTACGGTTGCAGGAAGTCAACAAGCGGAATTAGACACTGTAAAAAATAACTTTTTGATAAAAAAATTAGGTCTTACTGACGGTCCAGAACTTGATGCTGCTATTGATGCGGTGATGGAGCAGTACGGACGTTCAAATAGAAATAAGTTTAGAGCAGTGATTTATTATCTGTTAACGGTACATTTCAAAAAAGAAAGCGTTTACAATTAATAAACTTTGTTTTACTGCATAAAAAAAGCGTTCGAATCATCGAACGCTTTTTTGTTATAATAAGTTGTATTTATCGAATTGGCAATGGGAAAACTGGCAAACTCGAGTGACCTAATTCATCTACTGCTTGAACAGCAAAGAAGAAATTGTCTTTTGAATACGGAATTTCAGCTTTAGTACCTTTTACAAAAATTGTTTTTTCCCACTGTTGTGAGGATGTTTCACGAACTAAAATATTATAGCCATAAACTGGTTTTCCTGCGGGTGCAGTCCATATCAAAGTAGAGAAATTAGTTAAATCTTTTACTTCAATTCCAACGTTGGTTGGAGCTTTTGGTGACCAAGCTAAGTTGCTGTAAGAAGCTAAGTTAGATAAGGTTACTTTTTTCATATATTCAAAGTCCATAAACTCTACTAAGTCGCCGTATTGAATGTTGTTTTCCTTACGAACGTCTTGGTGTTGATGGTCGTAGTTTTCGTTCATTTCACAAAAACGAACAGCTGTAAAACCATTTTGACTAAAAGGAGTGTGATCTCCTCCGCGCAAGAAACGATCATTGCGATATACTAAAGAAATATCTAATTGGTCTACGTATTGGTTGGTTATCGTTTTGATGTAACGTGCCAATTGTCTTGACGGGCTGTCGTTATCACGGTTGATAGACTTTCTAACTTTTGCTTCAGCCTCAGTTTCTAAAAACGGAATTGCCTCACTGAACACGCGCACCTTTGTATTGTCGCGCAACATTGTTCCGCTCGAAAGGCTGTTACCAATCATGTCGTTGTTGAACATGGCAATTAGATTCAACTTTTCGTTTTTGGCTTTATCAGCCAAATGTTTGGCACCATACAAACCTTGTTCTTCGCCAACAACTGCAACAAAAATCAAGGTAAAAGGGAATTCTCTTTGGCTCATGATGCGCGCCAATTCCATCATAGCAGCAACTCCTGAGGCATCATCATTGGCGCCGGGAGCATCACTTTTAGCATCCATCACGTCAGACGCTCTGGAGTCTAAATGGCCGCTAATAACCATCACACGGTCATCAGTAGGGTCAGTACCTTTTAATGTAGCCATTACGTTACCCAACTGGCTGTCGGTAGCAATGCGGCGTCCATCGGCTTTTACAGTAAAATAGTCAATTACAGATGTCAATCTGCCGCTTGAAGCTAAAGCATATTTATCAAATTCAGATTTTACCCAGCGTTGTGCAGCACCAATGCCACGTGTATTACTTTTGGTATCGCTTAAAGTATGACGTGTACCAAACGAAACGAGTTTGCGTACGGTAGCTTCCATGTTTTCCGATTTCACTTCGGATAGCATTTTTTTAATTTCAGGATCGTCTACGGTTGATTGTGCCACGCTCGAAAACGAGAAACAAACCAACAGTAAAAATGTAATAATGGATTTAGATTTCATTAAGTAGTTTTTATTAGTTTGCCCAAAGTTAAGAAAAAAGAAAATGAATGCTGCTTGCGTGTTTAATTTTAGGATTTGTTTGAAGTTGAAGTTGGACAGTTTTGGGCGGTATTTGGAACGGAATTTGAATTTATTGAGTTTAAATTTCGATGTAGTTATTCTAGTTGTTATCAATGTGTGAGTTTTCTAGTTGGTTTAACAACATAGTTTTGATGGATTTTCTTTTAGTATATTTACTCTTTAAAAAGAAATTCTAGAAAATTGATGACAAGAATTGCAACATTTTTAATTTTACTATCTTTTAGTTTATCAATCTATCCTCAGGCTCTCTCAACAGAGAAAAAGGAAGTACTTACTTCTATTAATTCGAATTTAATTGATATCGAAAATTCAAATGCGGACTATGATTTTAAGGAAAATGCAAAACTGAAAAGTCTTTTTCAAGATGTAAAAATTTTTGGTTTTGGAGAGGCTACTCATGGCACAAAAGAGTTTCAAGATTTAAAAATGAAGTTTTTTAGATATCTAGTTTTTAATTTTAACGTGAAAATATTTGCGATCGAGGCAAACTTTGGAGATTGTTTAGCTATTAATTCTTATATCAAAGAGGGAAAAGGTAATGCTAAAGATGCTCTAAGAGGTATAGGATATTGGATATGGCAAACAGATGAATTATTATCACTTATTGAGTGGATGAAAGCATACAATACTGCCAAAACGGAGGAAAATAAATTAAGTTTTATAGGAATCGATGTCATGAATTGTCAAAGTTCTGCAACAATACTTCAAAATCATTTACAAAATAATTACTCTCTAGCAAATCAAAAGTTTCTGACCGTTTTGAGTAATTATACCTCTGTAGTTAATTCGAAAAAAATTAGAGAAAAAGATTTTATAGAGCACTATCAAATTTTAAAGTCTCTAGAGTTAGAACTTAAAAGTTTGAAAGATCCCTTTTTATGGCAACTTAACAATTCTGTCTTGCAATATATTTTAATGAGGATAGATTTTACACAAACGCTTAGGGATAAACTAATGTCTGAAAATATAAATTGGTTGATAGAAAATAATATCGGTAATGTCTTTATTTCTGCGCATAATATACATGTTAGTAAAAAAAATATTTTATTTAACCCCTTAGGTTATTATTTGAAAAATAAATATTCTGAAAAATATTATAGTATAGGGTTTGACTTTGGCTCGGGAAATTTTAATGCTTTTGATGTTGAAAATAATTTAGTCAAAAAGTATTCTGTAGATCAACCTTTAAAAGGGTCAAGTACACAAGTTTTTTACAAAGCTTCTTCCGATATTTTTTTATTAGATTTTTGTAAAAGCACTCTATCCCCAACCTTGAGTGAATTTGTAAAATCGAAATCTTTTCGTCGAGGTATTGGATCTACATTTTCTCCAAAAATGATTGAAACCGAAAAATTAGCAGAAACTTTTGATGCTATACTTTTTGTAAAAAAATCGAACGAAACTAGTTTGTTAAAGTAGAACACATAAAATTATTTGGACGGTAAGTAATTGATTTGATTTTGGTTTTTTTGGTTAATTTCTTGGAAAAAATGTAATACCTAACAGGTTTTTAAAACCTTTTAGGTCTCAGCCATATAAATCCTATGCCAGTTACTCATGAGAACATCGCCTGAAAACATAAATTACAAATCTAGCCCCGATGGAAGCGAGTATCCCACGCTTTTTTGCGTGGATACTGCGTACAGTGGGACTGTACGCGAGCAGAAAGACAGTTGTGTGCTCCCAATAAAGAAAAAAAATAGAAATTTTTAGACTTTATTTTTTTGTGGACCGTTTCTGAATATCCTATTTTCAAACTTCGTACCTTTGCGCTTTAGAAATTGAACTACAATGATTGAAATAGGAAAATACAATACGCTTACTATATTACGTGATACCCAAGTGGGTTTGTTTTTGGGAAATCCGGAGCTGGATCCAGAAGGAATTCACGATGTGTTACTGCCAAACAAATATGTTCCAAAGGTATTCGAAATAGGTGAGGAGCTCATTGTGTTTGTGTATTTGGATCACGAACAACGACCTGTGGCGACTACGCTTGAACCTTATATTTTACTGAACGAATTTGCCTTGCTTAGGGTAAACTATACCAACCAAGTGGGAGCTTTTATGGATTGGGGAATGGAGAAAGATATCTTGGTTCCGTTCAAAGAGCAAGCACGCCCGATGGAAAAAGGCAAGCGCTACTTGGTGTACTTGTATCTTGATCAAAAAACCAATCGTTTGGTGGCATCAAGTAAACTAAACCAGTTCTTGAAAAATGAAAACCTTACGGTCGAAAAAGGAGAAGAAGTTGATTTAATCGTATCGCACATTACGGAGTTGGGGATTAACGTAATCATCAATGAAAAATACAAGGGTTTGATGTACAAAGACGAAGTGTACGATGATGCAATTCGTACAGGAGATCGCATGCGCGGATATATCAAAGCCATTAGACCTGATAATAAGATAGATGTTTCGCTTCAAATTCAGGGTTACCAAAGTATTGAACCAAATGCAGAGAAAATTTTAGACGAGCTAAGAGCAAGTCGTGGTTTCTTACGACTTACCGATAATTCTCATCCAGAAGATATTAAAACGGTACTAAAAATGAGCAAGAAGACCTTTAAAAAGGCTATTGGCGCTTTGTATCGAGAACAACGCATCGAAATTAAAGAAGACGGTATTTACTTGATTAAAGAGTAAAAAAAAGAAAGACTAATCGATAATGATTAGTCTTTCTCGTTTTAATGTTAAGCTTGTACCTGCAAGCGTATCATTAAAAAATACAGGTTGCAATTTGTTTATCAATGCGTTTACGTTATTATAGCAACAGTTTTGCTATTTCTGTTATACTTTTAAACGAAGCAAACGATACAACCTTTTCTATACCTTGTTGTAGTCACGAATCACTACTAAATTCATTCTTGCAATTTATTTGAATCGAAATATAACCTAAAGTAAACTGTGTTTAACATTAAAATACAAACTCATTTTAAATGGTTATTCCGTTGATTATCATATGTTAAAGATATTTAAATTCAAATAATAATTTGCTTTTTTGGTTTTAAATTTTACTTTTTTTAACATTTGTTTTCTATAAATCAGATAAATATTACCACAAGCTTATTGAAATGGAATAGGGATAATGTAAAAAATGATTTATTTTTACACTGAAAATTTTAAATCATTCAAAATGGATTGGATTACTGCCAAAGAGTACGAAGATATCACTTATAAAAAATGCAATGGGGTAGCCCGAATTGCCTTTAACCGTCCGGATGTGCGCAACGCATTCCGACCAAAAACAACTGCCGAATTATACAATGCTTTTTACGATGCGCAAGAGGATACCTCAATTGGTGTGGTATTGCTGTCTGCTGAAGGTCCTTCGTCTAAAGATGGCGTTTATTCTTTTTGTAGCGGTGGCGATCAAAACGCACGCGGGCATCAAGGGTATGTGGGCGACGACGGGCAACACCGTTTAAATATTCTGGAGGTACAAAGATTAATTCGCTTTATGCCAAAAGTTGTTATTGCTGTTGTTCCAGGATGGGCAGTAGGTGGTGGACACAGTTTACACGTGGTTTGCGATATGACTTTAGCCAGTAAAGAACACGCCATTTTTAAACAAACGGACGCTGATGTAACTAGTTTTGATGGTGGTTACGGCTCAGCATATTTGGCTAAAATGGTGGGACAGAAAAAAGCAAGAGAAATTTTCTTTTTGGGTCGCAATTATTCAGCGCAAGAAGCAATGGATATGGGTATGGTGAATGCGGTACTGCCACACGATGAATTAGAAGCAACTGCTTACGAATGGGCTCAGGAAATTTTGCAAAAATCGCCTATGGCTATCAAAATGCTGAAATTTGCCATGAACTTGACTGATGATGGAATGGTTGGTCAACAAGTATTTGCTGGTGAAGCAACACGTTTAGCATATATGACTGAAGAAGCGAAAGAAGGTAGAAATGCGTTTCTTGAAAAGAGAAAACCAAACTTTGAAAAAAAATGGTTGCCGTAGCGAAGTAGTGAAATTTGCTGCTCGAAAATCAAAGCACTTTATGTACTTAGATTAAAGTGCTTAAACAATTGTACTCTTTATGGAAATATTTACGAATGATATTATTGACACTCAAAATTTACCCAAATTAGAGTCTATTCCGTTTACGGCTTTGAAAAGTAAATACGGAATTGTAATTGCGTGTAATCTGGCACTGATTATCGGTGTACTTATTGGCGGTTTGTTTGTCCTTGCTGAACTTGAACCTGATGTTTTTAGCAACCGAATTTGGTTCATTATTGGTGTTTTGACGCCTTTGTCATTGTTATTAATTGTTTGTTTTGCAATCATTGGTTTCAAGAAAAAAGGCTTTGCTTTTCGTGAGCATGATGTGGTCTATCGTTCAGGAATTATTGCTACGAATACTATCGTAATTCCTTATAATAGAGTGCAGCATGTGGCTTTACATGAAGGGTTTATTTCACGATTTTTAGGATTAGCAAAGGTTCAAGTTTTTACCGCAGGCGGTAGCGCAAGCGACATTGAAATTCCGGGTATCGAAAAAGAACAAGCTGAAAATATCAAACAATTATTGATGGGCAAAATTCAAAAACAATTATAATGCGCACTGATTTTAGTCAGCCGCAAAGGCAGTCAGCCGTTGGTATTTGGGTTTTGTTTTTTTATACATTACAGCAGTACGCACGAGCCTTTTGGCCTATTTTTTTGGTTTTCTTTTTTAGGTTAAAAAACTTTTATTTGGGGTACATTTTTGGAGTGATTGGGCTTTTTTTAGTGCTAATCGCTCTCATTTCGTACTTAAAATACAGGAACTTTACTTTTTACTTGGATGAAGAAAATCAAGAATTCATTATCAACGAAGGGATTTTAAACAAGACCAAAACTGCCATCCAACTTAATAAAATTCAGCAAGTAAACATCAATCAGTCGTTTATTCAAAAGATAATTGGGGTTTATGAATTGCAAGTTGATACCGCTGGGAGCAACAAAAAAGAGGGAAACATAAAGGCTATTTCGCAGCAATTAGCTTTGGATTTAAAAGCGTGTCTACTTGAAAATGAAGGCAAAGAACATAATGTAGATCAAGCTGAAGTTGGCACAACAGCAGATATTGAAAGCAACACGACGATAGCACCCTTTATTAAAATTAGTTTCTTTAGCTTATTAAAAGTCGGAATTACATCGAACTATCAGCGCACTATTGCCTTGTTGGTTTTGTTTTTCAGTACTGTTTTCGAGAGTCTTTCAAAATTATCCGATCAAGAAACTGGCTATGAGCAGGATTTTGGGTCTTATTTTGATTCTTCGCAAGGATTAAAGGCCATAATCATGGGGTTTTTCATGGTACTTGTTGCTGTTTTGGTACTAAATATTATTCGGGTTTTTATGCAGTTTTTTAATTTTAATATTGCCAAACAAAAAGGTTCATTACTTTTATCATACGGCCTTTTAAACTCCAAGAGCACTATTGTAAAACCAGAGAAAGTTCAAATCACCACCGTTACACAAAATTACTTTCAACGTAAGTGGGGTATTTTAGACATTAGAATTAAACAAGCAACGGGTGGTGCCGAGGAACAGCGCAAATCAGCAATTGAAATTCCGGGTTGTGATCCTATAGAGCGCGACGCGATTTTACAGTTGTTGTTTTCTAAACTACCTGAAAAAGGAATCGAATTGACTCCCAATTATCGAAAGTTAGTTTTTGCGCTTTTTATTACCGTAGCTATCCCTATGGCCTTGTTTTTTGGGTTGGCAAATACTTTTTACTCTGAGATAATGGAATATGTAGGTTGGGTTCCGTTTTATGTAGTCCTGATTACTGTTTTGCAGTATTTTAAGTTCAAAAATTATCGCTTGTACATTCATCCGGAATTCATAATTAAAAAGTCGGGCGCTTGGGATGTGAGCGAAGCAATTATTTTGCCTCAAAAAATTCAAGCCATTACCACTTCACAGCTGTTTTGGCACAAAAAAGCAGATATCGGTTCGGTGATTTTGCATACAGCAGGAGGGAATATTTCGTTTCAATTGGCTAATTATACCGTACTCAAGGAACACATCAATCGATGGTTGTACGAATTAGAAACTTCCAATAGCAATTGGATGTAAAAAACAGTGCATATCGTTCTTTTATGCCGTACATTTGTACATACAATTGTCAGGAAAAAAGAATCTAAAAAAATAAAAATAGTATGAAGCAGTGGATTGAAGCCGCACGTTTACGAACCCTACCTTTATCTGTATCCGGAATCATCGTGGGTAGTATGTACGCGTTGCGACCAACAAATACAATTGAAACACCTACAGAAGTTTTTAGCTGGTCTATTTTTGGCCTTGCTTTATTAACAACCTTGGGCTTGCAAGTGCTCTCTAATTTTGCTAATGATTATGGCGATGGGGTAAAAGGAACTGATAATTCCGATCGGGTAGGTCCAATGCGAGCCATTCAGAGTGGTGCTATCAGTGCCGCCGCCATGAAGCAGGCTATCATTATTACATCTGTTTTAACCTTGTTTTCAGCAGTAGCCTTAATTTATGTTTCTTTCAAAGACACTAATCTTTGGTTTTCACTATTCTATTTGGTTTTGGGAATTCTAGCAATCGTATCGGCCATTCGCTATACGGTAGGAAAAACTGCTTACGGTTACCGTGGTTTTGGGGATATTTTTGTCTTTGTTTTCTTTGGTTTGGTGAGTACTTTGGGAGTTAATTTTTTATATGCCAAACAACTTGATTTCGATTTATTTCTTCCTGCTGCCGCTATCGGATTATTAAGTACTGGAGTTCTTAATTTGAACAACATGCGCGATGAAGCTTCAGACAGAAAATCAAATAAAAATACCATGGTAGTACAAATGGGCGGTGCCAAAGCTAAAAAATACCATTATTTCTTGGTAATTACGGCAATGGTTTTGGTTATAATTTTTGCTATTTTAAGCGAGTATCGCCTAGATCAATACCTTTTTGTTTTGGCCTATATTCCGTTAATCAAACATTTAAAAACCGTGCAAACCAATCAAAATCCAAAAGAACTCGATCCTGAATTAAAAAAATTAGCATTAAGTACTTTCGCGCTGTCTTTGCTTTTGGCGTTGTGCATGGTATCGCTTATTCAGGATATTATTGTGAACTTGTTTTTAGGCGGACGTTAAGTTTATTTTACCCCAAAAAAACTTTTAGTTTACAACTTTTGACTATATTTTTTCGTTAATACACACAAACCTTTAATTCAATTCTTATGAAAATTACATTTTATGGTCACGCTTCACTAGGTATCGAGGTAGGTGGCAAAAACATTTTAGTAGATCCTTTTATTTCTCCAAATCCAAAAGCGGCGCATATCAACGTAAACGAGCTGGCTGCTGATTATATTTTGCTTACGCACGCACACGGCGATCACATTGCTGATGTTGAGGCTATCGCCAAAAGAACCAATGCCGTAATTGTATCCAATGCTGAAATTGCTGATTATTACAGCGCCAAAGGTTTTCAGGCTCACCCGATGAATCACGGCGGAAGTTGGAATTTCGATTTCGGTAAAGTGAAATACGTTAATGCTGTGCATTCAAGTTCTTTTCCTGACGGAGCTACTGGCGGAAATCCAGGAGGTTTTGTAATTGAGAGCGAGCACAAAAACATCTACATTGCAGGTGATACGGCTTTGACAATGGATATGAAACTCATTCCAATGCGCACCAAATTAGACTTAGCTATTCTTCCAATCGGGGATAATTTCACTATGGATGTTGAAGATGCTATCCTTGCGTCAGATTTTGTTGAATGTGATAAGGTTTTGGGCTACCATTTTGACACATTCGGTTACATCGAAATCAATAAGGAAGAGGCAATCCGTAAGTTTTTCAACAAAGGAAAAGATTTAATGCTGCTAGAAATAGGAGCGTCTATCGATTTATAAATGGTTTAGGAGCTTTTTCCTGCTATTCGTTACAATCTTTTACAAAATGGCTGGCCTTAACAGGCTGGCCATTTTATAAAAGGATTTCCACTACTATCAGGGCTAGGGCGAGCGTCTAGAACGAGATGAACGTTTCTTTCTAAACCAATCGATTTCAGAGTTAACTATCTTATTATGTTACAAAAAAAATATTTTTTTACTTACTACGCGCTCTTGCTAGCCTCAGGTGTTTTCGCTCAAAAAGAAGGCTACTGGGATAAAGCGCGTGCTACCACACAAGAAATTCAAGTTTCGGCACGTGATCGAATGCTAGTCAAAACTCAAGATTTACCCGAAGGTACTACTGAAATTTTGTTTCGGATTACCTTGCTAGATAAAAATCAGCAAATGGCGAGCAGTTTGGTATCTGTTTTAAAGGCTATTCCTGATCCTACCGGAATAAGTCAAGGTTCCGCCGGAGCGGTTTTTTTGTTATCTAAAATATCGGGTGACGATACCTGCAAATACGCCGTTTTTACTTCAGCTAGTGCTGCACAACAATACGTAAAAGACGGTACTGTTAATGCTGCTTGCTTCGAGCAAAGCAAAGCCGTTAGTAAAGATGCGCAATTACTTTCTGCTGATAAAAGTCTTTGCTTGCAGCTAAATTCGGGAAACTTATGGTTTGCTTTTGAAAGCAAAAATTGGATAATGAGTCAGAAAATCATTTTAGAAGTGGTGCCGTGGGTTGACACAAAATTAAGTCGTGGTTGGACGGTCGACAGCCGAAAAGCAATAATTGAGCAATGCAAGACCTCTAATTTGGCGAAAAAAATGTCTAATTCAGATGATTTTTGTGTTTGCATTTTAGATAAGATTCAAAACAAATACAAAGCTAAGGAATTTACAAAATTACTGCCTGCAGAACAGTCCAAAGCTTTTAAAGATTTCGGTAATAATTGTTACGGCGAAACGAGTTTGTCTCAATCTATTTATGATGATTTACGCACGCAAGCCACAACCTTAGCCAAGCAAGGCAAACCAGCCGAAGCGATTACGCAATTGTTAATTGTCGTGAATGATGGTCAAGCAACAGCTTTAGATTATAACGCATTAGGTCGCAATTACCTCATGACCAAACAGTACGGCAAAGCAATTAAGTATTTAGAAGAAGGAGCTCAAAAAGATCCATCTGAATTGCTAATTCAACTCAATTTGGCGCATGCCTATTTGCTAAATGATAATTTTTCGGCAGCAAAAAAAATTCACAAAACCTATCAAAATCAAAATGTAACGGCACAGGCTAGTTGGGTAAAACAAACGGAGCTTGATTTTACTGCTTTTGCAAAAGCGGGTATTCAATCTGCAGATTTTGATCGTATTTTGAAATTACTTCGTTAACAAAACAAGTTCTAAAAAACAATATCGTGAAAGCAACTTATCATAAATACATGCTTGAGTTCAAGCGCCCGTCAGGTACCTCTCGTGGTGTTTTAACAGAGAAAGAAACTTGGTTTATTACTATTGAGCACAACGGAAAAAAAGGAATAGGAGAGTGTGGTATTTTACGTGGCCTAAGCGCTGATGATCGTCCGGATTACGAGCAGCGTTTGCAATGGACTTGCGAGAATATTAATTTGGGAGTGACTTCACTTTGGGATGCTTTGATCGAGTTTCCGTCAATACAATTTGGCGTTGAAATGGCTTTTCAATCTTTAGCAAGTGCCAATCCGTTCGAGTTGTTTCCATCTGATTTTTCAAATGGAGCACAAGCCATGGATATTAATGGTTTGATTTGGATGGGCGAAGAGGCCTACATGAAAGAGCAAATTGAAGAGAAATTAGCAGATGGTTTTAGATGTGTGAAACTTAAAATTGGAGCTATCGAATTTCAAAAAGAGTTATCTTTATTGCGTTATATTCGTACTCATTTTAGTGCTAATCAAGTAGAACTTAGAGTTGATGCTAACGGTGCTTTTGATAAAAATGATGCTTTAGATAAGTTAATTCAATTATCTGAATTTGAATTACATAGTGTTGAGCAACCTATTGCTAAAAATCAAGCTGACAGTATGGCAGAGTTGTGTAAAAACACTCCTTTCCCTATAGCATTAGACGAAGAATTAATTGGTGTTTATTCTACAACGGATAAAGAAGAATTGTTGCAAAAAATTAAGCCGCAATACATCATTTTGAAACCTAGTTTTGTGGGTGGTTTTCGAGGTACTCACGAGTGGATTGCTCTAGCCGAAAAATATCAAATAGGTTGGTGGATTACCTCAGCATTAGAAAGTAATATTGGATTAAACGCAATTGCTCAATGGACGTATTTGCAAAACAGTCCGCTTCCGCAAGGATTGGGAACCGGTACTTTGTACACCAATAATTTTGATAGTCCGCTACAAGTAAAAGCTGGACAACTGTGGTACAAAAAGGAGGTGGGATGGTCTTTTGATTTTGCTTTCTTCGAAAAAAGATAACAACAAAAACTTTTGAGAATAAAAAAACGGAGCTTTAGGAGCTCCGTTTTTGCATATAGTGGCGCAATGAGGCCGAGGCCCTTTGCTGTAATTTTTTCTGAAAAAATCCGGTCCAACCTAGTAAAGTACCTTTGAAACCAAAAGCTTGTTTTGACCATTTATATAAGTCAAAATCATCGGTATGTTTACTAATAAGCCCATTTTCAAACTGAAATTGTGCTTGTATTTTGTTAACAACTACCTTATTTGTTGCACTAAACGGATAAGTGGCAATCCATTTTGTCTTGCCTACAAATTCGTTTGCAGAAACATCTGCAAATTGAATACTTAAACTTCCTTTGCTTTTTTCAAGTAACATTTGCCACATGGCGGCAACTTCTTCACCGTGCAACACTCCAAAAACTGGATCTCTGAATTGCACGTTTGGCGCATAACAGCGCGACATTGCCACAAAATCACCTTTTGCGAAAGCAGTGTAAAATGTATTTAATAGTTGCTCGTTGGTCGTCATTTTTTAAACTCGGTTATAAGAACAATGCATTTGGTTGGTTTTACTCTTTTTCATTTTGCAAATCAAATTGCTTTATATGAAAGTTGAGATGAAACCATAAGCACATTGTAAAGCTTTTTGGGCTACAAATAAATTTATTTGCTATTGACCTCAAAAAGTAGTATAATATTTAAAGATAACTTTTTTTAGATATCTCTATTTATTTGGCAAATAATAATCTAGAATTTTATTCAATTCTAATTATTCGACCGTTGTGCTTTGCTCATTGTAGGCTGCTGTTTTCTTTTGAACCAAAGCGCCTACTGCAAATTGCAACAAAGTACCAAATACTTTTTTTATAGGATTATGTGTGCTACCAACAATGGCTTTACGTGTTACATAACCGGTAAGCAAGCCTAAACCATTACTTATTAAATCATTTTTTAGATCAGATGATTGACGGACTTCGCCAAATGTTCTTTTTAAAATATTGATAGGTTTGTAGTGGCTGTAGGTTTCGTGATATTGATTTTTTAGATCTAACAATTCCAACTCTTGCTTGCGCTTCAATAGATCAATAGCTTCTTGTAAGGTGTCTGAGGGATTGATAGGTTTCATAGCGTTTTGTTTTTAAGCATTTTTACAATAATCAAGTTGCTGATTGGTGTTTTGATCCATTTATCTTTGAATACAAACAGTAAAACAGCAATAAGCAAATAAAATACTGCTACAATGAAAAAACCATGATGTATTTTGCCAACAAGATCACCTACATAAAAAGAAAGCCCAATGTTTAATAGCAATGCAAACATTCCAATTACAACAGCAATCATCATGCGTGATAATAACGATGAGGATAAATCAGCTGCTTTATCGATAGCTTGTAACTTGGCTAATTCAATTGAAGTTTTGGTATAGGTTTCTGCTTTTTCAAAGAGATCCTCTATTGAAGGTGTTTTTTTTTCCATGATAGTTGTATTGCATTAAAAGTTCAAACAAACTGAAATCGTTTGTTGTGCTATTTAAAGTTTTTTGGCCGCTTGGGTTAAAGCTTCTGTACCTTCAATTATTGCATCTTTACCTTCCTCGGTAGCCGAATCGTATTTTTTTTGAATAGTTCCTATCAAAGCATCAATTTGACTTTTTAAATCTTCGGCATAACCAGCGCCTTTATCCGCTATTTTTTTTCTGGTTTTGCTACCTTTTTCAGGTGCAAATAATACTCCTAATAATGCTCCAACGGCAACTCCGCCTAAAATTCCTAATACTACTTTATCTGCTTTCATAATAATTTGTTTTAATGTTGATCTTTTGAATATGCCTTTGCAAATGCAGGACACTATTTTTACTTGAACTAACAACAAAACCTAAATCTCTAATTAAGAACTAAGTTTTGAGGATATAAAATTGCTAAAATCTTAGACGCTTTTTCCTGAAATAAGTCTGAATAGTACTGCAATGACAGCAATAACTAAAAGAAGGTGAATGATTGACCCTAGACTGTAAGCGAAAAAGCCGATAGCCCATAAAATAACTAAGATAACTGCGATGGTGTAAAGAAGATTGTTCATGATTTTGGTTTTTAAAAGATTAGTTTTAATTAACCGTTGGATGTATTTGGTAGTAATCTAATAGTCTTTTTTGTAAAGAATATTCAAAAACAAAAACAATTTACCTTTTCATACACCCAACGGCCTATTTATTAATTATTAGTTAAGTCTTAAACCGATGTAGGCACTAAGAACACTGTTTTTTGCATCTGAGGAAAGAAAATCGCCCTCTTTTCCAATTTTTGTTAAACCGTAGTTGTAACGTACTCCAAAATTTACAGCATCTAAATCGATACCAATACCTGCAGCAACACCTGCGTCAAATTTGTTAAAATCATTTGTATCTAAAGCTTGTTCTCCAGAAATTACACCAGATTCAAATGTTCTTTTACCGCTTACCATGTATGCAGCATAAGGACCAACGTGAACGTTAAAATTTTCTGTTAAATTAGCTACTAACAATACAGGAACTTCAATATAATTTACATTGAATTTAGATGTACTATTGTTAGTTACTAACTCAGCACCTTTAGTCGTGTAGTTGATCTCAGGTTGAATTGCAATACTATTTGTAATTGGTAATTTAGCATACAAACCAGCATTGAATCCCGTCAAAATATTATTATCATCTACTGTATCAGTATACAAATTAGAAAAGTTTAAACCTCCTTTAAATCCAAAAGCAGCTGTTTTTTCTTGTGCTTGTACTCCCGTAAATGCTAATAAACCAGTTACTACTGCTGCATAAAGTGTTCTTTTTGTATTTTTCATGACTTTGTTTTTTTAATTGTTTTTATATAGTACAAAGATGGGATGCTTCACCATAAATCGTGTTACACGAATTTGTCTTATTGTTATACAATTCACATATTTTACAAAACGAAACTCTTTTTTGGAGCTATTCTATGAGTTTTTTTACCAATTTGGATAGAAATGGACTATAATTGTTTGCTTAATGATGATTTTTGATTCCAAGTAAAGTAGTTGTTTCTCGTATTGTTCTCCTCTAAAGCAATACTGTTTCACCACTTGTTTTTGTACTAACAATTAAAACTTTATTGATTGAAGAAATGGATTGCTCCGAAATATTTTGCTGATCCTAATTATTGGATAAGATTTTCTAATTTTTCATCATCTTTGAGTTCTACAGTTCTTTTTGAAGTAATTGTTGATCCAGCAGATGCAATAACCACACAGCAAAGTGCTATTATTTCATTTGTAGTCAGACGTTCACTTAAAAAAAGTAGTCCGCAAATAGCTGCTGCAGCAGGTTCTAAACTCATTAAAATACTAAAAGTACGAGCGGGTAATTGTCCAAGTGCTTTCATTTCGAGTGTAAATGGTATTGCGCTAGATAAAAGAGCAAGAGCAATTCCCATGTATAAGTAGGTTGGAGTAAGGAGTAGGAGTCCTTTTCCGGCAATGCCAAATGGTATAATTAACAAGGAAGCAAAAAGCATTCCTGTAGCTACAGCTTGACCTCCGTTCATAATTTTCGAAATTTTCCCTCCTAATACAATATAACCTGCCCAAAGGCCACCTGCTATCAATGCAAAAACAACTCCTAAAATATCAATTTTGCTATTGGTCCAAGGAGCAATCAATGCAATGCCTGTAGCTGCTAGAGCAACCCATAAATAATCTAAAATTCGTTTTGAACCCAAAACAGCGACCAACAATGGTCCGAAGAACTCTAAGGTAACCGCAAGTCCTATCGGAATGCGCTCGATAGCCATGTAAAAAACTAAATTCATAGCCCCTAACGATAATCCATACGGAATTACAATTTTCCATTGTTTAGCGGTTATGTGAAATAAGTTTGGTCTGTAAACAGCTAGCAGAATTAGTGCTGAAATCCCAATACGTAGTGAAGCTGTTGCTGATGCACCCAAAACTGGAAATAAGGTTTTTGCAATAGCTGCTCCTGATTGAACACTTATGATGGCAAAAAGCACGGAGGGAATAGGAGGGATCGAAGGTAATTTTTTTTTCACAACTCTAATTTAAAGGAGTAGTAAATCTACTAAAAATTATAGTCTAACGGTGTACTATTTTTTTCATGATAAATTATTTTTAATACAAAATAGAACAACCAATTAAAGTTAATTTTGTGATTAAATTATTGAAAATGAGTGTTTTTTGTGATTATTTTTTTAATATCTTTAACACAATCAAAAAATTAAAACGTCAATAATTATTTTAAAATTGTTAAATCCAATTATGAAAAACTACTTTCTACTCTTTTCAGTATTCTTCACCCTTATTTTACAAGCTCAAACTAAGAATGTATTTGATATTTCGCGAAAAGGAAGCTTAGATGAAATCAAAAATGTTTTTCAAGAAAACCCAAAGCTCATAAATTCCGTAGATACTAATGGATATACACCTTTAATCCTAGCATGTTACAGAGGCAATCAAGATGTAGCTCTATTTTTAGCAGAAAAGGTAAGTGATATCAATTACAATAGTGGAATGGGAAGTGCAGTAATGGCAGCGGTAATGTCAGGAAATAGCACAATTGTATCAAAACTTATAGAGTTAAAAGCCAATTTGAATGAAGTAGATGCACAAGGAAAAACAGCGCTAATTTATGCAACCTTTTTTAATAAAAATGAAATTGTCAAAATGCTTATAAAAGCAGGTGCAAATCTCAATATCAAAGACAACGATGGTAAGAGTGCACAAGATTTTGCCACATTCAATAAAAATACTGAATTAATAATATTACTAAATTAAATAACCATTAATTACTTAAATATGAAGAAAATCTACTTACTGTTATTTTTTATTGCAACAAGCTATTTTTGCCAAGCTCAAAAAACATCGGGCGAGGTTTCACTTGGTAGTCTTATGTCGGCAAAAATTGATTTGGATTCTAATACATCAAGAGTTACGCTTACGCTAAAAGGCCCGTCTGATAGGTGGTTTGCTTTTGGTTTAAACGCCTTGAGTATGAATTCTGGTACAGATTGCGTAGTGATGCGAAGCGCAACATCATTTAGTGATGACAGATTGCTTGGATTTCAAGCTCCGGTTGCTGATGCAGTACAAAACTGGACTGTTTCTAGCAATACTGTTAATGGATCAACAAGAACAATAGTAGCAACAAGGGCCTTTAATACAGGCGATGCTTCTGATTATATTTTTGATTTTAATTTAAGCTCTTTAAATGTTATTTATTCATTTGGATCGGGTTCAAATTACACATTAGGTTATCATGGATCAACTAATCGCGGAGCAACTACGCTATCATTTACTACCTTAGGAACCAATGATTTTGCAGCTACTGAAAATGTAAATATTTATCCTAACCCGTCAAACGGAGTATTTAATATTTTAAAAAATGATTTAACTACGGTTTCAAAAGTTAGAGTTTTTGATATAAATGCAAAATTGTTGAAAGAAATTGATAGTACAAATGACGATGCTATTGCTGTAAATTTATCTCAATATGCAACAGGTCTTTATTTTATGGAAATTACCACTGGTAAAGATAAAATGATTAAAAAAATTCAAAAGAATTAAGAGCATTAAGGAAAGTAAAGGTTAATTTCAACCTGAAGTCAATTTTTGATTACATCAAATGCAAAACGATACGACTTTAAAAGTTCATTATTAATTGATTTCTAAAGTAAAGCTTAAAATTACTAGATCAAAACATTCATAATAAAAAAACCGATTAGGGATCTAATCGGTTTTTTTGTTAGAAATTCTTGAAAACGGACAACAAGAAGGAAATAAAAGTTAATACATGTAAAGAATAGTAAGAGAAAAGTCATTTCATTGATCGTAAAGAATTATTAGAGAATTATAGTTTAGAAAGAATTTATAAATAAGTTAAAAACTTCGTTTAGACTGATGGATTATGTACTTATTTTATCTTGTGGAGAGCTGTACGGCTGAAATTTTATAGATATTTAGCATAAAGATAAAAGCATTTGCATATACCAAGTCTTGAAAGCAACAATTTTTTAATTTGTATCTTTGAGAATTGCTTTTACAATGATTTTTTACAAAACTAAAAGAACTATGTTTGACGTTTTTTTTTCGCATATCCTGCAAAAAGTACCGCTAACAATTGCAGATAAAGAACTTTTGAAAACCTATTTTACCTATAAAAAACTCCACAAAAAACAAGCGCTTTTGGAAGAAGGGCAAATTGCGATCTCGCTTTCTTTTGTGACTAAAGGTTTGTTGAAATCGTATAATACAGATCAAAAAGGAGTAGAGCATGTTAATTTATTTGCTTGGGAAGGTTGGTGGACATCTGATTTATCCAGTTTTTTTAAAGAGGAAAAATCGGTTATTACTATTGAGGCTGTTGAAGAATCAGAAGTTTTGATGATAACTTTATTAAACTTTGAAAAAATGACACTTGAAGTTCCTATTATGGATAGGTATTTCAGGATTTTATTTCAAAATAGTTTGTATACCAAAGAACAACGCTTGTTGAGTACGGCAACACATTCTGCCGAGGAAAGATATCGCCATTTAGCTGCTAGTAATCCACAGCTTTTACAACGCGTTCCTCAAAATTTAATCGCATCTTATTTGGGTATTACCCCGGAAACCTTAAGTCGGATTAAAAGAGGTATCGCTTTAAGTAAATCGTGATGAATTTACAAGAGACGAATTTCTTATTTTACATCAAGTAAGAGCAATTGTAGTTGGCCTATTTTTGTTGTTTTATATTTAAAATCAACTTTTATGACAACACATCATATTCCTAAAGTATTAATTACAGGAGCAACAGGTCAAGTGGGTAGCAAAACGATTGAATTTCTTGCGTCAAATAAATCTATTGAACTTATCGCAGCGGTGCGATCTCCGGAGAAAGCCATTCCATTTCAAGACAAAGGTATCGCAACAGTACTATTGGATTTTGACGATGAAAATACGCATCATGCAGCTTTTGAAGGGATTGATCGACTATTTATGGTAACAGGTTATACCGTTGACATGCTGCGTCAAAGTAAGGCTTTATTGGATGCTGCCAAAAAGCAAGGTGTGCAACATGTTGTTCATCTGGGAGCTTGCGGTCCTGATGATACAAGCATTGGACATTGGGCTTGGCATCAATTTGTAGAGCGTTACATTGAGTGGTGCGGATTTACTTTTACGCATTTAAGGCCTCAAGATTTTATGCAAAATTTGTTAGCATACGGAGGCAAAAAAGCAATAACTAACGGAATCCTAAATCACTATGTTGAAGATGCTCGATTGAGTTGGGTTGATTTAGAAGATGTTGCACAAGTGGCTGCACTATCCTTATTATATCCTGAGACACATGCAGGTAAAACTTATCGATTAGGATTTGATGCCCAAACATTCAATGAAATTGCGGAACTATTAACAAGCATAGTAGGCAAACCTTTCCGCTATGAAGCGCTCGATCCAGAAGTATTTAAGGAAGCCATGGAACGTTCAGGTGCTGAAATGGCTTATATGAATTGCGTGTACGATCATTGGAAGCGTCATGCTGCTGGAACAATTCCAAATGCGGCTGCTACTTTTGATACTTTTTATGAAATTACCGGAAAACAGCCCACCAAGTGGAAAGGTTTTATCGAGAAACATAAAGCTACTTTTGATTACTAATTGTTTAAACATCTCATAAACGGGGAACCAAAGCTAATGTGGCTATCATAAATTTATCTTTGAAGATCGTTTATACTTGATTTAACAATTTTTTACACGAATAATTTTAATAATTATTTATTGAAATTACGGGAATTATGTAGGACTTTCTTGTAAATAAAAAACCCTTACTCACTTTTTAAAAGTTGTTAGGGTTTTAATTCTGCGGAGGAATAGGTCCTGGGCCGCAACTCCATTGCTAATTTCCGAAAGGACAATTTTAAAGACATTACTCGTGCTTTTCGAGTCACGCACTTTGAACTCATTGGTGGTGCTTTGATTGCTGGTTACAGTACCAAACTTAGAGCCCAAAACTCCAACAAAAACAATTTTATTCCCAACAAAATAGAGCGTCACATTGCTTACATCGATACCTGACTTGAAGGATACAAAGCAGCTTTAGCCAAAGAGGATGCTGATTTGATTTATCAAAATAAAGTAAGCATCTAAAATAATTATGAAATTTACCGCAGACATCAAGCCATTGTAAAGCATACCTACAGCGTTATCAAATGGCAATGAGACTTTTATTTTATCATAACCAAGAAAACTATAAAACACGCAGCAGCTGATATTGGATTGATTTTAACGCTTACAACCTGCACAAATCTTCAAACTGATTAATCACGATCTACTTAAATATTATCTAAGGATACGGGCGTTCAATCTTGGGATTCTAAGAGCAATTTTAACCCTTTTTTTTCACACTTTTTTACTTCAATAATTACAAAGCGAGTTTTATCAGAACGAATGTTAAATTTAATTTAAATTATATATATTTACTTTATGGGTATAAAAGTAGTTGGTTTGGAGGTTTTTAGACGAACTGACGTTAGCTGACATGTTAAACTTTTATGTAAAACGTCTAAAACTATCTTGACATGAATACAAAACTATTATTAGTCGATGATGATATTGAAGATTTAGAAAATTTAACTGGCATTATTTTAGAAATTTCACCAACCATAAAAATTTCTGTAGCTCAAAACGGCAACGAGATGATAAGACTTCTGGAAAGCGAAGCGCAACTTCCAGATTTTATCTTCCTGGATTTAAACATGCCCATAAAAACAGGCTTTGAATGTCTGACAGAAATTAGGAGTAACGAAAAGTGGAAAGCTATAAAAATTGTTATTCTGACTACCTCATCGCATAGAGAGCAAATAAACGAAGTGTATAAAATGGGAGCTGATCTTTATATAAGAAAGCCAAATAGTTACAATGCGTTTAAAGAAATTCTGTCTAAGTGTTTACAAATGGATTGGGGCTTTGAAAAAAGTGTAAATGCTTTTGAGAATAAGGATAATTCGATAAACTTTTTCGATTCAAGACTCGTTTATAA
The DNA here is from genome assembly GCF_021608205.1 of Flavobacterium sp. K77. NCBI lineage: Bacteria > Pseudomonadati > Bacteroidota > Flavobacteriia > Flavobacteriales > Flavobacteriaceae > Flavobacterium > Flavobacterium sp. K77. The sequence goes on along the minus strand of NZ_JAKIHO010000003.1, from coordinate 287,617 downwards.
TGATATTGTAGAAAATATTGCATTAGGCATTGTAGTAGTCAATTTTTTTCAAGATGGTAGTTTCTTTATTTCATATACTAACAAGGAATTCCATAAAATAGCACCTACTTACAGCAATAAAATACACAATGAAAATAGCAATCACTTATTTGATAGTGCACACCCTGATGATTTACCATTGATTCAAGCTTCTGTAAAACAGTTATTTGAATTGAAGGAATTTGATATTGAATTCAGGATAATAGATGCAGGAAAAACCAAAAACATAAGGTCGCAGGGAAAGCCTATTTTCAATAAATCAGGCAATTGCATAACCGCATATATTTATTTTAATGATATTACAGAACAAGTAAAAAACCAAGAATCACTAAAAGAATCTGAAAAAAAGTATAAATACATGTTTGAGAATGCTCCTCACCCGATGATTGTGTGGGAGATTGGAACATTAAATATATCAGATGTAAATAAGAAAGCAACGGAATTGTATGGCTATACAAAAGAAGAATTTACACAACTAAATAGCAGGGAAATAAGCCATCCAGAAGATATTCCTTTGATTGAGCGTATTACACGGAACTTGGAAAGTTATGGGTCTGAACATCAAAAAGTATGGAGACACCTAAAGAAAAATGGTGAGTTGATGTATGTGGACGTGAGTGCAAATGTTTTTGAACTAAATGGTAAACTTGTTTCCATCGCTCACATCCAAAATGTAACCGAAAAGATAAAGGCTGATGAAGAAATAAAACTGATGGACTTCGCATTTAAAAAGTCTGCCACACCTATCATGTTGCTTTTGGCAACTGGTGAATTTTATAGTTTTAACGATGCTTTACTAAAGTTATTGGGTTACACCAAAGAAGAATTGAGCAAAATGAATTTGTTAAATGTTGCAACAACAATGGACGAAGCAAGTTGCATTAAACAATGGAATGAAATAAGAGAAAAGAAAAATATAGTTTTTGACTGTCATTTTGAGAGAAAGGATGGTACTCTATTGGATGTGGAAATAAGTAGTAACTTAATTAACTACAATGAAAATGAGGTGAACTTTTGTTATATAAATGACATCACCGAAAAAAAGAAAGCAGAAGAAAAACTAAAACTATCAGACTATATTATTCAAAAAAGTACAACTGCCATATATCTTATAAAGTCTGATGGATCAATTTATGATTTTAATGAAGCAGCTCATAACATGCTTGGTTATACCAAAGAGGAATTTGCAATGCTTGATCAAATGGATATTGACCCTAGGTTAAATTCGGATATTATACTAGAAGGCTTCGAAGTTTTAAGGAGGGAAGGTAAAGTACATTTTCAGGCTACAATTGTTAAAAAGGATGGCGCTTTAATAGATGTGGACATAATCTCGACCTTTATTGTTTATAATGGATTAGAATTGAAATGCTTATTTTTAACTGATGTAACAGAGCAGAATAAAGTATCTGCAGAAATCTATTCTATAAATGAATTGTTGCAACGCCAAACTAACCGTTTACTTTTGGCAACAAAAAGTGCACAATTAGGAATTTGGGATTGGAATTTAAAAAATAATGAGCTTACCTGGGATGAAGGAATGTATAGGCTATACAATATTGCTGAAAACGAATTTAATTCTGTCTACGAAGGATGGTTTTCAAGATTACACCCACAAGACATTCAACGGTTGAATAACGATTTGGAACTTGCCATTACTAATAAAAAAGAATATAAGCCTGAATTCAGAATTGTATGGAATGATTCATCAGTTCATTATATAAATTCCTCAGCAATTATTGAAAGAGACAATGATGGAAATGCTATACGAATGATTGGAACCAATTGGGATGTAACTGCTGAAAAAGAGCGCATACAACATCTTAAATTATTAGAATCTGTTATTGTCCATACAAAAGATAGTATTTTGATAACAGAGGCTGAACCATTTGATTTACCAGGACCTAGAATAATTTTTGTGAATCCAGCATTTGAAAAAATGACAGGTTATACCCCTGAGGAAGTAATTGGCCTATCGCCTAGAATATTGCAAAATGAAGATACCGATAGAAAGGAATTAGACAAATTGCGAACTGCAATGAATAATTGGGAGCCATGTGAAATAACAATATCGAACTCGAGGAAAAATGGCGAGAAGTTTTGGAATAACTTCAGCATAGCACCAATTGCAAATGAAAAAGGGTGGTATACCCATTGGATTGCTGTAGAAAGGGATGTGACAAAAGAAATTGAAGCTGCCTTAGAAAAGGAAAGAATGATAAAGGAACTGATGGATATCAACTTAGAACTAAAGCAGTTTAGCTATATAACTACTCATAACTTAAGGGCACCCTTAACTAACTTAGTTTTAATTTGTAAATTATTAAGCCCAGAGAAAATAGAAGATCCATCAACATTAAAACTGATAGAGTTCCTCAAAACATCAACCAATCAATTGAATGAAACGCTAAATGACCTTATCAATGTACTCATCGTAAAAGATAATACGGACCTACTATTAGATGAATTGTCTTTTGAAGAAATACTCGATTAGGTAAAACAATTCATTTCCGGAACATTGAGTGATCGCAAAGTAATAATTGAGACTGATTTTTCTGAGGTCCCTACTGTACACTTTACAATGGTTTATCTAGAAAGTATCTTTTTAAATCTAATTACAAATTCAATAAAATACCGTCATTCTGAAAGAAATATCATTATCAAGATAAAAACCATAAAAAGTGAAAATGGTAGAACCCAACTTACTTTTTCAGACAATGGAATAGGGATGGATATGTCTCGTGTAAAGCACAAGATATTTGGTTTTCAAAAACGGTTTCACAAAAATTCTGATGGCAAAGGGATAGGATTGTTCCTTGTCAAATCTCAAATAAATGCGTCAGGAGGCCAAATCGAAGTGGATAGTGAGGTGAATGTAGGCACCATTTTTACAATAACTTTTAAATAACCCATAAAATGACAAAAACAGTTTTAGTAATTGACGATGATTCTATAACCATTCATTTGAATAAAATGGTGTTAAAATCTGCAAGTTTCTGCGACAAAATAGTAGCGGCAAAAAGTGGGGATGAAGCTTTATCTTATTATGAAAATATAGAAAAAGGAGATATCCCAATGGAAAATTTGCCCGAAGTAATACTTTTGGATTTGAATATGCCAGTACTGGATGGATGGGAATTCCTTGAAATTTTTGTACAAAAGTTCCCCGATTTTGCGAAAAAAGCAAATATTTTAGTCCTTTCTTCATCTATAAACCCTAGTGATCAGGAAAGGGCACTAAAAGACCCAAACATTGCAGCCTTTCTAGCGAAGCCACTCGACAAAGAGGAACATTTTCATATAATTGAATCCTTTTTAAATAACCAATAGAGAAAAAAAGTTTCTTAATATCTTACGGAAATTATTCCGGCTGGAGCAAACATGCAACTATTAACTCAGCTGCACGACAGTGGCCCATATTGTATGTGGCCCAAATCGATTGAAAGGATTTCCTAATTGAACTTGGTAGTTCAAACAGATCTTGAAGTAAAATCCTCGAATATTTGTTCGGCAGTATTTTAAACATGCTAATAAAACATGCTTTGAATGTCTGACAGAAATTAGGAGTAACGAATAGTGGAAAGCTATAAAAATTGTTATTCTGTCTAAGTCATCGAATCAAGAGTAAATAAATGAATTGTATCAAATGGGAGCAGATCTTTATCTGCAAAAGCCAAACAGCCACAATTCGTTTAAAAGTATTATATCTAAGTGTTTACAAATGATTTGGGATTCGCTAAAACAAATTTAACGCTAATAAAAATGTTTATACAAAAATTAAGAGCCGCAACAGCTTGCAGCCATAAGCAGCTTGAACAAAATAATTTGTCGCAGGCATTACTAAGCAATAACGTTAATGAAACTATTTACTCTAGTTACCTTATCCAACTGTATAGCTTTGTAAAAGGTTTTGAGCAATATGTTTATCCCGAATTAGATCCGCATTTTTTAAATATCAACAATAGAAAAAAAGCCAATTTTATTGAAGAAGATTTAAAAGCACTCGGCATTACAATTGATAAACATAGGCTACTTAAAGAAGAATTCTTTAGAGATACATATCCTGATGTTTATTTAGCAGCAGGTGCATTATATGTACTAGAAGGTTCAACGCTTGGTGGGCAAATAATTGTGAAACACTTGCAAAAAGTAATGTCTCCCGATCTATTAAATGCCGCCTATTTTTTGGGCTACCAACAGCGAACAGGTAGCATGTGGAAAGAGTTTTTACAACAATTTACTGCTTTACCACAATCAACACTGCAAGAGCAACAAATAATCACGGGTGCTTTTAATACATTTAAAATTATAGATAACATGCTTAGCAAAAGCAACAAAAAAATTTAACATATGAAAATTAAAAGTATTGTAAATGATTCTGTAGCAAACTTGCTTAACTGCGAAAGTGAAGCCATACATATTCCTGGTACCATTCAAACGCATGGTTTTTTGCTTGCCGTTACACAAGGTGATTATACCGTGGCTTTCTGCAGTGAAAACTGTGTTGACTTTTTGAACAAAACACATATTGAATTGCTTGGCAAAAAGCTTGAAACAATTTTTGAAAAGGCTGATATTGAAAATATTCAAGAACAGTTTAAAGAGTTTTCGGATCATTTAGCGCGACCCTTTATTATTAATTATAATGAAAAAACATTCCATGTTACTGCACACAAAAGCGATAAAGTAATTATACTTGAATTTGAACCATTTACGGAAGCTAAAATAGATTTGCCGGATCTCTTAAATCGAATGCAACGATTTACATATCACACCGAAAGGTCAGACAATCTTCAAAGTCTTTGCCAGAATATTGCTGATGAAACCCGAAGTATTACTGGCTATGACAGGGTAATGATTTACCGTTTTGATAAAGAATATAACGGTCAAGTATTTGCTGAAAGTAAAAAAGAAGACCTAAAGCCTTTTTTACATTTGAATTATCCACATACTGATATTCCTTCACAGGCAAGAGAGCTTTATTTGAGTAATTTAGTAAGAATGTTAGTGGATGTAAATTACACGCCTGCTGCTATATTTACAGTTAATGATGAAGCAAATGTAAACCGTAATCTTGATTTAAGCCTTTCCAATTTACGAAGTATGTCGCCCATACACCTGGAATATTTAAAGAATATGGAGGTGGGTGCTACTTTTGTAATTTCTATCATTCATCATAAGAAATTATGGGGTTTAATTTCTTGCCATCATTACAGTCCCAAACATATTCCCTATTACACTAGACTCACGGCACATTTACAGGCCATATTTCTTTCATCGCAAATAGATGTGCGACAAGCAGCAGATGAGTTTGAACTTGCAAAAGAAATCGGGAAAAAAGTTGTTGATTTTCAAAACTTATTAACAAATAACCCAGCTATCATAACGAAAAAAGACACTCTCTCAAAACTTAAAGATTTAATAAATGCAGATGGAGTAATACTGCATTATAATGAAGAAAATTACACCGAGGGTAATTTACCATCCACTCAACAAATTGATGATTTGATTAACTGGCTAAAATCGGAAAAAAGGTCTGAGAATTTCAATACTCATCAATTGCACCAACATTATGCTGGAGCCACAAAAATCGCCAATAGTATTGCCGGTGTGATGTATTTACCGTTAAGTGACACCAACAAAAGTTGTATCGTGTGGACGAGGCGTGAAGTAGAAAAGAGTGTTGATTGGGGAGGCGACCCATCAAAAGCAATTCAGAAGAACGAGGAAAATTTGATGCTTTCACCCAGAAAGTCATTTGAAGTTTGGAAACAAGTCGTAAAACTTACCAGCGAAGAATGGAAAACACCAGAACTTAAAGAAGCTGAAGCAATTACGATAGCCATACAACGCCAACTACATTTAGCAGATTTAAGAATAGAGGAAGAAAGATATTTAAACCTTAATCAAAAATTGCAAAAAGCGAATGATGAATTGGAAAATATGAATTGGATTAGTACCCACGACCTAAAGGAGCCATTGCGGAAAATTCAGTTTTATGGTTCTATTATTCTTGAAAGAGATGGTACAAACTTAACTGATTCTGTTAAAGAAAATATTTTACGAATGCAGAAATCTGCAGGTAAAATGCAAATTTTAATTGATGATTTGCTCACTTATTCCAAAGTAATGAATGAAGAAAAAAAGCTCGATTCTGTGAACTTAAATGAAATTATTGAAGGTATCTTATTAGATTTTAAGGAAAGTATCGAAGAAAAGAATATTACAATAGAGCTTCATAATTTACCAACTATGTTTGGCATACAATTTCAATTGAGGCAATTATTTTTAAACCTAATTAGTAATTCAATAAAATTTACCAGACCAGAGGTAGCGCCAGTAATAAGTATTTCAGCCGAAAAGGTGAACAGTAAAAGATCAAATTTTGTATTGAAAGAATTTTATAAAATTATTGTAAAAGATAATGGGAAAGGTTTTGATGCAGCCTATGAAGAAAAAGTATTTAAAATATTTCAACGCTTACACAGTCAAACTGAATTTATGGGTACTGGTATTGGGTTATCAATCTGCAAAAAAATTGTAGAACTTCATGATGGTTACATTGAGGCCGAAGGGATAGATGGTGTAGGTGCAACTTTTTCTGTTTACTTTCCTGTAGAACATTTAACAATAACGCACAAAAACATCAGCTAACATATGCTGTAAGCGATTTGGGCATTTGCTTTAATAGAAAAATTGGTTTGTATTGAAGTTTTCGCAAATCCAAAAATAGGGCTTAATTTAGACCCAAGCCGCGTGTAGCGCGGGATCAGTGTATGTAATCTAAAAAGAGTACCATGAAACAAAAATTATTATTGACATTACTATTGATTTTTACAATCAAATCATTTTCACAAGATTCAAAATTAAATTTAGAAGCTAATTATCCAATTGCAATTGGTGACAATTTTTTAGAGCAGAATTATAAAGGATTAGTAGACGTAGGAGCCAAATATAAATTTTCTGACAGTAAAACAGTAGATGTAGGAGTTTCTATAAATTTCGGCTTTTTTCAGAACACAAAATCTAATGCTACTTCCTTAAATCAACTTTTTGACGTTAAAATTTTCCCGATACAACCTCGAATTTATACGGAATTCAATATTCCAAATTTAGAAAAATTTCACCCTAATATTGGTTTAGGATATTCAATCGTAATCTATAATGCAGATTGGGTAGAAAATAGAAATGCAGATTTTCCTGCCGACATTAACGATAATGAGGGTGGCTTTAATTTGAATATTGGTCTATCCTATGATTTGAATAGCAGATTATTCATTCAAGCACAATATGACTTTATAAAAATTAGAGTTGAAGATGGAATTCCAAACACAAGCTACAATACAAATGTTAATATTTTGAAATTTGGATTTGGATATCGGATATAAAAAACTAAACATAATAGATAATCAATTTCCATGAATATGTTCTTATTACGGAGCTTAATCAAGTTACAGGGATCTATAGTAAAAATGTTCCTAAAAAGATCAGAATAGAAAGTATTGATAGAAGAAAAGAGTTGTTTCAATAACCATTTTTTATTGACTTCTTAATAATTATTGTTGGTGTAGGAACTCATATTAGGGATTTCAATATTGATTTAAAAGATGTTTTTTAAAATGAAGTTTAATGAGGAGATTTCAGAAACTTAATCAGAGGAGCTAAATAAAGAATATACCGTTAGGTTGTGTCAAAAATATAATATTGTGGGGACAATGTTGGGATATTTTGAAAATAAAAAACCCTAACTAGTAGTTAGGGTTTTAATTGAGCGGAGAAAGAGGGATTCGAACCCCCGGACCTGTTACAGTCAACAGTTTTCAAGACTGCCGCATTCGACCGCTCTGCCATTTCTCCAATACGTCGCTATCGTTTTCTGATTGCGAGTGCAAATATAATAAGTTTTTTCGAATGTGCAATATTCTTTTATAATTTTATAAAAAAATGATTCAATAACAGTGTAGAGTAAGAGTTATTTCTAAATAAAAAAACACCACAAATTTTCTGTTTTTTAAGTTAAATCAAAAAAGAGTTAGACTTGCTACCGAGAATGATAGAGGAGGAGTTGTTTAAAGAAAACATTTAAAAAGTGAATTTTTAAATATTATAAATGAAAAAGCCCGAAACTTAAGTTTCGGGCTTTTCGCGGAGAAAGAGGGATTCGAACCCCCGGACCTGTTACAGTCAACAGTTTTCAAGACTGCCGCATTCGACCGCTCTGCCATTTCTCCAATAAATCGCTTTCATTTGCTGATTGCGTTTGCAAATGTAGGGCTCTTTTTGGTTTATACAAGCGCTTTTTCGGAAAAAAATCGACTCTTTTTTGGTTGATCTTTTAACCGTTTCATTATGTTGGTTTTACGATCAAAAAAAATAAATTATTTTTAAATATTTTTTTAGTAACTAACATATTCCGTTATTTCAAGGCCGTAACCAATCATTCCAACACGTTTTTCTTGAACAGAATTGGTTACTAATCTAATTTTTGAGATATCAATATCGTGCAAAATTTGTGCTCCAATACCAAAATCTTTACTATCAATCACAATTTTTGGTGCTTTCATTTCACCTTTGGACTGTAAAATTTTCAAATCAGCCAAACGACTCAATAAATTAACCGATTGCATATCTTGATTTACAAAAATAACGGCTCCTTTTCCGTCCTCGTTAATTTTGCGGAACATATCGTCAAGTTGTTTATCTGCATTATTAGTTAGGGTACCTAATAAGTCATTATTCACTTGCGATGAGTTAATCCGCGTTAAAATTGGTTCACCCAAGTTCCATGTACCTCTGGTTAATGCGATATGAATTTGCTTATTGGTTGTTTGCTCGTAAGCGCGCAATCTAAATGTACCAAAGCGAGTTTCTAAATTAAAATCCTCTTTCTTTACAATTAGACTATCATGTTGCATTCGATAAGCAACGAGGGCTTCAATTGAAACTAATTTTAAATCGAATTTCTTAGCTACAGCAACTAACTGCGGTAGGCGAGCCATGGTACCATCTTCGTTCATGATTTCTACAATCACACCGGCCGATTTAAAACCTGCCAATCTAGCAAAATCAATAGCGGCTTCAGTATGTCCGGTTCTACGTAAAACACCACCTTGCTTGGCAATTAAAGGAAAAATATGTCCAGGACGCGCTAAATCGTGGGGTTTTGTCTCTGTATCAACTAGCGCTTGAATTGTTTTTGCTCGGTCAGCGGCAGAGATTCCTGTAGTTACTCCATTTCCTCTTAAATCAACAGATACTGTAAAAGCTGTTTCCATAGGATCAGTATTGTTGCTAACCATTACATGTAATCCAAGTTCTTTACATCTACTTTCTGTCAATGGAGCACAAATAAGTCCTCGGCCATGTGTAGCCATGAAGTTAATCATTTCTGGAGTTACTTTTTCGGCAGCAGCCAAAAAATCACCTTCATTTTCACGATCTTCATCGTCAACTACAATGATTACTTTTCCTTGACGGATATCTTCTATTGCTTCTTCAATTGTATTTAATTGTATTGTGTCTAGATCCATTTTGACATTTAGTTTTGTGATGGTAGTATTTTTTTAATAAATTTTTGGAAAGGAACGAGTAAACTGTCCATGTTAATTAATCCTATGTCGTTCGTTGCGCGGTAAGTTAATAATACAGCTAGAGGTGTCAGTATAAAAGAAGACAGCCAAGAACCTAGAAACGGCGTCATTCCGTTTTCTTGTGCCAATCGTTTTCCGAAAGTATTGATAAAATGAAAAGTAATAAAAATCAAAACAGCAAAAACAATTGGTAATCCCAAACCGCCTTTACGAATGATAGCACCTAAGGGAGCGCCAATAAAGAACATCAAGAAACAAGCAAATACAATAACAAACTTATCATACAAAGCTATTAAGTGTTTGTTGATATTTTTCTGTTTGTTAAATAATTCTGTTTTAGAGGAATCAATAGAGTAGGCAGTACTTTTTAAATTGCTAACGGCTATATTTAAAATATCTTTTTGTTGTTTATCTGTATACAAAGTCAAAACATCATCAGGTAATTTCTTTTTCACAGAACTTTTAATAATCTTATTTTTTGTCGGATAATTTACTCTGTTGTTGCTGCTTTTCGCAAAAGAAACGATATCAGTTTTTAAATTCTTGTTCAAAGAATCTAAAGTATAATTCAATTCGTTGGCAGTTAGCATTGTGTTGGTATTAGCTACCGACTCGTCATTGATATCAGATTTATAAAATTCAGATAAATCAATATTTATAATTTGCTTTTTAAATGCGCTTTTTATAAAAGGCATTTTGCTACGGTCCTCGTATTTTTTAGGAACAATATCTTCATAATAATGGCCGTCATTTAAAACTAGCTGCAAAATACTTGATTCTTCGCTACTAATTAATTCACCATCTTTGGCTTTGATAACTGTTTTGCTACCATCACCAGTTTTTGATTTTTTATGAATTGTAATTCCAGAAAGAATATTTCCTTCTTTACCGCTTTTTTTATCGACTTTAATGTTGTAAAAACCTACATCACTGAATTGTCCTTCGGCGATAGCAAGTGCCGGTTTTACTTGAGCAATATTTTTTCGAAAGTTTATAAACTTGTATTCAGCGTAAGGAATCACATTATTTGCAAAGAAAAAGGCAACAATACTTAGCAACGTAATAAAAACCGTTAAACTTCGCATGGCTCTTTGTAATGAAATCCCAGAGGATTTCATAGCGGCAAACTCGTAGTTTTCGGCAAGATTACCGAAAGTCATGATTGATGCCAGTAATATCGATAAGGGTAATACCAATGGTACGATTCTAGGCATAGAAAAAGCCAGGAACTTTACGACCATAAATATGTCTAAATCTTTCCCGGCTAACTCTGATATGAATAACCAAACGGTTTGTAAAATGAAGATAAAAAATAAGATTACAAATACTGTTGTAAATGTAGTCAGAAATGTTTTTAATAAGTATTTGTCAAGAATTTTCACCTAATGTTTTAATCTAATTTGTTGATGTAGTAATTGGGATATTTACTTCCCACAAAGGTAAATTGATTTTTTGACAAAGGTTGGTTGGTTTTAAAAGAATTAACGGTTAAAGTTGTTTTTGTTCCTTTTTTGCCAACTTCTATTAAATTGTAAATGTGTTTGGTTTGTACATCAATTCCTAAAAGGATTTCTTTTCGTTGATCTTTAGCATTTGTAGGAACTAATTTGATGTATTGAATTTTTCTACCTTTTACATTTTGAATAATGTCCATCGTATACTTATACCCTGAATTAAAAAAAGTCAACATTTTAGATGGAGTTATTGCATTATCGTCTTTTTCATTGATACTCGAAATAGTGATTTCTTCATCTTCAGGAACAATTGTATACGTTTTTTTTCCGTCAAAAATTTTAGTAACTCCCATAAAATTCAATACGTATTGATTGCCTTTCATGGTCACATTGCCTTTACTATCTTGGTTGATGTTTTCTTTGGCATTGTTTAATGAATATTTAAAATCAATTCCAATATTATTGTAACTTTTAACTTTGGCCGTCACTTGGTCAAGCAAATCTTTTGCTTTTTTATCTTGAGCTTGCGTTGAAAAACTAAACAATACGCAGGCCAAAGCAAGTGTACATTTTTTTGCTAATTTTTGAAAGTTGTTGCTTTTTGAGTCTTGAATGATAAGTTCCATGTTTTAATTGTTTTGTTCATTGTTGAAAAATTGATCAAGAGCATGCATATCCATGATGTTTACACTTCGCGCTTTACTTCCTTCAAAAGGACCTACTATACCAGCAGCTTCTAATTGATCAATTAATCGTCCTGCTCGGTTGTAGCCTAGTTTAAGTTTTCTTTGCAATAGTGATGCCGAACCTTGTTGTGCATTGACAATAATTTCGGCGGCTTCTCTGAATAAGCTGTCTCTTTCAGAAATATCTACATCAAGATTAATGCCATTTTCCTCTCCAACAAACTCTGGTAATAAATAAGCTGTTGCATATGCTTTTTGTGCACCAATGAATTCTGTAATTTTTTCGACTTCGGGCGTGTCTATGAAAGCACATTGTACACGTACGACATCGTTGCCATTAGTGTAAAGTAAATCACCTCGACCAATTAATTGATCAGCACCTTGTGTATCTAAAATAGTTCTAGAGTCAATTTTAGATGTTACTCTAAAAGCAATTCGAGCCGGGAAATTGGCCTTAATTAAACCGGTAATTACATTCACAGACGGACGTTGAGTAGCAATTATCAAGTGAATACCAATAGCTCTGGCCAATTGCGCCAATCTTGCTATAGGTACTTCGACTTCTTTTCCTGCGGTCATAATTAAATCGGCAAACTCATCAACTACCAATACAATGTAGGGTAAAAATCGATGGCCATTTTCAGGATTTAGTTTCCTAGCCTTAAATTTATCGTTATATTCCTTAATGTTACGAACCATTGCATCTTTCAATAAGGAGTAACGATTATCCATCTCTACGCAAAGAGAGTTCAAAGTATTCACTACTTTCGCATTGTCGGTGATAATAGCATCATCCATATCAGGCAACTTAGCCAAGTAATGTCTTTCTATTTTATTAAAAAGTGTTAGTTCGACTTTTTTAGGATCGACCAAGACAAATTTCACTTCTGCGGGATGCTTTTTGTACAAAAGTGATGTTAAAACTGCATTCAATCCAACCGATTTACCTTGACCAGTAGCACCTGCCATCAAAAGGTGTGGCATTTTTGCTAAGTCAACTACAAATGTTTCGTTTGAAATGGTTTTTCCTAATGCAATTGGCAACTCCATTTCGGCTTCTTGAAATTTAGCGCTTCCAATTACACTTTTCATAGAAACCATCGTTGGGTTTTTATTTGGAACCTCAATACCAATAGTTCCTTTTCCAGGAATTGGAGCAATGATACGAATTCCTAATGCTGAAAGTGAAAGGGCAATATCATCCTCTAAACTCTTAATTTTGGAGATTCGAATTCCAGCTTCTGGCACAATTTCGTATAAAGTTACCGATGGACCAACGGTAGCTTTTATTTGTGCAATTTCGATTTTGTAATTGCGTAAAGTATCTACAATACGATTTTTATTTTCTTCTAATTCTTCTTGATTAATGGTAATTCCGCCGCTTGAATATTCTTTTAAGATATCAATAGTTGGGAATTTATAGTTAGATAAATCCAAAGTAGGATCAAATAAACCAAAATCAGCTACCAATCTTGATGCTAGATTTTCTTCGATGATATCTTCCTCCGGCGCCGTTTCAATAACAAATGATTCTACTATTTCTGGTTCGACTTTAATACTAGGAGCAGGAGTAAGCTCCATAGCGATGGGCTTGTTGGCTGGTTTTACGGCTAAGTCAGATGATGCGCTTATAGTTGGCTTGAGTGCTTCCTTGTTGATTTCAAATTGGGTGCCATTAGTTTTTAAATGTATGGTATCAATTTCTTCCTCTTCTGGAGTTGCATATTCTTCTAGGTTATAACCGGCGCTGTTTTCTTTATCTTTTACTCCAATTGAAGGAGTTGCTTCTTCTTTTGCGGAAGCGGTAAATAAAGATTGAATTTTTTCAGGTGAAATTTTAACTTTGAATATTACATAAATTATTATACCGAAAATTAAAGTCAATAAAGTCCCCGTTTTTCCTAAATAATCTTGCAAAAACAAGTTAAGTTCATAACCAATTGTTCCGCCTAATTCAGGTACAGAAGTGGCAAAAAATCCTAACAAGACGCATAGAATAACCATAATGAATAGATCCCAGAACCAAATGTTTTTTAGTTTGCGACCAGGTATACCAAGTACCATGTAAAGTCCCGTTAAGAAAAACAGTCTAACAAACAGAAATGCTGCAATCCCAAATCCCTGAAAAACCAATAAATCTGCCAGAAATGCTCCAAATTTACCTAACCAGTTTTCTACCGTTTCAGAACGATCTGTTAGCGCTTGAACAGCACTTTGATCTTGTTGCCCATGAAGGTAAAAGGAAATAAAAGCGACTAGCAATGCAACCGAAAAAAGCACTAACAATGCTCCCAAAACAATTTTTTGTTGTTTAGAGATTACTATACTTTTTGGTGAATCTGCTTTGTCTGCGTTTTTTTTGTTTGGGGGAGTCGTTTTGGTTGTTTTTGCCATTCGAGATTGTAAAATTGCCTAAAAAATAAAAGGGATGTAAATAACAAGACCAATAACAATTGCAGTTAGAGCGGCAAAAAATACCGCTCCTGCTGCAATGTCTTTTATGAATCCTATTTTTTCGTGAAAATTAGGGTGAATGAAATCGGCTATTTTTTCAACTGCGGTATTAAGTCCTTCTGTGCATAACACTAAGCCTAACGCCAATGTTTGAATAAGCCATTCGGTTTTTGAAATTCCAAAATAAAATCCAGCTGCTGTAACCGCCACTCCAAGACCGCATTGTACCATGATGCTATGCTCTGTTTTGATAAGTGTAACTGCGCCTTTAAATGCAAATTGTACACTTTTTAAACGTCCAGATAAAAATTTATTGTCTTTTTGAAATTCCATAGTGTTTGTGATTACAATACTGCTAAAGCAGCTTCGTAATTTGGTTCGTCAGCAATTTCAGCTACTTGCTCAGTGTGTGTAATCACACCATTAGCATCAGTAACAATGATTACGCGAGAGTGTAAACCTGCTAAAGGTCCGTCAGTGATTTCTAAACCATTATTCTTACCAAATTCTCCTGAAGCAAAATCAGATAAATTTACCACATTTTCAAGTCCTTCAGCTCCACAAAAACGTTTTTGAGCAAATGGTAAATCGCGAGAAACACAAAGAACTACTGTGTTATCAAGACTTGCAGCACTTTCGTTAAATTTTCTAACAGAGGCAGCACAAGTTCCTGTATCAATACTTGGAAAAATATTCAAAACTAATTTTTTACCTGCAAACGAAGTTAAATCGGCTACAGATAAATCAGTTGCAACTAGTTTAAAATCAGATAATTTTGAGCCAACTGTTGGTAGTTCGCCTGAAGTGTTTATTGGATTTCCTCCTAATGTAATAGATGCCATAATTTTTGTTTTTTTGTGAGGTTCAAAAGTATGAAAATTATTTAAGATTTAAGTCTACGCTTTGGGTTTTAAGTTTTGATTTTAGCGTTTATTTAAAATTAATTTTACGTCACAGTGTGTTCCATTTTCACAAAAAAAAAAACGCACTCCGAATTGGAATGCGCTTTGTATGATGTAAAACTTTTTTATTTATCGATTGATCCAAGCACTCGTTTCATAAATTGGTTCAAAGCTTCTTTTTTATCAACACCAGACTTAACTAATTTGTTGACTTCAATCGCACCGTACATGTTTGAGATTAACTCGCCAATAACATCTAATTCTTCATCTTTTAACGAAGGGATTTCAGTCATAGCTTCTAATACATCAATAGTTTCAATGATGTAGTCCTCATCATTTTCCTCGATAAATTGTGTTAAATGTTTGATTACGGGTAATTTCATTTTCTTTTTTAATTTTAGTGTCTAAGTTTTCAGTTAAATTAAAGTTTAGAATTATATCGCCTAAGCTTACAATTTTTAACCTTTAACTAAAAAATTAAACAATTTCGTTTACCAACTCAACTAGTACTTCTTGCTTGTTGGTTTGTGTTTCGTTTACCAATTTTCCATTTACAAAAGTAGCAAAAGTAGGCAAGTTACTTACGTTAGCTAATTTGCGAGATTCTGGGAAATTTTCAGCGTCTACTAAAGCAAAAGTCATGGCTTCGTTTTCAGTAGCCAACTTTTTGAATTTTGGTTTCATGATTCGGCAATTGCCACACCAAGAAGCTGAAAATTGTACAACAACTTTTTCTTCTTTAGCGATTAAATCTTGTAAACTATCAGAAGTTAATTCAATTAACATGGGATGTTTTTTTTAGGTTTGAAAGGGACAAAGGTTCAAAGGAATAAAGTTTTTAGAACTTCATGATTATTTGCGGCAAAAAAGCTGTCGCTCAGGCCCTCTGAACCTTTGTATCTTTATTTTATTAGTTTAAACTTAAGTATTCAGCAGTACTTACGCGGTCAGCGCTCATTGCTTCTTTACCAGCTTCCCAGTTTGCAGGACAAACTTCACCTTTTTCTTGAATGTGTGTGTAAGCATCAACCATACGCAAGTACTCGTTTACGTTACGACCTAATGGCATATCGTTAACACTTTCGTGGAAAATTTTACCCGTTTCATCAATTAAATAGGTAGCTCTAAAAGTTACGTTAGATCCTTCGATGATAACAGAATCTGTTTCTTCACTGTACTCAGTTGAGTCGATGTCAAGAATTCCTAAAATGTTAGATAAGTTACGGTTTGTATCAGCAAGAATTGGGTAAGTTACACCTTCAATTCCACCATTGTTTTTTGGAGTGTTCAACCAAGCAAAGTGTACTTCGTTTGTGTCGCAAGATGCTCCAATGATCATTGTATTTCTTTTTTCAAATTCTGGTAAAGCAGCTTGAAAAGCGTGTAATTCAGTTGGGCAGACAAAAGTAAAATCTTTTGGGTACCAAAATAAAAGTACTTTTTTGTTGTTGTTTACTGCTTCTTCGAAAATGTTGATTTTTAAATTATCACCCATTTCAGAGATAGCATCTACTGCAATACTTGGAAATTTTTTACCTACTAATGACATTTTTATTGACTTTAAAGTTAATTTTTTGATTTTGCAAAAGTAGTTCTTCCTTGTTTAAATAAAAATAGATGTTTCATTACATATTCTTATACTTTAATAAACTTTTCTTATGTTTTATCTCAATTAACTTAAGTCCTCGTTGTTAACTCAAAGGAACGTGAACGGGTAACGTTCCTTTTCCTAAAGTATCTGTCAATAAATGTTGCGCCGCAACTTCTTGAAACTCTATAAAATCTTGGTAAACCATCACCAAGCTATTTGCTTGCGACAGACATGGAATTACTTGCAAGGAGTACGGATTTCCAAACACGTAGACTGTACACTTTTTAGTTTCTAAAAGCTTTTGCAGCATGTGCAACACTTCTTCTTCTAACTCAAAATTATTTAGTGGCTTGGCTTTTGGAACAAACAAGGAAATTAAAACTGTATCAAAGTTTTGTAATTCCTGTTCAAATTGTGATAAGAATAATCTATTGTTAAGTGTATAGGAAAATGTCGGACTTGATAATTCACTTTCTAAACTCGTAAAAAATAAATTGTTTTTTGGCCCGTACAAGCTTATTTTGGCAAATGTGTTCCTCTCATTAGCATCTACTAATTCAGACTTGTTAGTTTTATTTTCTAAAGTTGTGATGCTGTTTTGAGCAATTTTTGTGTTGAGTTTTGATGTTGTTTCCCAGTCAAAACTAGTTTTATTTGCAACATTAAATTCGCTGTTTGTAGTAAATAAACCTGCTTTTTGCTTGTACTTTAAGATGCGATTGTAACTAGCGTCGATTCGTTCTGGAGTCGCGTTGGCTTTAATGAATTGAATTCCCTCAGCAATGTTTTCTGCAAAACACAAAACATCATTTCCCGCCTGAAAAGCTTCCCATTCTAATTGACCTTTTTCACTGTACAATTTTGAAACACTGTGCATATTCAAGGCATCTGAAATAACTAATCCTTCAAAACCCATTTGAGTACGTAACAATCCTTCAATAACTTTTTGAGATAAAGTTGCTGAAGTATTTTCGCCATCATTCAAAGCCGGCACTGCCAAATGGCCAATCATAATAGAATCAACATTGGCGGTAATTCCTGCAGCAAAAGGATGCAATTCGTTATTTGTTAATTCCTCGAGATTTTGTGTTAAAACGGGTAATCCGAGGTGAGAATCGACGTTGGTATTGCCGTGTCCCGGAAAATGTTTCAAACAACCTAAAATGCCTGCATCATTTAAACCTTGTAAATAAGCTAGCGCGAATTGAGCAACTTTTTCTTTGTCTTCACCAAAGGAACGGTAGCCAATTACTGGATTATCGGGATTGTTATTGATATCAGCTAGTGGCGCTAAATTGTAATGAATACCAACTGCTTTTAAATCAGTGCCAATTTGTTTTCCTACTTGATAAACTAAGTCTATTTCGCTTAACGGCAAAGCGCCAAGAGTAATAGCGTAGGGATATTGAGGTGTTTTTTCAACACGCATTGCTAATCCCCATTCGGCATCAATACTAATAAGCAATGGAGTAGAGGCGCATTTTTGATAGCGAACAATAAGCTCTTTCAATCGTTGGCAACTTTCATCATTTAAAATGACTTGTTTTTTAGACTCATAATTAGTGGCAGCACTGGCTCTACTATGAAAAAAAGTGAGTCCACCAATGTGATGCTCCCTAATTAGTTGTTCCAAAGCTTGAATTTCACTTTCGCTGTCGTTAATGAATGCTGCCGGAAAGAAAAACTGTCCAATTTTTTGTTCTAAAGTCATTGTAAAAGTGGAATAGTATTGTTGTAAAAGTAAAATGCGTTGGTTCTAAATACGAATATTGTGCGAACTTGTTGGAGGCTTGCCGTTTTATTTTAAATTACATTATTTCGATTGACGAAGATTCTCAGGAGTACTTTTTTTTCCAAAATCACTAGGATAAATCAAGAATCGTGACAAAATTAAACCCGGAATAGTAGCCACAAAAACCCAAATAAAGAAGTTTCCGTACCCCAAATACTCCTGTATGTAACCACTAACCATGCCTGGTAACATCATTCCAAGAGCCATAAAACCAGTAGCAATGGAGTAGTGAGAGGTTTTTGATTCGCCTTCGGCAACATAAATTAAGTACATCATGAAGGCCGCAAAACCAAAACCGTAGCCAAATTGCTCTGCCACAACCGTTGCGTATACATTCCAAATATCTGTAGGGTGATAATGAGCTAATAAAATGAATCCAATTATAGGTAAGTGCATGGTTAAAATCATGGGCAACATCCATTTTCCTAAACCATCTTTACTAATGACAATTCCGCCTAAAATTCCTCCAATTGTGAGCGCAATTAAACCAAAAGTTCCATAAATAACGCCAACTTCCTGAGTATCCAATCCTAATCCACCTTTTTCCAATGGGTCAATCAAGAATGGACTCAGCATTTTCAGTAATTGCGACTCTCCTAAACGGAACAGTAAAATAAAAGCGAGTATTAAACCTATTTGTTTCTTTTGAAAAAAACTTTTAAAAACGGTTCCAAAGCTTTTATTTGTAATGCTTTCAGCACTTAATGGAGCGGCTGTTGATTCTGTTTTTGGACTCACGAAAAAATTATAAATAGTGATGATAGCCATTAGAATTCCGACTAAAACCATTGTGTAAGACCATGCTTTATTTTTATCTCCAAATTCAATTTCGAGGTAGCCTGCCAGTACGACAATTAATCCGTTTCCGGTAAGCATAGCAAGTCTGTAAAATGTACTTCTAATTCCTAAAAAAAAGGACTGTTGGTCTTTGCTTAGCGCCAACAAATAAAAACCATCACTCGCCACATCATTTGAGGCAGAAGCAAAAGCAGCTACCCAAAAAATCGCCAAGGTCACAAAGAAAAATTGCTGCAGCGGAAGCATAAAACCGACTAAAACAAAAGCAATTGATATTAGTAATTGCATGCTTAAAAACCATTTTCGTTTGGTAGAATATAAGTCAATAAACGGACTCCATAATGGTTTAATAACCCATGGTAAGTACAGCAAACTGGTGTAAACACCGATAGCTTCATTGTCAATCCCTAAGTTTTTATACATGATAACCGACACCGAAATGATGATGGCATACGGTAATCCGGAAGCGAAGTTTAATATGGGTATCCAAAACCAAGGCGTGTTATCTGCTTTCATAGTTAGTTTTTAGTTTGATGTTGCTGCAAATGATACAATAGTTGGCTCACTTTCGTTGCCATACAAATCGATAAAAGTAATTGCGCAGGTTTTGTTTTTGTCAAGTTTGTAACTCGGAATAGCAATTTCAGCCAACTTTGATTGCTCATTGAAGGTCACTTTCGCAATAATTTGACTTGGGTTCTTGATATCTAATTTTGTTTGAAATCGAGAACTGTACACCACTACATAACGCATGGTATCGCCTGCCGGTTGAGCAACTGTAAAACGCGAAGCTATCGGGTCATATTGAATTGTAGTAGCAACTGGTTTGCTCTGGTTTTTTTTCACTGCTTGTGGCACTACGTTGGGCAAAGCAGGATATTTGTATTGATTTTCAAGAAGCAATTTAGCTACAGTTTGATTTTTATTTACAAATCCTTTCGCACTGAAATAGGCATTTCCTTGAACGTTTTTGTAAGTTCTGGTCAAGTCAATTTGGTTTGGAATCTCTTTAGGATTGTTCCATCTTTTATCCGAATCTTCATTAACTTTATAAGTACTGTTTCCGATGTAAATCGCAGTGTTGTTCGAGTTTTCAGACCACCATTTCAACAATTTTGCATATGAAGCTTTTGGATGATCAATACTCCAATACAATTGTGGCAAAATATAATCAATCCATTTATTGTCCATCCAAGCTAATGGATCAGCAAAAAGATCGTCGTAATTGGTTTGCCCCGCCTCAGTATCGGAACCTTTTGGGTCAACCGATTTATTGCGCCAAACACCAAAAGGACTAATTCCGAATTGAACCCAAGGTTTTATCTTTTTGATAGAAAAAGCGACATCTTTTACAAAAGTATTTACGTTTTGTCTTCTCCAATCTTCTAAACTCAAACCAGTACCATACTTTTTGTAAGCAACTGAGTCATTAAATTTTTCGTTGGGCACTTTGTATGGATAAAAATAATCGTCAAAATGAATGGCGTCAATATCGTAGTTGGTCACTACTTCGTTTACTACATTCAATAAATGAGCTTGTACTTCAGGCAAAGCAGGGTTGTAATAAATTTTTCCGCCATAGCGAATCATCCATTCCGGATGTTTAAAATAATCGTGTTCAGGACTTAAAATACTAGTGTTATAATCCATTGTAGCGCGGTACGGATTGAGCCATGCGTGAAATTCAAAACCTCGATTGTGTGCCTCAGTAATCATCCAAGCCATGACATCGTAGTAAGGCTGTGGCGCTTTCCCTTCTTTACCCGTTAAGAAACGAGACCATGGCGCCAATTTAGTTGGGTAAAAAGCATCGCCAACACTACGTATTTGAACAATTACGGCATTGTAATTCAGTTTTTTGTAAGTTTCTAAAATTTCAAGATAATCGGCTTTTTGCTTGGCAACGTTATCAGTGCCGGCTTTTGGCCAATCTATATTTACAACTGTTGCAATCCATACGGCTCTGAATTCGTTTTTAGGATGTTGAGTAGCTGTTTGTGCGCTCATTTGATGAAAAGTCAGTAAAAAGATAGACATCAATAAAGCGCAGCGCTTGAAATTTTTCATTCGGTTGTAATTTTTAAAGTGTTCAAAAATAGTTTTTTTAGTGATAATAGCTAGCACAATTGCCCCTAAAATTTGGCTTTATTTGAGTTTGCAATTTCTTTGCCAAATCAGCAAGAAGCTATTTTAGGAAGTTGATGCTGGTATAAATTTTTAGAAAAACGGACCACAATTGGCTCTTGATATTTCTATATTTGTGACTCAATTCTCTTTTTACCCAAAACATGTCAATTATTTCACAATTAGAACAATTAGCGCTTGAACTTGATGGAACTTTAGTTTACGATGATTTGCACAAAATATTGTATGCGACGGATGCTTCGGCTTACCGCATTTTTCCTTTGGCTGTCGCTTTTCCAAAAACGGAACAAGATATTGCTCGAATTATAACTTTTGCTGCAAAGCATCAAATTTCGATTACTCCGCGCACCGCAGGAACTTCATTGGCAGGACAAACTGTAGGAAACGGAATAATCGTAGATGTGTCGAAATATTTTACGGCGATTAAAGCTTTTGATGCCGAAGCAAAAACAGTAACAGTGCAACCAGGAGTTATACGTGACGAATTGAATTTGTATCTCAAACCACACGGATTATTTTTTGGTCCCAACACATCAACTTCTAATCGATGCATGATTGGAGGTATGGTAGGAAATAATTCATCAGGAACTACGTCTATTCGATATGGTGTGACTCGCGATAAAATTATCAAGATAAAAGCCATTTTAAGTGATGGTTCAACGGCTGTTTTTGAGTATATTACTACGGCTGAGTTCGAGCAAAAAATGAAAGATTCTACTTTGGAGAGTCAAATTTACCGAACTTTATTTGAGGAACTTTCCAACATAGAGCAGCAACTCGAAATTAAAAGAGAATTCCCAAAACCTGAAATTCACAGACGTAATACGGGCTATGCAGTAGATATTTTGTTGCAATCGGAACTTTTTGGAGGAACAAATTCTCATATCAACGTTGGACAATTACTTTGCGGAAGCGAGGGTACTTTGGCGTTCACAACTGAAGTTACCTTGAAGGTAGATGCATTACCGCCTGCCAATAACGTGATGGTTGTAGCCCATTTTGATTCCGTTCAAGAAAGTCTCGAAGCTGTCGTAACAGCGATGAAACACCATTTGTATACTTGCGAATTAATGGACGACACCATTTTAGATTGTACCAAAACCAACAGAGAACAAGCTAAAAATCGGTTTTTTATTCAAGGTGATCCAAAAGCAGTTTTAATGTTAGAAGTGGCTTCTGAAATCAGTATGGAGGATGCCGAAAAACAAGCCGACGCTTTAATTTTAGATTTACAGCAACAAAATTTCGGCTATGCTTTACCAAAAATTTACGGTGATGATATCAACAAAATAAATGAACTTCGAAAAGCAGGTTTAGGTCTTTTGGGCAGTATTGTTGGCGATGATAAAGCGGCCGATAGTATCGAAGATACTGCAGTAGAATTAAGTGACTTACCCAATTATATAGCTGACTTTTCGGCAATGATGGAACGCCACGGTCAAAGTGCTATTTATTATGCACATGCCGGCGCCGGAGAAATTCACCTTCGACCTGTTTTAAACTTAAAGACAAAAGAAGGTGTGCATCAATTTCGAAATATTGCTACCGAGGTCGCTATTTTGGTTAAAAAATACCGTGGTTCCCTAAGTGGTGAACACGGTGATGGCATTGTACGCGGGGAGTTTTTGCCATTTATGATTGGTGCCAAAAATTACGAGTTACTCAAGCGAATCAAAAAAGCATTTGATCCAAACGGAATCATGAATTCGGGTAAAATAGTTGATGCGTTAAAAATGGACGAGAATTTGCGTGTTGAAGCGGGTAGGGAAGAGCCCAACATTGCGACCATTCAAGATTTTTCAGATAGTATGGGAATTTTGCGCGTTGCCGAAAAATGTAATGGTTCAGGAGATTGTCGCAAATTACCGTCAGCAGGTGGCACTTTATGTCCGAGTTACCGCGCTACTCGAAACGAAAAAGATACTACCAGAGCACGTGCCAATGCGCTCCGAGAATATCTTACACATTCTGAAAAAGAAAATAAATTTGACCATAAAGAATTGTACGAGGTTTTCGAATTGTGCGTGAGCTGTAAGGCTTGCTCTAGCGAGTGTCCTAGTAATGTTGACGTAGCAGCCTTAAAATCTGAATTTTTGTATCAGTACCAAAAAGCAAATGGTTTCTCGATTCGTAACAAAATATTTGCTTACAATGCTAGACTTAATGCCTTGGGAAGTATCACCCCGAAAATTACCAATTGGATTGTTAACTTGCCTTTGGTAAAAAACAAAATGGGCGTTGCCAAAGAACGCACTGTACCACACTTAGCCGCAAACACTTTTAGATCATGGTTAAGTAAGCAAAAAAGAAAGAAAACTGAATTTCCAAATGGAAAATTAGTGTTATTTGTAGATGAATTCACCAATTATTATGATGTGCAAGTTGGCATCGATGCATATGAATTGTTATCGGCATTGGATTACGAAGTGCTTATTGTTGAGCATGAAGAAAGCGGAAGGGCTTTTATTTCCAAAGGTTTTTTAGAACAAGCAAAAGCGATTGCCAATACCAATGTTGCTATTTTTTCAGGATTTATTTCTAATAACTTACCATTAGTTGGTTTAGAACCCTCAGCGATTTTAACTTTTAGAGACGAATATTTACGCTTAGCGGATGCTACAGAAAAAGCCAAAGAAGTGGCTGCACATACGCATACTATCGAAGAGTTTTTTAAACTCGAAATCACCAAAGGAAAAATTTCAGCTAAAAACTTTTCTGATAAAGAAAAACAAGTTAAAATTCATGAGCATTGCCATCAAAAGTCTTTGAGTGCGATTGAAGCAACTTTTGCAATGCTAAATTTACCAAGCAATACAAAGGTAACCATCTATAATTCCGGTTGCTGTGGTATGGCGGGCTCTTTTGGATATGAAAAAGAGCATTATGAAATTAGCATGCAAATGGGCGAGGATACCCTTTTTCCTAAAATCAGAAGTACTGCAACCAACACAACTATTGCAGCAGCAGGAACAAGTTGCAGGCATCAAATTTTTGACGGAACGTTACGCCAAGCCTTGCACCCTGTTTCTATTTTGAGAGATTGTTTGCTTTAAACGAAGAATTGCGTTATGAAATGATGGAATAATTTAACTCAAAGACAACAAATTAAAGGTCAGCGACATAATTTTAAAAAAACCTAGGAATTCAATATGTTTTGGAATAAAAAGAAAAAACCGTCGGTTACAGAAGATGACAAAAAATGGATTGAGGAAAGTTTTATTTTCCTTCGTGAAATTTTGGGCAATGAACACTTCGATAATTTAATAACAATTACTCCAACTAAAAACTTTTATAATTGGACTTTCAAAGGTGATGAAGAAGATGCCGTATTCGTTCTAGAAAGAACAAAAGATTTAATGCAAATAGAAGATTCTAACATTCGAATTGAATACTTTTCTAATCAACCAATAGAAATGAATGATGGAACAATTCTATCTAGTCCAGAAGATATTAATGGACAATGGCAAAGTGCAACTGGAGCATATGAAGAATTTGAAAATGAGAAAATAATTTACATTGAGAAAGAACAACTGAAAAACTCTCTTTCCTTAATTGCTACAATTGCTATTGAATTGTCGCGCTTTATTTTGCTTGGTGAAAACAGAATTGAAGAAAATGATGAATATTTAACTGAATTGACAGCTATAGCATATGGTTTTGGAATTTTTCTAGGTAACTCAAGATTTCAACATACCAAATTCCAAAACATTTCTAATTCAGGTTGGCAAATGAGTTGTCAAGGATATTTACCTGAACAAATAATCGCTTATGCTATGGTCTGGATAAGTCTTCAAAGAAAGGAATCAACCGAATATGAAAAATACTTAAACAAAGAAATGGCAAAATTTTTTACTCAAAATATCGAATATTTACGCACAAACAATCAATAAGGTTGCTAACAGCTACTATAATGTATTTGGGCATTTGTCTTGATGGCAAAATGATTTTGTACTTGGGAAATTTGTGCTCAATTGAAAAATATCTAATCATTAATCCCAAAACCTCGTGTCGGTTCGAAATGTTTAGTTTTTGAAAAAAAAAGAGTAACAAACTATGATAATACAATTAGTTTTATACTTTTGATTTTTGAAGTTATTTTGCAAAATCAATAACACAAAATTGCAAAAATTACAGATTATAAATTTAATTGATAAAAATACAAGATGGCATTAAAGGGCTTATTTAGAAAAAAAACCGTTCAAGATATCTTAAAGCAAGTTGAAAAAAACAATGCCGATGGCCATGCAGCCTTAGGCAAACACTTGACAGCCCGAGATTTGACCGCATTTGGAATTGCAGCAATCGTAGGAGCTGGTATTTTTAGTACGATTGGTAAAGCTAGTGCCGATGGCGGACCTGCCGTAATATTTTTGTTTCTTTTTACTGCAGTTGCCTGTAGTTTTGCTGCATTTGCTTACGCTGAATTTGCATCAATGGTGCCGGTTTCAGGAAGTGCATACACCTATTCGTATGTAGCTTTTGGTGAAATCATCGCTTGGATTATTGGTTGGGCATTGATCATGGAGTATTCTGTGGGAAATATAACAGTGGCCATTTCGTGGAGTGATTACTTTACCGGCTTGCTTCAAAGTGGAGGCATTAACCTGCCACAATGGGTTCAAATGGATTATTTATCAGCTTCTCGTGGATATGATGAAGCCATGGCACTAATGCAAAGTGGTAAAGATTTTGCTAATTTGAGTCCGGCTTTACAAAATGCTCACAATGCTTGGCAAACAGCACCGGTTATTGGTTCGTTTCATTTTGTAGCTGATTTGCCTGCCTTGTTAATCATTGTTTTAATTACAGCTTTGATTTATCGCGGTATGAAAGAGTCGCGTAATGCTAGTAATATCATGGTAGTTGTCAAATTATGCATCGTACTTTTAGTAATTGCTGTAGGTATATTTTATGTAGACACTGCCAATTGGGACCCGTTTGCACCAAATGGTGTTTCTGGAGTTCTAAAAGGAGTTTCAGCAGTATTTTTTGCCTATATTGGATTTGATGCTATTTCTACAACTGCCGAAGAATGTAAGGATCCGCAACGAGATTTACCTCGTGGAATGATGTGGGCAATCATTATTTGTACGCTTTTATACATCGCCATTGCATTGGTTTTAACCGGAATGGTTTCTTACGATTTACTAAATGTAGGCGATCCGTTAGCCTTTGTTTTTGAAAAATTAGATTTGAAATGGATGTCGGGAATTATTGCTGTTAGTGCAGTGGTTGCTATGGCAAGTGTATTGTTGGTTTTTCAAATGGGACAACCTCGTATTTGGATGAGTATGAGTCGTGATGGTTTGTTGCCGAAACGTTTTTCAAAAGTGCATCCAAAATACAAAACACCATCGTACGCAACTATTGTAACTGGATTTGTTGTTGCAGTTCCAGCGCTGTTTTTGAATCTGACTTTAGTTACTGATTTGTGCAGTATTGGTACCTTATTTGCCTTTGTTTTGGTTTGTGCTGGCGTTTTAGTACTTCAAAACAAACCAGATATCCCAAGAGGAAAATTTAAAACTCCGTATGTGAATTCTAAATTTATTATGCCAATTTTATTGTTGATTGGTGTTGTTTATGCTTTTGTGTACAACAAAAAAGCGACGATGGATTTCATTACTAATGAAACTCAGACAAATTCTTCTGCAGCCATTATTACTAGCTTAACCAAAGAAGAAACTACAAAAGTATATGATTATTTAGTTGGTTTAGATGCTAAAAATGCTACTACAGACACTCCAGATTTAGAGCAAATTTTAAATCATTACCAAGATGATGAAGCAAAGTATGCTGAAGTTGTAAAAGGTTTGCCTATTTCAGATGCATTAAAATATGAGTCAGGTTTTAGTTTGTTCAAGCATAAAATTCCAATGTGGATTTTCCTTTTGAGCTTAATAGGACTTACTGTTTGGGCTTTTCGCGCTAATTTATCTTTAATTCCGCTTTTGGGTTTAATTTGCTGCTTGTACATGATGGCAGAATTAAGCGTTTGGAATTGGATTTATTTTGGAGTTTGGTTGCTTTTAGGGTTAGTAATTTACTTCGGCTTTAGCCAAAAAAATAGTAAACTAAATACAGTTTCAGAATAAGAAATTGATTTTATATTTTAAAAATGCTTTACATCAGTAGAGCATTTTTTTTTGGTTATAAGGCAATTATTTTTGGATTTAAAAAAACCGCTAATATTCTTTTTACTAGCGGTTTCAAACCAAACAATTAAATTTTAATATTTTATTTCCAACCTCCGCCTAGTGCTTTATACAATTGGATGATTGCTTTATATTGTTGGAATTTATTGTCTATCAAATTAAGTTCTGCATTTAAAGCGTTGTCTTTTACAGTTAAAACTTCTAGATAATTTGCCAATCCATAAGTAAGAAGCTCGTCAGAATAGTCCGTGGCTTTGTTTAATGCAGTTACTTGTTTTTCTCGAACAGTTAACTTGTAAGTTTCATTGTTATAAATTGCTAGCGCATCCGATACTTCTTTTCCAGCTGTCAATAAGGATTGTTCAAACTGAAGGTAAGCTTTTTCTTGATTGGCCTTTGCAATTTCAAATCTTGTTTTTATTTGGCGTTGGTTAAAAATAGGTTGTGTTAAACCTGTAATCACGTTAGCAAAAATGGAGTTGGCACTGAACCATTCTTTTAAGTCAATACTTTGTAATCCGCCAGCAGCAGTAACTTTGAACGTTGGGTAAAAATTACTTTTTACAATATTAGTTTGCTCAAAATTAGATATCAAATTGTATTCGGCTGCAATAACATCTGGTCGGTTTCGTAGCAATTGTACTGGCGTACCAAGTGTTATAGCCGGTTGTATGCTTTGCGCTTCAAAAGTACCCCTTTCAATTTTATTAGAATTTTGCCCCATCAGAATACTCAAGGTATTTTCTAGAATAATGGTATCATTTTTAAGATCAGCGATGATAATTTCAGTGGCGTATTTCTGAGCTTCTGTTTGTTTTACACCAACCTCGGTAACATTACCTGCTTTTTTTAAGGCAATTATAGTTTCAACACTTTGATTTCGATTAATCAAAGTTTTTTCGGCTAACTTTATTTGTGCATCAATGGCCATTAGTTGGTAGTACGTAGCAGCAATATTTGCGATCAATTGTGTTTTGACCGCTTGATTTGCAGCAGTGCTTTGTAAAAAAGAGGCGTTAGCAGCGCGTTTGTTACTTCTGATTTTGCCCCAAATATCCGCTTCCCAAGATAAATTTCCAGTGAGTTGGTATTGATCAGTGCTACGATCACGCAACAAAGCACCAAATTGGCTATTTCTAGAAAGTTCCTGATGTGTCCAATCTGCAGAGGTTGAAAAAGTAGGATAGAAACCCGCTTTACCTTGTTTCATCGTCGCTTCGGCAGCCGCGATATTTTGCATGGCAATTTTAATATCCAAGTTATTTTCGAGTCCTTTCTGAATGTATTGTTGTAAAATGGCATCTGTAAAAACATTTTTCCATTCCACATCTGCGAGCGAAATCGTATCAGCTGCTACGATTTCATTTCGGTATAAATTTTCAGTTTTTAATTCGGGTCTTTTGTATTCTTTAGCCACAAAACAAGATTGGACTGTGAGG
The DNA here is from genome assembly GCF_021608205.1 of Flavobacterium sp. K77. Lineage (NCBI taxonomy): Bacteria > Pseudomonadati > Bacteroidota > Flavobacteriia > Flavobacteriales > Flavobacteriaceae > Flavobacterium > Flavobacterium sp. K77. The sequence continues at coordinate 258,572 of NZ_JAKIHO010000003.1, read as the reverse complement.
GCTAAAGCGATCAAAAAGATAATTTTATAGCTGTTATTTTTCATTTTTTTTAGTCTAAATTTTGAAAATCTGATTCTGAATGAGTAGTCGGAATTGGCTTGGAACTAATTTTTTCTTGCAAAGTTTGAAAGATGATAAACAACACTGGGATGACAAATACTCCCAACAAAGTTCCGATCAACATACCACCAATTGCTCCTGTTCCAATCGCTTTGTTTCCGACTGCTCCAGCTCCTTGTGCCAACATCAATGGTAATAATCCAAAGATAAAAGCAAACGAAGTCATCAAGATAGGACGTAATCTCGCAACGGCTCCTTGTATGGCAGCTTCTGCAATTGAAAATCCATTTTTTCTTGCTTCTGTTGAAAATTCGATAATCAAAATAGCGTTCTTAGCAAGTAATCCAATTAACATAATCAAGGTAATTTGCAGGTAAATATTATCGCTTACATCAAAAAGAAAGGCGAATAAATACGCTCCAGCCAAACCAATTGGCAATGAAATTAATACTGCAAATGGTAGCATATAACTTTCATATTGTGCGGCTAATAAGAAATACACAAATACTAGACACAATAAGAAAATATACAAGGTTTGTCTACCCGCACTGATTTCCTCACGGGTCATTCCTGAATATTCATAACCATAACCCACAGGTAAACTTTGACTCGCTACTTCTTCAATAGCCTTAATGGCATCACCGGAACTAAAACCATCTTTTGGTGCACCAGTAATTTTTACAGAAGTAAATAAATTAAAACGGTCAATTGCTTGTGGACCAAAGGTTTTTTCTAGCGTAATAAACTGAGAAATTGGTGCCATTTGACCACTATTATTGCGAACCAAAACTTTATTTAATGATTCCGGATCGCTTCTAAATGATGGGTCTGATTGATAGACTACACGGTATTGTTTTCCAAACTTGTTGAAATTAGAAGCATAAACACCACCATAATAACCTTGAAGAGTACTTAAAACATCAGTAACTGTTAAACCAGATTTTTTAATAGCTGGTACATTCAAATCAATTCTGTATTGAGGATAATTTGGCGAAAAAGAAGTTGCAGCATATTTAATTTCGGGTCTTGCATTTAATGCTGCCAAAAATGAATTGTTGACTTGACTTAATTCTTGAATAGTTCCTCCTTTTTGATCTTGTAATTGAAATTCAAATCCATTTGTAAAACCAAAACCGACTAAGGTTGGCCTAGCAAAATACAGTACTTTGGCATCTTTTACAGCAGCAGTACGCTTAAATAATTCTTGTACAATGGCATTGATTTCTTGATTGGCTTCTTTTCGCTCGGCCCAAGGTTTTAATTTTACGATTACCATTCCGTAATTACTTCCAGTTCCACTGATTAAGCTTCGACCAGAAATACGCAGAACACCTTTTATTTCAGGAATATCTTTTACTTTATTTTCAATTTGCAACAAGACTTTCTCAGTGTTTTCTAAAGAAGTTCCCGGTGGCAATGACACATCCGAAAGGATAGCGCCCGTATCCTCTCCGGGTACAAAGGCTTTTGGAGTGACATTCAATAACAACACAAACAGACCCGCAAATAAGGCAATTCCGAGTACTGCAACCCATTTTCTTTTGATGAAAAAAGAAACTGATTTTTTATACTTATTAGTTGTTGCTTCAAACCCAACATTAAACGCGGTGTAAAAACGATTTAAAAAACCAGTTTTCTTTTCGTTATCATGTCCTTTTAAGAAGATTGCACACAAGGCAGGTGATAGTGTTAATGCATTTACAGCAGATAAAACAATAGCCACAGCTAAGGTTAAACCAAATTGTTTGTAAAAAACTCCTGCTGAACCGCTAATAAATGATACCGGAATAAATACCGCCGACATAACTAAAGTTATCGAAATGATTGCACTACTAATATCACTCATGGCGCTGTGCGTTGCTTTTTTAGGATCGTGTTCCCCAGCTTCCATTTTCGCATGTACAGCCTCGACAACTACAATGGCATCATCGACCACAATACCTACAGCGAGTACCAATGCAAAAAGTGTTAATAGGTTTATGGTGAAACCAAATAAGCTCAAGAAAAAGAATGTTCCTACAATGGCAACAGGAACTGAAATAGCAGGAATTAGCGTTGATCTCCAATCTTGTAAAAAGATAAAAACAACAATAAATACCAAGATAAACGCTTCGATTAAGGTATGAATTACTTTTGTAATGGATTCATCTAGAAAATCATTTGCATTAATTAGAGTGGTATAATTTACTCCTTTTGGGAAGTTAACCGAGCTTTCTTCTAAAACTTTCAAGGAGCCTTCAATTACCTCTTGCGCATTCGATCCCGCAGTTTGCGCCACGGCAATCGCTACCGATTGATTGCCATTTGTTAAGGTATTACTGGCGTAGTTTACAGCTCCTAGTTCGATTTTTGCCACATCACCCAATTTTAAAACCTCACCATTTGCTGTAGAACGAATGACGATATTTTCGAATTCTTGGGTATTTTGTAAACGTCCTTTGTACTTTAAGGTATATTGAAACGATTGGTTGCTACTTTCCCCTAACTGTCCGGGTGCTGCTTCGATATTTTGCTCCGCTAATAAAGCAGTAACATCAGAAGGAACCAATCCATAAGCGCCCATTACATCTGGCTTGAGCCAAATACGCATCGAATAATCTTTTTGTCCAAAAATAGTTGCTTCACCCACGCCAGCAACTCTTTTAATTTTTGGCAAAATGTTGATGTTGGCATAGTTTTGTAAAAAGGTCATGTCGTAATCAGGATTTTCACTGTACAAAGAAAAAATCAAGATGTTGTCACTTTGTCTTTTTGATGTGGTAACTCCAGCTCTGGTAACTTCTTGTGGCAATAGAGGTGTAGCTCTTGAAACTCTATTTTGAACGTTTACAGCTGCTAAATCTGGATTTGTACCCAGTTTGAAGTAAATACTAATCGAAGCTGATCCGTCATTGTTTGAAGTAGAGGTCATGTAGGTCATATCCTCGACACCATTAATTTGTTCTTCTAGCGGAATAACCACCGAATTCATTACCACTTCGGCACTTGCACCTTGATAATTTGCTGTAACCGTTACTGTTGGTGGTGCTATTTCTGGGTATTGCGAAACTGGAAGCGAAAGCAATCCTAAAACCCCCAATATCACTATGATAATAGAAATCACAGTTGACAATACTGGTCTGTCAATAAATTTTGAAAACATATGTTTTGATTTTTAAAAAGTCAATTATTTTTTTGCAGGATTGATAATGGAATTAAAATCAACGACTTCGGGCTTTATTAGTGTGCCCTCTGTTACAATTCCTATTCCTTCAATTAGCATTTTATCGTTGGGATTCAATCCGCTATCCACAACAAAAAACTGTCCACCAGGTACTGATCTCACAGTTATTGGAACTGCTTTTACTTTACTTTCTTTGTCCACAATTAATGCAATGCGTTTGTCTTGCATTTCTAAAGTTGCGTTTTGAGGAATGATGATCACATTTTGCAAATCAGTCGGAATTTGAATTACTCCACTTTCGCCAGAGCGCAATAATCGATTTGAATTAGGGAAACTCGCTCGAACATTGAATGAACCAGTTTGCGCATTGGCTTGACCGCTAAAAGTTTCTATTTTACCTTTTTGCTCGTAAGCAATTCCGTTACTTAGGACCAAGTTAACTTTTGGCATTTTGTTGATTTTCTCCTGAAAGGTTTTACCTGCAGCATGCATCATTATATCTAGCTGTTGTTTTTCATTTACTGAAAAGTAGGCATAAATAGTACTTACATCTGAAATGCGTGTGAGTGGTTCTGCAGTTTGACTACTTACATAACTTCCTAATCGTAAAGGCAATGAACCTACAATTCCGTTAACAGGGCTTTTTATAGTAGCATAATTAATGCGGGCTACAATACCTTGATAAATACTTTTGGCATTAGCCAAATTTGCTTTAGCAGTTTCAAGTTGCACATCGCTGATAATATTGCGTTCTACAAGTGGTTTTAGACGGCTAACTTCTACTTGAGCAGCAGTTACTTTCGCTTTTGCGGCAGCGGCCTCCTGATTTGCAGTTTGTGTTTCTAGTTTAAAAAGAAGTTGTCCTTTTTTAACTTCTTGACCTTCTTGCACATAAATTTTTTCAATATAGCCATCTACTTTAGCGCGAATATCAATATCTGTAATTCCTTCTAAACTTGTAGGATATTCAGCTAAAAGGGTTGTGCTACTTGTAGCTATTTGAGCCACTTTGTAGGTTGGTGTAGGAGGTGCAACTTGCTCCGTTTCTTTTTTACAAGAAAGAAAGCTTATGGTTATCAAAAGGGCGCTTATTAAGTATCTCTTTTTCATTGGATTTGGTGTTTCTAAAATTAATTTTTGGAGTTGTTATTGTGATTTTCAATCTCTTTGAATGTCGAAATAGTCTTTAATAAAAGAGATTCTACTTCGTAAACATGATTTTTATATGCTTTTACATTTTGCATGTTACAGCGTTCTTCAACGCACGAGGCTGTTTGTTCTCTATAACCAAGTAATTTATCGATGAGTGTTTTTTCGCTCTCTAATATTTTGACATAATTCTGAAGCCTCTCGCTAAAAGGTGAAGCTTTAAAATATTTTTTTCGATCGCCTGAAAGAGTGTGGTAATTTATTTTACCCATCTTTAGCAGTAAATTTAAATTGGTTGAAATGGAGCTTTTACTAGCAGCCATTTTTGCTATAATTTCTTCAAATGTGAGTCCGTTTTTACAACCATCAACAATTAAGAGTCCTAAAATACGAGAACCCAAAGGCGGTAAATGGTATAAAAGTTCGAAATGAATGCCAAACATTTCAATCAATTCCTCGCGTTCTTTCTGCATAAATTCTGTTATTTTTTTGCAAAATTACAAGTTAGTTCGTAATTCACCGAACTAAGCGAACTTAAATTTATGTTAATTTGAATTCTAATAAACAAGGAGTGCAAAATGAGTGTAATATTTATTTAAAAGCCTAAAAAGTAGCTATGAATCAATTACATTCGAAAAAAATGCTTAATATTGAAAATTGTAATAAAACGATTAACTACTTTTAACTAAACCATACAATTATGAACACAAAAGATTATTCACCATTTATAGTAGCCGCATTTTTAATTGTAGCAACAATTACAACAGCCCAACATAAGTTTGTTAATACTCCTCCAGAAGTTTCGCCTATGCCTATGAAACCTGAAATGACTGAAATTTGGGAGCCACAAGTTCAAGTAGTAACGCCTGCGAAAGTTTTAGGAAACGCTCCTTCGGATGCGATTATCTTATTTGATGGAAAAAATTTAGATCAATGGGTAAGTCAAAAAGATAAAAGTAAAGCTGCGCCATGGAAAATTATCGACAAAGATTACTTGGAAGTAGTTCCTGGTTCTGGCGGTATACAAACTAAAATGTCTTTTGGAGATTGCCAATTACACCTAGAATGGAGTGCTCCAGATGAAGTGCTTGATGGCGGGCAGGCGAGAGGTAATAGTGGTGTTTTTTTTCAAAACCGTTATGAACTCCAGATTTTAGATTCATACAACAATAGAACATACGCTAACGGTCAAGCAGGTAGTATTTACAAAGATCATCCACCTTTGGTTAATGCTGTAAAAACGCCTTTAGAATGGAACGCATACGATATTATTTATACCGCACCAAGATTTAAAGCGGATGGTAAAATTGATGCTCCAGCTCGAATTACGGTTTTCTTGAATGGCGTTTTGGTGCAAAATAATGCGACAATAAATGGACTAACTTTGTACATAGGTTTGCACAATTATCCGTCTGCGCACGGAGAGGACGTGATTTCGCTGCAAGATCATGATTCCAAAAATCAGTTTAGAAATATTTGGCTTCGAAGATTATAACATCAAAATAGAAATGGAGCGCTTGTAACGCTCCATTTTTGTAGGATTTCATTTTTGAAAATGAATTTACTTATATTTGTTGACCTTTAAAAACAAAAAAAGTGACTCTAATTAATAAGAAGAAAATATTTAATGATCCTATTTACGGGTTTATCACTATACCGAATGCACTAATTTATGATCTAATTCAACATCCTTATTTTCAGCGATTGCGTCGCATCTCACAAATGGGTTTGTCGTACTTAGTTTACCCTGGTGCCAACCATACCCGTTTTCATCATGCATTGGGCTGTATGCATTTGATGCAAAAGGCAGTTGATGTACTTCGTTTTAAAGGAGTTGTCATTTCAACTGAAGAGGAAAATGCCCTGTATATTGCTATTTTACTTCATGACATTGGCCACGGTCCATTTTCGCATGCTATGGAAAAAAGTATTGTTGAAGATGTACACCATGAAGAAATTTCTTTGCTATTCATGAATCAGTTAAACATTGAATTCAACGGACAATTAAGCCTTGCAATTCAAGTGTTTAAAGGAGAGTACAACCGTAAATTCATGTTGCAATTGATTTCTAGCCAATTAGATATGGATCGAATGGATTATTTGAAAAGAGACAGTTTTTACTCTGGAGTGGCAGAAGGAAATGTAAATTCGGAGCGTTTGATTCAAATGATGAACGTTGTGGATGATTATTTGGTTATCGAAGAAAAAGGAATTTACTCAGTTGAGAAATTTTTGATGTCCCGAAGATTAATGTATTGGCAAGCGTATTTGCACAAAACGAGTTTGGTAGCCGAACTTATTTTGATGAAAATCTTAAAAAGGGCAAAAGAACTTACGCTAAAAGGCATTGTGCTTCCTTGCAGTGAACCTCTTTTATTTTTTCTGCAAAACAGAGTTTCATTACAAAATTTTGATGCAGCTACTTTAGATTTGTTTTCACAATTGGATGATTTTGATATTATTGGCGCTTTAAAAACATGGCAAAAACAGCCCGATTATATTTTGTCAACTTTAAGTAAAATGATCGTCAACAGGGATTTGTTGAAGATCAAATTGAGTAGCGAAAAAGTAGATTTAGACTATTTACAAGAATTGAAAGAACGATTTTCTAGAGAACATCATATTTCTGTTACAGATACTAACTACTTTATTTTTAGGGGAAAAATCAAAAATCAAGCCTATAGTAAAGAGGCAGAACCTATTCGAATTTTGAAAAAAGATAGCACAGTTGAAGATGTAATTGAATCTTCTGACCAGCTGAATTTAAAATCGTTATCCAAGGCAGTGACCAAGTATTATCTATGTTTCCCAAAACAACTGTTATAAAAACAGCATTTAAAATCTATTTTTTTATATTTTTGTCGCGATGAAATTTACAGCAGAACAAATAGCGGGGATATTAGAAGGAGAGGTAATTGGCAATGCCAATGCCGAGGTTTCTACCTTATCAAAAATTGAAGAAGGAGCAGAAGGTTCTCTTACTTTTTTATCTAATCCGAAGTATCAAAATTATATTTATACCACAAAAGCCTCTATAACAATTGTTAATAAAAGTTTTGTAGCCGATGCTCCTGTTGAGACTACGCTTATAAAGGTAGACGATGCTTATGCTAGTTTTACCAAACTTTTAGAATTTTATAACGAAGTTAAATTAAAGAAGACTGGGATAGAACAGCCCTCATTTATAGCGGAAAACGCAAAATTGGGAACCAATACATATTTAGGAGCCTTCAGTTATATCGGGCAAAATGTTGTTTTAGGTGATAATGTCAAAATTTATCCAAATTGTTTCGTAGGTGATAATGTAGTAATTGGAGACAATTGTGTTGTTTTCGCTGGTGCAAAAATATATTCGGAAACAAGCATAGGAAACAATTGTACGATTCATTCCGGCGCTATCATTGGTGCAGATGGATTCGGTTTTGCTCCAAATCCAGATGGCACTTACACTAAGATTCCTCAAATTGGAAACGTAGTTATTGAAGATAACGTTGATATTGGATCCTGCACTACAATTGATAGGGCAACGATGGGTTCTACAATTATACGTAAAGGAGTAAAATTAGACAATCAAATACAAGTTGCTCACAATGTCGAAATTGGCGAGAATACTGTGATTGCGGCCCAAACAGGCGTAGCAGGATCAACCAAAATTGGTAAAAATTGTATGATTGGTGGTCAAGTGGGTATTTCTGGTCATTTGTCAATTGGCAATAATGTGCGCATTCAGGCACAATCAGGCGTTGGTCGCAATATAAAAGACAATGAAATTTTGCAAGGAAGCCCAACATTTGGATACAATGATTTTAGTAAGTCATACATTCACTTTAAAAACTTACCTAAAATTGTTGCAGAAATTGAAGAATTAAAAAAACAAATATTAAACCAAAAAAATGGAAACAATGGTTAAACAGAAGACCATCAAAACAGAAATCTCACTAACAGGAGTTGGCTTACATACTGGTAAAGAAGTTAAAATGACTTTTAAACCTGCTCCAGTGAATAATGGTTTTACTTTTGTTCGAATAGATCTTGAAGGACAACCCGTTATTGAAGCAGATGCTAATTTTGTAGTAAATACACAAAGAGGTACCAATCTTGAAAAACGCGGTGTACAAATTCAAACTCCTGAACATGTTTTAGCAGCTTTAATTGGTTGCGATTTGGATAACGTTATTATTGAATTGAATGCTTCTGAACTTCCAATCATGGATGGTTCATCAAAATATTTTGTTGAAGCTTTAGAACAAGCAGGTTTTGAAGAGCAAAATGCTAATCGTAATGTTTATGTGGTAAAAGAAGTTATTTCATTTACAGATGAAGCGACGGGCAGTGAAATATTAGTAATGCCTAGCGACCAATATTGTGTTACTGCAATGGTTGATTTTGGTACCAAAATTCTTGGAACTCAAAACGCTAATATGAAAAACATTTCAGAATTTAAATCTGAAATTGCTAATTCAAGAACATTTAGTTTTTTGCATGAACTAGAATCTCTTTTAGAACATGGATTAATAAAAGGAGGCGATTTAAACAACGCTATTGTGTACGTAGATAAAGAAATATCTGCAGCCACAATGGAAAATTTGAAGCGAGCTTTTGGTAAAGATGAAATTTCAGTAAAACCAAATGGTATTTTAGATAATTTGACTTTGCATTATCCAAATGAAGCAGCGCGTCATAAATTGCTTGACGTTGTTGGTGATTTAGCTTTGATAGGAACCCGCATTCAAGGAAAAGTAATTGCAAATAAGCCAGGGCATTTTGTAAACACGCAGTTTGCAAAAAAAATGGCGAAGATTATCAAAATAGAACAACGTAATTACGTACCAGTTTATGATTTGAATCAAGAGCCTTTGATGGATATTCATAAAATCATGGCTGTTTTGCCACATCGTCCACCGTTTTTATTGATTGATCGCATTATTGAAATGTCTGAAAGTCATGTAGTCGGAATGAAAAATGTAACAATGAATGAAAATTTCTTCGTAGGACATTTTCCAGAAGCTCCAGTAATGCCAGGAGTTCTTATTGTAGAAGCTATGGCACAAACAGGCGGAATTTTAGTTTTGAGCACTGTTCCAGATCCAGAAAATTACTTGACGTATTTCATGAAAATTGATAATGTCAAGTTCAAACATAAAGTTTTACCCGGCGATACATTAATCTTTAAGTGTGATTTGATTACACCAATAAGAAGAGGTATTTGCCACATGCAAGCCAATGCTTACGCTAACGGAAAATTAGTAGCTGAAGCAGAATTAATGGCGCAAATTGCAAAAAAACAATAATTTTTTTGTTGATTTGGTTAATCGTTTTTCGGTTAATCGATTAAACAGGTAAACGATTAAATAAAGATTATGAATCAACCACTAGCTTACGTTCACCCTGGTGCTAAAATTGCCAAGAATGTTGTTATAGAGCCTTTTACCACCATACACAACAATGTAGTTATTGGTGATGGAACATGGATTGGATCGAATGTGACCATCATGGAGGGAGCCCGCATCGGAAAAAATTGTAATATTTTTCCAGGCGCAGTTATATCGGCAGTGCCGCAAGATTTAAAGTTTGGAGGCGAAGATTCGCTTGTAATTATTGGCGACAATTGTACAATTAGAGAGTGCGTTACAATAAATAGAGGTACAATTGCTTCAGGTCAAACTGTTATTGGAGACAATTGCTTGATTATGGCAACGGCTCATATTGCGCATGATTGTCACGTTGGTAACAACGCCATTATTGTAAATGGTGTATTATTAGGTGGTCACGTGACTATTGGCAATTACGCTATAATTGGAGGATTGTCAGCTATTCATCAGTTTATTAGTGTGGGTGACCATGCTATGATTTCTGGTGGATCATTGTTGAGAAAAGATGTTCCGCCTTACACAAAAGCAGCAAAAGAACCACTTTCATATGTAGGTATAAATTCTGTTGGTTTAAGAAGACGTGGATTTACCTCTGAAAAAATCAGAGAAATTCAAGAAATCTACCGTATTTTGTATCAAAAGAATTACAATGTAACGCAAGCATTAGGGATCATTGAGGCAGAAATGGAAGCGACTCCAGAACGAGATGAAATTATCGATTTTATTCGAAATTCATCAAGAGGAGTAATGAAAGGCTACTCAGGAAATTATTAAAAATAGAAACAAATATAAACCGCTATTACATTTAAAATAATAGCTAAACATACCAAAATGGCAACTACATCAGATATTAAAAACGGATTGTGCATTAAATACAACAACGATATTTATAAAATTATCGAATTTTTACACGTAAAACCAGGTAAAGGTCCTGCGTTTGTGAGAACTAAATTAAGAAGTTTGACTAACGGGAAAGTATTAGATAATACATTTTCTGCAGGTCATAAAATTGATGAAGTTCGTGTAGAAAATCATAAATTTCAATTTTTGTATCCAGAGGGAGAGCAATTTCACTTCATGAATACAGAAACTTTTGAGCAAATTTCATTGAACAAAAACATTTTAGACTCACCAGATTTACTAAAAGAAGGTGAGAATGTAATGGTAAGTATCAATACCGAAACTGATTTACCTTTATCCGTTGATATGCCAGCTTCAGTAGTTTTAGAAGTAACTTACGCAGAGCCAGGAATTAAAGGAAATACGGCAACGAATGCTACTAAATCTGCAACTGTCGAAACAGGTGCTACTGTAAATGTACCTTTGTTTATCAACGAAGGTGACAAAATTAAAATTGAGACAGCTACGGGTTCTTACATGGAGCGTGTAAAAGAGTAATTAATTTAGGTTTTCTATTTTTTGAAACAAATTTCAAGTTTGATCAAAATAGAAAACCTAATTTGCTTTTTATTAAAGATATATTAGATGAAATTCGAAAAAGTTTACGCTCTACAAGATATAGCCGCAATTATTGGTTGTGAGTATGTTGGTGATGCCAATTTTCCGGTGCAAGGTATGAATGAAATTCATGTCGTTACACCAGGAGATATAGTATTTGTGGACCATCCAAAGTACTATGACAAAGCTTTGCAATCGGCCGCTACAATTGTTTTAATCAATAAAAAAGTAGACTGTCCAGAGGGCAAAGCACTTTTGCTTTCTGATGATCCTTTTCGAGATTTTAATGTATTGACAAAGCATTTTAAACCCTTTCAGGCAACTAATTCTGCTATTGCTCCTTCTGTAAAAATTGGAGAAGGAACTGTAATACAACCCAATTGTTTCATAGGGAATCAAGTTGTAATTGGCAAAAATTGTTTAATTCATCCCAACGTCACTATTTACGACCATACTATAATTGGTGACAATGTGATTATTCATGCAGGAACCATTTTGGGAGCCGATGCTTTTTATTACAAAAAACGTTCAGAAGGTTTTGACCAATTAATCTCCGGAGGTCGCGTTGTGATTGAGGATAATGTTGGTATCGGCGCTTTGTGTACCATTGATAAAGGTGTAACGGGTGATACAACTATTGGCGCAGGCTCAAAGTTAGATAACCAAGTACACGTTGGACACGACACTGTTATTGGTAAAAAATGTTTGATTGCTTCGCAAACCGGAATTGCGGGATGTGTTGTCATTGAAGATGAAGTTACTATTTGGGGACAAGTAGGAACTACCAGCGGGATTACCATAGGCGCAAAAGCTGTAATTATGGGGCAAACGGGAGTTACCAAATCGGTTGAAGGTGGGAAATCCTATTTTGGTACACCAATTGAAGAATCCAGAGAGAAATTGAAACAATTAGCTCACATTAAAAAGATTCCAGAAATTTTAAATAAACTAAAATAATATGTCTGTAAAAGAGATAGTTCAAAAGTTTTATAAGTCGGATGCCTTAATTGATAGTGCGGTCATCAAAGATTTTCTTCACCCAGAAGTGGTAGTGGAGTGGAATAGTAGTAAAGGTTTTGTTGAGCTAGATTACAATGCATTGGTTCAATTATCCGATGAATTAAGTAAAGCTTACGTGCGTTCAAAGGTGCGCATTAGCCATATCTTAGCAGAGAATGATCTGGTGTCTTTACGCTACTCCCATTTTGTAAAAACTATTGAAAATCCTAGAGAGGAGATGTTATTAGCTCATTTTAATGTTATTTGGCAAATTAAAGACAACAAATTATTTCGTGGCTATCAAATGAGTCAATTATCCTAATTTTAGTATCAAAAAACTGCCGAAGCACTAGTAATTAGTGATTACTATTTTATACTTTTGCATAACCATTTTAAAAACTACATAAAAAATATATCATGAGTGTTTTAGTTAATAAAGATTCCAAAATAATTGTTCAAGGTTTTACTGGAAGCGAAGGTACATTCCACGCTTCTCAAATGATTGAATACGGTACAAACGTTGTAGGTGGTGTTACTCCAGGAAAAGGAGGAACAAGTCATTTAGATCGTCCGGTATTTAATACTGTAAAAGATGCTGTTGATCAAGCAGGTGCTGATACAAGTATCATTTTTGTACCACCAGCTTTTGCTGCTGATGCTATTATGGAAGCTGCTGATGCTGGTATTAAAGTAATCATTGCAATTACTGAAGGAATTCCAGTTTCAGATATGATTAAAGCTAATTCTTATGTAAAAGAAAGAAATGCAAGATTAATTGGTCCTAACTGCCCAGGTGTAATTACTCCAGGTGAAGCTAAAGTGGGAATCATGCCAGGTTTTGTGTTTAAAAAAGGTACTGTTGGTATCGTATCTAAATCAGGTACTTTAACTTACGAAGCCGCTGACCAAGTTGTAAAACAAGGATTAGGAATCACTACTGCAATTGGTATTGGTGGAGACCCAATCATTGGAACTACTACAAAAGAAGCAGTTGAATTGTTAATGAATGATCCTGAGACAGAATTAATCATTATGATTGGTGAAATTGGAGGTCAATTAGAAGCTGATGCTGCTAAATGGATAAAAGCGGATGGAAACCGCAAGCCAGTTGTTGGATTCATTGCTGGAGAAACTGCTCCTGCAGGAAGAACAATGGGTCATGCTGGTGCAATTGTTGGAGGATCTGACGATACAGCTGCTGCTAAAAAGCAAATCATGAGAGACAACGGAATTCACGTTGTTGATTCACCAGCTGAAATTGGTAAAAAAGTAAAAGAAATTTTAGGATAATGACCTAAAATATTAATATTATAAAGCCTCACATTTTGTGGGGCTTTTTTTGTTGTAAATTAAATTAAAGAAATATCTTTGCACTTTATTTAAAAAATCTTACATCCAAGGTTTTTTTTTAATAAAAACAAAACACACGAATAGTTTTCAGTGAGCCTCACGATTTTGTGAGATCTTTTTTTGTGAAAATCTATTCCATTAAAAATAACATATATGTACAAAGAATTAGAAAAATTCACGGTTACCAATCAATTTTTATTCAATGCTGAGGATAGTTTAGAGCAAGTTTGTAATGCTTCTGAGGGATCTGGCATATTTTTAGTTTACGCTGTAGGTGACGAGAAAGAATTAATTATGGTGGGTTCAACTGGGACTGTTCAAAATAACGGCGCTTTGAAAATAAAAAATGGCGGTTTATTCGATAAAATTGTAGAAGGTCACCAATTTGCAAAAACAGGAAGAAAATATTCTTGGCCAGCTCAAATGAAAAAAGAAGTTATATCTGCTCTTGAAGTAGTTTGGTATGAGACTTTTAACAATGAAGTGAAATCAATTCCAACTGCTGTAGAAGGTCAAGTATTACAATCATTTTTGGATGAAAACGGAACGCTGCCTAGATGGAATGTTGCTTTCTAATAAATTTCCTTAAAAAATTGAAAGTCCCCAATTAAAGTTGGGGACTTTTTTATTTAAAAGGATTCGACCATTTTGGATCGGTATATACATTAGAGCCTGATAGGGTTTTTATGAAAGCAATCAATGCATCTACTTCGGTGGCTGTCAAATTCAATTTTTGTCCAGATCCGTTTGGACGCAATCTCGGATCTAAATTGGTATTGCCAGGAGCAATTGTAATAGTGCCATAATGGCCAATCACATTTTGCAAAGTAGCTAGATTAGCTGTGTGCATAAATGCTCCATTGGTACTTCCATCTTTTTTGACAGCGTCTCGCAAGGTCGGGGATCTAGTATTTGTAAGATCAATACCATTTGAATTTAGTATTCCAATAATTCCGTTATTACGACTATTGGGGTCAATACTAAATTCAGGTGCTTGATGGCATCCTGCGCAACCTAATCCTCCAGCAGTTCTACTACCACTTGAATCAAATACCGGTGGTGTTAAAAACAGATTTTTTCCTTGATTTTCTTGTACTGTAAAGTTTGGAAAAAGTTGATTTTCAGTAGCTACAAGTGCGCGACCTGTATCATATTTTGCATCGAATGATTGAATGCTTCTAATAAATTGCGCTAAAGCCAATTGAATTTTGTTTTCAGTAATATCTTCTGAACCATAAACAAACTTGAACAATTCTTTATAATATCCGATGTTTTGAAGTTTACTCGTCAGTGTATTAAAATTACCATCGCCCAAAGTACCGCTAAAACCCATTTCAATATGATCTTGAATTGGTTGTGTTGTTTGATTTTCTAAATTACTTGCTCGTTCATTCCAGAAAAATTTACTTTCATTATTAAAACGAGTATTTATCAATCTCATGCTATGTCTACTCGTTAATCCGTTTACACCAGTACTTGCTTGTGCAACATCTCCAAATGCATTGGCTTGAACGTGACAACTTGAACATGAAACTGTATTTGTAGCTGAAAGATTTTTGTCATAAAATAAAACACGTCCCAATGTCGCTCCTTTGTCTGTAATAGGATTGCTTGTTGTATTGTCCTTTGTGATATAAGCAGGTACTACTTGATTAGCATAATTGTCTAATTGACTTAAATTTATTTTCCCTTCAAAGCTTGCTTTTATATTGGGGTAAGCTTCAATTGCAATATAATCAGTTGCGTCGTTAGTATTGCTGCAACTAGCTGTTAAAATACTAGCAGCAATAAATAAGCTATGTTTAAGTAATTTCATTATTTTGTGTTTATAAACTTGATTGTTTTACTATTCAAACCTTTAAAAATGATTTATTATTTAGATTAGACTATCCATGATAAAAATAGTTTAATTTAAATAAATACTTATTTATTATCATAAATTATTGATAATTAAAATTTATTATCTAATATTATTTGCAAAATATTAATAGAAGTATTTTGCTTTTTTAGTGGAAAGTTTGATATTTTTTACCGTTTGCTTAATTATTCGCAAAAAATCAATTACTTTTGCACCCGTTATCACGAATCCTGTAAAGGGATAGCAACCTGCAACAACAAGCAAGGTGCTAAAACGATAAGCCAAATCCTTTGGAAAAAATGTTGTTTACATTCCCAATACCAGCTTTGTTTTTCGTCATAACACTTAATTTAAAATTATTTTTATGACAAATTTTACTAAGGAATCCGGAAATCCGTATGCTTTGATTCCGCTATTTATTTTTATTTTTACTTTTTTGGGTGCTGGTATTTTACTAGATGATTTTTATGCGTTTCCTTCACCAGTAGCAGTATTAGTAGGTATTATTGCTGCATTCATTTTATTTAAAACATCAACTGATGATAAAGTAGATACTTTAATTGCTGGTTGTGGTGATAGTAAAATCATGACAATGTGTTTGATTTATTTGTTTGCTGGTGCTTTTGCCGTGGTGAGTAAAGCCATGGGTGGTGTAGATGCAGTAGTAAATTTAGGGATTAGTACTATTGATGTGGCTTATTTTCCGTTAGGAATTTTCTTGATTGCCTCGTTTTTATCTACTGCTACAGGAACTTCTGTTGGGGCTATTGTAGCAATTGGACCAATTGCGATATCTCTCGCTGATAAAAGTGGTGCTTCTATGCCATTAATTGCTGGCGCTTTATTAGGTGGTTCTATGTTAGGAGATAATTTATCAATGATATCAGACACGACAATAGCCGCTACACAATCTCTTGGTTGTGATTTGAAAGATAAATTTAAGATCAACTTGTTTATTGCACTTCCGGCGGCCATTGTAACTATTTTAATTTTCTTTTATTTGGGTTTTAATTCAGATGTTGTTGCTGTAGATATCGCTAAAAATGATTACTCTTTGTGGGCTATTTTGCCTTATGTTTTAGTAATCGTTCTTGCCGTTGTGGGTGTCAATGTATTTTACACATTATTGCTAGGAACTATAATTGCAGGTTTGATAGGTTTTTACAATGACTCATTTACGGTAATGGAATTTACCCAGAAAATTTATGAAGGCTTTACTAGTATGACCGATATCTTTTTGCTATCTATGCTTACAGGAGGATTAGCTGCTATGGTTGATAAGGCTGGAGGTATTACTTGGGTTTTAAACCAAATCAAAAAAAGAATCAAAAGTAAAAAATCAGCACAAACTGGAATTGGAGTGTTGGTAGGATTTGCCAATTTAGCTATTGCCAATAATACTGTTTCTATTGTAATTACAGGGCCTATTGCAAAGGAAATTAACGATGAATACGGATTGAGCGCTAAAAAATCGGCCACTATTTTAGATATTTTTTCTTGTGTCATTCAGGGAATATTGCCTTATGGAGCTCAAATTTTGTTGATACTGAATTATGCCAATGGCAAATTAGATTTTCTTGATATTTTGAGTAATGCATGGTATCATTTATTTTTACTTGTGTTTACATTGATTGCTATTTATGCTGCTTTTTGGGATAAACTAGCCTACCGTTTTTTGAAGGTATAATTGTAAAAATTATTGTTCATAATCAAGCCTAAATTTTTTTTAAAAAAGGAAATAGTATATATTTGGCAAGTCGTTTTTAGCCCTGATAGCAACGGAAATCCTTTTGGGTACGCGACAGCGGATCTAAAAGATTGCAGTGAATAGCAGGAATAGCTTCGAAAAAAAAATAACTAATTTTTGATTATGAAATTACTAGAAGGAAAAGTTGCCATTATAACAGGCGCAAGTCGCGGAATTGGGAAAGGAATTGCAGAAGTTTTTGCAAAACATGGCGCTAACGTTGCGTTTACATACAGTTCATCAGTTGAGTCGGCAATGGCTTTGGAGAACGAATTGAATGCATTGGGCATTAAAGCTAAAGGATACCAATCAAACGCAGCGGATTTTAATGAAGCACAAACGTTTGTGGATTCAGTTTTGGCTGATTTTGGAACAGTTGATGTATTGATTAACAACGCCGGAATTACAAAAGATAATTTGTTGATGCGTATGTCTGAAGAGGATTTTGACAACGTTATGGATGTGAACTTGAAATCGGTTTTTAACATGACAAAAGCCATTCAACGTACCTTTTTAAAGCAACGTGCAGGATCAATTATTAATATGAGTTCAGTGGTTGGTGTGAAAGGTAACGCAGGACAAACGAACTATGCGGCTTCAAAAGCAGGTGTAATTGGTTTTTCGAAATCAGTTGCTTTAGAATTAGGTTCAAGAAATATTCGTTGTAACGTAATTGCGCCTGGATTTATTGAAACTGAAATGACTGCAAAGTTAAACGAAGATGTTGTAAAAGGTTGGAGAGATGGAATTCCGTTGAAAAGAGGTGGTTCTACTGAAGATGTAGCTAATGCATGTTTGTTTTTTGCATCGGATATGAGTGCTTATGTTACCGGTCAGGTACTTAATGTATGTGGCGGAATGTTGACTTAAAATGTCATTAAAAGATTTAAAATTCAAAGATTGAACGAATTTTGAACTTTAAAACATATTATAAGCTGTAAATTCTTCAAATCTTTTAATAAAGAATAAATGACAACAAACACAATACTATTGGTACTTTTATCTTTGATACTAGCTGGGGTGTTGTCGTATTTACAGTATATTTATAAAGCTAAAAATCAAACTAAAACGGTTTGGTTTTTGGCTTTTTTGCGTTTTTTATCGCTTTTTGGTATAATGTTACTGTTGATAAATCCGATAGTCACGCGTAAAACCTTGGAGTTATTTAAAACTCCTTTGCTAGTTGTGGTTGATAATTCGAGTTCAATTTCTTTTTTAGAAGCCACCAAACAAGCCAAAGCAACAATGCAAGCTTTGCAAGATAACGCAGCATTACAAGAAAAGTTTGAAATACAATCTTTTCAATTTTCTAATACCATGGAGCCTTTTAGTCAGCTAGATTTTAAAGGAAGCCAAAGTAATATTGATGTGGTTGCTAAAAACTTGAAGAGTAATTTTAAAAACAAAACTTTTGCCACCGTTTTGATTACTGACGGAAATCAGACTTCGGGAAGTGATTATGTATTTCAATTCGATCAGCAAAATAAAGTATATCCTGTAGCTGTGGGCGATACGACAACCTATTTGGATTTGAAAATTAGTCAATTAAATGCTAATAAGTATGCGTTTTACAAGAATAAATTTCCTGTAGAAGTGTTTTTACAATATGCAGGAAAGCAAAATGTCACGGCTAGTTTCTCCATTTCGCAAGGGAATAATGTCGTGGTAAAGCAAAGTATTTCTTTTTCTGCTTCAAAAAATAGTGCCACTTTGAATTTGCTTTTACCTGCAGATAAGGTGGGATTGCAGTTGTATCAAGCTAAAATAAGTTCGAATTTGACTGAAAAAAATAAATACAATAACGTAAAGAATTTTGCAGTTGAAGTACAGGATCAAAAAACGGCTATAGCTATTGTATCGGCTATTGATCACCCGGATATTGGTGCTTTTAAAAGAGCGATTGAAACTAATGCGCAACGCAAAGTAACGGTAGTTAAACCCAATCAAATTAACAACTTACGCGATTATAATATTCTTATTTTTTACCAGCCTACTGCTGCTTTTAAAAGTGTTTTTGAAGGTGCTAAAAATGCTAAAATTAGTAGTTTTATAGTGACCGGGATGTCAACCGATTTTAATTTTTTGAATCAGCAGCAAAATGATTTGAATTTCAAAATGAGTGGCCAAAGTGAAGATTATTTGAGCGTTTTGAATACTGATTTTAATTTATTTGCTACTGATGATATCGGTTTCGATGCCTTTCCTCCGTTACAAAATGCATTTGGTACCATAACATCAAAGGCGGGTCTTGAAATTTTACTTTCGTCAAAAATAAGAGTGATGAATACTAATGCACCACTTTTAGCTTTTGCTGAAAATGAAAACCAACGTAAGGCTTATTTACTAGGCGAAAATAGTTGGAAGTGGCGTTTGCAATCGCATATTAAAGAAAAATCATTCGAAAAATACGATCGTTTTGTTGATAAAATTATTCAGTATCTAGGATCAAAAGCAGCCAAAAAGCCTTTAGTTGTAGATCATGAAAGGTTTTACAATGCAGGAGAATCAATCGTTATTAGTGCACAATATTTTAATAAAAATTATGAGGCCGATGACAAAGCACGCTTAACAATTAGCTTACTGAATAAAAAAACAAAACAGCAAACGAATTATGATTTGTTGAAAGCGGCAAACGGTTATACAGTAAATCTTGATGGCTTGAAAGCAGGAACGTATCAGTTTACGGTGAAGGAACTGAACTCTAATACGACCTACAGCAGCAGTCTAGAAATTATTGATTTTGATATCGAAAAACAGTTTGTAAACTCGGATATTGATCGATTGTCGCAATTGGCATCGCAAACTTCAGGACAGTTATTTTATCCGAATCAGGTTGACAAGCTTATTCAGACTTTGTTAGAAAATAAGGATTACCAAACGACTCAAAAAGAAATTGTCGTCAAAACACCGCTTTTAGACTGGGTGTGGTTATTGGTCGTTATTACACTTTTACTTGCTACAGAATGGCTCGTTCGTAAATACAATGGCATGTTGTAATACTAAAAAATATGGATTTTAGGCTCAAAGTTTTTTATACTGTAGCACAACGTTTGAGTTTTACAAAAGCTGCTGCCGAATTATTTATCACCCAACCGGCAGTTTCGAAGCACATTCAAGAGTTAGAAGAGTATCATAAAATCAAATTGTTTGAACGCAATGGATCGCGAATTGCCATTACAGCCGCTGGAAATGTCTTATTGAAACATGTAAAAAACATTTTTGATATTTACAGTGAAATCGACTTTGATATGAATGCATTGTTGCAAACGCAGTCGGGTGTATTACGAGTAGGAGCGAGCACAACCGTTTCGCAATATATTATTCCGCCCGTTTTGGCTCAATTTCATCAAAAATTACAAGACGTTCAAGTTCGTTTATGGAACGGAAATACGGAACAGATGGAAACAGCTTTAATTCAACAAGAAATTGAAATTGGAATTGTTGAGGGAAAATCTAAAAATAAACTAATCAAATATACTCCGTTTTTAAAGGACGAACTTGTTTTGGTTTGCAATAGTAAAAACCCATTAACTAAGCGTGATACAATAGGAATCGATGATTTGAAACAAATGCGTTTTTTATTGCGCGAGCAAGGCTCTGGAACACTTGAAGTTATAGATGATGCGTTGAAAGCTTTGGGTGTAAAACTATCCGATTTGCAAGTAGAAATGCAATTGGGAAGCACGGAGAGCATCAAATCGTATCTTATGAATTCAAACTGTGTGGCTTTCATATCTATTCATGCCATTCAAAAGGAGCTGCAGAATGAGGAATTATATTTACTTGATTTAGATCGTTTTGCGATAGAACGTTTTTTTTACATCATTACTTTACAAGGAAAAATACATTCACTTGCTGATGTTTTGGCACAGAAAATATTGAGTTATTATAACTTAAAGTTATAGTAGATTACAAGATACGATTGGTATAAAATTAACAATCGTCGCACCTTTGTACTGTAATTTTCAATACAAAATCGTGAAAACTCAAATACAATCCAATTCGATAATCTTAGTAAAAGAATTGTTGGCACAAAACAAAGTGGCTAGCATTATCTTCTTCACTTTTTTACTTATTTGTGCAACAGGCTTTATTAGTTCAGCAATAGCTTTGTTACTCGGAATAGTTGTAACTCATTTTTTCGGAAATCCGATTGCTGTTTACTCTCCAAAAATAGTCCAGTGGCTGTTACAAATATCCGTAGTTGGTTTGGGTTTCGGAATGCAATTAAAACATGTTGTAACTGCCGGTTCGGCTAGTTTTGGAATTACAGTGGTTTCTATCGCAAGTACTTTGTTGTTAGGTACGCTCTTGGGAAAATGGTTTAAGACAGATCGTAAAACGAGTCACTTAATTGCTTGCGGTACTGCAATTTGCGGAGGTAGCGCCATTGCGAGCATTGCACCCGTGATTCGGTCTACTGAAAAACAAACTGGCTTGGCACTTGGCGTTATTTTTATTTTGAATGCCATTGCTTTGTTTTTGTTTCCGATTGTTGGCCACCTTTTGAAATTATCTCAAAATGAATTTGGAATTTGGAGTGCCATTGCCATTCACGATACTAGTTCAGTTATTGGCGCCGCAAGTAGTTATGGTAAGGAAGCGTTGCAAATTGCGACAAGTGTAAAATTAGCTAGAGCCTTGTGGATCATTCCTATTTCAATTTTTACGGCATTATTAACTAGTAACAAAGCGGGTTCAATTAAAATTCCGTATTTTATATTTGTTTTTTTAGGTGTAATTATTATGCAAACTTATTTTCCTGTTTCAGATTTTGTAAATGTCAAAATTAATTCACTATCAAAAATAGGTTTGACAATTACTTTATTTTTAATTGGTTCAGGTCTTACCAAAGAAATGCTTTTTAAAGTAGGCGCAAAACCATTATTACAAGGATTGTTATTGTGGGTTTTTATCGCGAGCGCATCTCTTTTGGCGGTAATGTACTTTTTTGATTAATATTTAAAAAAGACAATTTAGCGGAAATTCATTTTTTGGTAAAGAACAGATGTTAAGTAAAGCTTAATAATGCATTAGTAATTGCAGTTCTTTTTTTGAAAACCAATTTAATGAGATACATTTGCCTTTCTAAAAAAAATAATTAAATGAAAAATTTCAAACTGAAACCAACTCTTATTGTTTTTACTACAATTTGTGCAGCAGTAGTACTGATGTCATGGGGTGTTGTAGGGCATGAGCGCATCAACAGAGCTGCTGTAATGGCGTTGCCAAAACCCTTACAAACATTTTTTTACAACCACATTGATTTTATCACGCAAGAAAGTACAGTTCCTGATTTGCGTAGAAATGTTTTGAATGACAAAATGGAGCCACCTCGCCATTATTTTGACATGGAAAACTTTGGTGATCCAGCTTCGTTTCCTAAAACTATGGAAGAAGCTAAAGCAAAATACGACGAGAAATTCTTAACGAAAAACGGAATTTTACCTTGGCACATTCAGGAGTTAATGGAAAAATTAACTAAAGCATTTAAGGATAAGCGTAAAAACGAAATTCTTTTTATTGCGGGTGATTTAGGTCATTATATTGCAGATGGTCACATGCCATTACATACCTCAGACAATCATGATGGACAAAATACAGATCAAAAAGGAATCCATTCTTTATGGGAAAGCCGCTTACCAGAGTTGTTCGCCAAAGATTATAAGTTTAACGTTCCACAAGGTGTGTATTTAGAAAATGTAGAAAAAGCTACTTGGGATTTAATAAACGATACGCATAGTTTGGTGGAACCATTGCTAGCCATTGATAAAAAATTAAGAACAGCTACACCACAAAATAAAATTTTTGTAACCGATGCGGCAGGTGTAATTGTAAAAAATAAATACGGAGGCACAATGTATTCTGATGAATATGCTAAACAATTACATGCTGACATGGATGGTATGGTTGAAAAGCAAATGAGAAAAGCCATCACCGTTACGGCTAGTTTTTGGTATACGGCTTGGGTTAATGCTGGTAAGCCTGATTTGAGCAATTTAGATACTCCGGAATTAACTAAAAGAAATAGCAAATTGCTAAAAAAAGACATGAAGACGTACCTAAAAGGAGATCTTTTTGGACTAACAAGCGATAAAGAATAAAACTTTATTAACTATCAAAAGCGGGTGAGACGAATGTTTTCCCCGCTTTTTTTTATTATTAATTGAGATTGTCTTTTTTGTTTTTTAAAATATCAGATGCAGTCTGGTAATAAGAAATAGTTTGATTTACAAGATCAGTTCTTTCTTTTTTTAGAGGTGTTTGGTCGTAAAGTAGTTGATAGTTTGGATTCATTTTTTGAACACTTTGTAGCCTCAACTGAAACTGTTTTACTTTTTGTTTTGGTGAAATTACCGTTAATACATTATCCTTTATTAAACCTAGATCTTGATAAGTAGCAACGAAAGCTCTTGGCCTGTAGTTTGCTTTTAGAACATCTTGCCCATAAAATTTACTACGATAATCAAAATTTAGAAGACCAAGTACCGAAGGAATCACATCTATTTGTGACATTAGGTTAGTGTATTGTTTTGGTTCTACAAAACCAGGACTGTAAATCATCGCTGGAATGCGGTATTTATCAAGTGGTAAAGTAGTTTTTCCTGCACTTGAGGCACAATGATCCGCTAGAATTACAAAAACAGTATTAGCAAACCAAGGCTGTTTTTGTGCCATTTCAAAAAATTTGCGTAAGGCATAATCCGTATATTTTACGCCACCATCGCGTGATTTAGCATCACCAGGAATATCTATCTTTCCATTTGGGTAAGTAAAAGGTCTGTGATTACTAACAGTCATAATGTGGTTAAAAAACGGCTGACCAGTTTTGGCTTCCTGATTCATTACGTTAATTGCTTTGTTATACATATCTTCGTCACAAACGCCCCATATGTTAGCAAAAGTGATTTCTTTGGGTGTAAAAGTCTTTTTGTCTACAATATCATAGCCGTTACCTGCGAAAAAATCCTCCATATTATCAAAAAAAGCATCACCTCCATACATAAATTTAACGGCATATCCCTTTTGCTTGAAAATGCTACCAGTTGAAAATTTATTCTGATTATCCTCTCTTTTTACAACACTTTCGCCCGCTGTTGGTGGTAAGCATAGAGAAACCGCTTCTAGGCCACGAACCGTTCTATTTCCGGTGGCATACAAGTTAGTAAATACTAAACTTTTAGTTGCTAAAGTATCCAAAAAGGGCGTTAAACCTTTAGTATTGCCATACATCTGCATAAAATCGGCACTAAAGCTTTCGATAGTGATTAAAACTACATTCTTTTTATTCTCAATTCCATCATTATTAATCATATGTATTGAACTTGATCCTTGCAATGATGGAATTTGTTCTTGAAGTAGGGCAAAAGCTTCATCCGAAGGTATTGTTTTATAAAATTTAAAATAGTCCAATTCGCTATGTACAAAAGCAAAATAAAACTTGTACAATCCGTTGGCTTGCAATTCATTGGTAAAAACATTTCGAGAGTTTTCTTTAGTCGATAAATAAGGTAAAGTAAGTAATGCTAGACCAAAAAGGAGGATATAGATTCCTGATATTTTAATTTTTTGTGTAAAAGTGGGAATGTTTTCTATATAGCTTTTTGATTTTTTAACAATGTAATAAGTGATTAATCCCGCTAGCGCGAACAAAGCTGAAAACAAGGGAATTACAGGATAAGATTCCATGATATTTCCTATTACTTCATTAGTATAAATTAAATAATTGACCGCAATAAAATTGTAACGAACACCAAATTCATTCCAGAAGAAATATTCACTGATTGCATTTTGCAAAATCAACAGAACATAAAGTAAAATAACAAAAGAGAATAACCAATATCGAATTGTATTTCGGAACTTCGGTAAAAAAAGTAGAAGTCCAAAAAGGAGCGTTTTGATAAAAAGAAAACCAATTGCAATTTTTGGTAACGCGCTTCCGTATTCATTTAGAATAGTATTGCCAAAAGTTATGTAGCAAAGCACTGCTAAAAAAAGTCCTAGAATTATATACCCGTAAGGAGAATGATACTTGGCGTTTGAAATGAATATTAAATAAAGCCACAAGAATGAGCTAATCAAAATAAAAATCAAGACGTCCGAAAGAAATCCTAAAATATAAATCGAGAAAGCCTCGGTAGCAGTAAACGAAGACTGTGTTATGGGATGAAAATAAAGTGCGAGCCGAATTACCAAACTAATTGTCAGGTAGAACATCAGTAAATAATTAAATGGCGCCGTTAACTTAAAAAACTTCATAATTCTTTTTTCGGTAAATGTAACGGTAGTTAAACCATTAATATTTTAAGATTTGCTTAATGTTGCACGCCAAATTAATATTAACTTAAGAATAGCCGTTGTGGAAACCAGCAATCAATAAAATGAATAATTTTACAGAGAATTTTAATTCAAGGTCAAATGAAGAAATCCATTATTTTTTTATTCCTCATGATAGGAACAATAGGTTTTTCACAAAGCTGGAAAACATCTTTTACAGAAGCAAAAGCTCAAGCAGCTGCCGAAAACAAAAACATACTTTTAGTTTTCTCAGGATCTGATTGGTGTGCTCCTTGTATAAAATTAGACAAAACCATCTGGCAATCGGAAGAGTTTAAAAGTGAATCTGCTAAAAAATGGGTGATTTACAAAGCTGATTTTCCAAAGAAGAAAGCCAATTTATTGCCAGCAGAATTAACCGAAAGCAATAAAAAGTTAGCTGAGCAATACAACAAAGCAGGAAATTTTCCGCTGTTACTGTTGTTAAATCCTGCAGGATCAGTATTGGGAATTAGTGGTTACAAAAACGTGAGTCCACAAGAATATATTCAATTGATTCATTCTTTCGAACAAAAATGAAAAAGATAGCCTTTTTAATAGCAGTTATTTGTAACCTTTCGGCACAGTCACAAATCATTCATAAACACAAGTTGTTTATGTTAGGGAGTCCATTTGAAGTGACTGC
Organism: Flavobacterium sp. K77; assembly: GCF_021608205.1. NCBI lineage: Bacteria > Pseudomonadati > Bacteroidota > Flavobacteriia > Flavobacteriales > Flavobacteriaceae > Flavobacterium > Flavobacterium sp. K77. The sequence continues at coordinate 232,454 of NZ_JAKIHO010000003.1, read as the reverse complement.
TGTTGCAAAAGATACTATTGCCGCAAATGTATACATTGATTTGGCCATAGCCGAATCAAAACGAATTGAAAATTTAATCTCAGATTGGATTCCCACCACTCAAATTTCTCAAGTCAATAAAAATGCGGGCATTAAGCCAGTTAAAGTGGACAAAGAAGTTTTTGAACTAGTCGAAAGAGCTATAAAAATTTCGAAGTTAACCAATGGTGCTTTTGATATTTCGTATGCTTCGATGGATAAAATTTGGAAGTTTGATGGGTCGATGAAAGTAATGCCTACCGAAGAAGCAATCAAACAATCAGTTTCGAAAATTGGCTATCAAAACATCATATTAGATCCTAAAGAGCAGACCATTTTTCTGAAATTAGAAGGAATGAAGTTAGGATTAGGAGGAATAGGACAAGGGTACATAGCCGACAAAATAAAGAGTTTATTATTTTCTAAAGGATGTTTGTCAGGAATCATAAATGTTTCAGGTGATATAAATGCGTGGGGAAAGCAACCTGACGGGAAACCATGGACAGTAGGAATTGTAAATCCCGTAAATAAAAATAAAATTTTCGCCACTTTTCCACTAACCGATAGCGCGGTGGAGACTTCGGGGAGTTACGAGAAATTTGTTGTTTTTAATGGCAAAAGATACTCACACATCATTGATCCGAGAACGGGTTATCCTGCCACGGGAATTGTAAGTGTGTCTGTATTTGCAAAGCAAACAGAAATTGCAGATGCCTTAGCTACAGGAATTTTTGTGCTAGGAGTAGACGTTGGTTTGGATTTAGTCAATCAAATAAAAGGAGTAGAGTGCATCATTGTAGATGATACGGGTAAAGTGCATTCATCAAAAGGAATAGATACCAAAAATACAATCAATTAAATAGTAGTGCGATGATAAAGAAATTAGGATTAATGCTGGTAGGTTTGTTTGTTTTGCAATCTTGTAGTGCGGTAAAGGAATATGAAAAAGAAAAAATTAACGATCCTGATATGAAGCTATCAGCAAGAACAGCAGAGCGTTATGAAACTTCTTTTCAAGTGTACCGTGAAGCTTCAGCTGGAGCCAATGGCGGTAAATCGGGTGGTGGTTGTGGTTGCAATTAACCTTGCAAATATTTGACTTTAATAGCAATTCAATTAAAATGAAGATAAAATTTATAGCACTCTTGCTTATTGGAACAGCAACTGCATTTGCACAAGATACAGCCAAGGAACCTGTGTTTAAAAAACGTGTATTAGAAACTACCGAAGTTGATTTTTTGGCAAGTTACTATACGCAAGATGGTTCAAGATCGGCTGTTTCAGGTGGGCTTGGATCTGAAAAACTTACTGATGTCGCTTCAAATATTGTAGTGGCAATGCCATTAAATGATGATGATGTTTTAACTATTGATTTGGGTATTTCGGCTTACTCGTCAGCTTCCTCAAGTAATATCAATCCGTACGATACTACAAATGGCACGCCTTGGCAAGCCTCTTCAGGTGCATCACAGAGCGATCAGCTTACATCTATCGTAGCTAATTACAGCCATAGTAGTGACTCACGAGATCTTATTTGGAACGGAGATGTATCTTTTTCTAATGAGTATGATTACACTTCCGTTGGAGTAGGTGGTGGAGTAGCACGTTTGTTCAATGAAAAAAACACAGAGCTTAGTGTAAAAGTGAATGCCTATTTAGATCAATGGAGACCTATTTACCCAAAAGAATTATCAGATTTTGATAGGAATGGAGCTGGTTTTTTAAGTCAAGGTATTTTCAATGGTAGAACTATTTGGGATCAAAATGGACAAGCATCTACGGCTTATTTACCGAGTGCTTTCAAGCCAGTTACGGCAGTTAATAGGAATTCATTTTCGGCTTCATTTGGATTTTCACAGGTTTTAACCAAGAAATTACAAGTTTCGTTTTTCTTTGATGTGTTGCAACAACAAGGACTTTTATCCTCACCATATCACAGAATGTATTTTGCTGATAAAGCGAACTTTTATGTAGGGCAGCCGCAATTTATTGCAAATTATACCAATGAAAACAATAAAGGAGTGTATCAATTAGCAGATGATATAGAGCGATTGCCTGATACTAGATTTAAAATCCCAGTGGGAGCACGATTGAATTATTATCTAAATGAACGTGTTGCTTTGCGAACCTATTACCGTTACTATTCAGATAATTGGGACATACAATCGCATACCGCTAGTATTGAAATTCCTGTAAAACTGACGGATAAATTTACAGTATTCCCAATGTACAGGTACTATACACAAACACATTCTAAATATTATGCGCCTTACGAAACCCATTTGTCAACTGAAAAATTTTATACTTCAGACGCTGATTTAGCTACTTTCGATGCCAATCAATATGGTTTTGGGGTGAATTATACCGATATTTTTACAGCGGCTAAAGTTTGGAAATTTGGACTGAAAAATATTGATTTTAGATTCAATCATTACAAGCGAAGTGATAATCTTACAGCCGATATTGCAACCGTTGCATTTAAATTTATAATGCAATAAAGCTTAATTTTACAAAAAAAGAAACATGCACTTATTAATTGTAGAGGATGAGGCTGGGATTATTCAGTTTTTGAAACAAGGATTAGAAGAAGAAGGTTACACCGTGAGCAGTGCTGCTGATGGGAGTCTTGCATTTGAGAAAATCCAAAAGGAAAACTTTGACCTGATTTTATTAGATTGGATGTTGCCCAAAATGACAGGTTTAGAGTTGTGCAAAGCCATTCGGTTAAAAAATAATACTACACCCATTATTTTTTTAACTGCTAAAGATACGGTTCAAGAAACTATTGAGGGGTTGAAAGCAGGAGCCAATGATTATATCAAAAAACCTTTTAGTTTTGATGAATTATTAGAACGAATCAAGATCCATTTTAGGAATCAAGGTGAGATTACAAAACTGACCTTGGGAAGTATAACAATTGATTTAGCGCAGCATAGGGTTTTAGTAAACGATGCGGAGGTTGCCTTTACACAACGGGAATTTGAGCTTTTGACTTACTTAATTAAAAATAAAGGTAAAGTTTGTACCAGAACACAAATTATTGAAGATGTTTGGGACATTCATTTTGAATATGATACTGGCGTTATTGATGTTTTTATGAATGCTATTCGTAAAAAATTGAATTTAAAATTAGAACAAGACAATATAAAAACTATTCGTGGAGTAGGCTATATCGCTAATGATTAAATAAAAATGCAACAACTTTCATTTAAAAATAGAATTGCTCTCAATTATATTGTCACCACAGCTTTACTGATTTTTGTGGTGTTTTGTATCATCTATTCAATTGTAAAATTTAGTGTCTACAATCATGTCAACACTGATATTAAAAGCGAGGCAGACAAGCATTTAACCGAAATCGAAATCGTTGGCAATTCATTTCATTTAATTCACAAAGAAGAATGGAAGGAACGTGAACACAACACACTTGATGTGAATCCTGTTTTTATCCAGTTTATCGATCAAGATGGAAAATTAATTGAAAAGTCACCAAATCTTAAAAATAAGACTTTATCTTTTGACCCTAAGCATGTTTCAAATGTACTTTTTGACGATGTTCTAGCCAATAGCGCCATCAGGCAAATGCAAGTTCCCATTTACAATAAATCTAAAATTATTGGGTATTTGATCGTTGCTATGTCGCTTGAAGATGCTACGATGGTTCTTGATAATATCTCCAAAGTATTGATTATTACTTATCCTCTAATTTTATTAGTCCTTTTTTTTCTGGCTCGTTTTATTGCTGGTCGATTTATAAAGCCAATTAGTTCTATTATTACTACTTCAAACGATATTACAAAAGACAATTTGACGTCACGGATCGTATTGCCTTTTCAAAAAGATGAATTGTATGTTCTATCGCAAACAATAAATAATTTGTTAGACCGCATTGAAACCGCTGTAGAACGTGAAAAACAATTCACTTCTGATGCATCGCATGAACTCAGAACTCCACTAACAGTTATCAAAGGAACACTCGAAGTTTTAATAAGGAAACCGAGAGAGCACGCTGAATATAGCGAGAAAATAAACTTTTGTGTCAACGAAGTAAACCGCTTAAATAACTTAGTAGATCAATTATTATTGTTGGCTCGTTTTGAAAATCAAAAACAGACATTAAAAACAGAAAAAGTATATTTAAACGCCTTGTTTTTAGATACTATTTCTCGATTTTCAGCAACTATTCAAAGCAAGAAAATCAATGTTAGTACCAATTTTTCGGCAGAATATTACACAGAAACAGATGGTTATTTATTTTCGATTGTAATTAACAATTTAATATCGAACGCATTAAAATATTCGAATCAAGATGGAAACTTGACAGTAGTTTTGAAAGAAGTTGACTCTATAATTGAATGCCAAATTAGTGATACTGGGATAGGAATTCCTGCTGAAGATGTGGATAAAATTTTTAATCAATTTTACAGATCTCAATCGAGTAGTCATCCCGAAATTAAAGGCACCGGTTTAGGACTTTCTATTGTAAAAAGATTATGTACTTTGCTCAACATTGATATTGCAATTAGCAGTCAGGAAAACAAAGGAACCACGATTATTTTAAGATTATTTGAAGCACACCTTAAGTAGTTCTTAAGGAAATTGTTATCTTTCAACCTTACTTTTGAGGTATAAAAAAGATTAAAATGCTTGAAAAAATAATTGCTTTCAGTTTAAAAAACAAACTCATTGTTTTACTATTCACACTCGGAATTTTTGGATTTGGTCTCTTTTCTGTTTTCCAAATTTCAATCGGTGCAGTTCCAGACGTGACCAACAACCAAGTTCAGGTAATTACAACTTCTCGTAACCTTTCCACCCAAGATATTGAACAATTTATTACCTATCCAGTTGAAATTGAAATGGCTAATTTGCCAGGTGTTAAAGAAATTCGTTCGATTTCTAAATTTGGTTTGTCTGTTGTTACCATTGTTTTTGATGAAAATTTAGGAACCTATCTCCCGCGACAACTTATTGCTGAGAAAATTAAAACGGCTTCGGAAAAAATCCCGCAAGGTTTTGGAACACCAGAAATGGGGCCAATCACCACAGGACTTGGTGAAATCTATCAATATACATTAGAAGTAAAACCAGAATTTAAAAACAATTATTCTGTAACAGATTTAAGAACCATTCAGGATTGGGTAGTAAAACGCCAGTTATCTGGAATTAAAGGTGTTGTAGAAATTAACACTTGGGGTGGATTTTTAAAACAATATGAAATTGCAATTAGTCCATCGAGTTTAAAAGCGATGAATATTTCGACCGCTGATGTTTTTACGGCTCTCGAAAAAAACAACAGTATTGCTGGTGGAGCCTACATTGAAAAAGTAAATCAAAGTTATTTCATCAGAGGTGAAGGTAAAGTTAATTCAATAGAAGATATTGGAAATATTGTAGTTCAAAATAATAATGGTCTTCCAGTTTATATTAAAAATGTAGCGCAAATTCGTTACGGTCATGCCAATCGTTTTGGTGCCATCACAGGCAATGGCGAAGGGGAAAAAGTTTTGGGACAAGTCATGATGCTCAAAGGAGGAAACTCTAAACAAGTTATTGATGATGTGAAGAATAGAGTTGCCGAAATCCAAAAATCACTGCCTGAAGGAGTTTACATCAATGGATTTTTAGAACGAAGCGAGTTAGTTGGGAAAACGACTTTTACCGTTGCCGAAAACTTGATTTTAGGATGCTTAATCGTAATTTTTGTTGTGGTACTATTGCTAGGAAACTGGCGTTCTGGTTTGGTAGTGGCCTCTGTAATTCCGTTGTGTTTGTTGTTTGCCATTTCGTTCATGAATATATTTGGTATCGATGCTAATTTAATGAGTTTGGGTGCTATAGATTTTGGAATTATCATCGATGGTGCTGTAATTATTGTCGAATTTATTGCGTTTCAAATAGCTAGTAAATTCGCTCATTTAGGTAATCTTAGTAAGGAAGAACGCCAGCTAGAGATTGACCAAATCACCTATAAAAGCGCTTCCAAAATGATGAATTCGGCTATTTTTGGCCAGTTGATTATTCTGATTGTTTTTATTCCAATTCTATCCTTATCTGGAATTGAAGGTAAAATGTTCAAACCAATGGCAATGACGTTTAGTTTTGCTTTGTTAGGCGCCATGATTTTTTGTTTTACCTATGTTCCTGTCGTTTCTTCATTGTTTTTGAAACCAAAAGAGGAAAATCCAAACTCCTTCTCCAGCAGGTTAATCCATAAGTTGAATTCGTGGTATTTGCCTCTAATTAATTGGGCTATAGCTAATACCAAAAAAGTTTTATATGGTGCTCTTGGCTTATTATTGCTGGCCGCAGGCTTATTTGCAACCATGGGAGGGGAATTTATTCCAACGCTAGACGAAGGTGATTTTGTAATTCAGCCCGTTTTAAAAACAGGAACGTCATTGACTAAGACGATTGCAATTACTACAAAAATTGAAAAAATAATCCTTAAAAACTTTCCAGAAGTTACACAAGTTGTCAGTAGAATTGGCGCTGCGGAAGTACCTACTGACCCCATGTCTATGGAAGAGAGCGATGTTATTGTGAAATTGAAACCCAAATCAGAATGGACTTCGGCTTCCACCAAAGATGAATTGGCAGATAAAATAAAAGCAGCTTTAGAAAATCAAATTCCAAATATGGAAATCGAATTTACCCAGCCGATAGAAATGCGTTTCAACGAATTAATTTCGGGAACGCGATCTGATGTGGCAGTTAAAGTTTTTGGCGAAGACCTAACTATTTTGGCTGAAAAAGCACACGATATAAAAAATGCAATTGCAAAAGTAGACGGTGCTTCGGATATTATCATCGAAAAAACAGAAGGCTTGCCACAAATGTCCGTAGTTTATGATCGTTCGAAAATTGCCCGTTACGGGTTGAATATTGCTGATTTGAACGAAATGATTGCCCTTGGCTTTGCCGGAAAAACCGTTGGAACTGTTTTCGAAGGCGAAAAACGTTTTGATATGGTTGTGCGTTTGGATCAAACAAACCGACGAGATATTGAGGATTTACGCAATTTATACGTTCCAACTCCAAACGGCGAACAAATTCCTTTGCGCGAGTTGGCTTCGATCGAATATACTGAAGGTCCTGCGAAAATTTCTAGAGATAATACCAATAGAAGAATTGTAGTGGGAATCAACGTTAGGAACCGAGATTTGCAGAGTGTAGTTACTGATATTCAGCAAATTGTTGAAAACAAAATCAAATTACCAGCAGGTTATTACGTGAAATATGGTGGACAATTTGAAAATTTACAAAGTGCCAAAGCCCGATTGATGATTGCAGTTCCTATCGCTTTATTTTTGATTTTTATCCTTTTGTATTTTGCTTTTGGATCTGTAAAAGAGGCTTTAATGGTGTATTCAGCAATTCCGTTGTCAGCAGTGGGTGGTGTTTTGTTTTTATGGATACGCGATTTACCGTTCAGTATTTCGGCAGGTGTTGGTTTCATCGCACTTTTCGGAATCGCAGTATTAAACGGAATAGTGCTCATCGAACATTTTAAAGAACTCAAACACCAAGGAATGAAAGATATTGATGCTTTAATTCTGAAAGGAACTACTGATAGATTACGTCCGGTATTATTGACTGCAGCTGCAGCCGCATTAGGATTTTTACCTATGGCAATTTCATCTTCAGCAGGAGCCGAAGTGCAACGACCTCTTGCAACGGTTGTTATTGGGGGATTGTTTACGGCAACAATTTTAACCATGATTGTATTGCCTATTTTATACAAAGTTTTTGAGAATCAGTCTTTCAAAAAAGCGAAACTAAAGAAAACTCAAAATGCAACTTTTATCATTATGTTATTGTTAAGTACTTCATTTGCATTCTCGCAAAATTCTAATCCAGAATTGGATAGTTTGATGTCGAAAGCAATGCAAAATAACAAAGGTATCAAAGCGGCTCAATTGCAAGTGGACAAGACTAAAGCCAATATCAAAACGGCGAATACTTTTGATAAAACCAATATTTATTACAGTTACGATCAAAATAATTTAGCACTCAATAACCAACCTTTGCGTGTTTTTGGTGTGCAACAACGTTTTGCTTTTCCAACGGTTTACGGAGCGCAGAAAAAAGTATTTTCTTCTGAATACGAAAAGGAAAAAGCTAATTTTGAAATTCAAAAAAACAAACTTTCTTTGGCTGTAGCCAAATCCTATCAGCACATTGTTTATTTGCAACATCAAGAAAAACTGTATCAGTATTTGGATAGTTTGTATCAAAATTTCTCGAAAGCAAGCGACAGACGTTTTGAATTAGGAGAAACGAATTATCTCGAAAAAATTACGGCTCAAGCCAAGTTTAGACAAATAAGAACCAAGCTTTCGCAAATTGAGAATGATAAAAAAGCACAGTACGAACTGTTGCAATCCTTACTACAAACCGATGAAACAATTGTGATAAAAAGCAATAAAATAGCACCCTTATCATCTTCTATTGACGAAACAAGTAAAATACTATATACTGCTTATTTAGAAAGCATTACAACTAATTATAAAAGTCAAATTATGTTGCAAAAACAACATTGGCTGCCAGATATTAACCTAGATTATTTTCAAGGTAGAAATAATGGATTATCGCAGTCGTTGTATGGTTTTCAAGTTGGATTTGCGGTACCCATTTTATTCTCAGGACAAGTAGCAAAAAGTAAAGTAGCACAGCTGGAATTGCAAAGTTGGGAACAACAAAAGCAAAATGAAGCTACAAAAATAGAGAAGTACATCACTCAAAAAAAGAATGAATTAGCAAAACATCAGGAGGCAATAAACTACTACAATTCATACGGTAAAAAATTATCGGATGAGATTATAAAAGTGGGAAATAACAGCTACAAACATGGTGAAATTGATTTCTTTCAATACATCCAAAGTCTAGAAAATGCCACAACTATTCAAGTAGATTATTTAGACACTATTTTGCAATTCAATCAAACCCAATTAGATTTACAATACCTCAATTTTTAATATTTTACCAATGAAAAACGCACTCTATATAATCACTATCTCACTTTTTTTATTTTCTTGCAAAGAAGCTAAAACGGAAGAATCAGAACCAAAAGATAACGGCTTAATTACTGTATCTGCTACTCAATTCAAAACCTCGGGAATGGAGATTGGGAGTCCAACAGAACAGGATTTTGATGTTACCGTAAAAGCATCAGGGAAAATTGATGTACCGCCACAAAACCGAGCTAAAGTGAACACTTTTATGGGTGGTTATGTAAAATCGACAACGCTTTTGGTTGGAAATAGAGTCACAAAAGGTCAAGCTTTATTGACTTTGCAAAACACCGAATTTCTGGATATTCAAAAAGAGTATATGGAAGTAGCGGAGCAATTGAATTTCTTGAAATCAGAATACGACCGCCAAAAAACCTTGTACGATGAAAAAATTACTTCGCAAAAAAACTACTTAAAAGCCGAAAGCGACTATAAAAGAGCTAAAGCCATGCATCAAAGTTTACGTGCCAAATTGTTACTCTTGAACATTAATCCTAGAAATGTCGAGAGAGGAATATTGACTTCAACAATCACCATTTTTTCTCCAATAACCGGTGATATTGTGATTATGAATGCCAATGTAGGTATGTATGTGGCGGCTTCGGATGTGATTTTAGAAATTGTTGATACGGATCACTTGCATTTAGAATTAGCTGTTTTTGAAAAAGATATTTTGAATGTGAAAATTGGACAAAAAATACATTTTAAAGTTCCCGAAGCATCCAAAGATGTTTTTAATGCCGAAGTACATTTGGTAGGAAAATCAATTGAAGGAAACGACAGAACAATTAATATTCACGGACATTTAGACGATGCTATAAAACAAAAACTGTTGACAGGAATGTTTGTAGAAGCGGAAATAATTATCGATTCTAAAAAAGGTTTAGCGATTCCTGTTGAAGCATTGGTGACAGAAAACAATAAAAATTTTGTACTTTTAGTCAAGAATGAAAAAAATGGATATTCGTTCCAGAAGGTAAGTGTTACTGTTGGTTCAAAGTCTGAAAAATTTGTCGAAATACTGCCAAACACAGCAATATCAGCTTCATCAAGACTATTAACAAAAGGAGTTTTTGATTTGGTTAATTAATAAAAAAGGAAATAATGGACTTGAATAAACTTAAAGATCAGTTGCAAACAGAGGTTGATACCGCCTTTTTGTACGATAGGATTGCTGCCATTCAGTCTGACGAAAATCTTTCGATAGTTTTACTAAGCTTAGGCGAAATCGAGAAAGGACACGCAAAACACATGTTAGATAAAGTTCGTACCATAGAACCAAATTTCAACATGCCTTTGCCATCTGGTAGAGCAAAATTTCAACTGAAGTTGGGTAAAATTTTTGGTTATAGTTCCATAATTAGCTCGTTATCTTCAATAGAAAAACAGTTTGCCGAAAATTCGGTTCGAAACAAAATTAAAACGGGTGAAAAACCAACTGGTTTTGAGCACAATCACCTAAATATTATTGAGGCTGTAAATAATAATGCAGCTTTAAATGTTTCTGGAGGGTTGTTGTCTAAATTTGAGAGTAGGCATAAATCCGTGGGCGGAAATGCTTTGCGAGCGGCAGTTTTAGGTTCTAATGATGGATTGGTTTCTAATATGAGTTTGGTCATGGGAGTTGCTGGAGCAGCTGTTTCTAATGATACGATATTGTTAACCGGAATTGCAGGACTTTTGGCAGGTGCTATATCAATGGCGCTAGGCGAATGGCTTTCGGTACAAAGTTCCAGAGAATTAAACCAGCGTCAAATTGATTTAGAAACTGAAGAATTAGAAGCTTCTCCCGAAGAAGAGAAAAAAGAATTGGTTTTATTGTATCAAGCCAAAGGAATGAATGTGGTCGAAGCACAAAAATTGGCTGACAAAGCTTTTGAAAATCCGCAAACAGCGATTGATGCCATCATCACAGAGGAATTAGGAATTGACAAAGAAGAATTAGGAGGATCAGCTTGGGAAGCAGCTACAGCATCGTTTGTGCTTTTTGCAATTGGAGCGATTATTCCGTTATATCCTTTTATGTTTTTAGACGGGAAAAATGCAATTTTACTGAGTGTCGGAAGCAGTGTTATAGGGCTTTTTGGAATAGGAGCAGCCATCACTTTATTGACAGGAAAAAGCATTTTATTTTCAGGATTCAGACAAGTGGCTTTCGGTTTGTTAGCTGCAGCAGTTACTTACGGAATTGGTTCGTTAATAGGCGTTTCCTTAGCAGGATAATATTCTAAAAAAATTAAATATCACAAATAAATACTAACTTAAAGTAAAAGATTATGAATGATGCACACTTACACCTAGTTGTAAACCATTTTCCTATTATTGGAACAATCCTTGGACTTGGGATTTTAATCGCTGGAATAGTACTCAAGAATAAATCGGTACAAAACACCGCTTATGTATTATTTGTCATTGCAGCTGTTTTTGGCTTTTTTAGTATGTCTACCGGTGAAGGAGCAGAAGAAATGGTGGAAGATTTCCCAGGAATAGGAAAAGCAATTATTCATGAACATGAAGAAATGGCTGAAAAATTAGCAATTGTTTTGTATGCGCTGGCAATTACATCATTATTTGGTCTTTATTCTAATTTGAAAAACAAGCCAAAAGCAAATCTAGTTTCTTATATCGCGACAGTTGTTGCAATCATCGCTGTGTTTTTTGCGCAAAAAACGGGTATAACAGGAGGCGAAGTTCGTCATACTGAAATTAGATCTGAAAGTGCTGCTGCAGATAGTACTACAGAGAAAATCGCTCCTACAAATGAGGAGGAAAAGCAATAAAAAAGATATATTTAACAAAAAAGCAATATTTAGTTAAAGTATTAATTGCTTTTTAATTAAAAAAGAATCTATATTTGCAAAGAAAAATAAAAGACATGTTTACAATACAATTACATCATCATCATTTTCATTATTGCTCTCAAGCGATGTGTTAATGGTATGCATGTAAATCATCATATTTAAAAACCCGTTTGAGTACATCAAACGGGTTTTTTATTACCCCACATTGTACTCAAACATTATCATTCTAAAAAAACAAAAAACAAAAAAATGAGTACATTAAAAATTGCAATTCAAAAATCAGGTCGTTTAAACGAAGACAGCATTCAAATTCTAAAAGATGCTGGTATCTCAATTGATAACGGAATCGACCAATTAAAAGCTGAAGCATCTAACTTTCCTCTTGAAGTTCTTTATTTAAGAAATTCGGATATTCCACAATATTTAATGGATGGCGTAGTAGATATTGCCATTGTTGGGGATAATTTATTGGTTGAAAAAGGCGGAAATATTGAAGTTATTCAAAAATTAGGTTTTTCAAAATGCAAAGTATCTGTTGCTGTACCTAAATCTTTTCAATACACATCTGTAAAAGATCTTGATGGGATGCGCATTGCTACATCGTATCCTAAAACGGTATTGGATTTCTTTAATTCAAAAGGTGTTACGGTTGACATTCATCAAATTTCAGGTTCGGTTGAAATTGCGCCAAACATTGGTCTTGCTGATGCTATTGTAGATATTGTTTCAAGCGGAAGTACCTTGTTTAAAAATAATTTGAAAGAGGTTGAAGTCATTTTTAAAAGTGAAGCGGTTTTGGCTGTTTCGCCAAAGGTAAGTCCAGAATCTCAAAAAATTATCGACACTTTAAAATTCAGAATCGAGTCGGTTTTAAGAGCTAGAAAGTCAAAATACATTTTGATGAACGTTCCTAATGATAAAATCGAGGCAGTTGGTAAAATTCTGCCGGTTTTACGCAGCTTAACCGTTTTACCATTGGCACAAGAAGGTTGGAGCAGTGTACACTCGGTAATTGACAAAGATACTTTTTGGGATGTTATCGATCAGTTGAAAGAGGCTGGAGCCGAAGGAATCTTGGTATGCCCAATAGAGAAAATGGTCTTGTAAAAACTTTAGATGATAACTTATTTTTAGTAAAAATTCATTGCGAACTTTGCGAAAACCTTTGTGAACTTTGCGGTTAAAAACAATACGATGAACAAAATATACAATCCAAAACCAGAAACGTGGTCTAGTATTTTAGAACGACCTACAAAAACGGTAGATGATATTGAAGCTACTGTAAAAGAAATTTTCAAAGAAATACAGAAAAAAGGGGATGAGGCTGTGGTCAAATATACCTCGCTTTTTGATGGGGTTGCAGTAGACACAATGATTGTTACTGAAGCTGAAATTCAAGAGGCTATCGCTGCAGTACCTCAAGAGTTAAAAGAAGCAATTGCTTTGGCAAAGGCTAATATTACTGCCTTTCACCGTGCTCAAAAAACAGAGCGTGTTGCTGTTGAGACTGTACCTGGAGTTTCATGCTGGCAAGAAAAAAGACCTATTCAAAAAGTAGGTTTGTACATTCCTGGAGGAACAGCGCCTTTATTTTCGACTGTTTTGATGCTTGCCGTTCCTGCTGAAATTGCGGGTTGTAATGAAATTGTTTTGTGTTCACCACCTGATAAAGAAGGCAAAATTAATCCTGCTATTTTATTTGCGGCCAATTTATGTGGCGTAACTAAAATCATGAAAGTGGGCGGAATTCAAGCCATTGCAGGTTTAACTTTTGGTACAAAAAGTATTCCTAAAGTGTACAAAATTTTTGGACCAGGAAATCAGTTCGTAACGGTAGCCAAACAATTGGCAACACAATTTGGAGTTGCTATTGATATGCCTGCTGGCCCGTCAGAATTACTAATTGTGGCTGATGACACTGCCGTTCCTGCTTTCGTAGCGTCGGATTTATTGTCGCAAGCAGAGCATGGAGCAGATAGTCAGGTGATTTTAGTTTCGACATCAAAAAAATTAATTGATGCTGTTGCTGATGAAGTTGCTACTCAAATAGAGGCTTTACCAAGAAAAGCCATTGCTGAGAAAGCCATTGCCAACTCTAAATTAATTTTTGTCGAAAATGATGCTATTGCTTTGGATTTAATTAATGAATACGGTCCTGAACACTTTATTATTTGTTCTGAATTTGATGATTTTTATAGCAATAACGTCCTTAATGCAGGTTCTGTTTTTATAGGAAACTATACTCCTGAAAGTGCAGGTGATTATGCCTCGGGAACCAATCATACCTTACCAACGAATGGTTATGCCAAGAATTACAGTGGCGTAAACTTAGATAGTTTTATGAAAACGATGACTTTTCAAAAAATTAACGAACAAGGAATTCAAGCCATCGGAAAGGCAATTGAAATTATGGCCGAAGCAGAAGGATTGCAAGCACACAAAAACGCAGTTACATTACGATTAAAAGCACTTGAAAATGGAAAATAAGTTCGATATTACTAATTTAGTTCGGGAGAATGTAAAAAACATGAAGCCGTATTCATCTGCTCGTGATGAGTTTGAAGACTTTGATACAGCCGAAATGATTTTTTTGGATGCCAATGAAAATCCGTTTGAAAATGGCGTAAACAGATATCCAGATCCACAACAAATGCGTGTAAAACGCCTTTTAGCGAAACAGCGTCGTGTACAAACGAATCAGATTGTTTTAGGAAATGGAAGTGATGAAATTTTAGATTTACTTTTCAGAGCATTTTGTGAACCAAATACTGATAACGTGATTACTTTGCCGCCAACTTATGGCATGTACGGCGTTTTATCTAATTTGAATGCCATTGAAAATCGAGAGGTTTTACTTTCGGAGGATTTTCAGCCAGAGATTGAAAAAATCATGGAAGCGGTTGACGCCAATACCAAAATGATCTTTTTATGTTCGCCAAACAACCCAACAGGAAACTCCTTTTCAGATGAAAAAGTAGCGTATTTGTTGCAAAATTTCAAAGGACTCGTTGTTATTGATGAAGCGTATATTGATTTTTCTAAAAAAGAAAGTTGGATCAATGAATTGGATGAATATCCTAATTTGATTATTACACAAACGCTTTCTAAAGCTTATGGATTGGCTGGAATCCGTTTAGGAATTTGTTATGCTTCTAGCGCGGTTACTACCATATTAAACCGAATTAAACCTCCTTACAATGTAAACGAATTGTCGCAAAATAGAGCGGTAGCAAGACTTGAAGATCAGAAAGCTATTGCAACTGAAATTGAGTCAATTATATCACAAAGACAACTTTTAATTGAAGCTTTATCAGAAGTGAGCTATGTAGAAAAAATTTATCCTACAGAAGCCAATTTTGTTTTGGTAAAAGTGGATGATGCCAATAAAAGATATACTGAGTTAATTGCAAAAGGAATTGTAATTCGAAATAGAACTACTCAAGCACTTTGTGAAAACACATTGCGTTTGACAGTAGGAACTGAAGATGAAAATAAAAAATTAATAGTAGCTTTGAAGGATATTGTATAACCTTAATTCAAACAAAATGAAAAAAACAATTTTAACTTTATTAGTGTCGTTATTTTTTGCGGTTGGAGTAGCTGCGCAAGAGACAAGTACATCAGAAACAGGTAAGATTTATTTTTTGCGTTCAACAGGTTTTCAGGGCTCAGCAGTAGCTTTTAAAACTTTTATTGATGGTGAATTTGTGTGCAAGTTGAATAACAAAAAATACTCTATCCATGAGGTACCTGTTGGGAAACATGAATGTTCTGTTCAATTTGGCGGCAAAGTATCCAAAGAAAAAGCAGAGAAATTTGTAATTGATGTACAACCGGGCAAAACAGTTTATGTTCAAATTGTATTTGAATCAGGTATACTTATAAACAATGTGTATTGCGAAGAAGTAACAGAAAACACTGCTACTAGTAAAATGCAAAACATGAAGGAAGATACTGAATGTAAATGATACTTTTAGCTTCACTGCTTCGCGTGAGGGAATGTAGTGGAGCTCTTTGTAGTGCCGCGAAGCTGGGCAGTACAAAAGCGGGAACGAATAGCCCGACCCGACTTTTTTTGGAGGGGCACGCCCAAAACTTGAAATATTATATTAAAATAACAGAACGCAGTTGCAGTTGCCAATGCGTTTATTAGTAGGAATACCATGAAAAAAGTGCTTTTTATAGATCGTGATGGAACGATGGTTTTGGAACCTCATGACTACCAGTTGGATAGTTTTGAGAAATTAGAATTTTACCCAAATGCGTTTCAATATTTGGGAAAAATTGCAAAAGAATTGGATTTTGAATTGGTTATGGTGACCAATCAAGATGGTTTGGGAACTGCTTCGCACCCCGAAGAGAATTTTTGGCCAGTGCATAATTTGGTGATGAAAGCTTTTGCAAATGAAGGTGTTGTTTTTAGTGAAGTTTTGATCGATAAAACATTCCCACATGAAAATGCTCCTACACGCAAGCCAGCAACAGGTTTATTGACTAAATATATCAATAGTTCTGACTATGATTTGGTAAACTCATTTGTAATTGGTGACCGCATTACTGATGTGGAATTAGCGAAAAATTTGGGTGCAAAAGGGATTTTCATCAATACTGATGAAGCATTAGGAAGTGACGAGATAGCTTCAAAAAGAGAAGAATTAGACTCGGTAATTGCCTTACAAACTACAGATTGGAAAACGATTTATGAGTTTTTAAAACTAGAGGAACGTTCTGCAACCATTTCTAGAAAGACGAATGAAACTGATATTTACATCAATTTAAATCTAGATGGAACTGGGAAGAGTAAAATTGAAACCGGAATTGCGTTTTTTGATCACATGCTGGACCAAATTGCACGTCACGGTCAAATGGACTTGGAAATCCTTGTGAAAGGTGATCTAGAAGTTGATGAACACCACACGATTGAAGATACTGCTATTGCTCTTGGAGAAGTTTTTGCAAAGGCGTTGGGTAACAAATTAGGCATTGAGCGTTATGGTTTTTGCTTGCCAATGGACGACTGTTTAGCTCAAGTGGCTATTGATTTTGGTGGTAGAAATTGGTTGGTTTGGGAAACCGAATTCAAACGAGAAATGGTAGGTAAAATGCCAACCGAAATGTTCTTTCACTTTTTTAAATCGTTTTCAGATGGTGCCAAAGCCAATATCAACATCAAAGCTGAAGGTACCAATGAGCACCACAAAATTGAAGCGATTTTTAAAGCTTTTGCAAAAGCGATAAAAGTAGCCGTGAAGCGCGATACGGAAAAAATGATTTTACCAAGTACAAAAGGTATGTTGTAAAAATGTTTCAAGTTTAAAATTTCAGGTTGACTCGAGCAACTTTAAACGTTAAACTTGAAACTTGAAACAAAAGTGAAATGAAAATAGTAATTATAAACTACGGAGCCGGAAATATTCAAAGCATCATGTTTGCCATAGAGCGTTTGGGTTTTACAGCTGCGCTTAGTAACGATTGGAAGGAAATAAAAGCGGCGGATAAAGTTATTTTTCCCGGTGTTGGTGAAGCAAGTTCTGCAATGAAAATGCTTATCGATAGTGGTCTTGATGTATTAATTCCTACTTTGAAACAACCTGTTTTAGGGATTTGTTTGGGTATGCAATTGATGTGCAACAAGTCAGAAGAGGGAAACACGGCCGGTTTGGAAATTTTTGATGTAGATGTAGTAAAATTTACTTCAAAAGTAAAAGTGCCGCAGATGGGCTGGAATCAAATTTATAATTTGAAATCAGATCTGTTCAAAGGAATTGCTGAAAAGGAATATATGTATTTGGTACATAGTTTTTATGCGCCAAATTGCCCCGATGCCATTGCTACCACAAATTATGAAGTAGAATATGCCTCAGCATTGAAGAAAAATAATTTTTACGGAACACAATTTCATCCTGAAAAAAGCGGTGATGTTGGCGAACAAATTTTAGGGAATTTTTTAAAATTATAAGATTGAAAAATTCAAAGATTGAAAAATTAGGGAGTCAAATATTTCTTTGACTAACAGTGTTAATCTTTAAATAATTCAATTATTAAATCTTTAAATTAAAATAAATGAGAATAATACCAGCAATAGACATCATCGACGGGAAATGTGTCCGTTTGTCAAAAGGCGATTACAACACCAAGATTATTTACAACGAAAATCCGTTAGAAGTTGCTAAGGAATTTGAAGCGCACGGAATTGAATATTTACATTTAGTAGATTTAGACGGAGCAAAATCAAGCCAGATTGTAAATTATAAAATATTGGAACAAATTGCAACGCAAACCAGTTTAAAAATTGATTTTGGCGGCGGTTTGAAAGCTGATTCCGATTTGAAAATTGCGTTTGAAAATGGTGCGAATCAAATTACTGGCGGAAGTATCGCAGTTAAAAATAGAGAATTATTCGGAAAATGGATTTCGGAGTACGGCGCGGATAAAATTATTTTGGGAGCAGATGCCAATAATGAAAAAGTAGCTGTTTCAGGCTGGTTAGAAAATTCAAATGAAGATTTGATTCCGTTTATTCAAGACTATCAAAATAAAGGAATTCAGTACGTAATTTGTACTGATATTGCCAAAGATGGTATGCTAGAAGGACCATCATTTGATTTATATTCGAAGATTTTGGCGGATGCCAATGGTATAAAATTAATCGCTTCTGGTGGAATTTCTACTTTTGAGGAATTACCAAGACTTGCTGAATTAGGTTGTGAAGGAACGATCATAGGTAAAGCCATTTACGAAGGACGAATCTCATTGAAACAGTTAGAAAACTACATGTTAAATAAATAGATTATTTTGCGAAGAAGCACAAAGAAGATGCAAAGATTCACCAAGATTTTTGTGTATCTCTGTGAAAGTTTTGCGAATCTCTGTGTAACAATTATAAAAAATGTTAACAAAAAGAATAATTCCTTGTCTCGACATTAAAAACGGAAGAACTGTAAAAGGCGTCAACTTTGTAGATTTACGTGATGCTGGAGATCCGGTTGAATTAGCTAAAATATATTCGGATGAAGGAGCTGATGAATTGGTTTTTTTAGATATTTCGGCAACCGAAGAAAGAAGAAAAACATTAATTGATTTGGTTCGAAAAGTAGCTGCAACTATTAATATTCCATTTACAGTTGGTGGCGGAATTTCCTCTGTTAAGGATGTTGATGTTTTATTGCAAAATGGTGCCGATAAAGTATCTATCAATTCATCAGCTGTTAAAAATCCTCAGTTGATTAATGATTTGGCACAAAAATTTGGAAGCCAATGTGTTGTAGTTGCTATTGATGCTAAGCAAATTGACGGCCAGTGGATTGTACATTTAGTTGGTGGAAAAGTACCTACTGAATTGAATTTATTTGATTGGGCAAAAGAGGTCGAGCAACGTGGAGCGGGTGAAATATTATTCACCTCTATGGATAATGATGGAACTAAAAACGGCTTTGCTAATGAGGCTTTGGCCAAACTTTCGGAACTAGTTAATATCCCAATTATTGCTTCGGGAGGTGCAGGAAACATACAGCATTTTGTAGATTCGTTTATTGATGGAAAAGCCGATGCAGCCTTAGCAGCAAGTGTATTTCATTTTAAAGAAATTGAAATCAAAACATTAAAAGAAGCTCTTAAAAATAACAATATTGAGGTTAGGATATAGAAACAGATACTAGAATAAAGAGAAAAGAGAATCGTACTAGATAATCTTTCAATTTTTAATCTTTCAATCTTTAAATTAAAAAAATGAACATAGATTTCTTAAAAAATACAGACGGATTAATTCCAGCCATTATACAAGATAGCGAAACCAAAGCCGTTTTGATGTTGGGCTACATGAATGAAGAAGCATATCGTAAAACTATTGACACGCAAAAAGTAACTTTTTTTAGCCGCTCTAAACAAAGACTTTGGACAAAAGGAGAGGAGAGTGGCAACTTTTTAAACTTGGTTGATATAAAAAATGACTGTGATGGCGATACTTTATTGATTCAAGCAAAACCAGTTGGACCAACATGTCATACAGGTGCTGATACTTGCTGGCAAACAGAAAACAAAGCTGATTATGGGTTTATTTCGCAATTAGAGAAAACCATCGAAACGAGAAGAGAAAAAGCTGACTCTGAAAAAAGTTATGTTGCTTCTTTATTCCAATTAGGAATCAACAAAATTGCACAAAAAGTAGGCGAAGAAGCAATAGAAGTTGTAATTGAAGCCAAAGATGATAATGATGATTTGTTCTTAAGTGAAAGTGCTGATTTATTGTTTCATTATTTGATTTTACTGCAAGCCAAAGGATTCAAATTGAATGATGTTATTGATGTGCTGAAAAGTCGACAGAAATAATCTAGAAAACTATAAAAACAAAACCCAATAGAAATTTAAAATCTATTGGGTTTTGTTTTTTATTTAAAATACTAAACTTGTATATTTAATTTTTGAAAATCAAATAATTAAATATCTGAAACAGTTTTTCAATCTTTTAATACAATCCACATCTTGCAACAAAACACCAATCATACCGGCTTGTACATTATTCTAACTACAGAGGAAGATGATATGAGACCGGTTTACATAGCAGGAAATTTCAATAATTGGCAAACACAGGACCAAGCATTTGTGATGGAAAAAATGGGGCAAAACAAATACCATTTTAAGTTCCCAAATGATTTTGTTTTTCCTGAAACTCTTTTGTATAAATTTACAAAAGGTGATTGGAGTGAAGTAGAAATTGACGAAAATGGCAATCGAACAGAAAACCGCACAACTGTTTTAAGAACAGGAATTCAGCTCGAGTCAGTAGCGCGATGGAGGAAAAATTGGTTGCCCTTTAAGCAGTCGTTTTTACCACAAATACAATTAATTTCAGATGAATTTGAAATCCCTCAACTCCATAAAACACGAAAAATTTGGGCTTTACTGCCACACGATTACGATCAGTCAGAGGAGAGGTATCCTGTCATGTATTTACAAGATGCTCAAAATTTATTTAACGATAATTCTGAATTTGGCAACTGGGAAATCGATAAAAAAATAGCAGTGATGTCAGAGTACAAAATCGGTAAAATTATCATCATTGCTATTGAGCACGCTGAAGAAGACAGACTCAAAGAATATAATGTGGGTAAAACAATTTTAGGAAAAGGACAAGGTAAAAAGTACATTCGATTTGTTACCGAAACACTAAAACCATACGTTGATGTTCATTTTAGAACAAAAAAAGAACGAGAATTTACTGGAATTGGTGGAAGTAGTATGGGTGGATTGGTCAGTATTTTTAGTGGGCTCCGAAATCCTGAAGTTTTTAGCAAGTTGATGATATTTTCTCCTTCGTTGTGGGTTGTGCCCGAATTAACTATTAAAACCAACGAAGTTCCTTTTCCTGAAACAAAAATTTATTTATACGCTGGCGGAAATGAAAGTAAAACGATGCTAAATCAAGTTAAAAATTTTAAAAATGAATTAATAAAGAGTACATTTATAAAAGACTTGAACTTATTGAATGTCAGTGTAAATAGATATGGGCAACACAGTGAGCGCTATTGGAGTGATGAATTCCCAAAAGCAATCGAATGGTTGTTTTTTCAACAAAAGTAAATTCAATAAACAAATAGTTCCAATAACTAGTTTACATACATCATTATGAAAATAAAAATCATTCCAGATTTAGAAGGCTTTTCAGGAACGATCTTGATTCCAATATTTGAAAATGAAGAGGTTGATAGAAACACAGTAATCTTAGAAAACACCTCAGTACCATCAACTCTTTTTAGCGGAAAAAAAGATAGCACTTATGCGTTTCAATATAAAAATAATTTGTGTTTGGCAATTGGTTTGGGAAAACAAGCCGATTATAAAACAATAAAAACTATTTTTAGGCGTGTAGCAACAAAACAGCAAGATCTGCTAAATGAAGATGTTGCCATAGTGATTTCAGAAAATTTTTCTGCAACTCAGGTTGAAGCGATCATTTCTGGTTTATTATTAGGAACTTATAATTTAGGACATTACAAAAAAGAGCAAAAGAATCATGCTTTTTTAAATCCGAATTTCATTTTAAACATAGTCACTACTTTAAATTTCAAGTTGGCAGCCGAAAGAGGAATTAAAATTGCTCATGCGCAATTGGCAAATTTCCATTTAGTAGATCTGCCACCCAATACCGTTACACCCAAGTATCTCGCCAATTGGGCTATAGAAAAAGGAAAACAATATGGTTTTGATGTAGTTGTTTTAGGCCATGAAGATGCCAAAATTGCAGGACTTGGTGCATTTTTAGCGGTGGGTAAAGGTAGTGAGCAAGAGCCGCAGTTTGTAATCATGAAATATGTACCAAAGAACGCTATTCAGCCACTTAAGCACGTGGGATTGGTAGGTAAGGGCATTACTTTTGACACAGGAGGCTTAAATATAAAAACTGCAGGAATGTTGCATATGAAGTGCGATATGGCAGGTGGCGCAGCTGTATTTGGTGCCATGCAATTAATAGCTGATTTGCAACTACCTATTAAAGTAACTGCTATTGTTCCTTGCGCGGAGAATGCAGTAGATGCCAAGTCTTTTTTGCCAAGCGATGTAATTAAAAGCTATAGTGGTCATTCTATTGAAATTATTGATACTGATGCTGAGGGCCGACTAATCTTAGCTGATGCTTTGTCCTACATGATCAAGAATTTTAATCCTGAATATTTAATTGATATTGCTACATTAACAGGTAGTAGTGTAGGTACTTTTGGCTATGAATGCGGTGCATTATTTACGAACAATTCTAAAATAGCGGAGCAATTACAAGT
Organism: Flavobacterium sp. K77; assembly: GCF_021608205.1. Classification (NCBI taxonomy): domain Bacteria; kingdom Pseudomonadati; phylum Bacteroidota; class Flavobacteriia; order Flavobacteriales; family Flavobacteriaceae; genus Flavobacterium; species Flavobacterium sp. K77. The sequence continues at coordinate 209,846 of NZ_JAKIHO010000003.1, read as the reverse complement.
AAATGGGGACGCAATTGGCGAAAGGCTGTGGCAGTTACCACTCTGGGATTGCTACAAAAGTGATATTCAAAGTGATATTGCAGATGTGAAAAACTATAGTGGAAAAGCAGTTGCAGGAGCAATTAGTGCGGCTAAATTTTTAGAATATTTCACAAACGAGCATCCTGCTTGGGCTCATTTAGATATTGCAGGCGTGGCATTTGGCGATGATGAATTTGCTAAAAGTAAACACGCAACAGGTTATGGTGTACATTTATTAACTTTATTTGTTGAAAATCTTTAAGTTATGAAAAATTCCAAAAATTTTCTTTGCATCTCGAACTACTTTAAAGGGACTGATTTTTTAACTCATCTAAGCAAATTAAACAACAATGTTTATTTGGTTACTAGCGAAAAATTAAGAGATAAACCTTGGCCTCACCAACACATAAAAGAAATTTTTTATATGGAAGGGCAAGACGTCGACTGGAATTTAGAGCATTTATTATTAGGTGTAGGTAACTTTATGAAATCTACAAAAATTGATGCCATTGTAGCTCTTGATGATTATGATGTAGAAAAAGCGACTTATTTGCGTGAAAATTTACGAATAGACGGAATGGGGCAAACAACCGGAAGATACTTTAGAGACAAATTGGCCATGCGCATGAGAGCGAAGAGTTGTGCAATTCCAATACCCTCTTTTTGTTCTCTTTTTAATGATCATGATATCAATACTTTTGCAGATACTGTAGCAGCTCCGTGGGTTCTCAAACCAAGATCTGAAGCTTCGGCATCAGGAATCATAAAAGTAAATGATAAAGAAACACTTTGGATTCATATAAACGAGCTCGGTAACAATAGATTTAAATACCTTTTAGAACAGTTTAAACCTGGTTCCGTGTACCATTGTGATAGTTTAATTTCAAAGGGTGAAGTTATTTTCAGTTTAACATCTAAGTATTTAGCGACCCCGATGGAAATATCACAGGGCGGTGGCGTTTTCAGAACAGCTAATGTACACTATGATTCAGAGGATGATTTAGTTATAAAAGAATTAAACGTTCAGGTCATGAAAAGTTTTGGTTTAAAGCATGGTGCCGCGCACACTGAGTTCATCAAAAATGAAGAAACTGGTAAAATGTATTTTCTTGAAACTTCGTCAAGAGTAGGAGGCGCTCATATAGCCGAAATGGTGGCAGAGGCATCTAATATTAATTTGTGGAAAGAATGGGCTGCAATTGAAAATTCATTAGCCAAAGGAACGGCATACCAATTACCAACCGTTAAAAAAGAATATGCTGGTATTGTGCTCACACTTTCAAAGTACCAACATCCGAACTTAGCCGCTTTTTCTGACCCAGAAGTTTGCTTTAAAGTTCCTTTAGAATACCATGCGGGAATCATTGTTAAATCAGATAACGCGGAACGTATACAATTTCTATTAGAAGATTATGGAACCCGATTACGGGAAGATTTTACAGCTGTAATAGAGCAAGTTAAAGTGGGTAATTTACATTAATACTTACAATAAAATCAACTAGATAAAATCACTTTTTTAAAATGAATAAATTATTAGATCTTATTGTTCATATACGAATCATGAAAAAAACGTTTATTTTTATTTTATTAGGCCTTTCAGTTCAAGCAAGTTTAGGACAAGAGCTTTTGCAGAAAAACATAGAAAAATTTTCACATCAGGACAGCTTGCGTGGCAGTATTACAAAGGAGCGCGCTTGGTGGGATCTAAAAAAATACCATCTTGATATTAAAGTTAATCCTCTAGATAGCACAATCAGTGGATCAAATACAATTACGTATCAAGTTTTGGAAAATGAAAAAAAGATGCAAATAGATTTGCAACAACCAATGCAAATTTCTAAAGTCATTCAAAACGGAAAACAAGTTTCTTTTCAAAGAGACGGTAATGTATTCTATCTTAACTTGACGGAAGCTCAAACAAAAGGAAGTATACAGCAAGTACAGATTTTTTACAACGGAAAACCAAAAGTAGCTGTTAATCCACCTTGGGATGGCGGAATTACTTGGAAAAAAGATGCCAATGGAAAATCTTTTATAGCTTCCTCTTGTCAAGGTCTAGGTGCAAGTGTTTGGTGGCCTAACAAAGATCACATGTATGACGAAGTAGAGAATATGTTAATCAGTGTGAATGTTCCATCCTCATTGACCAACGTATCAAATGGTCGTTTAAAAAGTATCAAAAAATTAAAAGATGGAACGAGTACTTTTACTTGGTATGTTGCCAATCCGATTAACAATTACGGCGTAAATATCAATATTGGAGATTATGTTTCTTTTTCAGAAAAATACAAAGGTGAAAAAGGAAATTTAGATTGTACGTATTATGTTTTGAGAGATAATTTAGCAAAAGCCAAAAAACAATTTAAAGACGTTCCTAAAATGTTGAAAGCTTTTGAACATTGGTTTGGACCTTATCCATTTTATGAAGATAGTTACAAATTGGTTGAAGCGCCGTACCTTGGAATGGAACATCAAAGTAGTGTAACATATGGAAACGGATATCAAAATGGATACCGAGGCAGGGATCTAAGCGGAACAGGATGGGGATTAAAGTTTGATTTTATTATCATACACGAGTCTGGCCACGAATGGTTTGCGAATAATATTACCTACAAAGATATTGCTGACATGTGGATTCATGAAAGTTTTACGAACTACTCTGAAAGCCTCTTTTTAGAGTATTACTACGGAAAGGAAGCTGGATATACTTATGTGAGAGGTCTTAGAAATATAATTGAAAATGATAAACCTATAATTGGTAAATACGATGTAAACAATGAAGGTTCGGGTGATATGTATCCTAAAGGAGCAAACATGTTACACACCATTCGCCAATTAGTGAATAATGATGAAAAATGGAGGAAAATATTGAGAGGATTGAATAGTACTTTTTATCACCAAACGGTAACGACCAAGCAAATTGAAGATTATTTATGCAAGCAAACTGGAATTGATTTGTCAATGATTTTTAATCAGTATTTAAGAGATGTTCGTGTACCAAAATTAGAATATTCTGTAAAGAATAATCAACTTAAATATCGCTGGACAAATACTATGCAAGGTTTTAATATGCCTTTAAAAATCACTCTAAATGGCAAAGATGAATTATTACAACCAGAAAATCAGTGGAAAACAATTCCATTATCTAATAATGAACTTAAATTGGTAATAGATCCGAACTTTTATGTAGAAACTTTAAAAGTAACAGAATAATTTAAATACTCAACAAAAAAGGGATACTGATTGCATCCCTTTTTTGTTGAGTTTATTTTTAAAGTTTAAATTAAATTTTTCTTGATATAATTAAAACTCGTTGCTGCTGATTCTATCGGATTAGGTTTGTAATTTGATTCATGTTCCAAGAAAAATCGTTTCATTCCCGCTTGTTTTGACTGAGTAAATATTGCTTTAAAGTCGATAGCACCTGTGCCAATTTCTGCATTAAAATCAGGATTTGCTTTATCCATATCTTTTACATGCCACATACTAAAGCGGCCTGGATATTTTTTAAACAATTCCAGAGGATTATTTCCAGAACGAACAACCCAGTACAAATCCATTTCAAAATCAACTAAATCTTTGTCTGTATTGTTTAGCAAAATTTCATATCCATTCGTTGTTCCAAATTTGGTGAATTCAAAATCATGATTATGGTATGCCAATTTCAGCCCACCACTTTTACAAATACCACCAATTTTGTTTACATGTTCTGCCAATTTTTTGTACGCATCCGCTGTAGTTCCTCTCAAATCAGCTACTATATAAGGTACCGTAATATATGTACTACCCAAAGTATTGGCGGTTGTAATGTAATCCGAAACTAAATCAGTAGATCCATCTTTAATCATGCTATTGAAATCAAAATGATTGCTACTAGCTTTTAAACCATTATCATCTAACATTAATTTAAAATCTTTCACACTTGTTCCAAAAAATCCTGTCTTAGGAGCGTATCCAAAAGTTTCTACTTCTGTAAATCCAGCTTTGCCCACTTGTGCCAAAACACCTTTAACATCTTTAGGTAATGTATCACGCAATGTCCATAATTGAATCCCGATGGCTTTTCTTTTAGCTTCAAAAGCAAAACTTGGAGCAATGGCTAAAGCACCTAATGCTAAACTGGTATTGATTAGAAATTCTCTTCTTTTGTTCATGATCTTTATTTTTTTAAAAGTTAAATGTCACAAATTGAAATGGCTTGTTGTAACGAAGCTACTTTATTAGAGTTAGTAGGTATAAATTCTTGACCTACAAAACCTTTAAAACCTGTTTTTGCAATGGCTTTCATAATTGCAGGATAGTTCAATTCTTGGCTATCGTCAATTTCATGTCTTCCGGGAACTCCAGCGGTATGATAATGTGCAATGAATTGATGATTATTTGTAATTGTACGAATAACATCTCCTTCGTCAATTTGCATATGGTAAATATCATACAGTAATTTAAAGTTTGGAGAATTAATACGTTTCGCTAAAGCAACACCCCAAGCTGTTTTATCACACTGATAATCTTTATGATCAATTTTACTGTTAAGTAATTCCATGACTAAAGTTACGTCGTGTTTTTCGGCAAGTTTTAGTAGCGGTTGTAACCCAATTACGCAATTTGCTAAACCTTCTTCATCCGATTTTCCTCTTTTGTTTCCGCTAAAACAAATAAGATTAGAATATCCAGCAGCCGCAACCCTAGGAATCATATCACTATATCTTTTTTGTAATTGCTCATGGAAAATAGGATCATTAAAACCATCAACAAGATTAAGTTCAGCTCCATTGCACATGGTAGAAACTAAATTGTATTTTTTTAAAATTGGCCAAGCGTCAGGACCTACCAAATCAATTCCAGTAATACCTAACTTTTTAGCTTCTTGACAAAGAGTTTCTAAATCTAAATGATCAAAACACCAGCGAGAAACCGAGTGATTGATTGTGCCTTTTAGTTTAATACTTTTAACAGAATTAAAACTTTGAGACTGACCAAATGCCGCCATTTGGCTTGCAAAACCTAAACTTGCTGTACTTGCCAAAATACCTTTTATGGCTGATCTTCTGTTTAAAGAGTCGCTCATGATGCGCTAGATTGAATTAACAGCTGGAGTACCTTCCTTTTTTTGGTCAAATAATAAAGCAAAAATCACAAAAACAAAGAAAGCAATGGCTGCTGGAGCAATCCAAACCACTTGCCAATTAATAGCTCCATCAGTAAGCTTGTAATTGTCAGTAATCCAACCTGCAACCGCAAATCCTATTAACATTCCAACGCCATAAGTAGCGAGAGTTATTAATCCTTGTGCAGCACTTTTATATTTTTCTCCCGCTTTTGAATTGGTATATATTTGACCTGAAACAAAAAAGAAATCATAGCAAATACCGTGAAGTGCAATTCCAATAATAAGCATAAAACTTAAGTCATTTCCATTCCCGTAAGCAAATAGAAGATAACGAACAGCCCATGCCAACATACCAATTAAGATTGTTTTCTTAAAGCCATAGCGACTAAAAAATACAGGAATAAAAAGTAAAAACAAAACTTCAGAAATTTGACCAATTACCATTTTGCCAGTTGGTCCTTCAATACCTGTTTGTGACAAGTAAAGATTGGCGTTTTGATAGTAGAATGCCAATGGAATACAAATAAGTATTGATGAGATGAAAAAAACAGCAAAGTTTCTATCCTTTAAAAGTTTTAAAGCATCTAAACCTATTATATCTGCAATTTTTATTTTTTCGTCGCTACCTTTTGGTGGGGTAGCTGGTAAAGTAAAACTAAAAAGGCCTAATAGTAAAGAAGCGCTGCCTGCTAGTAGGAATGTATTTTTAAGTAATCCGTCACGAAGTCCTTCTGCAGAATCCCAATGAAAAACATAGCTAATAGCTAAGCCAGCAATGATCCAACCAAGAGTTCCAAAAACTCTAATATTTGAAAATTCTTTTTCAGGATCTTTCATTTGATTAAAAGATACTGAATTGACTAGAGCCAATGTTGGCATGAATAAGATCATGTAACTCAATACATAAGTGTAAAAAACAGAAACATCCGAAGATTTATACATTTGATACATTAAAAAGGCACCAATTATATGCAAAATACCTAGAATCTTTTCTGCATTAAAGTAGCGATCAGCAATTAAACCAATGATGAAAGGAGCAACAATGGCACCCCAAGATTGTGTAGAAAAAACAGCAGCGCTTTCTGATCCCGAAGCATTTAAATTGTTTCCTAAAAAAGTTCCTAATGTAACAAACCATGCGCCCCAAACGAAAAATTCAAGGAACATCATGATGGATAGTTTTACTCTGGTTGTAGTATTCATTGGTTAAAATAATAAGTGGTTTGGTTAGTTAATAGCATTCTTTTATCAAATTACATTCCGGCTTCACAGCCAGTGGTAATCTTCATGGTATTCCATTCTTTAATCAAAATATTTCTAAACCAAACATTATCACCATGGTCTTGTAAAGCAATTTTACCTTTTTTGAAAGTTCCAAATCCAGGCCAAGTTGCAAATTTGCTACCAGCAATTAGATTTTTAAAATTAGGATCCCACAAAGTAGTCTCTACGATTTTTACGCCATTCAATTGAAAAGTAAGTTTTCCAAATTTGCAGACGATATCAACAGAATTCCATTCACCAGCTGGTTTTACTGGCTCTGAACTACTTTTTATCAAATCGTACAAATCACCAGCTCTGTGTTTTTCAATTTTTGCATCAGGATGTCCTGCATTGTCTAACACTTGCATTTCAAGACCAGTCTCGTAAGTGTTTTTATATTTTGTTAAATCTTCATTCACATAAAATATAATTCCACTATTGGCATTAGATGCCACTTTCCATTCTAACTTCAAGTGGAAATTTTCATATTCTAGATCAGTAACCAAGTCGCCACCTTGACCATCTTTCGAGGCAGTTGGATCAAAATGCAACATACCATCTTCCACTTTCCATGCACTTCCTACTGTTTTTTTTCCGTAAGTATGCCATCCTGTTGTTGATTGGCCATCAAAAATTGATTTAAACCCTTTTGGAACAGCTGTTTGCTGTGCATTTGATGTTTGCATTGCTACTAGCAGAACAAACGCCGAACAAATATTTTTAATCATTTTATTGTATTTTAATTATTCTAAAAATTATAAAGTAAGCGCTTTCCAACCCTCGCGGTAATCACGTTTTACAAACTGATTTACTTCGTCAAAATTGGTGATTTTCATCGCAGAGTTATCCCAAAGCAGTTTAGCAGAACGGCCAGGATATACTTCTTCACCAAGCTCCTCACGAATTACATCATATCCTCTTACAGCTAAATTAGCCATAAGCAACGCTTCTGTTAATGGTCCCGCTACTTCAAATGGAGAACTTAATTCTGTTTTTCCATAGCCTGCAATAGCCGCTTCAACCCATTGTTTGTAATGACCTTCTGCGCCGCCATCAACTCTAGCATATTTTTTAGCCACTTTCAAGTTTTCGTTTTTGCTTAAAGGCAACAATCTCGGATTCAATCCATAAGTATCGCACATCATTTTTCCTTTGGTTCCAGTAAACAAAGTTCCGTTACCTCCATCGCCAAAGATTTCATTTGGAGCTAATTCATTTGGACGTCCTGGCTGAATTCCCCCATCCATCCAATGTACTTGAACATCACCTTTTGTTTTGTTTGTTTTAGGGAAGGTAAGGGTAACGTGACTTGATGGAGGACAACTTTCTGGAAAGTAACCTCTTTGGAATTCATCAACATAAACAGAGCCAACGCTACATTGAACATCTTTTGCATATTGCAATCCTAATACGCTAAATGGGGCTTCTAATAAATGACATCCCATGTCACCCAGAGCTCCTGTACCATAATCCCACCAACCACGCCAGTTAAAAGGTACCAATTTATTTACATATTCTTTGAAGGGAGCAGTACCCAACCACAAATCCCAATCTAATTCTGTTGGAACTGCTGCTTTATTTGTTGACCAAGGAATTCCTTGTGGCCAAACAGGACGATCTGTCCAAGCATGTATCGTGTGTACGTCGCCGATAAGGCCTGCTTCGTACCATTCTTTCATTATTCTAGTTCCATCATTTGAGGCACCTTGATTCCCCATTTGTGTCACTACTTTGTATTTTTTAGCTGCCTCTGTTAAAATTCTTGCTTCAAAAATATCGTGAGCAATCGGTTTTTGTACATAAACGTGCTTGCCCAATTGCATTGCGGCAAGTGCTTGAATAGCATGGTTATGGTCTGGAGTAGATACAGAAACGGCATCAATATTTTTATGTTCCTTATCTAACATTTCGCGCCAATCCTTATAAAATTTGGCTTTTGGAAACGCTTTAACGCTATCAGCGGCTCTACGAGTATCTACATCGCATAAAAAGGAGATATCTGCTTTTCCACTTTTAGCAAACATCGCAATATCAGAACGACCTTTACCACCAACTCCAATTCCAGCTACAGAAAGACGGTCGCTAGGAGCAATAAATCCTCGTCCCAACACGTGTCGAGGTATAATCATAAATGCAGCAGCTGCAGCAGCGGTTGTTTTAATAAAATCCCGACGATTATTTGTTATTTGATTATTTTCTTCTTTTGGTTTCATAGTTATTTTTCAATTAGATAATAAAAAGGAATCAAACACTAGTTATTTCGAACCTTCCGCTTAGTAGAGGGTCTGTCTTATTTTTTTAGAGATAAGATGTATTTGGCCATTGATTTGGCATCTTCCTTTTTAATTGATCCATGGGCTGACATTGGTACAGCACCCCACACGCCAGAACCACCCTTGATGATTTTTCCACTTAAATAAGCTACGTTTTTATCATTCAACGGATATTTCTTTGCAATATCTAAATAGGAGGGACCGATTAGTTTTTTATCAATTTTATGGCAACCAACACAATCAGATTTAGCAATTAGTTTTTCACCATCAGTTGCCTGATAGATAACAGAAGCTTTTTTGGTAATCGTAATGTATTTAGATGATAAAGTAGGGGTTGAAAATGAAGTCAAGGCTAATAAAGCTGCTCCAAACAGTACAAATTTTAGTTTCATTTTAGTTTATTTATAGTTTTATAGTCCTAAGTTTTTTCTATTGAATGCTTGATCAGTAGCTACTGCTGCAAAATCATCAAATGCTTTATCGGTCACTTTAATGATATGATTTTTGATAAATTCTGCACCTTCACGAGCACCGTCTTCTTGATTTTTTATACAGCATTCCCATTCCATAACAGCCCATCCTTTAAAATCATATTGAGTTAGCTTGCTAAAAATAGTTTTAAAGTCTATTTGACCATCACCTGGAGAACGATATCTTCCTGCTCTATTGGCCCAATTTTGGTATCCGCCAAATGTTCCTTGCTTTCCGGTTGGATTGAATTCAGCATCTTTGACATGAAATGCCTTAATACGTTCGTGATAAAAATCAATGTATTGAATGTAATCTAATTGCTGTAATACAAAATGAGAGGGGTCGTATAACAAACAAGCCCTTTCATGATTATTTACCGCCTTTAAAAACATTTCGTAGGTTTCGCCATCAAACAAATCTTCTCCAGGGTGTATTTCGTAACAAACATCAACTCCATTTTTATCAAATTCATTTAAAATAGGAGTCCAGCGCTTGGCTAGTTCTGCAAATCCCTCTTCAACCAATCCTGCCGGTCGTTGCGGCCAAGGATGAAAATATTGCCATAACAAAGAACCGCTAAAGGTTGCATGTGCAGTCAAACCTAAGTTTTGAGATGCTTTTGCAGCATACATCATTTGCTGTACTGCCCATTCTTGACGCGCTTTTGGATTTCCATGTACATTTTTTGGTGCAAATGCATCAAAAAAATCATCATAGGCTGGGTGTACTGCCACTAACTGCCCTTGTAAATGAGTTGATAATTCGGTGATTTCTAAACCGTAGGAGGCTATTTTTCCTTTCAGTTCATTAGCGTATGTGGAACTTTCGGCAGCTTTTTGAAGATCTATGAATCGTGAATCTAGAGTAGGCATTTGGATACCTTTAAATCCTAAATCAGCAGCCCATTTACATATGCCATCTAAGGAATTGAAAGGTGCTGTATCACCAATAAATTGTGCTAAAAAGACTGCTGGTCCTTGAATTGTAGTCATATAATTTGTTACATGTTTAATACTTGAAGTTATTTAGACAACAAAAGGTGTCCATTTTAAATCTGATTCGGATGAAGCAACAACATTATCAATAAATGCCATACCGCGAACTCCATCAACAACAGTTGGAAAGTCGAGCATTTCTGGACTTGGTTCCGTTCCTTGTAATTTACATTGCAATGTGAGCGCAAAATTTCTATAAATATTAGCAAATGCTTCTAAATATCCTTCTGGATGTCCACCAGGCGTGCGACAATTGTGAGTAGCAAAAGATGATAAATGACTGTAATTAGAACCAGCTCGTAAAATTTGAGTTGGTTCAGTCAACCATTTAACTAATAAGGTATTCGGATCGTGCTGTAACCATTCTAGACCACCATTTTCTCCATAAACTCTAATTTTCAAAGCATTTTCTTCACCTGCAGCAACCTGCGATGCCATTAATACTCCTTTAGCTCCATTTTCGAATTTAAGTAGAACAGCGCCATCATCATCCATAACACGGCCATCAACTAACGTATTTAATTCAGCACAAACCGCGGTAATTGGACTGCCAGTTATGTACTCAGCTAGATGTGCTGCATGAGTACCAATATCGCCCATTACAGAACTTTTGCCTGATTTTTTAGGATCAGTTCTCCAAGCTGCCTGCGCATTCCCCTCTCTTTCGGAAAGCCTACTCAACCAGCCTTGAGGATATTCTACCCAAACTTTTCTAATTTTTCCTAGCTTCCCATCTTTAACCATGGCTTTTGCCTGTTTTACCATAGGATATCCTGAGTAGGTGTGGGTTAAACACAGTGTTAAACCCGTTTCATTTACCTTATCTTGTAGTAACTTGGCCTCCTCAAGAGAAAACGTAATTGGCTTTTCGATCACTACATTAAAACCATGTTCTAAAGCCATCATAGCAGGAGCAAAATGAGCAAAATTAGGAGTAACAATTGTTACAAAATCTATTCTTTCTTCTGAAGGCAAAGCAGCTTCAGACTTAATCATTTCTTCATAACTAGTATAAGTTCTTGACTCAGGTAAAAAAAGTGCTCTGCCAGATGCAATAGCAGTTTCGGGATTGATACTTAGCGCACCACAGCTCAATTCAATTAAGCCATCCATATTTGCTGCTAAGCGATGAATTGCTCCAATAAAAGCATCCTGTCCACCGCCAATCATTCCCATTCTTAATTTTCGTAATGCCATTGATTTAGATATTACCTTTTTTTAATTCTTTAACTGCATAATCACAAGCACGTGCTGTAAGAGCCATAAATGTTAGTGATGGATTTTGACATGCAATGGATGGCATACAGGAACCATCAGTAACAAAAACATTACTCACTTCGTGCATTTGATTCCATTTATTTAAAACTGATTCTTTCGGATCGTTACCCATACGTGCAGTTCCCATTTCGTGAATTGCCATTCCTGGATAACAATCATTATCGTAAGTTTTAACGTTTTTAATTCCTGAAGCTTCTAACATTTCAGCAGCATCATTCATCATATCTTCACGCATTTTAGCCTCATTTTCTTTGTGCTCACAATCAATGGCAAGAACTGGCTGCCCCCATTTGTCTTTACGAGTATGATCAATATAAACTCTATTTTCGTAATAAGGAAGCATTTCTCCAAAACCACCTAACCCCATACTCCAAGAATCTGCAGGTAATGACATGGTTTCTTTAAAATTTTGACCAAAGGCTAACTCAGCTACTTCTTTATGCCAAGAACCTCTACTTGCGCCACCTTGATAGCCGAAACCACGTAAATAATCACGCTTGTCACTTCCGTAGTTTTGATATCTCGGGATATAAATTCCATTAGCCCTTCTTCCGTAAGTATATTTGTCTTCAAAACCTTCAGCGGTTCCTTCAGCCCCACAACGGAAATGGTGATCCATTAAATTATGTCCTAAATGGCCACTAGAATTTCCTAAACCGTTTGGATGTGCCTCCGATGTTGAATTTAATAAAATGAAAGTTGATCCTAAAGTTGATCCATTTACGAAAACAATTTTTGCATAAAACTCCATGGTTTCATTGGTTTCGGCATCAATTACCATAACACCTTTTGCTTTCTTTGTATCCTTATCGTAAATAATATGATTTACAATAGAGTAGGGTCTCACAGTTAATCTTTTAGTAGCAGTAGCTGCTGGAAGCGTAGAGGATTGGGTACTAAAATAAGCACCAAACGGACATCCTCTGCTGCAAAGGTTACGGTACTGACAACTTCCACGACCTTTGTGAGGAACGGTTAAGTTAGCTGTTCGTCCGATAGTCAATATACGTGTTTGATTGTAGTGTTTTTCCAATCTTTCTTTAACTGATTTTTCTACACAGTTTAAGTCCATCGGAGGCAAAAATTTACCATCTGGTAGCAAAGGCCAGTTCTCTGCCTGACCGCTAATTCCAGCAAATTTTTCAACATAATCATACCATTTTTCTAAATCTTTATAACGTATTGGCCAGTCATTACCATAACCGTCTTTTTTGTTATCCTCAAAATTGTGATCGCTAAAACGATAACTTTGTCGGCCCCACATTAATGATTTACCACCCATGTGAAAACCTCTGTACCAGTCAAATCTTTTGTCCTCGGTATAAGGACAATCCAAGTCATTTACCCACCATTTTTCAGTAGCTTCATTATAAGGATAATCTCGAGTTTGTACCGGATGCGTACGTTTCTGTTCTTGTGTTAGTTTGCCTGCTCGTTCAAATTCCCAAGGAGCTTTCATTGCCGACTCGTAATCTTTAATGTGCTCTATATTCATTCCGCGTTCAAGCATTAGCACACGCATTCCTTTTTCGGTTAGTTCTTTTGCTGCCCAACCACCACTTATTCCTGAACCTACTACAATAGCATCATAGGTGTTTTCTGCTTTTAAATTGGTATTAATGTTCACGTTTAGTTTTTTTTTGGTTTAAAATTCTAGTTTTTTGTTTTTTAGCATTTAATTGGTTGCCCAAGCTTTTTGTCCTGGTTTGTACTCTGCGCTACCGTCGTATCGTCCTGGAACAGGCAAATATTCTCTGGCTTGTGTACAACCAATTTCTGATGAATAATACCCAAGAATGGTTAAATCTCTGGCAAGAAGAAAAAAGGAAGGAGCTCTGTTAGTTGCAATAGCCTCTGCTCTTAAGTCTTCCATCAGTTTTTGACGTTCCGCTGGTGAAGTAGCTAAAAATTCTTTGTTAAAATCTTTTACAGATTTGTATTGCATTGCTTTCAATCCGCTTGCAAAAATTTCCTGCATTTCAACTGGATAACAATCTTTAATAATCATTGGAATGAAAGTACCCAAACCTGCTGCTTTAGCACCTGGTGATGAAGCTGTAGTTGGAATAATGATTTCGGCAAATTCAGCTAAAATAGCTTCATCTGTTGCCGTAAAGTTTAGTTTTTTGTTTTCGTCAATTGGCGAACTAAAACTTTCAAACAAAACGCCCATAGTTGTTGCTGAGATTGCGCTTCCCATCAAAAACGCAACGCTTTTAAGTGCTTCTCTTCTATTCATTTGCTGATTATTAAAATTAATGATTATTACAAAATTATTAGAACTATACAATAATAAAGAAAAAAAAACCAGCTTGATTTTTTTTATGTTAAAAAAATAAATTATTCCATATTTTACATTTTATTAAGTAAAACAATTTAAAAAATTCATCAAAAGGGTTTACTACTGTCTATTTTTCAGTAAAAAATTATTATCTCAGGGTGTTTAAAATTCGAAAAAACATTTTTTTTAGTTTATTTAGGTCTTTTAAATAAGTTTTATATTACAGTTTAAACCCTTAAAAGTTACTAAACCGTTTTATCATTGCGTTAAAATGACTTATTAAAGAAAAATATTAAGTGTTCTTTAAAATCTACTTAATAAATATTTGTAGTGATTTTCGACAACTTGGTTTAACTATTTTTTTAACTCAACAAGGAATTATTTTTCAAATAATCCGATTGATCCGCCAACCCAATCAGCATCTTTATTGAATTTAACACCGATCATTTCTCCTCGACTCAGGCGAACTAAATTACAAAGTAGAGTAGGAGCGCTATCATTTTGGTCCCAAGTACAAAGTATCCTAACTTCGGCTTTTACTTTCCCATTTGGTGATTGTATAATTGGTGCGTAAGTAACTTTTTTTTGCAGAATATAAAGGTCTTTTTCTACAACATTTTCAATATCCTGACGTGTTACATGAAAAATAACTCCTGCGCCTGCAAATGAAAATAAAGGTTTCAAAACATAATTTTCTAAATCTGTTGGGATCTCATCGAGTTCGCTCAATAATCTCGTTTCAATACAATATTTTCCTTTTAACAGGGGCAGAATGAATTTGCTGATTCGGAAAAACCAATTGGGATGTCCTGCCCACTCTATATCAAGGGAATCAGTAAAACTAAAATTCAAGTCCAAGTCAGATCTTTCTTCTAATTCATCAAAGATAACACGATTGTATATTCGTTTTATTTGTTTTTGTTCGCCAAGTTTGTTGGTGTAATACAATTTATTTCCTTTTTTTATCAATTCTGTGACACAAACGACAGCTACTCCTAAATCGCGTTCACAGTAATAAAAATCAATTTTTGTGTTTTGTTTTTCCGGTTCAATTTCTAGTAATATTACATCTTCTGGTAAATGATTACCACAAATTATTTTTTGTAGAATGCTTATGTATTCATGCTTTGAAATCCCATTAATAAAAGGTGTTAATTCATCCAGAAAAGGATAATGATTTTTAAATTTCTCATAAAGATTCATTTGATAATTAAACAAAGATGGAAATCCTTGCACTTCGATCAATTTTGGTATGATCTTTTCATTTTCTATGCAAATGCCAAAATCAATAGCTAGAAATGTGGTGTGATTGTCCTCGTTAGGAACACTACAATGAGGAGGCACTGCTTTTTGAGTTTGTGCTTTAAAATTATTTTGACTAATAAAAAAAATAACTTCTTGACAGCCTTCGATCAATTGATCTTTCAGGGTGTTGGGAATAAAAAAAAGAGTTTCGGCTATTCTGAAGGTTGGTAAATAGTCAAAATCAGAGGCAATATCGTCTTTTAAATTTTGGTATTTCTGCTCAGAAAATTGCGAGTTGAATAATTCCCTATATTTTTCAATCATGAGAGAATGGTTTTAATTCGAAATCATTTTTTTTGTCTTAATCAAATCATTAATTGCGATTCGAAGAAAGTTCGGAATCAGAGTTTCGTTCGTTCTATAAATTTTATCATCATCTAATAAATCCTCTAACATTGAACGAAATTTACGTTCCCCTTTCATAGCTTTAATTCTTTCTTTGGTTTCTTTATTTCTCAGGAAGGTTACAAAACTTATTGGATCTGCTTCTGGATGAAACTGTGTGCCAACAAAATAATCGGTAAACCGGACTGCCATAATTGCTCTCTCGTACTGAACGTGATCTCTAATTTTTTCGAGAGAAATGATACGAGCTCCTTTTTTACTAAAAACACTTAATTTAGGCTGTACTACTTGATAATCACGAGAATCAATTGCATAAAAAGGATCTGGAAGTCCCTCAAATAGAGGATCTACAAGACCTTCTTTTGTTTTATGAATTGACATTACTCCAAATGAGGTGTCGTTTCGTTTGGTAACTTTTGCTAAACCAAAGTGCTGGCAAGCCATTTGAAATGAATGACAAATAAAAAGCATGTGTTTTTTTATATCATTTTCTATATTCCATGCCGATAAAGCATCAATAAATTCATAATATTTTCTATCCCAAATACCATCTCCTTCAAGAGGGTTTCCTGGCCCGCCTGTCGAAATATAAATATCGTATTTTTTAATATCTGGTAATTCACATTTTTGGCGAACATCAAAAATATCGTAACGTACAACCGGATGAAACCTATTGATCACATCAATTATACAACGCATGCCCTGATTGGATTCACCGTTATACATGTCTAAAAGTGCAATTTGTAATGGTTTTGGTAGCATATCCGTAGATTAAATATTTAAATTATAAGCCTTTGGTAAATTCGGATGTAATGAAATCAACTACGCTTGTGAGTTGTCCTGTTTCATTAAAAACAGCTAATTGCTTGTCTGCACCGGTACCATTTTTTAATATTTCATGAACAAAGTTAATTTCGTTTCTGCTTCCTAGTTCATCTACAACATCATCAATAAAATCAAGCAATTCAAGAATAAGCATTTTGGTTGCTACCTCTTTTTGTAATCCAAAATCAATCATATTGTTTTCTATTCCGTAGCGCGCTGCTCTAAATTTGTTTTCCTTGATCAATGCTAACCTATAAATATTAAAGCTAGTGTTGTTCATGTTTAATTTGTATAATTTGGCCACAATAGCTTGAATTATAGCTACGATACATATAGTTTCATCAACGGTAAGTGACATGTCACAAATTCTAAATTCGATAGTATTATAAAATGGATGCAAACGCAAATCCCACCATATCTTTTTAGGATTATCGATACAATTGGTTTTTACCAAAGTGTCTAAATAATTATCATAAGAACTTACCGAATCAAAGTATTCAGGCAAACCTGTTCTTGGGAACTTGTCGAAAACCTTAGTTCTAAATGATTTATAACCCGTTTGTCTGCCTTCCCAAAAAGGAGAGTTTGTAGAAAGAGCAAAGATATGTGGCAAGAAATAGGTGGCTTGGTTCATTAATTGTAATCCTATTTCACGATTTTCGATTCCAACATGACAATGCATTCCAAAAATTAAATTTGAACGTGCGGCATCTTGAAGTTCATTTACAATATCATGGTAACGAGGATCATCTGTAATAGGTTGGTCTTGCCACTTTGAAAAGGGATGCGTACCTGCTCCGCCAACGATTAAATTTTGCTTATCAGCCAATTCGACTATTTTAGAGCGTAAAAATCGAATCTCATTTTTGGCATCTTTAATATTTTTACAAATATTAGTACCTACTTCAACCACTGATTGATGCATTTCAGCCTTAACTTGTTCGTTCAATATAATTTTTGCGCCATCTACAATTTTAGATAAATGCGAACGTAAATCTCTAGAATCAGGATCTATAATTTGGTATTCTTCTTCTACACCAAGCGTAAATACAGGTAATTTCTTTAGCATAATAATTTTTTTAGTGTTTAGTCGCAGTCGCAGCTTTCAGTTTATTTACTGATTACTTTGAATGAAAACTATCTTACTGCATCTTTGATAAAATCACCCCAAGTTAAGTTTACTTTACCAGATTTTTGTTTTTTTGCTGCAGCAATTGCCATTTTAGCAGCTTCTTCAACAACCCATTCAAAATTAGCTTCTCCTACAGATGTGATTTCAGCATCGGGAGCAGGATTTCCAAAATCTATTGCGTAAGGAATGCCATCTCTTACAGCAAATTCAACGGTATTAAAATCGTAACCTAAGCCTTTACATAGGCGTAATGTGTAATCCTTTATAGTCGCCAGTAATTTTTTATTTGCAGGTGGTCCATCGAGTACATATCTTAAATGATGAGGGTTTCGTGGCTCATATTGCATAATGCGAACCGCCTTTCGACCCAAACAATACACTCTAAAATATTCAGTAAAAACGATTTCTTCCTGCAAAAGCATTACCAATTGACCTGTTTCTTGATGTTTTTGCCAAAACTCTTCTTTGTTTTCAAGACGATACACGTTTTTCCATCCACCGCCTGCATAGGGTTTCATGTAGGCAGGAAATCCGACGTACTCAAATATTCCATCCCAATCCATAGGATATTTTAAGTTGCGAAAAGATTTTTCGGTAGTATCTGTAGGATGGTCGGCAGAAGGTAAAATAACCGTTTTAGGTAACGGAACTCCCAAAGTATCTGCCAAGGAATTATTGAAAAATTTATCATCAGCACTCCACCAAAACGGATTGTTAATCACATTTGTACCTGTTAAAGCAGCATTTTTTAAGTAAGCTCTATAAAAAGGAACATCTTGACTAATGCGATCAATGATGACAGCATACTCTCCATCTTTGTTTTGTACTACTTTATCAATTGTTACCGCTTCGGCAATTATGCCTTTTTCATTTTTTGAATTAACTCGATCAATAAAGGCTTGCGGAAAAGAGTCTTCCATGCCAAATAAAATTCCAATTTTTTTCATCTTGATTCCTTTATTTTGTTAAAAAAACTTAATTCGTGATAAATAATGCGGAAACATTTCTTTCCATAAGGGCCAATCGTGATTTTGTTCTTGCCTGATATCTAGCCAATGGTGAATATTTCGATTACTCAACACCTTGCTCATTTTTAAATTGGCATCAAAGCAAATATCCCAATTTGAAGTTCCTAAAACGATATCAATATTCC
The DNA here is from genome assembly GCF_021608205.1 of Flavobacterium sp. K77. Taxonomy (NCBI): domain Bacteria; kingdom Pseudomonadati; phylum Bacteroidota; class Flavobacteriia; order Flavobacteriales; family Flavobacteriaceae; genus Flavobacterium; species Flavobacterium sp. K77. The sequence continues at coordinate 191,394 of NZ_JAKIHO010000003.1, read as the reverse complement.
ACAATTCATGATCATCCAGACCGTATAAATAATCTTCAGGACTATTGTAAAAAACAGCATCATTGTGAAAACCATCCATGAAATTTTTGATACTAAAAGCACCACTCATTGCAAATAAATGGCTGACATATCCAGGATGACGAAATGCAAAATTTGCAGCATGATAGCCTCCAAAACTGCAACCTGCTATTGCAATTTTTCCTGTTGGACTGTGATGCATTATTTTTTCGACAATTTCGTGGCAAATCATTTTATCGTATTGAACGTGGTTTTCGATACGATGAATAGGGTGTATATTTTTGTTATAAAAACTGTTTTTATCTACACTATCAGGACAAAAAATCTGAATTAAACCTTGATCTAAATACCATTTTGCCGATTCAATCAAGCCCATGTCCTTGTTTTCATGAAAACTTCCCATAGAGGTAGGAAACAGTAAAACAGGGTAACCAGCATGCCCAAAAACTAACATTTCAATTTCTTGATTGAGATGCGGGGAATGCCATTTGAAATAGTCTTCCATCATAAAATTTACTTTAAACAAGTATAACGAAAAAAACGACTGAATTATCTTCAAATTAGAAAGTTACAATACAATTCAAGGAAATCGAACATACGAGTATTATTTCAATCAAATATTTAAAATAGGATTATATGAGGTACCAAAAATGCATTTTCGTTAAAAAATTAACAAATTTACATTCGCAGATAATCAAAAGAAATTGATGTTACAATTAAAAAGAAGTAAGGATTTTAATGAGATATTGTTTTTTTTAGTGTCTATCAATAATAAACAGCCACAAAAGATTGTGATAGATTTTAGAGATAATCTATTTATTCTGAGGACGTTTTTAATTTGTAGGAGAATTTTATTTAGTGGCAAAAAACTGTAGTTGGCTTTTTAGGCGCTCTAATAACATACTCATCATTCGTTTATTTAAATGAGATGCATTAACACTGTATAAATCATATTCTTGTGAGGTAAAAAGACCAATGATAATTCCTTGACATTTATTTCTGAAGGCAGTATCTTTTTGCACAGCATTCTCCATGAGTGCCATTTTTTTTTCAAGCGTAAGATTGTAAAAATCAACTTTACTGTTTTGAGCATACGAATTAAAAATACTCAAAAACAAGTCGTTTTGTAGCTTTAAAATAGGTCTTAATACTTGGTTTTGAAAATGCTCATCAGGAGTAGTAGCTTCGTTGATAGAACCGATAGTTTGACCTCTAAAGTCATTTAAAAAAGAATCTCTTGTTGTCATTTTTTTTAATTAAAGGTAAACAATAGCGTGAAAAGTAACGTTACGCAAGCTTAATTTAGTTGTTAAGATTATATTGTATCTGAAGGAATTTTATTTTTTGGTAAAACTACTAAGTGTGCTCTCAGACATAGTTTCAAACAATTCGAGGCCAAAATACGGAGCTGCTGCAATAATATGATCGAAAATATCAGCCATAATGTATTCGTAATTTTCGAATCGTTTATCATACGAAAAAACATAAACTTCAAGTGGTACGCCATGTGCAGTTGACTGTAATTGTCTACAAAGCAAGAGCATGTCCTTATTCACACTTGGATAATGAGATAAATATTCGGTAATATATTTGCGAAAAACACCTAAATTAGTCAAGTTTCTACCATTTATTGGAAGTGATTTGTCTATACTGTTTTGCAGATTGAATTGATCAATTTCTTGCTTGCGAGCAGCAAGGTATGCTGTAATAAGCTGAATTTTATTTAATTCTAGAAGATCATTTTCGTCAAGAAATCGAATGCTGCTAGTTTTTATTAAAATATGTCTTTTAATTCGTCTTCCGTCTGAGTTTAGCATGCCTCGCCAGTTTTGGAACGAATCTGAACTTAGACTGTAGGTTGGAATTGTAGTTGTGGTATTATCAAAATTTCGAACTTTTACGGTAGCTAAATTGATTTCAATGACATCACCATCAGCACCAAATTTGTCCATTGTAATCCAATCGCCAATGCGTACCATATCATTTATTGAAACTTGAACGCTAGAAACAAATCCGAGAATTGTATCCCTAAAAATTAAAATGATTACTGCTGAAACAGCTCCTAATATTGTTAGCAATTCCTTCTTATCAATATCAAATAATTTAGAAACAATTAAAGTGCTACCCACAACCCACAGCATAATCATGATAACTTGAATGAAGCTGTCAATGGGTTTATCGCTATAGCGCGGTTTCAGTTTTAAATAATCGCGAAGTGCATTAAAAATAGTGCGAATAATCCACAGAACCAAGACAATAATATAAATACCAACCACTTTGCCAAATACGCCTTCCCAATATTCAAATCGATCTAAAATGATGGGTACTGACTTGTAAATAAATAAAAGCGGAATCAAATGCGCGATGTACTTGGCCGTTTTATTCGAAACCAGCAAATCATCAAATTTTGTTTTGGTTTTTTTAGCAATGATAGCTAAAATGGTCACCAAAACTAAGCGAAAGACAACATAAATGATATATGAAATAGTACATAAAACGATAATATTTAGTACCAAACTAACATACGATGCCACGCTACTGCCTAAACCCCATTTTCTAAAAATAGGGTAGAGGAATGTGAAGATTGCTTCAATGTATTTAAACATTTTTCAGATATTTTTTATCCACGTAAAAAGTTCCGAACGGGATTAAGGAGCCTAAACATATAATTCCGAATTTTTTCCAATCCCAATTTTGTTCAAATTTCAGCAATATTGCTAGTATAATGTAGCTAACAAATAAGAGACCATGTGCCATTCCTATTGGAAAAAGTAACGTTTTATAGAGAACTAAATTTGTAGGTTTTACAATTAGCATATTTGAAAACAATGCTAAATAAGAAACTCCTTCTAATAAAGCGACAATTTTGAAAATTTTAAGCATGATATTTTCTTTAAAGTATAAAAAACAAAATTAGCTATTATCACGCAATTTTATGTAACAGAAACCTAAAGTAATTACTTTTGCAATCTTAAACTTTGATAATGAGTAAGCGAGAGTTAAAAAAATATATTGCAACACTAGATAAAGAACAACTTGAAGAACAAATAGTCGAGTTGTATGAAAAATTTAGCGCTGTCAAAGTGTATTACGATTTTGTTTTTAATCCAAAAGAAGACACTCTTTTAAAAGAATGTAAAACTAAAATTGCCTACGAATATTTCCCTGTCAAGAAAACGGGACGTCGTAGCAGACCCAAAATGCGCCGCTCCGTAGCTCAAAAATATATCAAACATTTTCAAATTTTAGGTGTCGATCCTTTTGTGATTGCCGATGTGATGTTGTACAACATTGAAATTGCTCAAACTTTTTCAAGCGAAAACACCATCAAAGTAGAGGGCTTTTACAAAAGTATGTTTAACTCATTTGAGCAAGCAGTTGTTTTTTTAATTTCAAATGGAATTCTAGATGATTTTAGAGATCGATTAAGAGCTATTCATACCGAAGCCATCCGTCAAAAATGGAATAATGAAGTATCTTTTGAAGCAGTTTTAGATCGATTGGAATACTAGAAAAATTTTATTTTTAGATCATTCATAGTATTTCATTATCAAGATTTAAAGCAAAATCACAGTAGGATTTTACGTTTTCGAAGAGATTAGATGGAATTAAGTGGCTCAATCTGAGTTAAGCGGTCCTAGTTAAATCAATTTTATTTAATCTTATGCCTATTTTTTTTCTTAATTGTGGCTCAAAAACTGTTTTTTAGGCGTATTTTTGCAAAAATCCAATATTTACCAATGTCCCAAAACACTTTAGAAATAGAAATCGAAGACAAAAAAGAACTTTATGCGTACCAAAAAGGCGATATCGATGCCATTTTTGAACGCATAGATAATGCACCGGAAAAACATCATTTACTATACCAACTCCCAACTGGAGGAGGAAAAACTGTTGTGTTTTCAGAAATTGTAAGACGTTATTTATCACAACACGATAAAAAAGTGGTAGTTTTAACGCACCGAATTGAACTTTGTAAGCAAACCTCAAAAATGCTAAAAGGCTTTGATGTAAAAAATAAAATCATCAACAGCAAAGTTAAAGATTTACCAGACCAAAACGAATATTCTTGTTTCGTGGCAATGGTCGAAACACTTAAAAACCGTATCAATGATGATAAATTGCATCTTGATAACATTGGTTTAGTAATTATTGATGAGGCGCATTACAACTCATTTCGCAAGTTATTGAGTTCGTTCAAAAACGCATTTATATTAGGAGTGACGGCAACGCCGCTAAGCTCTAATATCAAATTACCAATGCATCAAAGTTATGATGAACTAATAGTAGGTGATACCATTAGCTCATTAATCGAAAAAGGTTTCTTAGCAAAAGCTATTACTTACAGTTATGATGTAGGCTTGACTTCCTTAAAAGTAGGTATTAACGGGGATTACACCGTAAAATCATCTGATGATTTGTACACCAATATGGCCATGCAAGAAAAATTATTGCATGCCTACACTGAAAAATCTATTGGCAAAAAAACCTTGATTTTTAACAACGGTATCAACACTTCGTTATACGTTTATGAAACGTTTAGAGAAGCAGGCTATGGTATTAGACACTTAGATAACACAAGTAGCAACGAAGAACGTAAAGAAATTTTACATTGGTTCAAGCACACGCCAGATGCCATTCTAACATCAGTCGGAATTCTTACAACAGGTTTTGATGAGCCAACTGTTGAAACTATTATCTTAAATAGAGCGACTAAGTCACTTACTTTATACTACCAAATGATCGGGCGTGGATCTCGAAAATTGCCTGGCAAAGATTCCTTTACCGTAATCGATTTGGGTAACAATGCCGCACGTTTTGGCTTGTGGAGCGAACCTGTAAACTGGCAACATATTTTTAAATCACCTGAGTTTTATCTTGAAAATTTACGTGACGACTCTGAGATCGAAATGTATTTCAAATACAGCATGCCGCCTGATATTCGCGAAAAATTCAGCAAAACAGAAGTGGTTACTTTTGACGTAGAAGAAGAACATAAATTAATCATCAAGCAAAATTTACGTTCAAAAGAAGTTTTAGATAAGTCCCTTGACCAACACGCTGCAATGTGTGTGGACAATTCTGAAACCTTGCAAGAAGCCAAAGCGCTAGGTAAATTATTAGATGATGATATTGAATGCCGCATCAAACGTTATGCAAAATGTTTGAGTCAGTGCAGTAAAAATTACCGTGAATGGCTCGTAGACGATTATAAAGTCAAACTCGTTTTGTTAATCGGTAAAAAATACCGCGAAAAAATCATGAACGAACCTGACGAAGATTAATCTCTCTGTCAGGAGCTATTTCCCGCTATCCGCTGTATTCCCGATAAATAAAAACTACGGCTAAAAAGCCTTGTTTTTCTAAATCGGGAGATGCCGCTACTATCGGGGCTAAAAAAACGAGCAGGCAACAACTATTTTTTTAAAACATTCAAAATCCAAAAAACATGTCAAAACAATTCTCTGATTTAGGAATTTCGGCACCACTGGTAAAAGCAATTACCGATCTGAAAATTGTTGTGCCAACAGAAATTCAGCAAAAAACAATTCCGATACTATTATCAAATAAAACAGATGTAGTTGGACTTGCACAAACCGGTACAGGAAAAACGGCTGCTTTTGGATTGCCAATTTTACAATTAATAGATACTACTGCAACGCACGTTCAAGCTGTAATATTGGTTCCAACCCGAGAGTTAGGCCATCAAATTACACGAAATTTAGAAGATTTTGCTAAATATTTACCTGAATTATCAATAGCGTCTACTTGTGGTGGAATTCCAATTAAACCACAAATAGAACGACTTTCACAACCAACTCAGGTTGTAGTTGCAACTCCTGGAAGGTTAATTGATTTACTACAGCGTAAAGCAATTGATTTGTCTAAAACACAATTTCTTGTATTAGATGAAGCTGATGAGATGGTATCCATTTTAAAAGAAAGCTTAGACGAAATTGTAAGTGCCTTGCCTAAAGAGCGTCGTACTTTACTTTTTTCAGCAACCTTACCTGGCGCAATCAAACAGTTGGTTCAAAACTACCTTCACAAAAATGTGCAACACATCAGTGCACAAATGGAAACTGTTGGTCATCAAGGAATCGATCACGAATATATAGTTGTGGACCCAATTGAAAAATTAGATGTTTTAATGTATTTTTTAAATTCAAGAGAAGGGGGGCGCGGCATCATTTTTTGTAAAACAAAAGCCGCCGTTAATAAATTGGCTAAAAACCTAGCCATAAACCGTTTTTCCTCTGGAGCCTTACACGGAAGTTTGTCGCAAGGTATTCGAGATCGCATCATGGAGCAATTCAGAGAAGGTCATATCAATATTTTAGTGGCTACAGATTTGGCTGCAAGAGGTATCGATGTAAAAAACTTGTCGTACGTTGTCAATTATCATTTGCCAGATGTATACGAAGCTTATGTGCACCGTAGCGGTAGGACGGCTCGTGCTGGTGCAAAAGGATTGGCTTTGACCGTTTTGCAAGCGGAGGAAGTTGCTGAAATTGCTGATTTTGAAAGAGAATTAGGTATTACTTTTACACCTTTTCAAAAACCAAGTGCTTTAAGTATCGAGCAAAACAATACTTTACTATGGGCCAAACAAATTTTTAAAACCAAACCCAACCACGATGTTGACGCTGAGTTTAAAAATAAAGTAAAAACGATTTTTCATCATTTAACAAAAGATGAATTGGTAGAAAAATTACTAGCAAATTATCTTTTGCAAAATAAAAATGAGCCAGCTGAAAAAGTCGTAAAAAGACAGAAAATGAAATAAAATATACTTCTTTAAACATAAAAACATCACTCGAACGTAACCGTTTTGGTGATGTTTTTTTTTGATGTTAGAATTAGTACTGTTTTATTCTATAATTTGGCTTCTTAGAAAAGCTTAAATTTTGTAGAAAGAGCTAAAATTTTAACATTACGTTAAACCTTTTGAAAAATCAACAGTCAAAAGAACAAACCAAAATTAAATAATCATGAAGAATTTAACACCATTTGTGCTTTTATGGCTATTTTTTACATCTTGTAGCGGAGATGATAATCCAAACTCACCAGAAGTACCAACAAATATGTATTTCCCACCCACAAGTTCAAACACTTGGGAAACACATTCTAGCAATAGCTTAGGATGGAATCAGGCCGCGATAGGACCGTTGAAAGATTTTCTGGCGCAGAAAAACTCCAAATCGTTTATGATTTTAGTTAATGGTCGCATAGTTATGGAAGAGTATTTTAACGGTCACAACGCAACCACTTCTTGGGAATGGAATAGCGCCGGAAAGACCTTAGTAGCAGCTACCACAGGAATCGCACAACAAGAAAATCTTTTAGATATAACTATGCCAGTCTCAAATTATTTAGGTAATTCGTGGACAGCAATGCCTTTGGAGAAAGAGCGATTGATTAAAGTTACTGACTTGTTAAGCATGACATCAGGGAATGATGACACCAAACAATTTGTGATAAAATCTAATATAACCTATGTTGCTGATGCGGGTACAAGATGGGCTTACAGCAATGTTTTTCAAAAATTATTTGATGTTGTTACATCGGCAAGTAAACAAAATTTTGAAACGTATTTTAATGCCAAGCTCAAGAATAAAATAGGAATGGATGGTTTTTGGAATTACGGAACGATATTTACTGTTTATCATAGCACCACGCGTAGTATGGCTCGCTTTGGATTATTGGCCTTAAACAAAGGAAAATGGGAAAACGAAACCATCATCAACGAAACTTATTTCAACCAGAGTATTACACCATCGCAAGCAATAAACCCATCTTATGGCTTTTTATGGTGGTTAAACGGAAAAAACAAATACATGATTCCGAGTGAGCAAACTGTTTATCAAGGCTTCTTAATTCCATCAGCACCGGCAGATATGTACGCCGCGATGGGAGCCAAGGATCAACGTATTTATGTGATTCCGAGCAAAAAAATGGTCGTAATTAGAATGGGCGTAGCATCTGATCCTGATAATACTAATTTTGCAGTATCAGGCTTTGATGAAGAGCTTTGGAAGAAAATAAGCGCTGTAATTCAATAAATAGAATACATCAATTTAATGTACCATTACTACTTCGTTATCAGTTGAAGTTGTAATGGTATTTTTTATTTTACGTTTTCCAATTAATAAAACAATAAGTGCCAATACTGTTGTTCCAGTGATAAGCCATACCATTGGCACTATTGATTTGGTTACAAAAACACCAACTGCAAAGGAGGCCAATGCTCCTAATCCCAATTGAATAGCGCCCATTAATGCCGAAGCGCTTCCTGCATTTCGAGTAAAAGGAGCAAGGGTAAGTCCTGCTGTATTCGGATTTGATATTCCTAAACAAGCCAAAAACAGAAATAATAGGGCAATTGTGCCATACAGATTCAATAAATTATTTATCGCCAAAATTAAAAACAATAAGCTAATTCCGGTTTGTACCAATAGCGCGCCTAAAATCATTTGCTCACTTGTAAAACGTTTTAAAAGCACGGAATTCAACTGACTCGCTCCGATAAAACTTAAGGACATAAAGGCAAAAATCCAACCGTACATTTTTGCATCGACGGTATAAATATCCATGAATAAAATTGGAGAAACAGCAACGTAAGTAAATAATCCTGAAAATGCTATTGATCCAGCAAAAGCGTAAGTATAAAACTGAGGATCTTGTAAAATAACCCAAAAATTGGTCAAAATAGGTTTTGGTTTTAAAGAAATAGTTGCATCAGGTTGATAGGAATTTGGTAATCCAAACTGAGCTGCTAATAAAATAAAAATTCCAATCACCATCAAAATTAAAAATACAGTATGCCAACCGTAATCAGCAGTAATGTAACCGCCCACGGTAGGTGCAAGCATAGGAGAGAGTCCCACGACTAACATCAACATTGAAAAGACTTTCGGAATGTCTTTCACCGGAAACAAATCACGAACCATCGAGACAGAAGCTACTGTTGCAGCACAACTTCCTATGGCTTGAATGAATCGTAATCCAATAAAAGTATCAATATCTTGCACAAAAACGCAACCCAACGAAGCCAAAATATAAACTAGCAATCCAATAAACAAAGGTTTTTTTCTACCAAAACGATCCAATAAAGGACCATACAACAATTGCCCCGCCGAAATACCAATAAAGTAACTTGATAATGTCATAGCTACTTTTGCAACCGTCGTCTTTAAATCTATTGCAATGCCAGCAAAACCTGGTAAATACATGTCAATTGAAAAAGGACCTAATGCTGTTAAAGCTCCTAGAATTAAAATTAATTTAGTGTAAGTTCCTTTTTTCATTGCAGTGCCATTCATAATTTTCAATTTTTTGGCAAAGATACGTTTTAAGAATCCCAGAACAGAATAGGAATCGTTTAAAAAGGGTTTATGAAGCTAGTTTTTAATCAAAAGTAAAACACCAGATACACAAAGTAAAAAAAGCATACTGTTTTTTAGCATGGTTTCATTGATAAAGGAGTAGACCTTCTTTCCTAAAAATAATGCTACAACAAAGAAGGGTAACACATAGAGTGCGTTGTAACACTGCTGCCAAGTCAAGATTCCTTCAAAAGCAAGTACGGGAATACGCATCAAAGTAATGAGTCCCAGAATACCAAACATAGTAGCACGAACTACTTTAACATCTGGAGTTTGATTTTTAATGATGATCAAATACAATGGTCCGCCGGTTGAAAACACTCCTGAAAAAAAGCCACCCAAAAATCCAAAAAAGAATTTCATCTTAGTTAATACTTTGATTTCACTTGCTGATTTTAGGCTGTTGAGCACAAATAATAATATAAAAATACCTAAAGCCTTTTTGAGAAAAATAGGCTGACCATAAGCCAAGACAAGAATCCCGATTAGTAATCCGAAAAAAGAAGAAACAAACAGCTGTTTCAGTAATTGTTTATTGATTAACCGCCATTCTTTATAAACATGAAAAGGAGTGGATAGCATGTAAAAAATAGACAAATAACCAATAGCATCAGGCAAAGGCATTACAAAAAGAAGTACGGGCAAAGCAATTAAAGCGCCTGCAAAACCCGTTACGGTTTGCACAAAGAATCCTAAACAAATACCAATCGTGAGCCAAAAAACAGTATAATCCATTTGGCAAAATTAGATTAGAAAATCGTATTTTTTAAAATAGAATCAACGGAAATAATTATAATTTACCTTTAAAAAATGTAATTTTGCATCTTAAACCAAAAATAAAATGGTAGACTCATTAGATTTAAAAATAATAGATTGTTTGAAAGTAAATGCGCGAAGTTCATTTGTAGAAATAGGAAAACAAGTTGGTCTTTCGCCGTCATCAGTGCGAGAACGTGTGCAAAAGCTTGAAGAGAATGAAGTTATAACCGGGTATCAAATACAGCTTAATCCCGCTAAACTGGGTTTTGGTTTAGAGGTGTTTATCATGTACAAATTATTCAGTGGTAAATTGATGATTTTTTGTGCAGATTTAGCTTTATTCCCAGAAATTTATGAAATTCATCGTATTACGGGAACGCATAATATTTTTATGAAAGTAATTCTGCGAGATCAAATGCATTTACAACAATTTATTGATAGACTTTTAGGCTATGGAGAACCAACAACACACTTAATTTTATCTGATTTAAAAGAAATTAAAATCTAACAAGATTTTGAAGAATAATAAGTTTTTCTAGTCGTTATTATATGAACTATAATTTATATTATGTAAAATAGAAAAATTAACTTCTCACACTAACCATGAAAAAATTTAATTATACCATAATTAAAGTAAGCCTAAATTAGAACATAAAAAAAAGCATTGCTCTCACAATGCTTTTCTGTTCAATAAAAATGATTTTATTTTATGTTTACTACAAAATCCCAGTTTTCCCAGCTTAGTACAACAGCATTTTTTTCTACAGTATAAACTAATTTCTCTGTTGTTTTTTTAGATGCCTTCTGTTTGATTGTCACTCGCAATTGATCTTCGGTTTGCTTGTATTTGTAAGCTCCCCATTGTTTAGCTTCTTTATTGAATATGATTACAGATTCTTTTTCTGATGGTAAAACAAAAAATGAATATTTTCCTGCTGGTAGTTTAGCTCCTTCTACAGTAATTTCCTTATCGGTTTCAAATGTAGTTGCATCATTTGCACCAGCACGCCACACTTGATTAAATGGTACCAATGCACCCCAAATTGCTCTACCATTTACTGATGGGCTACCATAATTAATTGTAATTGTAGCTCCATTAATTTTCCCTGTTACAGATTCTTTTGTACTTGTTGGTTTTCCTTGCCCTGAAGCCACAGTAACCAGTAAAAATCCAATAATTGCAAATTGTATTTGTTTCAATAATTTCATAATAAAGTAGTTTAAATTTTAGATTAAAAGTAAAACAACTTCCACTTTTTTTCATGCTATTAGCTTTATTTTTATGAAAATATTAAGGATTGTACAAATTATGTGTTTTGCCATGTGCTACCTTGCAGTAGTGTTTTTTAATTTCTTATTTTTACCATCGATTACAACACTTGAACCATTATGAATTCGATAGCTGAACAAATTGCTGATTTTTTAAAAGAATATGCGCCCTTCAATTTTTTAACATTTGAGGAGTTGTCCAATATTGCAGCGAATATTCGGGTAGTTAATTTGGAAAAAAATAAATCTCTTTTTCAAATAAACGATGCCTTGCATGATAGTTTTTATGTAGTAGCTCAAGGCGTTATCAACTTATCTGTTATTGCTGATGCAGAAGAAACATTGTTAAACAAATGTGGACCTGGTGATATTTTTGGATTGCGTCCGTTTTTTGCAAAAAACAATTACATGATGACTGCTAAAGCCCGCGAAGAATCGTTGGTTTATGCAATTCCCATCGAAACTTTTCGTCCTTTTGTTGCAAATAATTCCGAGGTGCTCAATTATTTATTAGAAAGCTTTGCTGTCAATACTAGAAATCCAAAAGACAAAGAAAATTTAATAGGAAAATTAATTAGCGATAACGTGTTTTATTCTGATCAACAATCAGAAATGCAGTATTTTCAGTCCTTAAATTACAATACCTCTCCACTAGTTACCAACCGCAGTTCTACGATTAAAGAAGTTGCTTTGCTAATGACCGAATCATTGAAAGATAATGCGCTGGTTGTCGAAAATAATTGGCCAATTGGTATTGTAACCGATTGTGACATGCGTTCTAAAGTGGCCACTGGTCGTTATGAACTGCACAAACCAATAACATCAATAATGTCGTCTCCTGTTATTACAGTGGTCGAAAACATTTCACTTGCCGAAGCACAACTTGTTATGCTTAAGAATAACGTAACTCATTTGTGCGTGACCCAAGATGGTACAGATAAGTCTGCTATTAAAGGAATTATATCTGAGCACGATTTAATTGCAGCTCAAGCAAATAACGCTGGTGTACTTATAAAAGAAATTAAAAGAGCTCAAAACCCGAAAGAATTAAAGCAGATCAGAAATCGTGTTACCGATTTAATTCAATCTTCTATTTCTAAAAATATTCCGTTATCACACGTTTTCAATATTACGAGCGAAATTAATCTGGCAATTATTAAAAGAAGTGTAGAACTTTCTATTTTAGATTCAGGCTCTCCTCCTGCCCGTTTTGCTTGGTTAAGTATTGGAAGTCAAGGACGAAAAGAACAGCTATTACGTACTGATCAAGACAGTATCATTGTATTTGAAGATGTTTCGCCAGAAAAATACCGTGATGTAAAAGATTATTTTGTTAGACTGGGTAAAAAGACAACCGCTACACTTGAAAAAATTGGATTTGACTACTGTCCAAATGGCCACATGGGTAGTAATATACTTTGGTGCAAATCACTGACTGACTGGATAAAACAATACGATAATTGGATGAATACTCCAGGTGAAAATTCAGCTGATTTAAGTAGCATCTTTTTCGATTATGAAATAACTTTTGGTGAACAAAAAATTGAGGATGCTATAAGCGATACTATTTTTAAAAATGCTAAAAACAATGCCTTGTTTTATGATTTTCTGGGCAATGATGCACTCCGAAAAAACTCTCCTTTAACGTTTTTCAAAAATTTCAGTTTGGAAGAAGACGGTCCAAACAAAGATAAATTCGATATTAAAACTAAAGCCTTAATGCCATTAATTGACGGCGCGCGCTTATTTACTTTAAGTTTTGAGATTCGCGGAATAAACAACACGTTTCAACGTTTTAAACAATTGTCTCTAACAGATCCCAAACATGCTGAAATTTATTTAAATTGTGCGGAGGCATTTTTAACTTTATCAAAATTTAGAACCCTCGAAGGCTTAAAAAATGATAACGATGGACAATTCATTAATCTTGAAGAACTTTCAAAAATTGATCGCGAAAAATTAAAAAATGCATTAGCACCGATGCGTGATTTAGAAGAATTGATTAAAAGCAAATTTCAACTTACACAATTTTCATAATTATGTTAGACTGGTTAAAAAATATTAACAAAGAATATCCGGAATTCTGGAAATCTTACAGCGCGAAATTCGATAAAAAATCTTCTCGATATGTTATTTTATCTACCGAAACAACAGGCTTGAATCCACAAAAAGATGTGATTTTATCAGTGGGTGCCTTTGCTATAAAAGATAATGCAGTACACATTGGTGATAATTTTGAAAGTTACCTAATTCAGTACAAATTTTTACATGACAACGGCTTGACTAACGAATTCATGATGGAAAGTACTATCAAAAAAAGTAGCGAACCACAAGCCATTCAATCGTTTGTAGAATATATTGAAAATGCAATCTTAGTTGGCCATCACATTGATTTTGATGTTGCCATTATCAACGAAGCCTTAGAACGAATGGGATGCGGTAGACTCAAAAATGAAGCTTTAGACGTAGATGTGATGCACCGTAAGCTAAATGACATAAGTGATAAAGAAACGTCTCTTGATACTCTTTGCGAATTGTATCACGTTCCCATTAGTGACCGCAATTCGGCAGCCGACGATGCTTACAAAACGGCGCTTCTATTTTTGAAATTAAAATCAAAGTTAAAGATCAAGTAGGAAAGTCAAATTATAAAATTTCATCTAGCATTACGGCTTGCCAAAATTTTCCGTGATGAGTAACTGAAATTGGGTAATCAAAACCTAATTCTTCGTTCCGAATAAAAGGTAGACCTTCTTTTTTTAATATTTTGTGGTCTTTTTTTAATTCTAAAACGGATGAAAAATGTTTAGGATCAGTAACGGCAATTGTATAGATTTTGTCATTGTCAATCACTGTTTTAGTTAAAAAAATTTTGTCTTTAAAATTTACCTTTCCAAATACACTTGTATCAATTGAACATCCAAACTGTATCGGATTAAAAACTCTCGTTCCTGTTTCTCGATTGAAAATTTTATAAGCCGCTTCCTTCTGGGACCATAGTTTCCAAACCATTTGCTCTTGGTCTTTCGCGGTTTCGATATAAAATTGCTCTTTGACAGAAAAAATTTTATTCAAAAAACCGGGCCGCTGCCAGTTACTTTCTAACCTCGCAACGCTCAAATCGATTACATCGTTCCCAATCACATTTTCTTATTTTGCAATTAATCCCGTGCTGCTAATTTTTCCTCAATGATTGCCATTGCCGCTTTTACTGTTAACATTTTCTCCATCGATTCATTATCAATAATAATATTGTATTTTTCTTCGATATCTAAAACAACATCTACTAAGTTAGCAGAGTTAATCTTTAGATCTGCAATGAAATCAGTTTCTTCAGTTAAGTTTTCAAAAGCTTCGTTGTTAGCAATATAAGGTTTTATAATTGCTTTTAGTTCGATTATGGTTTGTTCTTTATTCATTTTTTTATTTATTTCTCCACTAATGTAGCAAAGATTATTGATCATTCGTACTTTTTAAAAACGATACATGCATTCACATCGCCAAAGCCAAAACTGGCTTTTATGGCATACTGCATATTTTTTTCTAGCTTTGTTCTTGGTATTTTTTCCTCGTCAATAAGATCTGTAATTTCAGGATGTAAATCAGCACAATTTAAATTCGGAAAAACAAAACCTTCATGCAATTGCAAAACAGTAGCCACACTCTCAATACTACCTGCTGCTGACAAGCAATGTCCAACCATTCCCTTGAGTGAATTTATTAATGGAAAATCGTTCCCTTTCCGATTCAAGGCTTTTGTCCAATTTTCAATTTCCAAACTGTCTTTTGAAGTTGCAGTTAAATGTCCGTTAATTAAATCGATATTGTGTGCTTCTACTTTTGCATCCTCTAATGCATCTGTAATGCACTTTTGAACAGCAACCGCATTTGGAGCGGTCATGGTTCCAGTACCTCGTTGTCCTCCAGAATTACAACTACCTCCCAAAATTTCGGCATAAATGGTAGCGCCTCGCGCTAATGCACTTTCTAAATCTTCCAAAACTAAAGCACCAGCGCCACTTCCCGGCACAAACCCTGATGCTGTTGCCGATAATGGTCGCGAACCTGCTTCAGGATCCTGATTGTGTTTAAAAGTACACACTTTCATAGCATCAAAACCGCCCCAAATATAAGGTCCTGAATCACTTGTACTGCCAGCTAACATACGCTTTGCTTTACCTAATTTGATACGTTCAAAAGCCATTAAAATTGCCTCTGTTCCAGTTGTACAAGCAGATGAATTGGTTGTAACTTGATTTCCTAAACCTAATTTTCCGCCAAGATAGGCACTCACACCACTATTCATGGTTTGAGCAACAGCTGTGCTCCCCAATCGGCGGGTTTGTAAATCATCTATTTTATAAATGCTTTCGCGAAATTTATCAATTCCTGATGTTCCTGTTCCAAAAA
The DNA here is from genome assembly GCF_021608205.1 of Flavobacterium sp. K77. NCBI lineage: Bacteria > Pseudomonadati > Bacteroidota > Flavobacteriia > Flavobacteriales > Flavobacteriaceae > Flavobacterium > Flavobacterium sp. K77. The sequence continues at coordinate 175,552 of NZ_JAKIHO010000003.1, read as the reverse complement.
TAGTTCCGCTTTCCCAGTCAGGATTTTCATTGATTTCCATAGGTAAACCAGCATTTTTCCAAGCTTCAATACCAGCAATTACTCCGTAAAGAATACCACTAGAATTAAAATTACGTAATTCAAGTTCCGTAAAATATTGCAATGCAAGTTCATTAGAAACAGATGGTGTTCCAGCTATTTGACATGAAAATTGGAGGCGTTCTAGCTCGGCGTTGTGCTTAATACCCGAAGTTCCATTTTTGATGGCATTTGTAAACACATCAAGTCCAACCCCATTTGGAGCAACAACACCTAGACCCGTAATAACAACTCTCTTTTTCATTTATTTAGAAATTATCATTCCTGCAATTGTTCCTCTACAAACTTCTTCTTCTTTTTCATTTATCATCAGGACTTTACATTTTAATTTTCCGAATCTAAAATATATTTTTTCTGAAATAATAGTCACTTTTTCATTAGGAAAAACAGGTTTTAAAAAATCTATTTCTGTTGATGTTAAGACTATTGAAGTACTTTTATTAAATGAATCATCTAACAAAAACACACCTAAGCAAACCAATCCAATTTGCGCCATAACTTCGGTTAAAATCACACCCGGAGTAACAGGATTATTTACAAAATGACCTTTATAAAACTCTAAATTTTCATCAAAAGTATACGTTCCCTTGACACCATTTTCATCAATATGCAGAATTTTATCCACAAAAAGAAAAGGTTTTGAATACGGAAGCTTGGCTAAAATTTCATCGTTTTTCATTGGGCTTTTCTCTTTTAAAATTGCAACAAAATACGCTGCGCTGAAAATCCAGGACCAAAACTCAGCATTAAACCCTTCTCCCCTTTTGCAGGCTGCGAATCCATAATTTGTTCTAAAACATATAAAACTGTGGCACTTGACATATTACCGTATTGTTTCAATACCGCTTTTGTAGCGTCAATATTTTTGCCCAAACCTAAAAATAGTTCTTCTACAGTTTGAATGATTTTTTTTCCGCCGGGATGAAAAATCAAGTGATCAATTTCATTAATTTGAAGGCTATTCTTCTCTAAAAAGGGATGAATGATTGCTGGAAAATGTGATGCGATAGTTTCAGGAACTTCAATATCTAAAACCATTTGCAAACCAGAATTGGTTAGTTTAAATCCCATCATATGAATGTTATCATAAAAATGATACATCTCGTCGGCAATTATTTCTGGTCCCTCATCATCTTCGTGTGAAGATAACAACACGCAAGCAGCTCCATCACCAAAAATGGCAGCACTCACAATATTGGCCATGGAATAATCATCGAGTTGAAATGTAGCTGTTGGACTCTCAACGGCAATAACAGCCGCGCGCTTGCCAGGATTGGCTTGCAAGAAATTTTTAGCGTAAATCATTCCTGATATTCCTGCAGCGCACCCCATTTCAGTAACTGGCAGGCGAACAATATCTTGGCGCAATTGCAATGCGTTTATCAAATAGGCATCAAGAGACGGAATCATAATACCGGTGCAACTAACCGTAATGATATAATCTAAATCCTTTGGGAGCCAATTTGCCTTTTTTAGGGCTTTATCGAGTACTTTTTCACCTAATTTTATGACTTCACGAATGTAAATATCATTGCGTTCCTCAAATGAAGTTTTGGTAAATACTTCAATAGGATCCATAATAGAATATCGTTTGTCAACAGCAGCGCCTTCAAAAATTTTCTTTACTTTTCTGACAAATCGATCGTCCTGACCAAGGAGCCAAGCATCTAAAAAAGGTAAAATTTCTGCGGTTGTTCTTGAATATTGTGGTAGCTGCTTAGCAACTGTTTTTATTTTTACACTCATTATTTGGTAATTATCCATTGGTATCGAAACGCCCATTTCCAGCGAATCGTATCGTTTTTAAAATTAAGTTTTTTCGAAAATTCTTCTAAATCTTCTTTTTTAAAACCTCGTAAAATAGATGTTAATCCATCTTCGCGTGACATAGCATTCAATCGAAATACAAAACACAAAGCCTGAAATAATCGATAAGCGACAGCACTGCGATGCAAATCGTTGATTACAACCCCTAAGCGGGCTTGTTCATAAAACACCGCTAATAGCCTTTCTATTTCTTGATCTTTGAAATGATGTAAAGTCAAAGTGCACAAGACAATATCACATTTTATTTCAACAAATGAAGGACTAAAAATATCCAAGCATTCGTAACTTATATTTGAAAAGTTTTTAGATAAATTTTGTGCATGATTAATTGTAAAAGCATTCGCATCAATTCCTATTAATCGGAATTTAAAATTATTTTTTTTGCCAAAATCGGCTAAAGACCGCAACATGTCACCATTGCCACAGCCCACATCAATGATAACAATTTCTTTTTCCGAAGCAGTATTTTTTAGTAGTTTTTCCACTCCCTTTAAGGTAAGTGCGTTTCCTCCCAGAAGTTGATTAATGGATGCAATTTTGTCCAAAGCATCTCGAAGTATTTCACCCTCAAGTGCAAAATCATCCATGATTTCCGCTTCTTCTGTTCTGTATTTTGTTTGTATCAATTGTTATACGGTTTTACCATGAGTTTGTTTGATTATTAGTGGCAGTAAAAACGGAAAGAAAGCAAAAATTTGAAGTAAAAAATTCGCAACTTTAGTTTTTTGCAACACATAGCCTAGAATTCGTCCCATCATCAAGCGGGATTTAAAATTTTTATTCCACTCGCTTTCATAACGTTGTTCCATCGTTTCTCTTGTACAATTACCACTTAAAAAATTATGAACTTGTTCCGAAGCAATTTTTGCACTATGTATGGCCATTGCCATTCCGTTACCACAAAGCGGATGAATCAATCCTGCGGCATCGCCAATCATAAGCATGTGGTTTTCTACACATTTTTTCTTGACAAATGAAACTTGACTAATTGTAATCGGCTTTTCAAATTGACATATAGCCTGTTGAAAGATAGTCTTTAATATTGGATTTTTCTCTACCCATATTTTTTGATAGTCATTTAAAGAAGGAAATTGTTTAAAAGAAGTGTCGGTTGCCAAATAACAAATATTAACTAAACCATCTTCAATGCGAGAAACTCCACAATAACCGCCTTCAAAATGATGTAAACCTACCAAATTATCAGGGAAATTCACTTGGTAATGGGCTTTTACTCCTAACCAAATATTTTCATTTTTTCTAGAGAAAACCCTAGTTAATTTATTATCTAAATTTGATCTTTTGCCAAAGGCTCCTAAGACAATATCTGCTGAAAATGTTTCGTCGTTTGTATGCACAAGGAATTGATCGTTTTCAAACTGTACATCGGTGACAGTATCTTTATAAACCATGCAACCTAATTGCTTTGCGTATTGAAAAAGATAATTATCGAGTAACTTTCGACTAACACCAAAACCACCTAAAGGTAAATTACTATACAAGCTTTTTCCAGATTTCAATGAAAAATGCAACTTAGTAATATTTGATGGCTTCAAAGAATTGATGTCTATCTGTAAAGACTGTAAATACGATAGAATTTCATTAGAAATGTATTCACCGCATACTTTGTGTTTAGGGAAATCATTTTTTTCTAAAAGCACCACTTGATGATTTTTTAGTCGAAGATCAATAGCCGAAACTAAACCTGCTAAACCACCGCCTACAATTACAACTGATACTTTTTTCATATAAAGTAAATTTACTCATTTATGTTCTTAAATGCGTGGCAAATCATCTTAAAAAAAAATATAATTTTGCAGGAAACTATAAAAATTTTAGATTTGTCAAATGGTGAGTAAAAACATTGTTTCACAGATAGTTATATGTACGTTACTTCTCTTTTTTGTCGCTTACTTTAGCGCAGGTATTGTATTGAATGAAAATTCTGTTGTTTATGCCAAGCCATTTATAATTCCTTTGTTTGTTTTTTATGTCTGGCTAAAGCATAGAAAAAAGCTCCCTACTCTTTTTTATTGGTTTAGTTTTTTCTTCTACGTCAACGAAGTCTTATTACTATTTTGGCAACATTCAAATCTTATTTATGAGCTTGCTTTAATTGTTTCTTTTTGCGGCTACATATGTTTGTGTTACATGGGGTATTTATCTGTTAGAAAACAAAAGATTAGTTCGTTTTCTAAGGGTTATAAATTACTTATTGTGCTAATTAACTGTATGTTTCTACTATCTGTTTTTTACTTTTTAAAGTCAATTATTCCAGAAAAATCCCTAGGTATAATTATATTTTTTAATAGTCTTTCAGCCATTTCTTTAGGTGTTATTGCAGTCTTGTATTTATCAAAAGTCACCTCTAAAAAAAGTTATTATTACTTTTTTGGCGCTTTTTGTTTAATAATAAATGATGTCTTCGCTGCGATAGGGACCTATTATTTTGATGATGTAATATTAAACACACTTGATAGAGTACTTCACTTTAGTGCTTTTTACTTAATTTACAAATTTGTAAGCATTTCAAAAAAAAAGGCTAAAAACAACTTAAGTCTTTAGCCTTCTTTATTTTACAGTTTTCCTTCTTTTATTTCTTCCACTATTTCTGGATTTAGAAGTGTTGTAATGTCTCCAAAGTTCGAATAATCACCTTCGGCTATTTTTCGTAAAATACGCCTCATGATTTTTCCAGATCGCGTTTTTGGCAAACCAGAAACAAATTGAATTTTATCCAACTTGGCAATAGGACCAATATGGTCTGAAATATGCTGATTGATCTCTTTGCTTAAGTTTTCTTTATTACGGGTTTCGCCTGTTTCTTTTAAAATAACAAAACCGTACAACGCATTTCCTTTAATATCATGCGGAAAGCCTACTATTGCTGATTCAGCTACCGCAGGATGTTCATTGATTGCATCCTCAATTGGAGCTGTCCCCAAATTATGCCCTGATACAATAACCACATCATCCACTCGACCTGTAATTCTGTAATATCCAACTTCGTCACGTAAAGCACCATCACCAGTAAAAAACTTACCTGGAAATGCAGAAAAATACGTGTCTTTATATCTTTGATGATCGCCCCAAATTGTTCTAGCGATTCCCGGCCAAGGAAACTTAATACACAAACTGCCTACGACTTGATTACCTTCAATTTCGTTGCGTTTATCATCCATCAATACCGCTTGCACTCCTGGAAGTGGCAAAGTTGCATAAGTTGGTTTTGTGGGAGTTACAAAAGCAATTGGTGCAATCATGATTCCTCCCGTTTCTGTTTGCCACCAAGTATCAACAACAGGGCAACGCTTGTCACCTACGTGGTCGTTGTACCAATGCCAAGCTTCTTCATTAATTGGTTCTCCAACGGAACCAATTACCTTCAAGGACTTTAAAGGATATTTTTGAACAAATTCAATTTTTTCCTTTGCCAAAGCACGAATTGCGGTTGGCGCCGTGTAAAATTGAGTTATTTTATGTTTTTCGATTACATCCCAAAAACGACTAAAGTCAGGATACGAAGGAATTCCTTCAAATAATACCGTTGTAGCTCCATTTAAAAGTGGTCCGTATAAAATATAAGAATGTCCTGTTATCCAACCAATATCAGCCGTACACCAAAAGATATCAGTGTCTTCATAATGAAAAACGTTTTTAAAAGTATAAGCGGTATACACCATATAACCTGCTGTGGTATGCACCATTCCTTTTGGTTTTCCGGTTGAACCAGAAGTGTACAAAATGAACAACGGATCTTCGGCATCCATGATTTCTGCAACATTATTATCTGAAGCTTCATCTAAAAGAGGTTGCAACCATTGATCGCGTCCCTCTTGCATTTTTACATCAGTGTGAGTTCTTTTAGCGACTAAAACTTTTTCAACAGACGAACATTTTTCTAATGCTTCATCTATAATTCCTTTTAAATCAATTGTTTTATTTCCTCTAAATCCACCATCGGAAGTAATTACCATTTTGCAAGAGCTGTCGTTTATACGACTCGCCACCGCAGATGCAGAAAACCCTGCGAAAACTACGGAGTGAATTGCACCAATACGGGCGCAAGCCAATACCGAAATAGCCAACTCAGGAATCATTGGTAAATAAATACAAACGCGATCTCCTTTTTTGATGCCTTGTTCGCGTAAAACATTGGCCATTTTACAAACCCTTTGGTGTAATTCGGTGTATGAGATATGTAAAGCCTCTTCGGATGGATCATTTGGTTCAAAAATAATAGCCGTTTTATCCCCTCTTTTGGCTAAGTGCCTGTCAATACAATTTTTTACAATATTAACTTTAGCCTCGGTAAACCATTTAATATCGGCTTCGGCCATATTAAATTCGACCACTTTATCCCATTGCTGGTACCAAGTAAAATTTTCTTCTGCTATTTTGCCCCAAAATTTTCTAGGTTCGCGTACTGATTTATTGTAGTGTTTGAAGTATTGTTCTAGATTATCAATTTTGTAGTAACTCATAGTTTAATTTTTTATAAAAGTATTAAATCTACGGCTACTGAGAAAATTATTTAAACCATAAATACTGCCAAAAAAAAGCCAAACTGAAAAATTTTGATTGATTTTATTATAAATACAGCGGTTTTAATTGTTTTTGTAGTCAAAATCAAATATACAAAAAGGCGCAAAAACTAAAATCTTCGCGCCTCTTACCAAACAAAAATATATAAAAAACAATTAAAATATTTTTTAAAACCCTTTTCTACAATTATCGAAATCAATTTACAAAAGGATTCATTACTACTTTTAAGATAAATTAGATTTTCAGTTCTTTCTTTTGATTAATTATGGGATTACCTCACTTAACTTTGAAAAAAATCAAAGCTAAGTGAATGTAAAAGCATCCATACCTGTCGATCATTGTAACACTTTTTAACTAACTCAAGACATTATGAAATCAAATGATATAGTGCCAATCCCGCCACATCCTCATATGTGGTAACTTATTATTTGTTTAACTTATTTTTTTCATAGCAGTCATCGAAGCACGCAGCCATTCTCCAACTTCTTCAATCGGATGCTGTCTGATAGTTTTATTTACTGCAATCAGTACGCTGTTATCAGCTCCGTTTGAAGTTGCAAATGCTTTACCAATTACATTTGTTTTTACGGTTTTCATAAAATCAACCAATAATGGTTTGCAAGCGTGATCAAATAAATAGCAACCATACTCGGCTGTGTCAGAAATTATTCTATTCATTTCATATAATTTTTTTCGAGCGACAGTATTTGCAATCAGTGGTAATTCATGCAATGATTCATAATACGCTGATTCTTCAATAATTCCAGATTCAGTCATGGTTTCAAAGGCCAATTCTACTCCTGCCTTCACCATGGCAATTAGTAAAGTACCGTGATCAAAATATTCTTGCTCAGAAATGTGAGCTGCAGTTGGAGCTGTTTTTTCAAAATTAGTTTGAGCAGTTGCAGCTCTCCAAGTTAGAAGATTTACATCATCATTTGCCCAATCAATCATCATATTTTTTGAAAATTCACCCGAGATAATGTCATCCATGTGCTTTTGAAATAGCGGACGCATAATCTCTTTTAGCTCATCGGCTAAACGAAAAGCTTCAATTTTAGCAGGATTAGAAAGACGGTCCATCATATTTGTAATTCCGCCGTGTTTTAGAGCTTCAGTAATCGTTTCCCAACCGTACTGAATTAGTTTCGATGCATAAGCAGGCTCGATTCCTTCTTCGACCATTTTATCAAAACACAAAATTGAACCAGTTTGCAACATACCACACAATATGGTCTGCTCGCCCATTAAATCAGACTTTACTTCCGCCACGAAAGAAGACAGCAATACCCCCGCTCTATGACCGCCAGTGGCTACTGCATAGGCTTTGGCTTGGGCTAAACCTACATTTTCTGGATCGTTTTCAGGATGTACTGCAATTAGGGTTGGAACTCCAAAACCACGCTTGTACTCTTCACGCACCTCTGATCCTGGGCATTTTGGAGCACACATAATTACTGTGATATCCTGGCGAATTTGCATCCCTTCTTCTACAATATTAAAACCATGTGAATAGGCCAAAGTAGCTCCCTTTTTCATCAAAGGCATAATGGCAGTTACAACAGCTGTGTGTTGTTTATCTGGTGTTAGATTGCAAACCAAATCAGCAGTAGGTATTAATTCTTCGTACGTTCCAACTGTAAAACCGTGATCGAAAGCGTTGTTAAAAGAGGCTCTTTTTTCTGCAATCGCATCCGCACGCAAGGCATAAGATATGTCTAAACCGGAGTCTCTCATGTTCAAGCCTTGATTTAAACCTTGGGCTCCACACCCCACAATTACAACCTTTTTACCTGCTAATGCATTAATACCATCTGAAAATTCAGATTGGTCCATGAATTCGCAAACGCCTAATTGTTCTAATTGTAATCGAAGTGGTAGTGAGTTGAAATAATTTGCCATTTTGTATTTTTTAAGAAAAGTATAGTTTTAGTTTTTAGTTTTTTTTTGATCTTTTATAATTGCTCCAGCATCGCTGAAATTTGCATTTTTTCTTTAGAGACTGAAATTCGGCCTGACCGAACAAATTGCATGATTCCAAATGGACGAAGCTTTTCGTATAAATCTTGAATTTCAGCACGCTGTCCTGATTTTGAAATCACAAAAAAATCACGCGCTACAGTCACAATTTCAGAATGACTTTCTTTTATGATATTTTGAATTTGTTTTTCGTCAAAAAGCAAACTGGATTCTATTTTGAAAAGCGCATTTTCAAGAAAAATCGTTTCTTCGTCAACGTGATAAAACGCTTTGATTACTTCTATTTGTTTTTCGATTTGACCTACAATATTATGGACCCATTTTTCAGTAGTGTTTACCACGATGATAAATCGAGACACGTTTTCAATTTCTGATTCAGATACGTTCAGACTTAAAATATTGATGTGGCGTTTTAAGAATATGCCTGATATTCTATTCAATAAACCCACGTTGTTCTCTGAATATACGGAGATGGTAAATGTTTTATTTTCCATTTTTTTTTATGTTTAAAGTTTTTATGTTTAAAGTTTAAAGTTGCGCAACATTATTTTCAGGTTGTAACTACTTTAAACCTTAAACTATTTAGGACAAACGAATGTCCGATACCGATGCTCCTGTTGGGATCATTGGGAATACATTATTTTCTTTTTCGACCATTACTTCTAAGAAATAGGAATCAGGTGATGCTAACATTTCTGCGACAGCACCATCCAAATCTTCTCTTTTAGTGACTTTTTTTGCTTTGATGTAATAGCCCTCGGCAATTGCAATAAAATTAGGATTGATCATTTCGGTAGAAGCGTATCTTTTATCAAAAAACAATTGCTGCCATTGACGTACCATTCCTAAAAACTCATTGTTCAAAACCACAATTTTAACGGGAACTTTGGTCTGGAAAATAGTTCCTAATTCTTGAATGGTCATTTGAAATCCACCATCACCAATTATAGCTACTACTTCACGATTTGGCATTCCCATTTTAGCTCCAATTGCTGCTGGAAGAGCAAATCCCATCGTTCCTAAACCACCGGATGTGACATTACTTTTGGTAGAATTGAATTTCCCGTAACGGCAAGCAAACATTTGGTGTTGCCCAACATCCGATACTAAAATTGCATCTCCTTTAGAGTGTTTGTTAATCATTTCGATCGTTTCACCCATTGAAATTCCTTCTTTTTTGGGTTCCAACTCCTCATTTATGACAGCTTCTAATTCAATTTCATATTTAGCTTTAAATTCATTGTGCCAAGAATCATGCGTGTTGTTTTCAATAAGCGGTAGCAAGGCCGTTAAAGATTCTTTCAAATCGGCCAAAACGGCTACATCTGTTTTTACGTTTTTATCTACTTCGGCTGGATCAATTTCAAAATGAATTATTTTAGCTTGTTTGGCATACGTGGCAAGGTTTCCGGTTACGCGATCATCAAAACGCATTCCGAGAGCAATCAACACATCGCATTCATTTGTGAGTACATTGGGTCCATAATTGCCATGCATTCCTACCATTCCTACATTAAGTGGATGGGAAGTTGGCAATGCTGATAAACCTAAAATAGTCCATGCAGCTGGAATACCTGATTTTTCTACCAAAGCTTTTAATTCGGTTTCGGCTTTACTCAAAATAACACCTTGACCCCAAATAATAAAAGGTTTTTTAGCGTTATTAATTAAAGCTGCTGCTTCTTGTACCTTATTAATATTAAGGATTGGTTTGGGATGATAACTTCGAATACTTGTACATTTTTTGTAACTGAATTCCATTTCATCAAACTGCGCATTTTTGGTAATGTCAATTAAAACCGGACCAGGACGACCCGATTTGGCGATGTAAAATGCTTTCGCTATTATTTCTGGGATTTCAGATGCTTCGGTAATTTGGTAATTCCATTTGGTAACTGGAGTTGAAATTCCGATGATATCGGTTTCTTGAAAAGCATCAGAACCTAATAAATGTTTACCAACTTGACCTGTGATGCAAACCATTGGTGTCGAATCGATTTGCGCATCAGCAATTCCAGTAACTAAATTGGTAGCTCCAGGACCAGAAGTTGCAATTGCTACTCCTACTTTGCCAGTTGCTCGTGCGTATCCTTGTGCAGCATGTGTAGCTCCTTGCTCGTGACGCACTAATACGTGATGTAATTCGTCTTTAAATTTGTATAATTCATCATAAACCGGCATGATCGCTCCGCCAGGATAACCGTAAATGATATCCACACCTTCTTCTAATAAACATTTGATAACGGCTTCTGCGCCAGATATTTTTGTATTTCCCATTTTTATTTCTTTTGTGCAGCTTCTTTCAGATTTTTTTTAATTTATTTTGAAAAAAACTATTTATCAGTTACGCAACCTGTTGAGGCGCTTGAAACTGAACGAATATATTTAAGTAAAACACCTTTTTTAATTGGTGTTTCTGGTTGTTTCCATTGTGATTTTCGTCTTTCAAACTCTTCATCCGAAATTTTAAGATTGATTGTGTTTTTTACCGCATCAATCGTTATAATGTCACCATTTTGAACTAATGCAATACCACCACCATCATAAGCTTCGGGAGTAATATGTCCTACTACAAAACCGTGCGAACCACCAGAAAATCTGCCATCTGTAATCAAAGCAACACTCTTGCCTAAACCAGCACCCATAATGGCTGACGTAGGCTTTAGCATCTCTGGCATTCCTGGCCCACCTTTAGGTCCGCAGTATCTAATGACGACTACATTTCCTGGTTTAACCTCGCCATTTCGGACTCCTTTAATGACATCATGTTCATTTTCAAAAACAATAGCATCTCCTTCAAAATATTCGCCTTCGTTACCACTAATTTTGGCTACACAGCCTTTTGAAGCTAGATTTCCATATAAAATTTGAATATTTCCTGTGCTTTTTAATGCTTTCTGGATTTCATGAATAACATCTTGACCATCATTTAAGTCAGGTACAGAAGCTAAGTTTTCGGCCAAAGTTTTACCTGTAACCGTCAAGCAATGTCCGTGTAATAGACCTTCTTTTAGCAAATATTTCATAACAGCTGGAACTCCGCCCACAGCATGAAGATCCTCCATTAGGTATTTTCCGCTAGGTTTTAAGTCGGCTAGCAAAGGCGTTTTGTCACTAATTCTTTGAAAATCATCCAAAGTAATTTCAATATCAACCGAGTGAGCCATCGCTATCAAGTGCATGACAGCATTGGTTGATCCTCCTAAAACTGCTACCATCGTAATAGCATTTTCAAAGGCTTCGCGTGTCATGATATCTTTAGGTTTGATATCTTTTTCCAATAATATTTTGATGGCTTTTCCAGCATCAAGGCATTCTTGTTTTTTTTCAGGGCTTAAAGCTGGATTCGACGAGCTGTAGGGTAAACTCATTCCCAAAGCTTCGATGGCTGAGGACATGGTGTTTGCCGTATACATTCCGCCACAAGCACCTGCACCAGGACAAGAGTTTTGAATCACACCTTTGAAATCCTCAGGTGAAATCGTATTATTAAACTTTTTTCCAAGGGCTTCAAAAGCCGATACAATGTTTAGCGATTCTCCTTTCCATTTTCCAGAATGAATACTACCACCGTAAACCATGATCGAAGGACGATTGAGTCGACCCATTGCCATAACTGAACCTGGCATGTTTTTATCGCAACCCGGAATTGCAATTACTGCATCGTACCATTGTGCGCCAACAACTGTTTCAATAGAGTCAGCAATTACATCTCGTGACACCAATGAAAATCGCATTCCATCGGTACCATTTGACATACCATCACTTACTCCGATTGTATTAAAAATCAATCCCACTAGATCTTCTTGCCAAACGCCAGTTTTGATGTCTTTGGCTAAATCATTTAGATGCATGTTACACGGATTTCCTTCGTATCCCATGCTAACTATACCCACTTGGGCTTTATTCAAATCAGCTTCGGTTAAACCAATTCCGTACAACATGGCTTGTGCTGCAGGTTGCGTTTCGTCTTGAGTAATCGTTTTGCTGTATTTATTTAATTCCATTATTGATGTTTCGTTTTAAAAAATAGTTTTGTTTGTTTTAAACTATGGTTGACTGACCGATATACACATTATCGCTTTTAAAATATAAGTCGTCTTTGCTAAGAATATAATTCGCAATAAAATCGCCCACTTCATTGGTTCCGAATTTAGAATACGGATTCAAATCAGCCGTTACTACATTTAATTCAATTGCTTTTTGCACCGCTTCGTACACTTTTAGAGATTCGGCATGCAAGCCAAAGTGCTCTAATAACATTGCTGCTGAAATAATTGAGGCAATAGGATTGGCGATGTTTTTATTTTTTCCTTCTGGAAAAGAGCCATGAATGGGTTCAAAAAGCGCCGATGAACTTCCTAAAGACGCTGATGGCAATAAACCGATTGCGCCGGTTGTAACACTAGCTTCGTCGGATAAAATATCTCCAAATAAATTTTCAGTTAAAATGACATCAAATTGCTTTGGATTGATGATAATTTGCATCGCAGCAGCATCGGCTAGTAAAAATTCTAAAACTACGTCAGGATAACCCTCTGAAAGTTCAGTTACTACCTTGCGCCATAAACGCGAGGTTTCTAATATATTTGCCTTGTCAACTAAGGTTAATTTTTTCTTTCTTTTTTGCGCAGTTCGAAAAGCTAAATGACTGATTCGGATGATTTCTTCTTCAGAGTATTCGCAAAGATCAGAGGCAAAAGTGCCTGTTTCATTGCTTTTTTTCTCACTAAAATACGATCCGCCAGACAATTCTCTAAAAATAATAAAATCAGCTCCTTCGATAATTTTTCGTTTCAACGGAGACAAATCAAGCAAATCAGCATACGGTTTCACAGGTCGTATGTTGGCATAAAGACCTAGCGCTTGACGCAAATTCAATACCCCTTGAATTGGTCTTACCGCAGCATTTGGCACCGTATCATCAACTGCTCCAAATAGTACTGCATCCGTATTCAAACACAAGTTCAATGTTTGCTGTGGTAACGGAATTCCCGTTTTTTCAATAGCGATAGCTCCAATCAAAGCATCTTCAAAAACAAATTCATGATCATACACTACACCTATGGCGTATAATGCTTTCTTGGCTTGGCTTATAACCTCAGGACCAATTCCGTCGCCTGCAAGCGCTGCTATTTTTAAATTCATATTACTTTAATTTTGAGTTGGAATGCTATCTTAGTTTAAAACCAATTCTTTACTTATTTTACAAGCTTCAATAATTTGATGAATGTCTTGATCGACTACTTCTTTTTTGATGTCAGCAAACTTTAAAAACTCGAGATAAACTATATCCAATTGTATTTTGGTCAATTCATAACCTACTTTTTTTGCTCGGTAAGCCAATGCTGCTCTACCACTACGTGCTGTTAAAACAATAGATGACTCATTAACGCCAACCTCAAGTGGGTCCATGATTTCATAAGTAGCTCTATTTTTTATAACACCATCTTGATGAATTCCTGAGCTGTGTGCAAATGCGTTGGCACCTACAATTGCTTTATTAGGCTGCACGATCATCCCCATACTTTCACTAACCAATCGACTCATTTCATTCAATTGTCTAGTATTAATATTGGTATCTAAATTCAAATATGGATGCTGCTTAAAAATCATTACCACCTCTTCAAGTGCCGTATTTCCTGCTCGCTCTCCTATGCCGTTGATGGTACATTCTATTTGTCTAGCTCCATTTATAGCTCCCGCGATGGAATTGGCGGTTGCCATACCTAAATCATTATGACAATGACATGATAAAACCACGTTTTCAATACCTTTTACATTTTCTTTGAGGTATCTAATTTTTGCACCATACTCTTCCGGCAAACAATATCCTGTTGTATCTGGAATATTTAATACGGTTGCTCCTGATTTAATGACCTCCTCGCAGACTCGTGCTAAAAATTCATTATCGGTCCTTCCTGCATCTTCAGCGTAAAACTCTACATCTTCTACGTACGATTTGGCGTGAGCTACAGCCGCTTTGGCACGTAGAATAATATCTTCTTTGGTAGTATTTAATTTATGAAAAATATGCGAATCAGAAGTTCCAATACCCGTATGAATTCTAGGTCTTTTGGCGTATTGAAGCGCTTGTGCCGCTACATCAATATCATTTTTTACAGCGCGAGTTAATCCGCAAACAACTGCATTTTGAACAACCTTACTTATTTCTGAAACAGATAAAAAATCACCGGGACTCGATACAGGAAAACCAGCTTCAATAATGTCTACTCCCATTTCGTCAAGCCTTGCGGCAATAACTAATTTCTGTTTCGTGTCAAGCTTACATCCAGGCACTTGTTCGCCATCTCTCAAAGTGGTATCAAAAATTTGAACTTTCTCTCTATTCATTTTCATTTATTTAATGTAATTTGCACAACTTGAAACAAAAATATCTTTCATTGGTGGGATAGAAAATACAATTTCTTGAATTATACTGCTTATAAGGAATGTTTTAATCTATTAAATCATTGATTTACAACTACATAAACCCTTTTATTCTACAATGGCTAACCATCAAAAAGATTTTTTATTTGTACTGATAAAGTCACTTTCGAAGTCAGAAAAAAGACAATTTAAAATTTTCGCTAGCCGATTAGAAACTAGTTCGAATACCAAATTCATTGAGCTATTTAACATTTTAGACAAGTCAGAAACTTATGATGAAAAACTGATTTTAAAAAGTGGAAGTATTAAAAAAGTGCAATTATCAAATCTTAAATCCTATTTGTACAAACAAATTTTGGTGAGTATTCGTTTGAATATTCCTAGTCAAAACATGCGCTACCAATTGCGAGAGCAAATTGATTTTGCAGCTATTTTGTATAACAAAGGATTGTATAAACAAAGTTTGAAAATCTTGGATAAAACCAAAATTTTAGCTTTAGAGAATGATGAAAAGTTAATGGCCTATGAAATTGTAGAATTTGAGAAACTCATTGAATCCCAATACATAACCCGCAGTATTCAAGGTCGTGCAGATGAATTGGTAGTACAAGCTAAAGAGTTGAACTACCGCAATACCATTTCTAGTAAATTATCAAACTTATCACTACAGCTATATGGTATCATGCTCAAAACGGGGTATGTAAAAACCGATGCAGAGTATACCTATATTGATGACTACTTTAAAAAACACACAGCTAAACTCGACGAAAAGAAATTTGGTTTTCGAGAGAAATACTGGTTTTACAATGCTAATTTGTGGCGTAGTTTTTTGGTTCAAGATTTTTTATCTTGTTATAAATATGCCTTAAAATGGGTGACTTTATTTTACGAAAATCCAAGTATGATTTACTTGAATCCCGTTTTTTTCTTGAAAGGAAATCATTATTTATTGGAATCGTTGTACATGCTGAAGTATAAAACCAAGTTCAAAGAATATCTTGAATTGTTGGAGGAAACCATCAAAGATCCAAGATTTCCCGTAAATGACAATATTGCAAGTTTATCGTTTTTGTACGTTTATAATAATAAACTCAATTTACATATTTTGGAAGGTACTTTTGCCGAAAGTGAATATTTGATTCCAGAAGTATTGCATAAATTGAAAATGCACACCGATCATCTTGACGAGCATCATGAAATGTTGTTTTACTATAAATTTGCCTCTATTTATTTTGGAAACGAAAAATATGCCGAGTGTATTTTTTATCTGGAAAAAATTATCAACAATAGAAATCTAAGCATGCGCGAAGACTTAATGTGTTTTGCGCGTTTGCTTTGTTTGATAGCACATTATGAACTGGGAAAAGATTACTATTTAGAAAATCAGCTCAAAAACACCTATAAGTTTTTAATTAAAATGAACGACTTGCATGAAGTACAAAAAGAAATTATCAAATTCTTGAAAAACTTAAACTCTATTTATCCAACAGATATCAAAAAAGAATTTATTAAAATGCGAACTCGTTTTATTGAATTGGAACAAAACACTTATGAAAAACGCGCCTTTTTATATCTCGATATCATTTCGTGGTTGGAAAGTAAAATTGAAAATAGAAAAATCAGCTTAATCATAAAAGAAAAAGCCCAACAGGCCAATCGTTAAACAAGAAAAGGAGGCTTAATGCCTCCTTCTTTTACTCTAACTCTTTGCGACCCCGTATAATATCTTCATAACTGGAACATTTAACGAACTCTTGTTCACCATCAATAAGCATTGGTAAAAAAATAAATTCTACTTCAGACAAATCTTCTTTCAGATAAAAAGCCATATCATCTAATTTATAAAACCATTCTTTATCAAATTGTACTTTATTTATAGTGGCATCTTTGACTAATAATTTTTCGTTAAGCGGCTTCATGAGTACGGTTTAATTTTTTTTTCAAAAATAATTCATCGTCTGAAGTTACCCAAATGATTATGACAATTTATTGGTGAAATAAATGGTGGGTTGTACTTGCAACATCGGTTTTACTTTCTCAAAAAATTCAATTAAGTAAGGTTGTTCATTATGTAATTGCAATCCGGCTTCGTTTTCCCATACCTCATGAAAAATAAAAGTATCAGAATCATCTACACTTTGATGCAAATCGTATTGTAAGCAAGCTGTTTCTTGAGTTGATTGCGCTACTAATGTGAGTAACATTTCTTTTAAAGTTGCTGTTAACTCTTCTTTGCTTTTTAAAACTACAGTTAAATTTATCGGCATGATTAGTCCAAAAATAAGGTTTCTAAATGATTTTTATACATTTTGAGATCATTTTCAACATTCGCATTTTTTTCGATGTCATGAAAATGAATACTTTGCAAAGGCTCCATTCCTACAAATGCATTCATTCTATGAAAACCAAATAATGGTCCATCATCTACGCTGTGCTCTTTGAAAAATTCTCCTTGTAAAGTAAAAGCTTCTTTTGGAGCATTCCAAGAGGTGGTCAACATATATTTTTTTCCTATCAGCATTCCTCCTATTCCGTAATTGATCGTCGGATTTTCTGGAGAACGACCGTCACTTTTATAAATTCCATTGGCATGTCCCGCGGTAAAAACTACATCAATATATTTTTTAAATCCATGTGGCACTTGGAACCACCAAATAGGAGTGTGATAAATTATGACATCCGCCCAAACAAATTTTTCCACCTCTGCAGCAGGAATATAATCATCGTTGATGTTGGTAGTTTTTACTTGAAAATCACTGTTATTTTCAAAAAATTTTGAAGTTTCATTCGAAATTGTTTCATTAAACCGACCACCAGAATGGCCAAATTTTTGTCCGCCATTGATTATAAATATTTTTGTCATAATTGTATTTTTAAATTAATAGTGCAAAGTTATAGTGGGAAATTCTATTATTAAAATAACATAATTTATACCTTTGTATTATAATTATGATAGATATGTTGAATTTAGAATGGTATAGAACTTTTAAAGCAGTATATAAAACAGGAACTTTAACAAGTGCTGCAGAGGAATTATTTATTTCACAACCTGGCGTGAGTCTCCATTTGAGTTCCTTGGAAGCTTATGTGGGATATAAATTATTTGACCGCACGGGTCGAAAAATGGTACCCACTGAAAAAGGAAAAATATTGTATAATTTTATTTTTGAAGCTTTAACTAAATTGGAAGAGGCCGAGAAAAATTTTCAAAGAAGCACCGAGAAAAATACACCAACAATAAGTGTAGGAATGTGTTTTGAAACATTCCAAATCACGTTAGAGCAATACATTTCAACTTTACCCTTTAACGTTATCATTCAGTTTGGCGAATATCAGGAGATGGTAGAAAATTTAGAAAAAGGTATACTAGATTTAATTATCACGCCACAAATGGTAATAAAAAACACAATTGAATATCAGGCATTTTCTTCAGAAACTATTGTACTTGTGGGTGGAAGCGATGTTGACGGTTCTGAATTCAATTTGATAGCAGAAGAGGGAAATATTCACAATATTGAACTATGGTTAAAGCAACAAAAATGGTATGGTACGACAGGAGATATGGAACATTTACGCCGTTTTTGGCAATTAAATTTTAATAAACACCCAGATTTTAGACCCAACTATATCGTTCCCAATCTTAATTCTATAGTTCGTTGTTTGAGCAGTGGAAAAGGGTTGGCAGTTGTTCCTGATTTTTTGTGCCGTAAAGAAATTGAAAGCGGATTGATAAAATTGATTTGGGAAGGGAAATCGTTATTAAAAAATACGCTCTATTTTGCAATTAGAAAGAAAACTATTTACGTTGATGAAATTCAATTATTAAAGAAAATATTTATTGAATTAAACTAATTTAGTTAGTTGCAATAAAATCACTATTTTTATAAAAAATTAAAAATCAATAACATGAACGGATTTTTTAAAACTATCATCGCCGGATATGGTGCAAAAAAATTAGGAGGCGGTTGTTTTGGAACCATCCTCCTATTTATTATTATTTATTGGATTTTAGGGTATTTTTAAAATCCGAAATTCCTTTTCATGATTTTAATAAGCTAACAGCGCAATAAGCTCATTTTCAAAACGACCTTTTGGTAAATACTGATCTTCAAGCGCTTTTGTGAAAGGAATTGGCGTGTCTAAACTTGCTACTCGTTTCACCGGTGCATCCAAATATTGGAAACAATTTTCCATAATTAATGCTGATAAATCACTAGCAATTCCGCCGAACAGACTGTCTTCCTGATAAATAATAGCTTTACCCGTTTTCTTGACAGAAGCAAAAATAGCGTCGGTGTCTAAAGGTTGTAAGGTTCTTAAATCCAATAAGTCTGCTGAAATATCAGGATTTTTATCCAATGTATCAATTGCCCAATGAACTGCCGCTCCAAAAGCAATAATAGTAACCGATTTCCCCTCTTTTAATAGAGCCGCTTTTCCTAATGGTAAGGTGTAATAAGCTTTAGGAACATCTTGGTAAACGCTACGATACAATTGCTTGTGCTCAAAGAACAATACCGGATTTGGATCGTTAATAGATTCGTTTAGTAATCCTTTTGCATCATACGGAAAGGCTGGATAAACCACTTTTAAACCTGGAGTTTTGGTAAACCACGCTTCATTAGTTTGTGAATGAAAGGGTCCCGCTTGAGTTCCACCGCCACAAGGCATTCGTACAACAACATCGGCTTTTTCTAACCATCGATAATGCGATTTTGCTAATAAATTTACAATCGGATTGAATCCTGTCGAAACAAAATCGGCAAATTGCATTTCAACAATCGCTTTGTAGCCATTAATAGAAAGTCCCATTCCTGCTGAAACTACAGCACTTTCGCAAATAGGTGTATTAATCACGCGCTCTTTGCCAAATTGCGCTACAAAGCCATCGGTAATTTTAAAGGCACCACCATATTCTGCAATGTCTTGTCCCATGATTACCGAATTTTCAAAGCGCTCCATAGATTGTTGCAGAGCACTTGAAATTGCATCGATAAAACGAATATTTTCTTTATCTTCTGATGGTTTAACCTCCTCAAAAGCAAATGGTTTGTATACATCATTTAATTCTTCCATCAAAGAAGCTTCAATTTCAGCTTCTGCGTTAGCTAGTGCCAAATGTTCTTCAATTTCCTGCTTAATGTCAAGATGAAAAGCCAAATCATCATCGGTTTTCAAAATGCCGTTTTCTATCAAATAATTTCTGAAGTTTTCTACCGGATCTTTTTCTGCCCACATATCCATTAATTCCTGCGGAACGTATTTTGTTCCACTCGCCTCCTCGTGCCCGCGCATTCGGAATGTTTTAAATTCTAGCAAAATAGGACGTGGATTTTCTTTCATTGAAGCCTTTAACTCTGATAACAAGTTTACAACTTCCAAAATATTATTTCCGTCAACAATATGACTTTCCATTCCGTAACCAATGCCTTTATCAGCTAAATTTTCACAGCGGTATTGCTCATTTGTTGGTGTAGAAAGTCCGTATCCGTTATTTTCAATTACGAAAAGCACGGGTAATTCCCACACCGAAGCAATGTTTAAAGCTTCGTGAAAGTCTCCTTCACTTGTGGCGCCTTCTCCAGTAAAAACAGCTGTAATTTTGCCGTTTTTCTTGAGTTTATTCGCCAAAGCAATCCCATCAGCCACACCTAATTGTGGTCCGAGATGCGAAATCATTCCGATAATTTTATACTGTTGCGAGCCAAAGTGAAAACTACGATCACGACCTTTTGTAAAACCATTAGCTTTGCCTTGCCATTGCGAAAAAAGACGGTACAACGGAATATCTCTTCCCGTAAATACACCTAAATTTCGATGCATCGGCAAAATGTATTCATCTGAATCTAAAACTGCGGTAACACCAACCGAAATAGCTTCCTGTCCTATTCCAGAAAACCACTTAGATACTTTGCCTTGGCGAATTAGTTTTAGCATTTTTTCCTCGATAAGACGCGGTTTTAATAGCTTTTTGTAAAGTGTTATTAACTCGAGGTCAGTGAGGTTTTTTCTATCAAAAGTCATTTTTAGGTTTTTAGTATCGATTTCAAAGATAAAAATTTATAACAGTTTTTAATTATTTTGTTATATTTTTTTATTTTAATATCATTTTTTAAAATTCGAAATTAAAATTATTCTTTATCTTTGTATCTGCAAGATTTATTCCTTGCAATTTATAAAATTATTTAAGTATGCAAAACATTCCTAGTGTTGACTTGCGTGATTTCCTGTCGGATGACCCGGCACGTAAACAAAAATTTGTAAATGAAATCGGAAGTGCATTTGAAGACATTGGCTTCGTAGCACTCAAAGGGCATTTTTTAAATGATCAGTTAGTTGAAGAATTGTATGGTGAAATTAGAAATTTTTTCGCCCTACCATTAGAAACCAAACGCAGTTATGAAATCCCTGGAATTGGCGGACAAAGAGGTTATGTTTCTTTTGGAACAGAACACGCCAAAGGCAGAAAAGAAGGAGATTTGAAAGAATTTTGGCATTTTGGACAATATGTGTCTCAAGATTCAAAATATGCTGCAGAGTATCCTGAAAATGTTGAAGTAAAAGAATTACCTCGTTTTAATGCAGTAGGAAAAGAAGCCTACCAAATGTTAGAAAAAACAGGTGTTTTTGTATTAAGAGCATTAGCATTGCGTTTAGGATTAGATGAATTCTATTTTGACAATTATGCCAAAGATGGAAATTCTATCCTAAGACCTATTCATTACCCACCAATTACATCAGAGCCTGAAAACGCTATTCGTGCTGCTGCTCATGGTGACATCAATTTGATTACGTTGTTGATGGGTGCTCAAGGAAAAGGGTTACAAGTACAAAACCACAACGGAGAATGGATTGACGCTATTGCTGAGCCAGATGAATTGGTAATTAATGTAGGTGACATGTTATCACGTCATACCAACAACAAATTGAAATCGACTATTCATCAAGTGGTAAATCCGCCACGTGAATTATGGGGAACTTCTCGTTACTCAATTCCGTTTTTTATGCACCCAGTGAGCGATATGCCATTGAATTGCTTAGAAAACTGCATCGATGCTGAAAATCCAAAACAATTTGAAGACATCACCGCAGGTGATTATCTTTACGAACGTTTGGTTGATTTAGGATTGATCAAAAAATAAATTTTAATTCAATAGTTCAAGAAAGACATCGAGTTCGCTTGATGTCTTTTTGTTTTTAACTAGTTAGAAATTAAGAGTTTTAAAACTTAATTTACCTCAAATTTCTTAATGGTTAAATAATCAATATTATAAAGTTATGGACTTACAAGACCAATTAAAAAACCTATTCCCTGATCACGAACCCTTGCCAGAAGAATTTGTAGCACCAGAACCCCACGAATTATACGTTCAAAAAGAGCCAATGATTTGTAAATTTGAAAAACGTAAAGGAAAAGCAACCACAATCATTGAAGGTTACGAAGGTACGGACGAAGATTTTAAAATTCTAGCCAAAGAAATTAAAACTAAACTGAGTGTTGGCGGTACTTTCAAAGACGATTCGATTATCATTCAAGGAGATTACCGAGATAAAATAATGGAAATATTAAAACTAAAAGGATTCAAAGTAAAACGTGTTGGAGGTTGATAGTGAGCTATTTGCAGTCTCAGTATACAGTCTCAGTTTTAATATTCAGTTGAGCAACTTAAAACCTTAAACTTTAAACAAAAAAATAAATGATACAATCATCAGAATTAATATTAAATCCAGACGGTAGCGTTTACCATTTGAATTTAAAACCCGAAAATATTGCGCACGATATCATCTTTGTAGGAGATCAAAATCGTGTGGAGAAAATCACTCAATTTTTCGATAGTATTGAATTTTCGACTCAAAAAAGAGAATTCAAAACCCAAACCGGAATTTTTAAAGGCAAGCGCATTACCGTAATGTCCACTGGTATTGGACCCGATAATATTGACATTGTAATCAACGAGCTTGATGCTTTGGTAAACATCGATCTTGAAACGCGTCAGCCAAAAGAAAATTTAACATCCTTGAACATCATTCGTATTGGAACCTCGGGTTCTTTGCAGGCTGATATTCCCGTGGATAGTTTTGTATTGTCGAAATTTGGCTTGGGATTAGACAACATGCTTCGTTCCTATTTAATTGACGAAGTTTCGAATCTAGAAATAGAAGACGCTTTCGTTCAACATACTAATTGGGATCTCAAAAAAGGAAAACCGTATGTAATTGCTTGTTCTGAAAAATTAGAAAAAGTGATTGAAAGTGACCAAATGCACAAAGGAATCACAGCTACTGCTGGAGGTTTTTACGGACCACAAGGACGCGTTCTCCGTTTGAACATTCAAGATGAAGCATTGAATTCAAAAATGGATAATTTTAAATTTGGAGAAAGCCAAATTACTAATTTAGAGATGGAAACCGCTGCAATTTATGGACTTTCGGCACTTTTAGGACACAATGCCTTGTCATTAAATGCCATTATTGCCAATCGTGCATCTGGAACTTTTAGCGAGGATCCTTATAAAGCAGTAGATGCCTTAATTGCGTATACACTAGATAAACTGGCCGCAGGAATCTAAATTTACAATTCTTGATATACACATTTGTAGTTTTAAAAAACAATTTATTCTTTTTTAAAACTACATTTGTTTTTTGAACAAACAACGAATGAAAATAATACTTACCGGTGCCACGGGCGTTTTAGGATCGCACGTCATGTATGAAATTCTAGAACTTTTTAGCACTTCTAATCCCGATGGGAAACTCTTTTTGATAGCGCGAAATAAAGGAAAAAAATCGGCCCACAATCGTATCAAAGAATTACTTACAAGCAGCTACACACCTTCTGTATTGCTTCAGCAAGGTTTTGAAAAACTTCAAAAATTTATCGAAATCATTGATACAGATTTAGCTGACATTCAAAATACGGTGACCGAAAAAATAAAGGGAGCGTACTTCATTCACTCGGCAGGTTTGGTTAATTTATCTACAGACGAAGCCCAGCGCGAAAGAATTTTTAACGAAAACACCACGATTACCAAGTCTATTTTTGAACTTTTTCACCCGTTTATCACCAAATTTATTTACATCGGTACAGCGTTTTCCTCAGGCAACCGAACAGGAATGATTGATAACGATTTTCATCAATTAAATTTTGAGCCAGAACACCGCAATGCCTATGAAAACGCCAAATTTGCCTCTGAAAATTTCATTGCAACAGCTTGTAAAAAAATAGGTTTGCCTTTTCAAATTTTGCGTCCCAGCGTAATTGGTGGTAATATGCTAACTCCTGAAAACCCCTATTTTATCTCAAAATACATGGTGTTTTATTTATTGGCCAAATTTTTCCACTTTACCTCGCAACGCAAAGGCGATCAAGAAAACGTGAGGTTTATTGTCAATCCCGATACAGTTTTAAATATTATTCCTGTAGATTATGTTGCCAAAGTAATTGTTTCAGTTTTTCAACGAAAAGATATTGAACAGTTAAACATAGTCCACAGGAAAAGCTTTAACATGGCTAAAGGATTGAAATTGATAATGAAAGAAGTTGGATACTCAAATTTTACTTTAATAGAAAATACCAAAGAATTTAGCTATCAAAATACGATTGAAAAACTGTATTACGAGAGTATTGGCAAGCATTTGAGTCCGTATTTTACAACAGCGGCTAACGAGTACGACACCGAGATTTTAAATCAAATTTTAGAAATTCCGAGTTTAGATAACGACGCTTTTACCAACATGATTCGTTATGCAAAAAATCAACATTTTAAAGATATAAATGTTTAATTTTAGGAGCTGTTTCCTGCTATCCGCTATATCTCTTGTGTTCGCTAGCGCTACCACAAGAGGATACCGCTTCTATCAGGGCTAAGGGAAATTGTGCTAAAGACTTAAAATTAATTTACTATGGACTTAATTCTAGAAACTGACCGATTACTTTTGCGAGAAATGAAACTTTCAGATGCTGAAGCCTTGTTCGAAATGGACCGAAATCCAAAAGTACACGAATACCTTTGGAACACTCCATTAACAGATGTAAATGAGGTAAAAAACATCATCAACTCCGTTCAAGAGCAATACAAGCAAAACAAAATTGGACGTTTTGTAATGGTTTTGAAAGAAACTAATGAAGTTATTGGTTGGGCTGGACTCAAATTCAACACCGAAATGGTCAATAACAAAATCCATTTTTACGATATTGGGTATCGCTTAGATGAAAAATTCTGGGGCAAAGGCTACGCCAGTGAAGCTAGTTTTGCGTGGTTGGACTACGGTTTCAAAACTATGAAAATTCCGGTTATGGAAGCGGCAGCGCATTCGGATAACATTGCTTCTAACCGAATTTTGCAAAAAATCGGCCTACAAATGACCGAAACCTACTTAGAAGACGGTGTCTCTTGGAACTGGTACGAATTAAAAAATCCTTTTTTATAATGAAAACATTAAAAATAGCAGGAGTTCCTGAACATTTCAATTTACCTTGGCATTTAGCCATTGAAAATGGCGATTTTGAAAATGAAAATATAGACTTACAATGGACCGATGTACCGGAGGGAACCGGTAAAATGTGTCAAATGCTTCGGGATGGCGAAACTGATATTGCTGTTATCCTTACTGAAGGAATTGTAAAAGACATCACAGCTGGAAATCCGAGCAAAATAGTACAAGTATATGTTGATAGTCCTTTAATTTGGGGAATTCACGTGGCTGCTGAGTCTCGTTTTAAAACTTTAGCAGATTTAGAAAATACCAAAGTTGCCATTTCCCGATTGGGTTCTGGTTCGCAATTAATGGCTTACGTAAACGCTAGTAATCAAAACTGGGATACATCCATTTTGCAATTTGAAATCGTAAACACCATCGACGGAGCTGTTGAAGCATTAACCAATGGAACAGCAGATTATTTTATGTGGGAACGGTTTATGACAAAACCACTGGTTGACAAAGGGATATTCAGACGAATTGCTGATTGCCCTACTCCTTGGCCATGCTTTGTAATTGCAGTTCGTGAGGAAATACTGCTAGAACAACCAGAAATAGTTGCGAAAGTATTAGAAATCATCAATCAAACCACGCAAGAATTCAAAGAAATACCAAGCATTGATAAAACCTTGGCACAAGCCTACCATCAAAAATTAGAAGATATTCAAGAGTGGTTGCGATTAACGCGTTGGTCTCAAAAAGGATTACAACCTCAAATGTTAAACAAAGTTCAAAATCAACTTTTTGAACTCGGAATTATTGATAAAAAAGGTACTTTTGAGGACATTGTAAAAACAGTATAGGGAACTGTTTTTATTGTAACTATGATACAAAAAAAAGAAATTAATTTTCAGGTAATTAAGCATCGTTTTCAGGTCAAAAAACCTTGGGATGATGTGATCATTTTTGTACTGAATGTATTAATTGCCATTCCTCTTTTTATCATTTTACATCAAAACTTAATTAATCCCAATTGGTTTTTGAACATCGATCGCGTAGTGATTTTTATCGTTATGGTCGTGGTAATTCAGCTAATTTTAAGGTTATTACGTACCATTATCATACTTTGTATTTTTGTTTATCTATTGGCTTTAATTTACGGTTCTACTATTGGCAATTACGGTTTTAACAGCGTTTATGATGATTATAACACAATGCTGTACACTATGTCTGATAATCCATATCCTCAAGATATAATCATTGCAAAATTGTTACCTTTCCCAAACAAATCAAAAATTGTTAATGCCATTGAATACCAAAACCCAAAGATTCGCAATTTTGCAATCATGGCTACCAATGAGCATTTTAAGGGACTAAAAGGCTACTCAGATTACCGAACGATCATTCAATGTTTTGCAGTTTTCAAGGAAATCAACAGCCGCTGGAATTACGTAAGCGACCCAAAAGCGCGTGATTATATTGCAACGGCATCAGAATCTTTGCTTTATTTTTCAGGAGATTGTGACGATCATTCTATTTTAATGGCAGCCAGTATCAAATCTATTGGTGGAACGCCACGGCTGATACACACGACAGGACACATTTACCCTGAAATATTAATTGGAACTGAAGCTGATTTAGAAAAAGTCAATTTTTTAATCAAGAATATTCTTTTCCCGAAGGAAAGTGCCAATCAAAAATTACATTATCACGTTGACGAACGCGGACAAATTTGGATGAATTTAGACTATACGGCTCAATATCCTGGCGGACCCTTTTTATCAGAAGAAATTTTGGGAGCCTTGACGTTAGATTAAAAGTATTTAAGTAGTTTGAAAAACTTTTTAAACCAAATCCACAGAAAAGTAAAAAGTACTACCCAAGCCTAATTCACTTTCTACGCCAATAGTACCGTTTTGAGCTTCGATAAATTCTTTACTGATTGCTAAACCTAATCCTGTTCCTGATTTATGACTACCAGGAACTTGAAAATACTTATCAAAAACCTTCGTTTTATAGCGATTGTCAATACCTCGACCGGTATCGATAACTTGAAATATAGCTTTGTTGTTCTCTTTTTTGAGATTAACAGTAACGCTACTATTTTCAGAAGAATAAGCAACTGCATTGGTTAAAAAATTAATTAGAACCCACGCCGTTTTTTCGCTATCAACTTTTACTGCTGGAATATTAGGCTCTGCAATCACATTAAATTGGATTTGCTTTTTATCGGCCTGCACTTTTACGGCTTCAATTGCGTACTGAATCATGTCATACGGATTACCATTTTCCATTCGTAATTGAATATTTCCAGTCTCTAGTTGCGATAGTTCCAGCAATTCGCCGGTAATTTTTAGCAAACGCTGACTATCTTCTTTAATACCTGATATTAACTGTTTTTGTTCTGAATTGATGCTACCCGTTTGTTCTTGTTCTAACAATTGTAAACTTAATTTGATCGATGCAATTGGAGTTTTCAATTCGTGCGAAACGGTAGCAATAAAATTAGTTTTTGCAAAATCCAATTCTTTAAAAACGGTAATATTTTTCAAAATAATTACATCACCAATCGCAATAATGTGTTCTTCTCCAGTTGGCTGGATAGTGATATTCACAATTTCTTTTTCAAAATAACTTTCTTTACCATCGGCAAATATTTTTATCGGAATTGCTTTTTTTGATGGTTTTTCAATTTCATTTTGAACTTCGCTAAGAATTAAATTTCGAAGCAAATCATTGGATAAAGCCAAGGTAGATGCCGATTGACCAATTACATCCTCGCTTTGCATTCCCATAATTTTAAGCGCTTCATCATTGGCAAACAAAACAATTCCTTCTGTATCTAATCCGATAATGGGATCATGTGTTTTGTTGATTAAAGTCTCCAAACGTTTTTTTTCAAAAGCCAATTTGTACAAGTCACTGTTACTATATTCTTCTAACTTTTGTGCCATCGTATTAAATGACCTTGCCACATCGCCATACTCATTATGATTCATAAAATGAACACGTTGCGAGTAATTTTTATTCGCAATTTCTTTGATGCTTGCAGTTAATTCTTTGATTGGGTTTGCAATATTGTTGGGTAAATTGACAAGTAAATTAAATGCTATCAAAAAGCATAATGTTCCGGTAATTGCAATCCAAAAATTTGCCGTTTCAGCGGTTTGTGTTGCTAAATCACTCTTTTGCTTTATGGCAATCATGTTGAGTTTCATGAGTTCAAAAATATCCAACCGAATAGTATTCTTTAAGGTGGAATTGTCACTATCCAATTTCAAACCATTGAACTGCTTTTGAATGCTGTAAGTCACAACATCCTCTCCTGATTCGGTAATATTGAGAATTTGATTTTTGAGATTAGATTCAAAAACTGCAACTGCTGCTTGTTCATCAGTACTTATCTTTTCTAATGAAAGTAGCATATTTCTCGAAAATTCTAAGGTGTTGTAATTGGCCTTCAAAATATTTTCGGTGTCTTTTTTTATCGAAAAAACATAAAATGCGCTAACCAAAGAGAGTATAATGATCAGCGCAAATAACAAGCCTACGCCTAAATTTAATTTTGTTTTAATTCTCATATTTTCGTGGGATGAATTAATATGTTCAACCTTGTTTTGATTGTTGTTGCTCTTGTTTGCTACTATAAATAAAGTACAATTTTACTTTTGCGAAAAGCGTTAAAACCTTGATTGAGTTAAGACAAAATCACTAAATCAACATTTGATAATGAAAGACTATTTAGCAAACGCCTAAAAATAGTTGTAGACAAAATTACTTTAATTAAATTGAAATGCGGTTTCCCGATGCAAACTGTTGTAATGTGTTTTTCAGCAACAATTTTTAACATGGTTTCAGTAATATCAGGGCTATTAATTTTTAGCACTTCGCCTCCAAGTTGCGTGGCTAATTTGAAATTATTAATCAAATACCGTTGTTTGTCTAAAGCAATTTTATCGCTACTTTCCTTTGGAGTTTCTACATACAAAACATACCAACTGCAATTGTAATAACTGGCCAATCGTGCTGCTTTCCGAATCACTATTTTAGCAGTGGTATCGTTACTGCTAATGCAAGCAAGCAATTTTTCGTGACGATGTCCTGCAGTTGGTTTTACTTCATTTTCTACTTTACGAACTACTTGACTAGCCACTTCTTTCAAGGCTAATTCCCGCAACTGCAGGATTTGATCGGGTTTAAAAAAATTGTTAAGTGCGGTTTGAATTTTGTCAGCAGTATAAATTTTGCCCTCGCGCAATCGTGCAATTAAATCTTCGGCTGTCAAATCGATATTGACCACTTCATCAGCCAATCGCAATACATTATCAGGAACTCGTTCTTGAACATCAACCGATGTAATGCGTTTTACATCTTGGTTCAAGCTCTCAATATGTTGAATATTTACGGCACTAATTACATTAATTCCCGCATCCAAAATCTCTAGAACATCTTGCCATCGCTTTTCATTTTTACTTCCTTCCATGTTGGTATGCGCCAACTCATCGACAATAACGACTTCAGGTCGTAAATTAATGATAGCCTGAACATCCATGTCTTCAAGTTGTTTGCCTTTGTAAAAAAGACTTCGCCTAGGAATTATAGGTAATCCATCAAGTAATTCATGCGTTTCTTTCCTAAAATGCGTTTCGATATACCCTATTTTTACATCAATTCCGTTTTTCAGCAAAGTATGTGCTTCTTGCAACATCCGATAGGTTTTGCCCACGCCAGCGCTCATCCCAATATAGACTTTGAATTTCCCTTTACGTGATTTCTGAATCAAATCCAGAAAATGTTGCGCGTTTTTTTGTTTTTCTTGTTCCATAAAAAAAGTACCATATAAGGCATATAAGGACATTTCAGTTTTCTTTTTTGAACTTATATGCCTATTATGATCTAATTAAAGCGAAATCGCAAGCGAAGTAGTTACAAAAGTATTACTAGTATTAGGAACATTATCTTTTATAAATATTGCATCTTGACTTTTTAAATTTCTTGCTTCTACTCTAAAAATTACATTGTCACTAACTATGTAATCAAAATTAGCCGAGAATCCGCAGGTTTTGAAACCATTTGGTGTTCCGCTAGCAATAATTACACCTTTTTCATCACTATAATACTCTGCTCGTGCGGCCAATTGCACCGTGTTTGTAGCTTTGTACTGCGCCATCAAAACGGGAGTAAACCAAACATCATAAGTACTACTTTTAACTGCTTTTTGCTGCGATCCAATATCAAAACCTGCAATTAATGTTGTCTTTTCGGCAACTTTAAATTGTCCGTAAAAATTATTGAAATAACGCCATCTGCGCGCCACATCGGCCTGCTCATTACCTGCATAAGTACTCCAATTGAGCGTTACAGAAGTATTCGGTTTATAGGTAACCTGAGTTCCAAAAGCCGGAGTTTGATTGCCTTCAATCTTTTGGATGCGTTGCCATCCGTTCAAATACATCGCTGCTAAATACCATTTTTCAGATGGCGATGTGTACCCTATTTTTACACCGCTCTCATAATACGGTGAGTTTTCAGCCAAAATACTTCTGGTTAAAGTCATATTATCTTTGCCAATCGCGCTCTCAAATCCGATATGCGAAGGCATAATCCCCGCATCTACCCATAAATTTGCCTTTGATGAAATACGGACACCCACATTTGCCTCAAAAACATGTTGCATCAAATCGCTTTCAACAGCCAAATTATACTCCGCATAGGTTCCTGCCATCAAAGCAAAATTTCCTCGAACCGTACTGCTGGAATAATTCATTTTTGCAAAGCCCAAATTCAAATTAACCTCATTGTGCTTGTTGTAATTGTAAAAAATTCCAGGGCGAATATGGTTGTCAGGATTCGCAAAATCAAAACTGTAATACGTTTCAGCATATCCCGAAAACGTCAATGGACTTTTCGTTTTTTCGACTTCTTGAGCTTGAACAGTTGAAACACCAAAGGCTATTAAAGCCGCTAACATTATTTTTTTCATTTTATATTTTTTGTAAGAGCATAAATTTATTTTATCCTCGTTAATTTTTTCTAGAAGCTATTCCAGCTGTTCACTATATCTTTGCTTGCTTAAAGAATGCAAGCAAAGGATGCCGTTTCCATCTGGGCTAGTACTCTCGTAAATAACAGAATACTATCATTCATATACATTATTTATTTAAGAAGAAACTTTCCCAGAATTTATTTTAGTTCATTTAAAGCCACATTCAATTCCAACACATTAACAAACGGAGTTCCCATAATCTGAGGCGAATTTACCTTGCTTTCGACTAATTTTTTAACCAAATCTTCTGATAAATTTCGCCCCTGAGCAATACGTTTAACTTGGATAAAAGCAGCTTGCGGCGAAATATGCGGATCTAAACCACTGCCCGAAGCTGTGACAATATCAGCCGGGATATCCGATTTTTTTAAATAAGGATGCGCTATTAAAAAAGTATCAATTCGTTTTTGAACAACTTCTAAATATTCTGCATTACTCGGACCTTTATTACTTCCTGCACTTCCTGCGGCATTGTAATCTACTGCCGATGGGCGACTCCAAAAATAACTCGATTTATCGAATTTCTGACCAATTTTTTGATAACCTACTACTTTTCCGTTTACCAAAACCGTTTCGCCTTTTCCTTCGTTGGCGGCCAATTGCGCAATTCCAAACACTGCCATTGGATAAATCACCGCCAATAAAACCAACATAAACAAGGTCAATTTTAAAATAGAATATATATTTTTCATTTTTTTATTTTTTTATAAACCTAACAGGCTCTGAAAACCTGTTAGGCTTGATTTTACATAAATAATGCGACAACCAAATCAATCAATTTAATTCCGATAAAGGGAACAACCAAACCTCCAAGACCGTAAATCAAAAGGTTTCTTTGCAAAATAGCACTCGCACCAATTGGTTTATAATCGACTCCCTTTAGCGCAAGCGGAATCAAAATTGGAATAATAATCGCGTTGAATAAAACCGCAGATAAAATAGCACTTTCAGGACTGTGCAGTTGCATAATGTTCAAGCCTTGGAGCGCTGGAATGGCTGTGATAAACAAAGCGGGAACAATAGCGAAATATTTAGCCACATCATTTGCAATTGAGAACGTGGTAAGCGTTCCGCGCGTCATTAATAATTGTTTTCCAATTTCAATTATTTCAATCAATTTTGTAGGGTCATTGTCTAAATCAACCATATTTCCGGCTTCTTTAGCCGCTTGTGTTCCGCTGTTCATGGCAACTCCTACATCAGCTTGAGCAAGAGCGGGAGCATCATTTGTACCATCGCCCATCATAGCCACCAGTTTACCCATTTGTTGTTCGTTCTTGATGTAATTCATTTTATCCTCTGGCTTTGCCTCTGCAATAAAATCGTCTACACCTGCTTTTTCAGCAATAAATTTGGCCGTCAACGGATTGTCACCCGTTACCATAACCGTTTTCACGCCCATTTTTCGCAAACGATCAAAACGTTCTTTCATTCCCGTTTTGATGATGTCTTGCAACTCGATCACACCTTGAACAGACCCGTTTTTGATAACGATTAATGGTGTTCCTCCGTTTGATGAAATTTCAATTACTTTTTGAGCGATATCCTCAGGAAAAATAGTTCCCGCTTGTGCTGCAATATTTTTGGCTGCATCTTGTGCTCCTTTTCTAATGTTTGTACCATCTTTTAAAATCACACCGCTTGTTCTGGTTTCGGCAGTAAATTTAATAAGAGTCGCTCCTTCAATGGATAATTTTTGAGCAACTGCAGGACCTGCTAACTCAACAATGCTCTTTCCTTCGGGTGTATCATCGGCTAAAGAACTTAGTACTGCTGATGCAATAAAATCGGCTTCATTGATGCCCGCAGCAGCATAAAATCCGGTAGCTTTTCTGTTTCCTATTGTGATCGTTCCTGTTTTATCCAACAGTAAAACGTCAATATCGCCAGCAGTTTCCACTGCTTTTCCTGATTTTGTAATCACATTTGCGCGCAATGCTCGGTCCATTCCCGCAATTCCAATCGCAGATAATAAACCGCCAATTGTCGTAGGAATTAAACAAACAAACAGAGCAATAAAAGCCGCAATGGTAATTGGTGCATTGGCATAATCAGCAAAAGGTTTTAAAGTAACACACACAATCACAAAAATGAGCGTAAAAGCAGCCAATAAAATCGTAAGTGCAATCTCGTTAGGTGTTTTTTGGCGGCTAGCGCCTTCTACCAAGGCGATCATTTTATCGAGAAAACTTTCGCCAGGTTCATTGGTAACCATCACTTTAATTTTATCAGATAGTACTTTTGTACCACCTGTGACAGATGATTTATCTCCGCCTGCCTCACGTATTACGGGCGCACTTTCACCTGTGATGGCGCTTTCGTCAATAGTTGCTAAACCTTCGATGATTTCGCCATCCGTTGCAATTAAATCTCCCGATTCACACACAAAAACATCACCTTTTTTTAGTTCAGATGAGCTGATGTTTTTGATTTCACCATTTGATAAAACTAGTCTGGCTGGCGTTTCTTCACGTGTTTTTCGCAAACTATCTGCTTGTGCTTTTCCTCTCGCTTCGGCAATAGCTTCCGCAAAATTGGCAAATAATAGAGTCGCTAATAAAATTAAGAACACGATAAAATTATAGGTAAAAGTACCTTGATCTTGTGCACCAAAAAGGATTGCAATACAAACTGCAAGCATTACGGCAGTTCCTATTTCAACGGTAAACATGACCGGATTTTTGAACATTATTCTAGGATCAAGCTTTATAAAGGATTGCAGTAAAGCTTCCTTAACTTGCTTACTTTCAAACAATGAGTTGGATTTATTGTTAGTCATTTTTTAAATTATTTTAGGGTAAAATACTCTGCCAATGGACCAAGTGCCAATGCAGGAAAGAAAGATAAAGCAGCAATAATGGCAATCACAGCAAAAACCATAACACCAAAAATGGTTGTATCTGTTTTTAAAGTTCCGGCACTTTCAGGAATGAATTTTTTGTGCGCTAGCAATCCAGCAATTACTACAGGTCCAATAATTGGAAGAAAACGACTCAACAATAAAACGATTCCAGTGGTGATATTCCAAAATGGATTATTATCACCAAGCCCTTCAAAACCAGAGCCATTATTAGCGGCACTTGAGGTAAACTCGTATAACATTTCAGTAAATCCGTGGTGTCCTGGATTGTTTAACCAACCCTTTGCATTACCCGAAAACCAATATCCCATTGCGGTATCATTGGCAGCAAAATAAGAAGCCAATGCCGTTCCTGATAAAATCAATAAAGGATGAAGAATAGCGATAAAAGCGGCTATTTTAACTTCGCGTGCTTCTATTTTTTTTCCTAGAAATTCAGGTGTTCGCCCTACCATTAAACCCGAAATAAATACCGCTAGGATAATGAAAATGTAAAAATTAAGCCAACCCACGCCACAGCCTCCATAAAAAGCATTTACCATCATGGCTAAAAGTTGCATGGCTCCCGAAACCGGCATGGCGCTATCGTGCATGCTGTTGACTGATCCTGTTGAAATTACCGTCGTAGCAATACTCCAAAAACCAGATATTGCGGGACCAAATCGAACTTCTTTTCCCTCCATGGCTCCTGTAGTTTGCGAAATTCCCATTTTTGTAAGTGCTGGGTTTCCGTTGAGTTCTGAAATAACTGTTGGAATTACTAGCAATAAAAAACCGATCGTCATTACTCCAAAAACAACATAGGATAATTTTCTTCTGTTTAGGTAAAAGCCCAAAGCAAAGATCATCGCAAACGGAATAATTAACTGTGCCCACAATTCGACTGCATTTGAAAAATAAGACGGATTTTCAAAAG
This sequence comes from Flavobacterium sp. K77, assembly GCF_021608205.1. NCBI lineage: Bacteria > Pseudomonadati > Bacteroidota > Flavobacteriia > Flavobacteriales > Flavobacteriaceae > Flavobacterium > Flavobacterium sp. K77. Next base: position 140,494 of record NZ_JAKIHO010000003.1, on the reverse strand, counting down.
GATGCGCCGAATTGGCACCAAAAAATCCTCCACCATTTGTTCCAATATGTTTAATAGCGATAAACGCTGCCGCAGGACCTCGAGAAACTGAAACTGAATCGCCTTGCAAAGTCGTAATGGTATCTTTGCCTTCAAAAGTCATAGGTGTTCCACTAAAAACCAAAAGAATAGCCACAAATGCGGACAATGGTAATAAAATACGAGTACACGATTTGATAAAATAGTTGTAAAAGTTACCCAACTTATCGGTTGTTCGTTCTTTCATGGCATTAAAAACCATAGCCGCAGCTGCAATTCCAACCGCTGCCGAAACAAACTGCAAAAACATCAAAACCATTTGGGATAAATACGAAAGTCCTGTTTCGCCAGAGTAATGTTGTAAATTACAATTTACAAGAAACGAAATGGCTGTATTAAAAGCCAAATCAGGACTCATGTTTGGATTGTTATCCGGATTTAAAAATAAAGATCCTTGAAATAATAAGATGAAAAAACAAAGGAAAAACCAAACCATATTTACACTCAAAAGTGCTTTTAAATGTTGTTTCCAATTCATTTCTTCGGTAGCATTGATGCCACTTGCCTTGAAAATAAATTTTTCAATTGGGTTAAAAATCGAGTCAAGTAGTGTTTTATCTCCCGTAAATACTTTGGCGATGTATTTCCCGAAAGGAATAGCCACAAGAATTGAAAGTAAAAAAATACTAATGACTCCAAATAATTCTGTATTCATAATTTGTTTGTTAGAAATTAAATAAAACGTCGGCTTTCAAAAATAAGACGAGTAGCAGAAAAGCGACACTCCACGCTAGGATAGCCTTTGTAACCAATTTGTACTGTGGTGGCATCATTTTTAAAATTTTTCAGGTTTAATTAATACGTAAACTAAATAGCCAAAAACGGCCAAAGCGATGAAGAGTAAAAGTGTCATAGATTAGATTTTTTCAAAAAATTCGACAGCTTTAAAGCAAATTGCAAACAATACAACAGCAAGAGCCAATAGTAAAAGAGTGATGATCATAAGTAAAAATGTTAGGGTTAGATTTAAACACCGCAAGTATTGACTTGCTTGATGTAAGCCAACTTTAATTGTGTTGGAAATAAGTTGGCTATGCTACAATGCTGTAATTCCATGAAGGACGAAACCGAGAATAAATACACATTGGTAATAGCAATTTTAGTTTCGTTGCTCCCAACGGTCATTAATCTTTCAGCCAATGCCAAACATTTTTTGGCTCGTAAAATATTTCCTGTTCGGATAGCCGTTTTTGTGATTTCAGCAAATCGCTCTGCTTGCTTATAAATCGTATTGACTTGTTTTTTCATAAGAATGATTTTATTGTTCTGCATACCACTAGCCAAAAAGTATTCCCATTTCAGCAAACAAGTAGTAACCACTTACAATTCAATACTTTAAATAATAAATCATGATTTCTGGCATAAAAAAAACCTATCAAAATGATAAGGTTTTATCTTTTTGATAGGTTTACTGGTAGGTCCAACCAACTTTTTAAGCGTTTGCAAAAGCGAAAAGTTGTTGTTTATTGAATGCGGTATTCTTCTAATTTTCTGTATAAAGTTGCAATTCCTATTTCTAGTAAGCGTGCCGTTTCAGCTTTATTTCCTTTGGTATAATTCAATACTTTTTGAATGTGAAGTTTCTCTACGCTTTGCATCGAAAAAGCCGACATGACTTTGTTGTTATTGTCTTGTTGATGCTGTATTTCGTAAGGTAAAACAGCTGCAGTTAAGGTAAAATCATTGGCGAGAATTACGGCACGTTCTATCACATTTTTTAATTCTCGAACGTTTCCTGGCCAATGGTGTTTCTCTAAATGATGTACAAAATCGGGATCAACTGAGAGCGTTGGTTTATTCGTTTTGGCTGAAAATTGCTGAACAAAATAGTGGGTTAAAGGCGCAATATCTTTTATTCTTTCTCGTAAAGGCGGAATCGTAATTTCAAAAATATTGAGTCTAAAATACAGATCTGATCGAAATTGATGCGCTTCACTTTCGGCTTTTAAATCCCGATTGGTCGCTGCAATTAGTCTGAAATTTGATTTTTTAGGCGTGGTATCTCCCAATCGAATGTATTCGCTCGTTTCTAAAACGCGTAATAGTTTTGCTTGAAGTTCCAGCGGCATTTCGCCTATTTCGTCTAAAAACAAAGTCCCACCGTTGGCTTCTTCAATAAAACCTTTTTTATCTTTTACAGCACCAGTAAACGCTCCTACTTTATGCCCGAAGAGTTCGCTTTCGAGAATTTCTTTGCTAAAAGTGCTACAATTTAAAGCCACAAACGATTTGCCTACTCGCGTACTATTTTCGTGAATGGCTTGGGCAAAAACCTCTTTTCCGGTTCCTGTTTCTCCTGTTAAAAGTACGGTCGATTCGGTTTTAGCAACTTTTTTAGCTAAATCAATAACAAGTTCTAAACCCTTGGATTTGCCTATGATGGTATCAAATGAATATTTATCTGAAATACGCTTTTCTAACTGCTGCACTTTGTTTTGAAGATTTACTTTTTCTAAAGCTTTGTGCAAAAGCGGAATAATTTTATCATTGTCATCACCTTTTACGATATAATCAAAAGCACCATTTTTCATGGCTTGAACACCATCTGAAATTTTCCCAAAAGCTGTAAGCAAAATGACTTCAACAAACGGAAAACTGCTTTTTATTTTTTGAACAAAATCGACACCGTTCCCATCAGGTAATTTTACATCACAAAGCACGACATCAATAGCGTTGTGTTCCAATTTTTTAAAACCAGATTGCAGGTCGGGAGCTTCTAGAACTTCAAATCCTTCTGATTTTACAATACGAGCCAGCAAACCACGCAGTTTTTCTTCGTCGTCAATAATTAAGATATTTTTCAAAATGTCGGAGATCAATTTATAAAAAACAAAATTACAGATTTACAATGACGCTTTTGCAAAAGCATAAAAAAATTAAAATAATGACCTTGAATCTTACCCCTTTTTTCAACTTTCTAATTGCAAAAGCAATTGAGTAATGGGTAACAATTGAGTAATTATTATACACATTAAATAAATTTAAAAGCATTAAAACATTGATAATCAATTGTAAATAGAAATGGTACTGCTATTGCAAAAAGGAATTTGAGTAAACAACAAAAACAATTACACATGAAAACGCAAACCTTACCAACAGCAAACCCAATCTTTGAAAGAACTGAAAAAACAGTTTTTACAACGCCAAAAATTTCGCAAACAGTTTTAAAAAATAGATTGGTATTGGGCACTACAATTTTGATGTTGCTCATCGGCGCATCGACAGTTTATGTATTGCAAGATGATTTTTACAATTTTAACGAAAGTAGAATGGACTCTACATTGGGTTTTACCTTTTTGATGGTGACTCTTGCGTTACTTGCCTTTAAATCAATCTACTTTTTATATACCGTTTATTTGTATTTGACCTACAAACCTATCGCTTCCGTTACAGATGAACTACTTCCTACGATAACCGTAATAGTTCCAGCGTATAACGAAGGACATTTGGTTCATCAAACTTTATTAAGTATTGCTAGCAGCGATTTTCCAAAACATAAATTGCAGATAATGGCCATAGATGACGGCAGTAAAGACGATACTTGGTCATGGATGCAAAAAGCAAAACAAACCTTAGGCAATCAAATTGAAATTTTTCAGCAACCAGAAAACAAAGGAAAACGCCATGCTTTGTACCGTGGTTTTCATTTAGGAACGGGAGACGTTTTTGTGACCATTGATAGTGATTCTATTATTGAAAAAGATACCCTTCGTAACTTGGTAAGTCCTTTTTCTACGGATGAAAATTGTGGAGCTGTTGCAGGAAATGTTCGCGTATTGAACAACAAAACGGCTATTTTACCAAAAATGCTGAATGTAAGTTTTGTTATGAGTTTTGAATTTGTACGCTCTGCCGAAAGCAGGTTGGGAAGTGTGTTGTGCACTCCTGGCGCTTTGGCAGCCTACAAAAGAACGGCCGTTTTTAATTGTTTACCAGAATGGATCAATCAAACTTTTATGGGAACTCCATCGGATATTGGCGAAGACCGTGCTATGACCAATATGATCTTAAAACAAGGACAAAAAGTACTTTTTCAGCGTAATGCGGTCGTTTTAACAGACGTACCTGAAAAATATAAAGGTTTGTACAAAATGTTTATTCGTTGGGGCCGCAGTAATGTTCGTGAAAACTTGGCAATGGCTAATTATGTTTTTACTAACTTTAAAAAAGAGTCTAAAACAGGAACTCGTTTGTTATTCATCAACCAATTCTTGACTTTAGCTATGACTTATCCTTTTTTGTTGTTCATGTTGTTTTTTATTGCAATACATCCGTTGTTATTTGTAAGTTCAACTTTATTGGGAATCCTGTTATTTTCAACTTTCCCAGTTCTGTTTTATGCCAAAAAATACAGTATTTCAGAATCACTTTGGGCGTATTCGTATAGCATTTTGTTTACTTTTGGATTATTTTGGATCGCGCCTTACTCGATTGCCACGGCGGGTAAAAGCGGTTGGTTAACGCGTGAAATTACACAGAAATAAATCCAAAAATATATACTTGTTTACTACGATTTTAAAATCAACTTGGGTTACGAATCGTTTTCTATATACCGACAAAGTCTTCTTAGCACTTAGCAAAGAAGACTTTTTTTATGCATTTGCACTACTCCTTCCCAATAATTTTTATCTTAAATTTGCCTTTCGAAAATATGTAAAAAGGGCTTAAAAGTAGATTTGATTTCGTGAAAATCAATATCAAAGCTTTAGTTTAGTTATTTATACATAAATCATAACAAATCAATACTTTAAAAAATTTAATTTGATTTCAAATCCCAAAAAATGGATTTTTTGTACAGCATGTCAAGGTCGGGGCAAAAAAAGTAAAGGACTTAGCGACAAAGCCAAACGCGCGTATACAAACGCGCTTCAGCAATTCGAAAAGGAATCCCGAAAAGGACCAATGCCACAACCTCCAAAAGCTCATTTTCATAGTTGCACTGTTTGTCAAGGTAGTGGAATTGTTGAAGGCGCAGCTTTTTTAACTCCTGATTTCAATAGCTTTCCAACTGTTGCTATAATTGGCGGTGGAATTGGCGGCGTTGCTCTTGCTGTTGCTTGCTTGCATCGTGGCATTCCGTTTACTTTATACGAACGAGATGTCAATTTTCAGGCCAGATCACAAGGATATGGTTTGACTTTACAACAAGCCAGCAAAGCGATTAGTAGTTTAGGAATTGAAAATTTATCACAAGGTATCAAATCATCAAGGCATGTTGTTCATAATACTGATGGCCAAATAATTGGAGAATGGGGTGCTCGTAAATGGCTAACAGAAGATGTAAAAAACAGCGGGAAACGCTCCAACATTCATATTGCCCGACAAGCTTTACGAAGTACTTTGTTAGAGCAATTACAAGACCATCAATCAATACAATGGAACCATCAATTGATTGAATTTAAAGACGCTGGAGAAGCTGGCATTGAACTAAGCTTTCAAGTTTATGATCAAATTATAACCAAAACAGCAAATCTTGTTGTTGGTGCTGACGGTATTAGAAGCACCGTACGAAAACTACTTTTAGGAGACCAAATCTCCCCTTTACGTTATTTGAATTGCGTAGTAATTCTGGGTATTTGTTCGTTAAAGGATAATCCATCAATTCAAGATTCATTGTTGGATAATGCTACTGTATTTCAAACCGCGAACGGTAACGAGCGAATTTACATGATGCCGTATGACAATGATTCGATAATGTGGCAATTTAGTTTTCCGCTGGCAGAATCAGAAGCGATTTTACTCAGCGAAAAAGGACCTGCTGCACTAAAAACTGAAGCTTTAGCGCGAATGAAATGGCACCATCCTATTCCGGCGATTATCACTGCCACTCCTGAAAATTTAATTTCTGGTTATCCGGTTTACGACAGAGCTTTATTGCAACCTTCGGATTTGCATCACGATAAAATTACCATTTTGGGAGATGCTGCCCATCCTATGAGCCCGTTTAAAGGACAAGGAGCCAATCAAGCATTACTGGACGCAGTAGTATTGGCACAAGCCATTCACTCAGGTTCTAGGGGTAACGAATCTTGGCGAAATGTAGGTTTGCGACAAGCTGTTTTACAGAAATATGAATCCGAGATGCTAAAACGAAGTGCGGTTAAAGTAGAAGATTCAGCCGCTGCAGCAAAATTTTTACATTCAGATTTAGTTCTTTTGGAAGCAGATTCACCGAGAGGACGACTTTTAAAAAAGAAGTAGCAATTTCCCGCAATTAGAATCACTTTTGATTTCACTGGTTCACAATCTGTTTCTTTGTTTTAAAATTTGTAAGTTTGCCTTCTCGAAAAAAGGCTTTGCAGTATGATTATTACCGATAAAAAACATAAAAAACTTTCTATTCAAGTTTCATTAACGGGGCTTTCCTTTTGTTGTTTCGATACTTTAAATAATACCGTTTCGTCTTTTAACGAAATTCATTTTGATGTTTTCCCTAAAACAACAAAAATCGAAGAATTATTTGCTGATGCTTTTACCAAACATCCTGAATTACGTGATTCTTACGACGAAGTACTTGTGATTCACAATAATAATTTGGCAACCTTTGTTCCTGAACCTTTGTTTGATGAGCAATATTTAGGTAGTTATTTGCAATACAATACCAAAGTATTCGAAACTGATTTTTTTGCTTTTGATGCTATTCCTGCTTACGAAATGAATACCGTTTTTATTCCGTATGTAAATATTAATAATTTTTTTATTGATCAATTTGGAGCTTTTAATTACAAGCACGCGAGTACTATTTTAGTGCAAACATTGCTTAATGCTGCGAAAAACCAGAGGGATAAAAAAATGTTTGTCCACGTAAGTGAAAGTCATTTTGAAATAGTAGTGGTACAAAATCAAAAATTACTTTTTTTCAATTCTTTTGAATATCAAACTCCAGAAGATTTTATTTACTACATCCTATTTACTGCAGAACAGTTGCAGCTCAACCCCGAATATTTCACTTTAGACTTAATTGGAGCCATTACCAAAGAGAATCCGCTTTTTCATATTGCGTATAAATACATTCGAAATGTATCATTAATTGATGTGGAGGATTTACGATGGAACAATTACTTTACTGAAGGTGAAAACCGAAACCATTTTATACTATTCCATTCATGAGAATTATTTCAGGAAAATACAAAGGACGACGCATTTTTCCTCCGAAAGGACTGCCTGTTCGCCCTACTACCGATATGTCTAAAGAGGCATTATTCAACGTTTTAAACAATCATTTTAATTTTGATAGCCTTAAAGTTTTGGATCTCTTTGCAGGAACGGGCAATATTAGTTACGAATTTGCATCTCGCGGAAGCACACCTATCACCTCTGTTGATGGCGATTTTGGTTGCGTAAAATTCATCAAACAAGTAGCTACCGAATACGATTTTAATATTGCTGCTACTAAAAGTGATGTTTTTGCTTACTTAGAAAAATGCAAAACATCTTACGATATTATTTTTGCTGATCCGCCTTACAACTTAGATCAAAAAACATTTGAGCGCATTGTAGCTTTAGTTTTCGAGAAACAATTGCTAAACGAGGATGGTATGATGGTTATTGAACATTCAAAATACACCAAGCTCGATCATATGATGCATTTTTCTTTCCAAAAAAGTTATGGAGGATCGATCTTTAGTTTTTTCGAAATTGAAAGTGACGAGGATGATGACGAAGACGATGTTAAAGTAATTCCCTTAGATCAAGAAGAAGAAGAATAAATTACCATAAAAAAAGCGCTCTATGAGCGCTTTTTTTGTTTTCATTACTTACCAATCACCCAACCAAGTGTAAAATTGATAACTGGTATGATATTGGAGTCGGAACCTTGAAAATTGTACCCTATTCCGGCGCTTAGATCGAGGTTAAATTTTTTGTTATAAGTACGTTGAAAACCCCAAGCTGGTGCAAGTGTAAAAGACGATTGTGCTGGAAAAAAGTTTTTATTAGTATTTATCGATTCAAAGTTATAAACTCCCATTAATGCTACAAAACTTCCTGTGTTATGCGCTGTAGTTTTATTATTAGCAGCACGTTTATCAAGATTATAATAATGACGGAACTGCGTGTCTGCGTATGGATAAAAACTCCATGTATTCCCAAACATATTTGAAGTATATCCGTACCCCGAACTTATTTCAGCATACAATGTGTTTTTAGAACTTAAACCATATTCGTACACCAAACCTGGTAAAAGTACATTAATTTTAAATTGACTTTTAGCTACGGAGTTTATATTTTGAGCAAAAGAATTAGGAATTATCAAAGCCATAAAGGCCGCTAAAATAAAAGTTTTTCTTTTTATAAAATTTTTTAATGTCATTGCGAATTCTTTTTTAAGTCAATTTTTTATGAGTAATTCTGGCTATCAAACCTACTAAATTAAAATTCAAAAAATCAGAATTTTACACTATTTCTTATTCTCTAGTTAGTTTGTTTAAAATTATTTGATAGTTCGGAGTTGGAATTCCATATTTCAACCCTTCAGCAACCACATATTCTGTCAGTGATTTCACTTCTGTAGTTTTTCCAGCTAACAAATCTCGATGCATCGATGATGTGTTATTCTGTGGTGTTTTTTCGAGTTTTGTTATGGTTTGAACAACAATATCGTTCGGTAATTTGAGCCCTTTTGCTAAAGCAACATTAGAAATTTCATTTAATAAAGAATTATAAAGTTCTTTGTTACGAGAGTTGTTTAAAATCCCTCCAATATTTTCATTTAAATACGATGTTGCTGAGGCTAGCGCTGAAATGAAAATAAATTTTTCCCACACCGTTTCCTCGATATTTTCAACGAGGTGGCTTTCGATTTTTGCATCTATAAAAATAGATTGTAATCCTTCTAATTTAGAAATTGATTCCGTTGTAGAACCAAAAAACAATTTTTCATAAGCCCCAATTTTCTTAATAACCCCAGGCGCTTCAATCATTGAAACAATATAAACACAAGCTTGCAAAATTGTATTTTCAGGAAATAATGTTTGAATACGTTCCGTTGCATCAACGCCATTGTACAAAGGCAAAATGATAGTTTCTGAATTGATACATTCTTTTATCGATGCTAAACTGTTTTCAATATCGTAGGTTTTTGTAGCGCAAATAAGTACATCTAGAGTTCCAATCTCTGCTGGATTATTAGAGACCAATTTAGGAAAAACAATGCTTTCAGTAGTATCTGTAGTTATTTTTAGACCATTTTGTGCAATGGCGTTTTGAGTTTCACCACGGGCTATAAATATAATTTCAATCGTATCTGAATTTAGATAAGCCTTTGCTAGCAATCCACCAAAATAGCCGCCTACTCCACCAATTCCTAAAATTCCAATTCTTGTTTTCACTTAATAAACTTTTCCTTTGATTATGTTTTTTAAAACTATCAAATATATCTCAAAATTTTCAATAAACTTCTATGATTTTAGAATGCAAGAACTAATCAAAATGATAATATAACTGTTCTAAAAAATTATCCTTGACCAAGGCAAGATTATTAAATTTCAATGGGCACCGACTAAAATTTCATTAATAATAAAACGACTATGAAAGTTCCGAATATCAACTTTGAAACAATAACCGAAACTGAGGCTTTCTCAAATTATCTCAATACACGTGATGCCTATTTATGCTATTCAAAACCAAGTATTCACATAAATAAAGATTTTTGTAACAAAATTAACATAAGGTATACTTACATATCACAAATCATCTAACTAAAAATAACTAAATTAGAACATTATGAAAACATTAAAAATCAGCGTACTAGCACTTTTTCTATGTACAAGCAGTGCTTCATTATTTGCACAATCAGCAGATGAAATTATTTCAAAATACATTACAACCATTGGTGGCGCAGAAAAATTAAAAGCCTTGAAAAGTGTAAAGATGGAAATGGTTACTAACGCTCAAGGAATGGAAATTCCGGTCGAAGTTTTCCAAGAAAAAGGAGGGAAAATGGCTGTAAAACTCAACTTCCAAGGAAAAGAAATTACACAAATGGCGTCAGACGGTGAAACGATGTGGAGCACCAACTTTATGACAATGAAAGCTGAAAAAATGGATGCAGAAACTACCGCAAATGCTAAATTAAGTAATGAAGATTTTCCAGAGCCATTTTTAAACTACAAATCCAAAGGATATACTGCAGAATTTATGGGCAAGGAAACAAAAGAAGGAACAGAATGCTACAAAATAAAATTCACTAAAAAACCAGTCATGGTAAATGGTGTAAAATCTGATGATGTTTCTTATTATTTTTTTGAAACCGAGAACAATTTACCAATCGCAGCTGAAACTGAGATTAAGCAAGGACCTGCAAAAGGACAAAAATCAACTTCTACTATGAGCGATTATCAAGAGGTGGACGGAATCTATTTCCCATTTTCAATTAATCAAGGTGGCCAAGAAATGAAGGTTAAAAAAATTACTTTAAACCCTACTTTAGATTCAAAAATTTACGCTTTTCCAGCTCAATAATATCTATTAAACAACTCGAAGTCCTTATTGCAAAATAAGGACTTTTTTTAACAAACATTTTTATGAAAAAAAGAATTATGTGGGTTGTGTGTATAGGTATACTATCTGCAACAAATGCTTTGGCACAAGATAAAATCGTCCTGAAAGGCAAAGAGCTTTTTGGTGACATTCAAGCCAGACACTTAGGTCCTGCTTTAATGAGTGGTAGAATTACGGATCTTGAAGTGCATCCTACCAATAATAAAATCATTTACACCGGTACAGCTGGCGGCGGTGTCTGGAAAAGTAACGATGGAGGAGCTTCGTTTAATCCAATATTTGATGAACATATTCAATCTATTGGCTGCGTAATTATAGATCCTTCAAAACCAGACCAAAACATTTGGGTTGGTACCGGAGAAACGTGGACTAGAAATAGTGTTTCCATGGGTGATGGAATTTACAAATCGACAGATGGAGGTCAGAACTGGAAAAACATGGGATTGCCTAAATCTGACCGAATTAGTTCTATTGTTGTTGACCCTAAAAATAGTGATATTGTTTGGGTTGGTGTTCTTGGTGCCTTGTGGGGTGATAGTGACGAAAGAGGAATTTACAAAACAACAGATGGCGGAAATACTTGGAACAAAGTTCTTTTTGTGGATAACAAAACAGGTTGTTCAGATTTGATTATAGACCCTAAAAATAGCACCATCATGTATGCCTCTTTTTGGGAATTCAGGAGAACGGGTTGGTCATTCAGTTCAGGTGGAACTAAATCGGCTTTGTACAAATCTGTAGATAGTGGAAAAACTTGGAACAAAATCCACACTGGTTTTCCAGCAGGTCAATTGGGTAGAATAGCTATTGCTGTTGCACCTTCTAACAGCAACATCTTATACTCGGTACTTGAAACAGAAAAACCAGAATTAAATGGTTTGTACCGCTCTGATGATGCTGGTGCCAATTGGAAACATCTGAATAATGATTTTGGTTTAGTGGTAAGACCTTTCTATTTTTCGAGAATCACTGTTGATCCAAAAAATCCTGAAATTGTAGTCAAAGGTGGTTTGAGCGGATCAATTAGTAGAGATGGTGGAAAAACCTTTAAAAACCTTGGAAACATGCACTCAGACATTCATGATATTGTTTTTGATATTAATGATAGTAACAGAATGTATTGTGGTACTGATGGTGGTGTTTATAGAAGTTGGGATGGCGCCAATACTATGGAAATGGTCAGCAACATTCCTGTTTCTCAGTTTTATCACGTAAGTATCGACGACAAAGAACCTTTTAATGTTTATGGAGGTTTGCAAGATAACGGTTCTTGGTATGGCCCTTCAAAAAGTCCGGGCGGAATTGAATCTAGAGACTGGACTAGAATTGGTCAAGGTGATGGTTTCAGAGTAATCAAACATCCAACCAAAAATATCATTTACAGTGAAATGCAAGGTGCCGAAAATGTTTGGCGCTATAATACGGATACGCAAGAATTGATCACCATTCAGCCATTAGCAGTAAAAGGTGATCCAAAATTACGTTTCAACTGGAATGCTCCAATGGAAATAAGTAAAAAACAAGCCGACCGTTTCTACATGGGAAGTCAGTTCGTCCACAAATCAGAGGATATGGGTCGTACATGGACCAAAATTTCACCCGATTTAACTACAAACGATGCTTCAAAATACAACACTGAAAAATCGGGTGGATTGTCTGTTGACAATTCTGGTGCAGAGAAACACTGTACTATTTTTACAATTGCCGAGTCTCCATTAAACGAAAAAGTGATTTGGGCCGGTACTGACGACGGTAATGTACAAGTTACCAAAGATAGCGGAAAAACGTGGACTAATGTGGTTGCTAACATTGCTGGACTTCCAAAAAACACTTGGTGTTATCACATTGAAGCAAGTACTTTTGGAGAAGGAACAGCCTATGCTGTTTTTGAGGGTCATGCAAAAAATGACTATACTCCATATGCCTACAAAACTACCGATTTTGGAAAAACATGGAAATCAATTATTACTCCTGATGTTGATGGTTTTGTGCGTAATATTCAAGAAGATTTCACCAATGAAAACTTATTGTTCTTGGGTACCGAGAAAGGTCTATTCATAACTGTAGATGGTGGCGCAAACTGGTCTCATTTTACCAATAAAATGCCAGCGGTTGCTGTGCACTACATGGAATTAAGTACTAAAACTAATTCGTTGGTTATGGCAACTCATGGTCGTGGGGTTATAATCCTAGATGATATTACACCCTTGCGTCAAATCAGTCAAGACGTTCTTGCTAAAGATGTTCATTTCTTTAATATGAAGCCAGCAGTAATTGAAGAGCAGTCAAGTTTTGGAACTACTGCCACAGAATTGGAGTTTGTGGGTAATAATCCATCGTCAAGTGCTCAAATTATCTATTACTTGAAAAAAAGACATACTTTGGGTAAGATGGATCTTGAAATACAAGACGAACAAGGCAATAAATTGGTGTCGCTACCTGCAGGCAAACAAAAAGGAATCAACGTAGTAACTTGGGACTACAACATGAAAAATCCAAAAATTGCTGCTGGAAAAACAGTTTCTTATGCAGGATTTACTTCGCCACGCGTGCAAGAGGGTAATTATAAAGTAGTAATGACGAAAGGAAAAGAGACTTATACTCACAATTTTAAAGTTATAAATGATCCAAAAAGTAGTATATCTGCTGCTGATAGAGCGAAACAAAAAGAAACAACTCGAGAGTTGTTCAACAAAAACGAGGAACTAGCTTATGCAGTGTATGAAATTGACGAAACTGTAAAATTATTAGATCAATTAATTGCTAAAAATAAAGGTTTTGCTAAAAATGGTACAAAAATAAAAACTGATTTTGAAAATATAAAAGCAAAAATGGTAGTTACTACTGGTGATGGCTACGTAGCTTCAGCAGAACCTCAGTTGAGAGAGAAACTTGGAGAATTATACGCTTCTATTGCTAGCAACTTTACAGCTCCTTCTCCTTCACAATTAGAAAATAAGGAATCGATTATGCAACGCTTTGATAGCGAAATGAAGGAGTTCAAGACCGTTAAAGCTAAAAATGAAGCTAATTATTTAAAACAAGCAAAAGAACAAAACATTCCGTTTGTTTTGAAAACATTTGCAGAGTTTATTGCAGAATAAGAACATTTAAAACAAATTGTATCAAAAACGCTAACTTCGGTTGGCGTTTTTTTTATACCTCATTTTAACACAAACTTCTAAACTGTTGCATCAAAAGAACAATTCAAAATGGTAACTTTGCTTTTTTGCAAAAAATTATGCTAGACAAAGACAATACCATTGAAGTTCAAGGCGCTCGCGTGCACAACTTAAAAAATATAGATGTTTCCATTCCAAGAGAAAAGCTGGTTGTAATTACTGGACTTTCGGGATCTGGCAAATCCTCCTTAGCTTTTGATACCATTTATGCCGAAGGGCAACGCCGTTATGTAGAAACGTTTTCGGCCTATGCGCGTCAGTTTTTGGGTGGATTAGAACGTCCAGATGTTGATAAAATCGACGGGCTTTCGCCTGTGATTGCAATTGAACAAAAAACAACCAGTAAAAGTCCGCGTTCCACGGTAGGAACTATAACTGAAATTTATGATTTCTTGCGTTTACTTTATGCTCGTGGTGCCGATGCTTACAGTTACAACACCGGAGAAAAAATGGTTTCTTACTCTGACGAGCAAATTAAGGACTTGATTATTCAGGATTTTGCAGGAAAACGAATCAATATTTTGGCGCCTGTAATTAGAGCTCGAAAAGGACATTACGCAGAGCTTTTTCAACAAATTGCTAAGCAGGGCTTTTTGAAAGTTCGTGTCAATGCCGACGTACTTGATATTACTCTAGGTATGAAACTCGACCGTTACAAAACACACGACATCGAAATTGTTGTGGATCGAATGGTAATTGAAGACACACCAGATAACACTAAACGTTTGATGGAAAGCATTAATACCGCGATGAATCAAGGTGAAAATGTATTGATGGTTCTCGACCAAGATTCGAATGAAGTGCGCTATTTTAGTCGGAACTTGATGTGTCCTAGCACTGGAATATCTTATCAAAATCCAGAGCCTAATTTGTTTTCTTTCAATTCTCCAAAAGGAGCTTGTGATCATTGCAACGGACTTGGAACTGTGAATGAGGTCAACAGTAAAAAAATTGTTCCAAACCCAAAATTATCTATTAAAGCAGGTGGTTTTGCCCCTTTGGGCGAATACAAAAGCTCTTGGATTTTTAAGCAATTGGAAACCATTGGTGAAAAATTCGGTTTTAAATTGACTGATGCTATTGAAACCATTCCTACTGAAGCAATGGAAATGATTTTGAATGGTGGCAAAGAAAAATTTAGCATCGAATCGAAAACAGCTGGAGTTACCAAAGAATATAAAATTGATTTTGAAGGAATTTCGCATTTCATAAAAAACCAATACGATGAAAGTGGATCGGCGACAATCAAGCGCTGGGCAAAGGAATTTATGGACGAGATAAAATGCCCGGTTTGTGAAGGTTCTCGATTAAAAAAAGAGGCACAATTCTTTAAAATCAACACTAAAAATATCACCGAGTTGTGCGACATGGACATTTCGGATTTGACTGCTTGGTTTAAAGATTTAGACAACCATTTATCTGATAAACAAAAGCGTATTGCCACTGAAGTAATCAAAGAAATTAAGGATCGATTACATTTTTTGATGAATGTCGGTTTGGATTATTTGGCTTTAAGCCGAAGTTCGAAATCACTTTCAGGAGGTGAAGCGCAGCGTATTCGTTTGGCCACACAAATTGGTTCTCAATTGGTTGGTGTATTGTATATTTTGGATGAACCGAGTATTGGTTTGCACCAGCGTGACAATGAAAAACTAATACAATCGCTAGAGCAATTGCGAGATATTGGAAATTCGGTAGTGGTGGTGGAACATGACAAAGACATGATAGAACGCGCTGATTATGTGATTGATATTGGACCTAAAGCCGGGAAATACGGAGGTGAAATCATTAGTAAAGGAACACCTGCCGAAATCTTGAAACACCATACTATTACAGCGATGTATATGAATGGCGAAATGAAAATTGAAGTTCCTAAAAAACGAAGAGAAGGAAACGGAAAATTCCTAAAATTAACCGGAGCAACTGGAAATAATCTAAAAAACGTTTCGATTGAGTTGCCTTTGGGTAAAATGATCTGCGTGACGGGAGTTTCGGGAAGTGGAAAATCGACTTTGATTAACGAGACGCTCTACCCTATTTTGAATGCGTATTATTTTAATGGTGTCAAGAAACCGCAACCGTACAAAAAAATTGAAGGTTTAGAGCATATCGATAAAGTGATTGATATTGATCAAAGTCCGATTGGTAGAACACCTCGAAGCAACCCAGCAACCTACACCGAAGTTTTTACTGAAATCAGAAATCTGTTTACAATGACTTCTGAAAGTATGATTCGGGGCTACAAAGCGGGACGTTTTAGCTTTAATGTAAAAGGCGGACGCTGTGAAACCTGTGAAGGATCAGGTGTTCGAACAATAGAAATGAACTTTTTGCCAGATGTGTATGTGGAATGCGAGACGTGCCAAGGAAAACGTTTTAATAGAGAAACACTAGAAATTAGATACAAAGGAAAATCCATTTCGGATGTATTGAACATGACCATTGATGAGGCCGTTCCATTCTTTGAAATGATTCCGAAGATATATAGAAAAGTTAAAACCTTACAAGATGTTGGTTTAGGCTATATTACACTTGGCCAACAGAGTACCACACTTTCTGGTGGTGAAGCACAACGCATTAAGTTAGCGGGAGAATTGTCTAAAAAAGACACTGGAAATACGTTTTACATCTTAGACGAACCTACAACAGGACTCCATTTTGAGGATATTAGAGTGCTGATGGAAGTGATTAACAAACTGGTTGAAAAAGGAAACACCATCTTAATTATTGAACACAATATGGATGTCATTAAACTGGCTGATTACATTATTGATATTGGTCCAGAAGGCGGAAAAGGCGGCGGTCAGTTGATTGCCAAGGGAACGCCTGAAGAAGTTGCAAAAAGCAAAAAAAGCTATACCGCACAGTTTTTAAAGAAAGAGTTGGTTTAATTCCCATCTTTTGGAGGGGAATATGAGACTAAAAAATTAGAAAAAAACTACAAAAGCAGTATGTTGCAGTTTTAAAAAAAGAATTACTTTAGCAGGCTCGATTTTTAGCCCTGATGGAAGTGGCATCCTTTTTATTTTTTAAAGAAAAAAATAAAAAGATAGAACGGACAGCAGGATAAAGCTCCTGAAAAAAATAGAAAAGATAATTAAAAGACAGAATATGAGATTAGAAGATTTTGATAATGACGAGGATAAAATAATCCAAGATAGTTTAAAGCAAAAAACTTGGAACGAAATTAGAGCAAACGACAGTTGGGCGATTTTTAAAATCATGTCCGAGTTTGTAAATGGGTACGAAAGCATGGGGCGAATAGGTCCATGTGTGTCTATTTTTGGATCGGCGAGAACAAAGCCGGAGGATCCAAATTACTTATTGGCAGAAAAAATTGCTTACAAAATTAGTAAAGCGGGTTACGGCGTAATTACAGGCGGTGGTCCTGGAATTATGGAAGCGGGTAATAAAGGTGCGCATTTAGGCGGTGGAATCTCTGTAGGATTGAATATTGAGTTGCCATTTGAGCAGCATTTTAATCCGTACATTGACACTGATAAAAACTTAAACTTTGATTATTTCTTTGTTCGCAAAGTAATGTTTGTGAAATATTCTCAAGGATTTGTTGTGATGCCAGGAGGTTTTGGAACATTGGATGAACTTTTTGAAGCGATCACATTAATTCAAACCAAAAAGATTGGAAAATTCCCGATTATATTGGTAGGAAGCAGTTTTTGGTCTGGGTTGCTTGACTGGGTAAAAACGGTACTTGTAGAAAAAGAAAAAACAGTGAGTCCTCAAGATTTAAACTTAATTAAGATTGTAGATACCGAAGATGAAGTTGTGGCAGTAATTGATGCCTTTTATAAAAAATACGATTTATCTCCTAATTTTTAACACGATAAAGAAGCTGCTCACAACAGCTTCTTTTTTTTTTGGGTAAAATTTGACTCATAGCAAGCATTTGTATTCCATAATAAGTATATTTATTTTTTAATACAGCCCTACCCGATTTTGAAGAAATTATTTTTTACCACACTTTGCCTCCTAGCTGTTTTGCTTCCCGCTCGAATGTTGGGACAACAGGAATCTAAAATACAGCTGACATGGCTTCCGGAACTCAAAAGTTTTGAAGTTAGTCAACAAATTAGCTTTACGAATGAAACTAAAGACACTTTAAAATCGATTGTTTTAAACGATTGGAATCATGCGTACTCTAGTAAAACTACTCCGTTAGCCAAACGCTTTTCAGATGAATTTTACAGAGGATTTCATTTGGCAAAAGAAGAAGAACGTGGCAGTACTCAAAACCTGAGCATTACCAACGCACAACAATTGCCATTAATTTGGAAGCGACCTGAAAAACATCCTGACTTGATAGAATTTACGCTACTTCAGCCTTTGTTACCGGGAGAAAAAACAATACTTTTATTGCGCTACAACAGTAAAATTCCGCATGATAAGTTCACCAAAATTGGTTACAATGATTCAGGTAGTGTTTATTTAAAAAATACTTTTTTGTTTTTGGCACGCTATGAAAATCATGATTTTGTGCGGTACAGCAATTACAACCTTGATGATGCAACTAATGCCATTACTAACTTAGAAGTTATTATTGCTACGCCTAACAATTGGATAATTACTACCGATTTGAATGTTAATGAAGCAGCAATAGAGCAAAACTCTGTTTATCAAGGAACGGGGAAAAACAGAACTGATTTCTCGCTCAGCCTTCAACCCAAACCTAGCTTTTACAGTTACAATAATTCCTTGCTTAATGTATGGACCGACTTAAAACAAAATAAAGTTAATGACATTCAAAAAGCCATAAGCGTAGACCGAATTGTTCAATTTACGCATTCTTTTTTAGGGAATTATCCGCAGCAAAATATAATGGTTGCGCAGGCCGATTATGATAAGAATCCGTTTTATGGATTGAACCAATTGCCTTCGTTTTTGAGTCCGTTTCCCAATGAATTTTTATTCGAAATAAAATTTTTAAAAACTTATTTGAACAGTTTTTTAAAAAATAGTTTGCATCTTGATCCCAGAAAAGACAATTGGCTTTACGACGGTTTACAAGTATATTTAATGATGCAATACATTGA
Organism: Flavobacterium sp. K77; assembly: GCF_021608205.1. Lineage (NCBI taxonomy): Bacteria > Pseudomonadati > Bacteroidota > Flavobacteriia > Flavobacteriales > Flavobacteriaceae > Flavobacterium > Flavobacterium sp. K77. Next base: position 121,683 of record NZ_JAKIHO010000003.1, on the reverse strand, counting down.
AAACTATTATCCTGATAGTAAACTGATTGGTAACTTAGCAAAGTTAAAATTGTTGAAACCTTTTAGTCTTGCTGACGTAGAATTTAATGATCAGTATAGTTATTTTTACATGCTTATGGCGCGCAAAAATTTAGATCAAGCGCTTGGAGAACCTAAAAGTTCCTTGATAAAATTTAACGAGCAAATTGCTAACAAGTACAAAGCTGGTTTGAGTTTGAAATATTTGGACTCGTACCTGCAAAACGATGTGTTACGAAGCACAATACTTGAATTTTACCAAAATAATCAAACAAAAAATAGCACCAGAACTGATTTTGAAACCATTTTAAAAAGTAAAACTGCAACTAATTTGGATTGGTTTTTTAACACCATTATCAACTCCAGATCGATTGTTGATTACAAATTTAAAAACGTTTCATCAACCAAAGACAGTATTACATTTTCGGTTAAAAATAAAACAGGAACTCAAGTACCTGTGCCCATTTTTGGTTTAGCAAAAGGGAAAATAGTTTATCAAAAATGGTTCTATATCAAAGCCTGTGACACCACAATGACGATTCCGCGCCAAGCGATAGACAAAATAGTGATTAATTTAAAAAATGAAGTTCCTGAATATAATTTACGAAACAATTGGCATAAACTAAATGGTTTTTTTCCGAATAACAGACCTTTGAAATTTGCCTTTTTTAAAGATTTAGAGGATCCTTATTTCAATCAGATTTTGTTTTTACCTTCAATCTATTATAACTTTTATGACGGATTAACGCCTGGATTACGTTTGCATAACAAGACTATTTTAGACAAGCCGTTTACATTTGACGTCAATCCGTCCTACTCAACTAAGTCACAAAATTTGTCTGGTGCTGCTGCCTTTGTGGTTAATCAAAATATAAGAAATAGTAATTTGTTCAATTTAAAATATGGTCTTAGCGCCAACTACTTTAACTATGCACCAGATGCCAGTTATTTACGCCTCAATACTTCGGTGCAAATGCGCATTCGTGAACCAAATTTTAGAGACAACCGCAAACAATTTATCTTGCTACGTCAAATTAATGTAGATCGCGAAACAAGTGCTTTTGTTAATGATAATTCACCAGCTAATTACTCAGTACTTGATTTACGCTACAGCAACAACAAAACCGAAGTCACCAATCACATTAATTTTACCGCGGTAACCCAATTTTCAGGGAAATTCGGTAAAGCCACCGCGGAAGTTGAATTCAGAAAATTATACGAAAACAACCGCCAATTGAATTTGCGCTTGTATGCAGGACACTTTTTATACAACAAAACCGATTCGGATTATTTTAGTTTCGCGCTAGATCGCCCTACTGATTATTTGTTTGATTACAATTATTTAGGACGATCTGAAAGCAGTGGCTTATTTAGTCAACAATACATTATCGCCGAGGGCGGATTTAAATCTAAATTAAACACGCCATTTGCCAACACTTTTTTAAGTAGTTTAAATGCTAGTGTGAGCATTTGGAATTGGATCGAAGTTTACGGCGATGTGGGTTTTTTAAAGAATCGAAGCCAAAAAGAACGCTTTGTTTTTGATAGCGGCGTAAGATTAAACTTAGTTACAGACTATTTTGAACTCTATTTTCCGGTGTTTTCAAGCAATGGTTGGGAGATATCATCGAATAATTATAACGAAAAAGTACGTTTTATCGTAACATTTTCACCTAAAACATTAATCAATCTTTTTAGCCGAAAATGGTTTTAATCGAAATTAATGAGTGCTTTTTATTGCGTAATTATTATTTTAAAAGCAATAAAATTACATATATAAAAAAAATAAGTTTCATTTTCTTAGAATAAATTGAAAAAATTAAAATCTATTTTCATCAAACTATTATGAAAAGAACTTGCTTTTCAGTAAATTTGTGGCCTAAAGTGATGCTTTTCAATTATGATAAAAGAAAAAACCAATAGTACGTTGACATTTGAAGATTTCAAAATCGAAGTTTTAAAGGACTACACCACCGCTATCATTAGCCGCGAATGCAGTTTATTAGGACGAAAAGAAGTATTGACAGGAAAAGCCAAATTTGGAATTTTTGGCGATGGGAAAGAAGTGCCTCAATTGGCTATGGCCAAAGCATTTCAAAACGGCGATTTTAGATCGGGTTACTATCGCGACCAAACTTTTATGATGGCTATTGGCGAATTAACCATGCAACAATTTTTTGCAGGTTTGTATGGCCATACCGATATTGAGCAAGATCCTATGTCAGCTGGTAGACAAATGGGCGGGCACTTTGCAACGCACAGTTTAAATGCTGATGGTTCTTGGAAAGACTTAACCAAACAAAAAAATTCAAGCTCAGATATATCTCCTACTGCGGGTCAAATGCCACGTTTGTTAGGTTTGGCGCAAGCTTCCAAAATTTATAGAAATGTAAAAGGTATTCCAAACGCTGCTAATTTTTCGAATCAAGGAAATGAAATAGCTTGGGGTACGATTGGGAACGCAAGTACTTCTGAAGGATTATTTTTTGAAACGATCAACGCTGCGGGTGTTTTACAAGTACCTATGGTAATGAGCGTATGGGATGATGAATACGGTATTTCGGTACATGCTAGACATCAGACTACCAAAGAAAACATTTCTGAAATATTAAAAGGATATCAGAAAGAAGAAGATACCAACGGCTATGAAATTCTTCGTGTAAAAGGATGGGATTATGCTGAGTTAATTACGACGTATCAAAAAGCGGCGCAAATTGCTCGTGAAAATCACATTCCAGTATTAATTCACGTAAATGAACTAACACAGCCTCAAGGACACTCTAGTTCAGGATCACACGAGCGTTACAAAAACAGTGATCGTTTAGCTTGGGAAAGAGAATTTGACTGTATCCGTCAGATGAGATTGTGGATGATTGCCATTAATATTGCCTCGCCAGAAGAAATTGACGCCATTGATGCACAAGCTAAAAAAGACGTAATGGAAGCTAAAAAAGCAGCATGGAATGCCTTTTTAGAACCAATCATTGCCGATCAAAAAGCATTAGTTGCACTATTGAATGAAATTGCGGCAACGAGCGAACATAAAGAAGCTATCACTAATTATGCAAATGAGTTAAACGCTATTAAATCTCCTTTGAAGAAAGAGATTTTAGTAACCGCTCGTAAAGTATTGCGTTTAATTGTTGCTGAAAGTGGAAAAGCCGTTTTAGCTACTTGGATTAATGAGTATACTCAAAAAGAGCAAAAGAATTTTAGTAGCAATTTATTTTCAGAAACTGAAAAGAACGTTTTCTCTGCTCAAAAAGTGTTGCCTGTTTACGCAGACGATGCCAAAGAAGATACTGATGGACGTATGATTTTGCGTGATAACTTTGATGCTATTTTTACAAAATATCCAGAAACTCTAATTTTTGGAGAAGATGCTGGAGCCATTGGTGACGTTAACCAAGGTTTAGAAGGAATGCAAGAGAAATACGGTGAGCTACGTGTTGCCGATGTTGGAATTCGCGAAGCAACCATTTTGGGTCAAGGTATTGGAATGGCCTTGCGTGGTTTACGCCCTATAGCCGAAATTCAGTATTTAGATTATTTATTGTACGCTATTCAAATCATGAGTGATGATTTAGCTACCCTTCAATACCGTACAGTTGGTAAACAAAAAGCGCCACTAATTATTCGTACACGCGGTCACCGTCTGGAGGGAATTTGGCATTCAGGTTCACCAATGGGAATGATTATTAATGCAGTTCGTGGTATCCATGTTTTGGTTCCTCGCAACATGACACAAGCTGCTGGTTTTTATAACAGTTTGTTAGAATGTGATGAACCTGCATTGGTTATCGAATGTTTGAACGGCTACCGATTGAAAGAAAAAATGCCTTCAAATTACGGTGAGTTCAAAACTCCAATTGGAGTAATCGAAACTTTAAAAACTGGAAACGACATTACACTTGTTTCTTACGGTTCTACGCTACGATTGGTTCAACAAGCTGCGAAAGAACTCAGTGAAGTAGGTATTGATTGTGAAATTATCGATTTACAATCTTTATTACCTTTTGATATCAATCAAGATATTGTAAAAAGTATTCAAAAAACAAATCGCTTGTTAGTAATTGACGAAGATGTACCTGGCGGAGCTTCAGCTTTTATCTTACAACAAATTATAGAACAACAAGACGCTTACGCTTACTTAGACAGCAAGCCTCAAACACTTACTGCTAAAGCGCACCGTCCAGCTTACGGAACTGACGGTGATTATTTTTCGAAACCATCTGCAGAGGATATTTTTGAAAAAGTTTACGATATGATGCACGAAAGTAATCCTGCACTTTATCCAAGTTTATACTAAGAACAATAAAGTAATACCACAAAGTCCCAATCTGCTTGCTGTAGATTGGGACTTTTTTTTAGATATCATTTGAAGTAAAACTATTTTTTAAAGCCGATGGCTACTTGAACAACAGTTAAATAAATAGGAGTTATCATTTAAAGCCGTAATTTTAATAAAAAAAGAAATCACATGGAAAAATTTGCATTATTAGCAAGATTAGAAGCCAAACCTGGCAAAGAAGAAGAAGTTGCAGCTTTCTTAAAAAGCGCTTTGCCGTTAGTTCTTGATGAACCTGAAACCGTAAATTGGTACGGATGGCAAATTGGCGCTTCTACCTTTGGAATTTTTGATACTTTTGAAACCGAAGAAGGAAGAAAAGCGCATTTAGCGGGAAAAATAGCCGAAGCCCTAATGGCAAATGCTGGAACATTATTAGCACAAGATCCAGTTATCGAATTTGTAGATTTATTAGCTGTAAAATAGAGATAGATTTGATTTTATAAGAGTATATAGCTCAATTAAACTTATAATCTGCAACAATAAAATCTAAATTAAATGTTATAATGCCAACGTAAATTTTTATGTTGGCATTTTTTATTTAAATTTAAACTTTATAAAAAACAAAGCATGAAAACCTTAGAATCCCTATTTCAAGAATTAAATAACATCAAAGTAATTGACGCTTCAATTGATTACCAATATTACACTCCACTAGACTTATCCCCTTCTAATACCGATTTAGAACACATTAAAGATAGTAATTCAACCGATTTTGAAATTTATATCGAAAACCTTTTGCAAAAGCGCAATGCCAAAGTAGCTTATGGTGGTTACAATGAAAAACGCAATTTGTACAAGCGAAGTGAAAAATTCAATGATGAAACTACTGATGAGCGCAACATACACCTTGGTTTGGATTTATGGATAAAAGCGGGAACTTCCGTTTTAGCGCCTTTAGACGGACATATTCATAGTTTCAATTACAACACCGGTTTAGGAGATTATGGCCCTACCATAATTTTAGAGCATCAAATTGAGGAACATAAATTTTATACGCTCTACGGGCATTTATCGTTAGAAAGTATTAGTCATATTGCCATTGGCGATTCAGTTCAACAAGGCAATCAAATTGCTACTTTGGGCGATGCGAGTGTTAATGGTGATTATGCTCCGCACTTACATTTTCAAATTATTAAAGAAATCCCGAATGCATCAGGAGATTATCCAGGAGTATGCAATAGTAAAGATCTTCAGCATTTTTTAGAAAACTGTCCAGATCCAAATCTTTTACTTAAAATTTATTAAGATGAAAAAAATACTTGTATTGTGCGCTATTGTACTCTTTATTGGTTGTAAAACAAAGCAAACAGTAATTGTACCTGAAATTAAGGAAGGTAAAAATGTCAAGCTGCCAACCGCAGCACTAAACGACAATCAAAAAAACAAGTCATATGATTTAGGAAAGCGCGTTTTGATGACGTGTAACACTTCAAAATTCAAACCTTTTACTACTGCAGAAGCTACTGCCTCAGTTATTAAAAATACAACCGAAGCACGATTGACAAAAACCTGCACTCGTTTTAGACAATATTATGGTTCTTTTATTGATTTGCAATTTGTTGAAGCTTACGTTAACAAAGCGGATCAAATTACTATTTACAGATACAAGGCTCAGTATACCAAAAAAGTAGCCAATAAAGAACTACGCGTTAGTATGAATGCAGACAACAAAGTAACAGCCATAAAATCGCTAGATTGGGTAGATTATTTTCCAATTAATTAAAACTAATTTTAAATTAAAAAATTGCTTTAAAGAGAGGTCTATGACCTCTCTTTTTTTTAATGTAACCGCACTATTTATTTGATTTTCATTTTTTTTGGATGCCATTTCTAATCTTATTCCCAGCATCGAATTAAGGTCTTTAGTTCCTTTTTTATACTTTAAATAAAAATGGTAGAATTCATCTAACTACTTCATTAAAACTTATACAGTATTACAACTTATCAAGCGAATATATCTTTTTTGAGTATATACTAGAAAATAACTTTTTGGCTGCTCGCACCTCTATAAAATCGATTAAAAGACATTTTTTATCGATTAAATGCGCTTTTTAATAGATTAAGTAAGAAATAAATGCTTTAAAATTTGGTTAGTAATAAAAGATAAATCATTTTTGTATTGTTTATATGCTACAATAAACAATTCGCTGAATTATAATTCATTAGCAACATTTAATACACTAAATTTACTATTAACAACATTAAACAACAAAAACTATGAAAATTAAAAAACTACTTTATTGTTACATATCGTTTTTGGGCGATAAGTCAATTACAAATCCCAAACGATTAACACCACGGCATTCACTAACCTGAAAAGAGGGTATTCCCTTACTTTCTGCAAAGGAACATTGTCAACCTCGCTTAAGATCCAATTAATAATCATTTATGTAAAAAACAACTAACATGAAATTTTTAAGATATTTATTAATTACTGTTGTACTCTGTAGTACCAATTTTGTGACTGGTCAAGGAATTAATTGGCAAAGTATCAATCAAGGTACTGATTTAAGTTACCAATCTGTAACATATGGTAACGGTCTTTACGTGGCTGTAGCTAATAATGGATTAGGTAAGCGCGTGGCTACTAGTCCTGATGGCGCTACCTGGACAATGCGCAATAGCGCAGCTGATAATGGTTGGACATCGGTAACCTTCGGAAATGGAGTTTTTGTGGCAGTGGCTAATTCTGGAACTGCAGGAAGCCGAGCAATGACCAGCCCTGATGGCATAAACTGGACCTTAAGAAACACAGCTGTCGATAACTCCTGGAATTCGGTTACCTATGGCAATGGACTATTTGTGGCAGTAGCAAGTTCAGGAACAGGTAATAGAGTCATGACCAGTCCTGATGGTATTACTTGGACTTCAAGTAACGCAGCAGTTGATAATAACTGGAGGTCTGTCACTTATGGTAACGGACTATTTGTGGCAGTTGCAACCTCTGGTATTAATAACCGAGTAATGACTAGCCCTGACGGTATTACTTGGACCAGCAGAACATCAGCAGCAGACAATTCATGGCAATCTGTTACCTATGGCAATGGGCTTTTTGTAGCTGTTGCAAATAGTGGTACAAATAACCTAGTAATGACGAGTACGGATGGAATCACTTGGACGTTACAGACACCTGCAACAAATACTGCATGGACTTCAGTTACTTACGGAAATGGTCTATTTGTGGCGGTAGCAAGAAATGGTACAAGCGATGGTGTGATGACCAGCCCTGACGGAATTACTTGGACCTCAAGAACGGCATTAACATTAAATTATTGGCGGTCTATTACTTACAGCAACGGTCGCTTTGTAGCATTTGGAGATATAGGTTTAGGTAATCGCATAATGAGTAGTACCGATGGGATTAACTGGATTGCAATAAACAATGCTTCAGATTTTTCGTGGCGTTCTGTAACTTATGGCAACGGACTGTTTGTAGCGGTGGCTTCAAATGGATCTAATAATCAAGTTATGACCAGCCCTGATGGCATTACTTGGACACCAAGGACAGCAGTAGCAAATAATCCATGGTATTCTGTAACCTATGGAAACGGGCTTTTTGTGGCAGTTGCAACTAGCGGTATAAACCAAGTTATGACAAGCCCCGATGGAATTAATTGGACTGCAAGAGTTGCAGCATCAACTAATTCATGGTTTTCTGTAACCTATGGGAATGGGATGTTTGTAGCAGTTTCAAGCAGTGGCATTAATAATCGCGTTATGACAAGTACCGATGGCATTACATGGACTAGTAGAACCGCTGCTGAAAATAATACATGGTATAATGTAACCTATGGCAATGGGCTTTTTGTAGCAGTGTCAGCTGATGGAACAAATAGGGTCATGACCAGCCCGGATGGTATCACATGGACCTCAAGAACTGCTGCGGTAAATAATCAATGGTTTTCGGTGACTCATGGTAATGGGCTTTTTGTAGCAGTGTCAGTTGATGGTACTAATAGAGTTATGACTAGTCCTGATAGTATTACCTGGACTTCAAGAACTGCAGCAGTAAACAATAACTGGTACGCAGTAACTTATGGTAATGGTCTATTTGTGGCCGTCAGTAATAATGGAACAGGCAATCGAGTTATGACCAGCCCTGATGGTATTACTTGGACCTCGAGAACTTCTGCCGCTGATAATAATTGGCAAGGTATAACCTTTGGTAATGGCAGGTTTGTTGCGGTTTCATCTAATGGTATCAATAACAGAGTCATGGTTTCTGGCTGTGCACAACCTGCTGTACCAACGGCAGCTACTCAATCCTTTTGTAGCAGTGCAAATCCTACTGTAACTAATTTGGTGGCCACGGGCCAAGATATTAAGTGGTACGCAACAGAGACTGGTACAACGGTGTTATCATCAAGCACTACTCTTAGCTCGGGTACTTATTATGCTACGCAAACGGTTGGCAATTGCGAAAGTCCTCGTACAGCAGTTGTAGTAACCGTCGCCAATTGCGCCGCCACTTGGACTGGTGCAGTAAATAACTCGTGGTCTACAGCAGGTAATTGGTCAAACAACCTTGTTCCAGACGGTAGTTTAGATATTGAAATTCCTTCAGGTAATCTTGTTTTAGATGTAGCGTATACCGTACCTGCAACAAAATCAGTAACAGTTTCGGGAACGGGAACTTTAACGATAGCCCCAACTGCAAGTATAACCGTTGAAGGTACATTAGCTTTAAACGATCGTCAAGTTACTTTAAAATCAGATGCGACAGGATCTGCTGTTATAGGTCAAGTAACTGGTTTAGTAACAGGGGCTACCAATGTTACAGTAGAACGCTATATTCCGCAAGGCAAAAGAGCTTTCCGTTTTTTAAGTCCTGGAGTAACAACTACCAACTTTATCAGCAACAACTGGCAATTGGGTACACACATTACAGGTTCTTCAACTGGAGCCAATGGTTTTGATGCCACTGCAACAGGAAGTACATCGCTGTTTACCTATAATAACAATCAAGCCACCGGAAGTGGTTGGAGCGCTGTAACCTCTACCAATGCGACTAATTTGCAAGCTGGACAAGGCTATCGCCTTTTGGTACGTGGAGACCGTAATGTAAACATCAACACCACCTCTGCTCCCACTATGAATGCAGCAGTAACATTGAGCGCAACAGGTACTTTAACTACAGGACCTGTAATTTTTGATAGTGTATCGGCCATTGCTTTAAATGCTACAAGTAATTTGGTAACAAACGGTTATAGCTTAATAGGTAACCCGTATGTAAATACCGTAGATTGGAATGCGTTGACTAAAGTAGGATTAACAGATTCTTATTACGTATGGGATCCTAATATGGGAACTGCTGCACAAAGAGGACGCTATGTGGTGTACAATAGTTTGAGTGGTTCTAGTAATAACGCCTCTAATGTTAACCAATACATCCAGCCTGGTCAAGCCTTTTTTGTACAAAACAGCATATTAGGAATTCCTGGAACACTTACTTTTCAAGAAATTAACAAAGTGGGTGCCGCTAACTTAACTCCTATTTTTAGAACGAAACAAAACCCAATAGCAAAACTGAACTTGAGCGTATACGAAACAAGTGAATTGACAGCAGGTGGATTCCCAATTGATGCAACTGTTGCAGTTTTTGATGCTTCTTTTAACAGTGCAATTGATAATGCTGATGTTACCAAACTAAGCACAGGAACTGAGAATATTTCAATTGCTAATAATAATAAAATGTGGGCTATAGACGCTCGTGGACCTGTTAGAGAGAAAGATGAAGTATTTTTGAATTTACAAGATTTTCAAGCGAATAAAAACTACAGTTTCCGCGCAAAGTTTTCAAATATTGAACCAACTGTAAGTCCGTTTTTGGTAGATACTTTTTTAGGAACTACAACTCCTCTAACAACGATTGCAACTACTGATATTAGTTTTGTTACTACTTCAAATGCAGCTTCATATAAGAGCGATCGTTTTAAAATCACATTCCAAAACAAAACATTGAGTAATGACGATTTTATTGCAGAGCAAGTTGTATTGTATCCAAACCCAGTTACAAATAATCAATTTAGCTTAACACTCCCTGCAATGATGCAAGGCGCGTTGCAAATCCAATTGATCAACGTAACAGGACAATTGGTATACCAACAAGAAACAGAAGCCAAACCTATGCTAAATGTATCGCTTAACAGAGAGCTTCCTCAAGGAGTTTATTTTGTAAAAATTAGCAATCAAGGAATGAACTTAACTAAAAAAATAACTATCAAATAAGGACTCTCTTATTTTAATTAAGACCCATCATGAAACTAAAAAGTCGTTTACATACATTAGCAACTGCGGCATTATTAATATGTCCTGCCTACACCCTACTTGCTCAAGAGGAATTTCCTGAGGATGTACAAGACGTGCCCGCTGCACCCATTGACAACTTGATTGTAATTGCACTAATTCTTGCAGTATGTTTTGCTTTTTATTATATCAAAAAAGCCAAGCAAATCAATCCTAAAATTAATTAATTTAGATTGCTAACATATTTATTTAAACGGCCCAAAATCAAATGATTTTGGGCCGTTTAAGTTTTATAAACTCACAACTAGTTGCGCATTTTAGTGATTTTATCAATATTGATAATTTTTAAAATACTTCCTTTTTTTTCAATTAAACCTTCGTTTTTAAACTCGGTTAAGGTACGACTTACTGTTTCGGTAGCGGTGGCGGTTAGTGCCGCTAGATCGTCTCTACTGATGCGAATGGTAGTATCGTGTTTAAACAAGTCTAAAATAGCTTCTGCAATTCGTTTTCTTACAGATTGATAGGCCAATTGTAGTAAAGAAGAATCTTTAGTAAGTATTTCATTGGATAAAATATTGAGAAACTTTTTGGACACGTCAGGATACAATCGTAGTAATTCATCAAACTGTTGCTTTGAAAAAAAACATAAATGACTCTCCTCTAAAGCCGTTGCAGTATCGTTATACAATTGATTGGACAGTACCGAATTGGCTCCTAAAAAATCATCTGGTCGATAAATAGCGGTTATTAACTCGCGTCCGTCTTCAGTCATTTTTGTGGTTTTTATTTTTCCTGACAGTACTAAATAAATTCCCAATGGACTATCCCCTTCATAATGAACTACTTGATTTTTTTTAAAAATTCTACTTTGACTTTTTGAAATCAATTTACTTAATTCAGCCAAACCACCATTTTTAGAGATACTAAAGGGAGCTTGTTCTAAGGATTGTAAATGCAAATGTTGCTCTTTATGTTTTTTATTCAATCTGATTTCAACAGCATTTAGCAATTCTAAGCGTCCAAAAGGTTTTACCAAATAATCATCGGCTCCCATTTCCATGCCTTTTCGTAAATCTGTTCTTTCAGACTTTGCAGTTATGAAAATAAAAGGAATTGACGAAGTTTTATCATTTTTTGCAAGTAAGTACAAAACTCCATATCCATCTAAATCAGGCATCATGATGTCGCACAAAATTAAATCGGGTATTTCAGCCATAACGATTTCTACGCCTTCGATTCCGTTTTTTGCCAAAATTACCTCATAGTTCGCCAATTCTAATATTTCAACTATACTGTCGCGTATGTCGTTATTGTCTTCTATTACTACTATTTTGCTCATAATTTTGAAAATGTTAGAGTGAATATTGCTCCTTTACCAGTAGCACTAGTGCAACTTACTTGCCCGCGCATTAAGGCGATGTATCGTGCTACAATGTTTAAGCCAAGACCAGTTCCGGGAATAGTTCCTGTATTATGGGCTCTAAAAAAAGGTTCAAACAAATGAGGTTGGTCCTCAATAGGAATTCCAATTCCGTTATCCTTTACTTTTATAATGCAATTTAGGGCGTTAATCTCAGTTGTAAATGCAATACAACTCGTGTCATTAGAATATTTTATCGCGTTTGAAATAAGGTTAATTAAACTGTTTTTTAGTAAGTTTTTATCTAAATTAATTTCTTGGTCTTCGCCAGAATGTGTATATATTATTTTTTGTTTTGACTTGGCTAATAATTGCATTTCTTCAGTTATTTCATTGGCCAATTGTACCAAATCGAAACAAGTTTCTCTGGGTACTACCTTCCCTATTTCCAACTGTTCTATGTAAAGAAAATCGTTTAACACTGTTGTTAAGTTAGTCACGGCATTGACTATTTTACCCACATGTTTCGTAATGTTGGCGTTACCGTAAGCTTCAGCATATTTTTCTATCAACGAGGCTGACAAATGCACGGTACTCAATGGAGTCCTAAATTCGTGCGAGGCCATCGATAAAAATCTGTTTTTTAAGTGACTAAGTGTTTTTTCTTTTTCTAAGGTTTGACGTACTTTTTCGCGCGATCTCTCCAATGCCTTGATTGTTTTATTGAGTGTTTTTGTGCGTTGCGCTACCAACTCTTCAAGATGCGAAGCGTATTCTTTTAAGCGTGCTTCATCTATTTTTTGCTGTGTTAGGTCGTGTATAAAGCCCACAAAAATTTTCTGATCGGCATAAATAACCTCGCTAACACCTAATTTAAATGGAAACAGTGTTCCGTTTTTAGTTTTTCCAATCAATTCTCTTCCAACTCCTATAATGTGAGCCTTACCAGTGTTTTTATATTGTTTCAAATAAAAATCATGTGATTCTTTTTCGGGTAAGGGCATTAGCATAGAAATGTTATTTCCTAGTACCTCAACCTCAGTGTAGCCAAATAACCTACAACCTGTTGGATTAATACATTCAACAATTCCATTTTCATCAATAGTGATGATTCCATCAATGGCGTTATGTATAAGAGCATGCATTAGCGAAGCTTTTTTCATAACTATTGGGTAACCAAAAAGTATCGATTATAAGTAAAGGTACGCCAATTAGTACGTTTATGGTTTAAAAAGTGATGCATGTCACATATAGTAGCGGTGTACATCATGTGTTGTCATTTTTTATTGATTGAATTTACATGTTCTTTATTAATGGATCACATAGCAATACCAAGGTTGATATAATAAACCTCAACATTTAATAATACTTTGAAACCTATACAAAACTAGCTACCTAAATAGATAATTCTACCGAGAGATTAGTACTCTGATTTTTTTATTTTAAAGTGTTTGGTATCACTTATAACAACGGGTCACATCATTTTATACTCACATAAAGAGCCTCAACTTTGCTTAAAGTAACAATCTAAAGTCTCTTAAGGTAAGCGACTTTTAGAAACGTAATTAAATATTTTTTCGATGAAAACAAATGAAGAATTACAAAAAGACGTTCAAGATGCCATTAAATTTCAACCCCTTTTGCAGGCAGCTGAAATAGGTGTCATTGTAAAAAACGGTATCGTAACGCTTACGGGTGTTGTTGATGGTTATTTTAAAAAGACCGAAGCTGAAAATGCTGCAAAAAATGTTGTAGGTGTTAAAGCTGTGGTCGAAAACATTACCATTAAGTACAATAATTATTCTAAAACTGACAGCGAAATTGCCGAAGAAGTCCTAAAGGCATTAAACGAAAGTTGGTCCGTTCCAAAGGATAAAGTACAGGTAAAGGTAGAAAATGGTTGGGTTACCCTTGAAGGAGAACTCCCTTGGAACTATCAAAGAGAAGCTGCAAAAAGTACGATCAATTACTTGCAAGGCGTAAAAGGTATTGCCAATCACATCAAAATCAAATCGGAGGTTCAAGATGCGATCGAGAAAAAAGATGTTGAAAAAGCCCTTGAACGTCACTGGTCTATCAATGCCGAAGACATTCATGTGAAAGCTGAAGGAAGTAAAATTATTTTAACTGGGAACGTTACTTCCTTATACCAAAAAGAGGAAGCAGGAAAAATTGCTTGGAACACACCAGGAGTTTGGACTGTTGATAACAAGCTTGAGGTAGAATACGACTATTCTTATATTGACTAAACCATAAATATCGGGGAGTTTAATGCTTCCCGATTTTTAACCAATAATTTAAATCATACTGCTATGAAAGTACTTTTTTATGCCATCATATTGACCTCAATGACAACCACAATTTTGATGAACACATTGGGGAAAAAAATTAAAAAACTAAAAGCTGCAAACAATCACTGTTCATGTCAAGACAAAAATTGTGAGTGCAATTAATAAATCATCATTGTTTAAAAAACTAGTAAACAAAAGTCTGTTAGTTCTCTAAAAATAAAATGTTTAGTTCCATTTTCATCGAAAAAAATCAATTATCAAAGGGAAGTGCCCTTTTTTACAAAGCAAATGATACAAGTCAAAAAAGAAGGGATCATATTAAATAAAACCTCATTGCCTTTTGAAAATGAAGGTGTGCTGAATCCCGCAGCAATTAGAGAAGGTAATTTTGTCCACCTATTTTATCGAGCCGTAAGAATTGGCAATCACTCCACTATTGGCTATTGTCAGCTTGAAGGTCCATTGTCAATGGTAAAAAGGAACAAAACTGCCTTGTTAATTCCCGAATTTGATTATGAAAGTCATGGATTAGAAGATCCTCGAATTGTAAAAATTGAAGATATTTATTATCTCACCTACACCGGTTTTGATGGTGTAAATGCATTAGGTTGTCTAGCGGTTTCTAAAGATCTAATTCATTTTGAAAAAAAAGGAGTCATTGTTCCGCAAATAACGTATGCCGAGTTCGATAAATTAGCAGAAAATACTAGTCCAATTAATACCAAATATTTTCGCTATAATGAGCATATCGGTATCTTAGAATCAGACAAGGAGAAATCACTAGTTTGGGACAAAAACGTTATTTTTTTTCCTAGAAAAATTGAGGGCAAGTTTTATTTCTTACACCGCATTAAACCTGATATACAAATTGTAGTTGGTGTTGATAATTTAGAACATTTAACAGCTACCTTTTATCAAGAATATTTAAAACATTTTAATGATTGTGTGGTGCTCAGTTCCAAATTTGACCACGAAGTTAGTTATGTAGGTGGTGGCTGTCCTCCTATTGAAACTCCTCAAGGCTGGCTGCTCATTTATCACGGAGTGAAAGATGGAATCAATGGATATATCTATTCGGCTTGTGCCGCATTACTTGATTTAGAGAATCCTAAAATCGAGCTTGCACGTTTGCCTTACCCTTTATTCTTCCCTCAGGTAGAATGGGAACTAAAAGGCGAAGTAAATAACGTTTGTTTCCCAACAGGAGCAGCAGTTTTTGATGACATTTTGTACATCTATTACGGAGCTGCTGATGAGCGTATTGCCTGCGCATCAGTATCATTATCAGGATTAATCAACGAACTATTACTTTATACCACTCAAGATGCTAAATAAAATTAAAACCAATCGTAACAATACCTATTCAGATAACAACAGAAAATCTTTTGGTTTAAAAGCAAAGCCAATTCTTGAAAAAAAGAAAATGCCAAAAGTTTTGTTTATCACCACTTATCCGCCACGCGAATGCGGTATAGCTACGTATTCCCAAGATTTAATTGGATCGATAAACAACAAATTCAAAAATACTTTCGATATTCAAATCGCAGCGCTTGAAACACAACATCACAAGCATGAATATCCTGCAGAGGTCAGCTATGTTTTAGATACCACTAATCCGATTTCTTACCAAAAACTAGCTCAAAATATAAACGAAAACAAAACTATAGAAGTAGTCATTGTGCAACATGAATTTGGCTTGTTTAAAAACAATGAAGCCGATTTCATCCAATTTTTGAAAACAATTCGCAAACCCATCATTTTAGTTTTTCATACCGTACTGCCCAATCCCGATGTGTTTTTGAAACAAAACATAGCCGAAATGGAGTCGCTAGTGCAATTTTTTATTGTAATGACAAATGCTTCGGCTGCATTGTTAGAAAACAATTACGGAATTGCGAAAAACAAAATTACGGTTATCCCGCACGGTACACACTTGGTAAAACATGCTGACAAAGAAATTTTGAAAGACAAATACAACTTGTCAGGCAGAAAAATAATTTCAACATTCGGCTTGTTGAGTTCCGGAAAATCAATTGAAACGACTTTAAATGCAATGCCATTTTTGGTAGAAAAAAATCCGACTCTACTTTTTCTTATTATAGGCAAAACACATCCAACAGTTGTAAAAGAAGAAGGTGAATCCTACCGCAAAAGTTTAGAACAAAAAATTGAAGATTTAGGAATACAAGCGCATGTAAAACTCATCAACAGCTACTTGCCTCTTGCCGAATTATTAGATTATTTGCAACTGACTGATATTTATTTATTTACTTCAAAAGATCCTAATCAAGCAGTGAGTGGCACGTTTTCGTATGCTATTAGTTGCGGCTGTCCTGTTATCTCCACACCAATTCCGCATGCGTTTGAACTGCTTCAAGATGGAGGGGGCATCATTATCGATTTTGAAAACTCAGCACAACTGCAAAAGCAGGCAGCTATTTTATTAGGTAATACGGCATTGCGAAGCGAAATTTCAAGCGCAGGCATTCACAAAATGGCACCAACTGCTTGGGAAAACGCTGCAATAGCGCATACTTTGTTGATTTCAAGATTGATTAATACCAAATCACGATTGCATTACAAAATTCCAGCCATCAATTTGGAACACCTGAAAAATATGACTACGCCTTTTGCAATGATTCAATTTTCAGTAATTAATAAACCTGATTTAAATAGCGGTTACACCTTAGATGACAATGCCAGAGCTTTAGTGGCTTTTTGCCAGCATTATCGATTAACAAAGGATGAAACCGACTTAAAGTACATCAGTCAATATTACCAATTCATAGATTTTTGTCAACAAAAAGACGGTACTTTTTTGAATTACGTAAATGAAAATAAAGAATTCACTACTCAAAACGATGAAAATTTAGAAGATTCAAACGGAAGAGCTATTTGGGCATTAGGATTTTTGATTTCAATGCAAGATTTGATACCAAATGCATTGCTTATTGAGGCCAAGAAAACCATGCAAAATGCTCTTAACGTTGCTACAAAAATACATTCTACTCGAGCAATGGCGTTCATCACTAAAGGCATTTATTACAGCACTAAAAATGAGATGAATTTTAAAAATACAGCAGTTTTAAAAGTGCTAGCTAACCGATTGGTTCAAATGTACAAACACGAATCAAAAGAAAATTGGTCTTGGTTCGAAAGCTACTTAACTTATGCCAACAGTATACTTCCTGAAGCATTACTTTGCGCTTACTTAGCAACTGGAGAACTAATTTATAAAGATATAGCCAAAAAATCTTTCGACTTTTTAGTATCAAAAACAATAACTAAAAATAGTATCAAAGTAATTTCTAATAAAGGTTGGCTACACAGCCACAAAGCAGAAAATACTGCTATTGGTGGTGAACAACCAATTGATGTGGCCTATACAATTTTAGCACTTGCTAAATTTTACGAAATATTTAAAAGTAACGACTATTTACAAAAAATGGAAACTGCTTTTAGTTGGTTTTTGGGGAACAATCATTTACACCAAATTATGTACAATCCTTGCACAGGCGGATGTTATGATGGTTTAGAAGAAGATTACATTAATTTGAATCAAGGTGCCGAATCAACTGTGAGTTACTTGATGGCACGACTCACCATAGCAACTTACAAAGAAGAAATCGAAAATAAAAAACACCTTGTAAACGTGACTAAAAGTAAAATTTTAAAAATTATTCATTAGCATCAAATTTTTAAAAAGTAATATCACTTAGGAAAAAAGCACACCAATAAATGAAAGATGAATTAATGCTATCGATGCGAACTCATAAAAATTAACTACAAAAAACAACAATCATGAAAACAAACTCAAAAAAAATGACAGCCGAAATCACATCGGCTTTGGCAGCAGCAACATTTGTAAATACTACTGCAAAAAAAATGATGAAAAAGATCGATGCTACTGCTAAAAAAATGGCTAAAACAATCACCAAAAAAATGGATGCTACTGCAAAAAAATCACAGAAGGACATTGTAAAAAAAGAGCAAAAGCAAACAACAACAGCTAAAAAAGCAGCACCTAAAAAACAAATAGCGTCTGCCGTTACTAGCAATTAACTAAAGATGGAACAACTTAGAAAAAAACAGTTCTGATTGAAAAATTAGAGGGTATAAAAATGTATTTCTCAAGAAATACTCATCTCTAATTGATTAGTAGCTGTGCTGACTTCCCGAAAATTTCTGGAATTTTTTCGGGGAGTTTTTTTTAATAAAAACATTAACTGAAACCAAACAATAAAACTGAGTCTATGTTTTTATACGCATTTGTGAGTTTCGGATTAAGCTTCATATTACTACTTTTTGGTGTTTTTTCTTTAAAAAAAGTAAAATATCAATCACAAGTATTATTTGCTACAATTCCCATAGTATTATGCATTCAGCAATTCTGCGAAGGAATTCTATGGTTGGCACTACCCTTTTCTAATTTACACTTGCTTCAAAAAAGCACTGTTTTTTTACATCTCAATTTTACTCAGCTTTTGTGGCCGTTGTACATTCCAATTGCTATTCTATTTTTAGAAAAACATAAGAGTCGAAAAATAATTCTAAGTATTCTTGTGGGAATTGGTTTGATAGTATCCTGCTTTTTAGCGTACTGTCTCTGTAATTACAGTGTTCATGCACAAATACACCAATCGACTATCCTTTATATTCAACCTTATCCTGAACAGTTCAGGCTTTTAGGATCAATTTTATACGGAATAGCTACAATTGCTCCTTGCTTTGTTTCACACATCAAACAAATGCGAATTTTGGGTGTATTGATCTTGTTTTCTTATGGAGTCGGTGCTGTTTTTTATCAAAGCTATCTTATCTCTGTTTGGTGTTATTTTACAATTCCCATAAGCTATTCGGTTTGGTTCGTAATGAAAAATACTGAATTGGTAAATGCAAAAGATGAAACCGTTTTACCTATTACAATTTAACATCTAATCAATTACAAAATGAAAATAGCGATCTACAGCACCAAATATTACGAACGTGAATATTTAGATTTATACAATAAAGCCGCCAAACACCAACTGACTTATTTTGAAATACCGCTCAATACAGAAACAGTTGCCACAGTGAAGGATTTTGATGCGGTGTGTATTCAATTAACAGATAAACTAGATACCAACGTAATTCATCAACTTGCTAAGGCGGGCGTAAAATATATTGCACTTCGTAGCGCAGGTTATGACAATGTAGATGTAGAAACGGCAGCAAAACACAAAATGAAAGTATTGCGCATACCTGCCTACTCTCCCGAAGCAATTGCAGAACATGCCGTTGCACTGATTTTAACATTAAATAGAAAAACGCACAAAGCTTACAACAGAGTGCGAGAAAACAACTTTTTGCTTCAAAATTTAATGGGTTTTAATCTATTTGGTAAAACAATTGGCGTCGTAGGAACAGGCAAAATAGGAACTGCGTTTTGTAACATAATGTTAGGCTTTGGCTGTAAAGTTATTGCCACTGACCTGATGGAATCTAAAGAGTTAAAAGACAAAGGTGTTCAGTATGTTTCGTTCGATACGCTTTTGGGACAATCGGATATTATTTCCGTTCATTGCCCTTTGAATAGTAAAACAAAGTATTTATTTAACTCGGCTGCTTTTTCAAAAGTAAAAAAAGGAGTAATGCTTATAAATACAAGTCGTGGCGCAATACTAAATACTGTCGATGTGATTCAAGCCTTAAAGAAAGCACAACTTGGATATTTAGGTATTGATGTGTACGAGGGCGAAGAGCAGCTTTTTTTTAAAGATTTATCGAATGTTGTGGTACCTGACGATCAAATAGAGCGATTAATGTCTTTTAATAATGTTTTAATTACGCCACATCAAGCATTTTTTACTAAAGAAGCCTTACATGCCATTGCGCGCATCACCATCGAAAATTTCAATTCATTTGAAGATTCGGAGGTTACCAAAAATCAGGTTGTAATTGTATTACCTAAATCTCTTTAAACAATAAAAAATGTAATGTAAATCATAGTTTTAGGTGTTTAAAGTCATTACCAGAATAATCCATTTACCCCACATTTGTTCTTTCATGAAATCATTAAAGTCGTTAACCAAAAATGGAAATAACTGAAGACAAAAAAGTCACGAATAGAGAAATTGTTGTTCATGAGTTAGCAACCATTTTAGAAGAAGAGAAAGCATTATACCATCAAAAGTCTAATGTACACAATTTAGATCCTTACAATATAGCACAGTGCAAATTATTTGAAGTGCAACTAGACGAACAAAACAGTATTGTTGATAGTATTGCAACTAGATTGCAAACCTACAGCCATTACAAGGACACCCGAACTATTTGGTAAAACACGCTGCCAGCGCATTAAAATATAAATTATGGAAAAAATAAACATGGACAGTTTGATTACCGTCTTGGCCGACATAGAAAAGTTAGGCTTTCGATCGCAATTTGAGGTAACTGGTAACAACTTAGTTTCATTAAAAACCAACACTCATTTTTTGCCTGAGGAAGTTACGATTAAACATTTTTATCGCTTTGAAGGCGAATCGAATCCTGATGATAGCTCCATTCTTTACGCTATCGAGGGCATTACTGGTGAAAAAGGGACTCTCGTTGATGGGTATGGTATATCGGCTGATGCAGATACTGCAAACTTTATGTTGCAGGTTTCGACTTCAAAAGCAAAAAATATTTAAATGAAAAACTCTCGTGTATCGTTGTATTTCGTTTTTGTTTTTTCAAGTACAATCGTATTGCTAAATCGGTATACAAATCTTCACATCACAGATTACCGGGTACACTACTTTTTTGATCTTATTTCAGCTTCATCATTCGTTTTTATCGTAGCTCATTTTTTTAACAAATTACAAACTAGCTGGTCTAAAATACTTACCTTTAAAGTAATAGCAATCGCAATTGCAACCAAAGCTTTTTTAACTTGGAGTGCCGACTGGAAAACACAAACCATATTGTTTCAAAATAAAAGTGATCAAAACAAAACTATCAATTTACAATTTCGTGCCGATCGTTTTTCGTTTAGTCACACAAAACGGGTTATACAAATACATTCTATTTTACCCTGCATAGAATGGACAACAGATATTGACACCCTAACCTTAGATCAATCAAAATGGCAGCAATTAAATAAAATCCATGATGATAATCTATAAAACAGCTATGGACTTCAATAATTGTGAAATCAAATTACAGTTGTACTAAAAAATAGTCCATCAATTCTGCGAATACAATAAATTTTACCTTATGCCAGCCAATAAATACAATAACATTGCAGGTTTATCTTCAGCACAAGTACACGCTGCAAGAGAAAAATATGGTCAGAACAAAACAACATTTAAAAAAGATAATCCTTTCTTAAAAGGCTTAATCCAAATTATTAAAGATCCGATGACGCTCTTGCTAATGGCAGCCTCGAGCATCTATTTTATTAGCGGAAAAATTTCAGATGGTATCTTTTTAGCTTCAGCTATTGTTTTAATTGCTGTTATCTCATCTTATCAAAAAGCGAGAAGTCACAACGCTTTAGAAAAATTGAAAGATTTTACAAAACCCAAATGCAAAGTCATTAGAAACAATAACGTCACCGAAATTAAAACAGAAGAACTAGTTATAGGTGACAGTTTGCTAATTGAAGAAGGAAACGCTATTGCAGCCGATGGAATAATCGAATATGCTGCTGATTTTTCTGTAAACGAATCGATCCTTACGGGGGAATCAATGGCGGTTAACAAAGATAATTCGACCAAAGACAAAACCGTTTATCAAGGAACAACAGTAGCAAGCGGGCTAGCAATAGCAACCATTACAGCCATTGGCGGTGAAACCAAATTAGGTAAAATAGGAAAAAGTTTAGAGCAAATTGAAGAAGAAAAAACACCCTTAGAAATTCAAATTGGCAATTTTGTAAAAAAAATGGCTATCGCAGGCGCTGCTATTTTTTTAATTGTCTGGATGATTAACTTTTACAATTCTAATAATATTTTAGATAGTTTACTCAAAGCATTAACGCTTGCAATGAGTGTTTTACCCGAAGAAATTCCCATTGCGTTTACCACATTTATGGCGCTAGGTGCATGGCGCATGATGGAACACGGAATTATCGTCAAACAAATGAAAACCGTTGAAACCTTAGGGAGTGCTACTGTAATTTGCATTGACAAAACAGGAACGATTACCGAAAATAAAATGAGTCTAGCAAAAATTTTTACGTTAAAATCTCAAAAGATTACTGATGTACTAAATGAATTATCCGATGATGAAAAAGAATTAATTTCGATCTCGATGTGGGCAAGTGAACCCGTTCCTTTTGACCCCATGGAAATTGCACTACACGAAAATTTTTCTAAAGTTGTTTCAAAAGATGAAAGACCTGATTTTAAATTGATTCATGAATATCCGTTGTCAGGCAAACCTCCTATGATGACTCATATATTTGAAAACAAAAGCGGAGAAAGAATTATTGCTGCCAAAGGCGCTTCGGAGGCAATCATGGCCATTTCAAAACTTTCAAAAGATGAAAAAGCGGTAATCTTAAATGCAATAAAGGAATTATCAATTGAAGGGTATCGGATTTTAGGCGTTGGAAAAGCAAATTTTAAAGGAAAAAATTATCCTAAAACCCAACAAGAATTTGAATTTGAGTTCGTGGGTTTAGTAGCTTTTTATGATCCGCCCAAGAAAAATAGCCATCTGGTTTTACAACATTTTTATAAAGCAGGAATTAAAGTAAAAATTATTACTGGTGACAACGCTGAAACTACCGCATCGATTGCCAAGCAAATTGGTTTTATCGGATATGAAAAAAGTATTTCGGGCGACGAGTTAATGCAATTGTCCACAAAAGAGCTCAAAAAACAAGTTTCCGAAATCAATTTGTTCACTCGAATGTTTCCCGAGGCCAAACTAAAAATCATCAACGCCCTTAAATTAAATAAAGAAATTGTAGCCATGACTGGTGACGGTGTCAACGACGGACCCGCCTTAAAAGCAGCTCATATCGGTATAGCAATGGGTAAAAAAGGTACCGAAATTGCCAAACAAGCCGCTTCACTTATTTTGATAAACGATGACTTAGGAAAAATGGTAGCTGCGATTGCAATGGGTAGAAAGATATTTGCCAACCTAAAAAAAGCAATACAGTTTATCATCTCCATTCATATTCCCATAATTCTAACTGTATTTATCCCTTTGGCATTCGGCTGGGTGTACCCTAATATTTTCTCTCCTATTCATATCATTTTTTTAGAATTAGTAATGGGACCAACTTGCTCTATCGTATATGAAAATGAACCCATGGAAAAGAATACGATGTCACAAAAACCGAGACCATTTACAACGACCTTCTTCAGCTGGAGAGAACTTTCTACCAGTATCGTACAGGGATTAATTATAACTGTAGGATCGTTATCAGTATATCAGTTTTCGGTATATCAATCTTTTAATGAAAACGTAACTCGAACAATGGTTTTCTTGGTTTTAATTACTTCAAATGTATTTTTAACTTTAATTAACCGCTCGTTTTATTATTCCATTTTTACGACCTTACGATATAAGAACAATTTGGTTTTCATCATTATCGGCGTTACCATTGCCATAACCTCTTTGATTCTTTATTTAAAACCACTTACCCAATTTTTTCAATTGGAACACCTTAATTTGAAACAACTATGCATTGCTTTTGGAGTTGGAGCTATTTCCGTTTTATGGTATGAATTGGTCAAAGTTTGGAAGCGACAATCAAATTGATATATGGAATTCCGAACAACTTAATTTTATTTAATGCTATCTTTGAAGTTACTAATTTTTACAAATAGCATTATATGGCAGCCGAATTGAAAGAAATGTTTAATCTAAAATTCTATCAACTTTTAGCAACCCAAATTAAAACGGTTCATCCACGATTTAATGAAAAGCAATTTTTAGCTGAAGTGACTGAGGGCATCGAAAGTAGATCTCTAAATCAACGCTTACGGCATACAACACGAGTCCTAAAAGGTCATCTCCCTTCTGAATTTAAAGAAGCCATAAGAATTTTAAATGAAGTAATCCCGAACATGCCTACTGGCTATACCACGCTAATTTTTCCAGATTATGTGGGACAATTTGGTCTGAATGATTTTGAAATTGCAATGGAAGCCTTGTCCTATTACACTCAGTTTGGATCGTCAGAATTTGCAATTCGTGAATTTTTAAATAATGATTTTGACAAAACTATCGCAATAATGCAGCAATGGTCTCAGTCATCAAACCACCATGTTAGGCGATTGGCTTCTGAGGGTTGTAGACCTCGACTACCTTGGGCAACTGCATTGCCAAAACTCAAGAAAAATCCTGAACCAATTCTACCAATTCTACATCAATTGAAAACAGATCCATCTGAATATGTCAGAAGAAGTGTTGCCAACAATCTAAATGATATTGCGAAAGATAATCCAGAAATTTGTATCGAAATTGCAAAAAACTGGAAAGGAATATCAAAAGAAACCGATGGAATAATTAAACATGGTTGCCGCACACTTTTAAAACAAGGAAATCAAGCCGTTTTAAAGCTTTTTGGTCTTGATGCATCACAAATATCAGTATCTGACTTTCGCATCCATAACCCAATTGTAGCCATAGGAAATTATTTAGAATTTTCATTTTCGGTTTGTAATCATAGTAATGATCCCCAAACAGTACGTTTAGAATACGCTATTTATTATTTGAGACAAAACCAGCAACTTTCAAAAAAGGTTTTTAAAATTACTGAACGAATCATTGAACCAAATCAAACAATGACAATTGTTCGCAAGCAAAGTTTTAAAATTATAACCACTCGAAAATTTTATCCGGGAACGCAAAAACTTTCAATGCAAATAAATGGCGAAGAAAAAATGACAAGTACATTTGAACTTATAACTGAGAAAAGAGCTCTTTTGAGCTCAATGTAATACTGTTTAATGGAACATAAACCGCTTAGCAAACAGTTACTATTGCTATTTAATTATTATTTTAAGGCCATAAAAGAACATTAAAAACAATAATTTCAATTCGATTCTAAGCTATACAAGGAAGATTAAGAATTTTTTAAATCACTAGTTTAAAAATGGTTATCGATTTCTAGTCATAAAATCTGATTTGTAAGAGTAACTTTAACAACATTTTATTTCTGACTACCGACTAAAATTCTATTTTTGCGACCTAATTTAATATAGTATTATTATGAAAGATTTAGTTGCAAAAATCAATGCTGAGTTCGAAACATTCAAAACAGAATCTGAATCACTAATTGAAAAAGGTATTAAAGCTGCGGGACCAAGAGCTCGTAAATCTACTTTAGAGCTAGAAAAACTTTTAAAAGAGTTTAGAAAAGTTTCTGTTGAAGAATCAAAAAAATAGTTTTTACGCCCTAAAAACAAACCTCGCTGTCTTTGATAAGCGAGGTTTTTTTATACCTAAAATTGTCGAAACTTATTTTTTATTAGAATAATTTTGAAGAGAAAATTTTCCCAAAAAAAAACCTCCAAAATCAATTGACTCTGAAGGTGTAATTTTTGTGGGCGATGAGGGGTTCGAACCCCCGACCCCCTCGGTGTAAACGAGGTGCTCTGAACCAGCTGAGCTAATCGCCCTATTTTACTAGGCTGCTATCATTACCTGATTGCGAGTGCAAATATACACCTAGATTCTGTATTTGCAAGTGTTTTTGTAAAATAAATTGATAAAAAATCACTCATTTACTCTACCTTATTCAATACGAACACTTTACAAACATAGGGATTTTGAACTATTTTTTTGAATTGCATTCTTATAGTCATACATTTGTAACATAAACAAAAAATAATGGCTCGATTCAAAGAAAACGATTTACCAAAATCAAAAATTACAGCTACTTCACTCCAAAAAGCAACCGTTATATTTCAATTTGCAGGCAATCATCGATGGAAATTTTACGTTGGCCTTGTATTCCTACTTTTCACAGGAGCTACTGCCCTAGCCTTTCCTAAGTTAATGGGAATGTTAATAGATTGCGTAAAAAATAAAGACAATTCGCAAGCTAACTATATTGCAGGTGGATTGGTTTTAATTCTTTTTTTACAATCGATCTGTTCTTTTTTCAGATTATACCTTTTCGTGAATTTTACAGAGAACACATTGGCTAATCTCCGACTTTCATTGTATTCTAACTTGGTAAAATTACCCATGTCGTTTTTCTCGCAAAAACGCGTTGGAGAGTTGAACAGTCGCATCAGCTCAGACATCACTCAAATTCAAGATACACTAACATCAACTATTGCAGAATTTTTAAGACAATTCATCTTAATTATTGGAGGTGTTTTACTTTTGGCAAACGAAAGTATCAAACTCACTTTATTAATGTTATCTGTTGTGCCTTTAGTAGCTGTCGCGGCTGTTATATTTGGTCGTTTTATTCGAAAATACTCGAAAAACGTGCAAGATAAAGTAGCCGAGAGCCAAGTAGTGGTTGAGGAAACCATGCAAGGAATTTCAATAGTTAAAGCTTTTGCAAACGAATGGTACGAAATAGCGCGTTACAATGGTAAAATTAAGGAAGTTGTAAGCATTGCCATCAAAGGCGGAAAATACCGCGGTTACTTTGCCTCATTTATCATTTTTTGTTTGTTTGGAGCAATCGTAGCAGTAGTTTGGTACGGCGTACAATTGAGTATTAGTGGCGAAATGAGCGTTGGTCAATTAATATCGTTTGTGTTGTATTCCACATTTGTAGGTGCTTCATTTGGCGGAATTGCTGAGTTGTATGCACAAATTCAAAAGGCAATTGGCGCTACAGAACGTGTTTTCGAATTACTTGATGAAACACCCGAGAAAATTAATGCTAATGGCACAACATTACCACTAGAAAAAATACAAGGCAATGTAAGCTTCAAAAATGTTGCTTTTAGTTACCCATCCCGAAAAGAGATTCAGGTTTTAAAAGATGTCAGTTTCACGGCTAATTTTGGTCAAAAAATTGCAATTGTTGGGCCAAGTGGTACCGGAAAATCAACAATTGCTTCGCTCCTACTTCGTTTTTACAATATTGATGCAGGAGAAATTCAAATTGATGGTAAAAACATTTACGACTTTGATTTAGAAAATCTTAGAGGAAATATGAGTATCGTTCCTCAAGATGTGATTCTTTTTGGCGGAACAATTAAAGAAAATATTGCCTACGGAAAACCAAATGCTACAGATGAAGAAATTCTACTCGCATCCAAGCAAGCTAATGCGTATCACTTTATCGAAAGTTTCCCTGAAAAATTCGAAACCGTGGTTGGAGAACGTGGTATTAAATTATCAGGCGGACAAAGACAACGTATTGCCATTGCACGTGCTTTGCTTAAAAATCCTAGTATTTTAATTTTAGACGAAGCCACATCTTCGTTAGATAGCGAAAGTGAAAAATTAGTACAAGAAGCACTAGAAATTTTAATGGAAGGCCGCACCAGCATAATCATTGCACACCGTTTGTCAACCATTCGAAGTGCTGATCAAATTTTGGTTTTAGACAATGGTAGAATTGCTGAACAGGGAACACACCAAGATTTAATTGAACTAGAAAATGGGATTTATAAAAACCTAAGTAATTTGCAGTTTAGCAATTCTTAGAGTCAATAAAAATATTAAAAATATCAACAAAAAAGCTCCAATAAAATTTTATTGGAGCTTTTTTATAGTTGTTAAACCTATTTGAAATAAAATCATTTCCCTTTTCTGCGATTTCTTTCCGCTTTTATCATAGAAAGCTCACGACTAGTTTGACCTGCTACTGAAGTGTTTTCTTCAGCACGACGAATCAAATACGGCATCACATCTTTCACTGGTCCAAATGGCAAATATTTAGACACATTGTACCCTTCATTTGCTAGATTGTAACTAATGTTGTCACTCATTCCGTACAATTGCCCGAACCAAATGCGATTATCAGTAGTAGCCATACCGTTTTGTTGCATTAAGTCCATCAAAGTATATGTACTTAATTCGTTGTGAGTTCCTGCAAAAATAGCCATTGTATCAATATGTTCAACCATATAAGAAACAGCTGCATCGTAATTAATATCGGTAGCTTCTTTTGATGCACAAATCGGGCTTGGATATCCTTTTTCTTCGGCACGTGTATTTTCTTTTTCCATATACGCACCACGAACAATTTTCATTCCGATATAAAATCCCTCTGCTTTGGCTTGCTCATGTAATTTTTTCAAGTAATCCAATCGATCCCAACGATACATTTGTAGCGTATTAAAAACGATAGCTTTCTCCTTATTATATTTTCGCATCATAGAAGCAACCAAATCATCGGCTGCATCTTGCATCCAACTCTCTTCACCATCAATAAGTAAGGCTACATTTTTTTGGTGCGCTTCTTTACAAACAATGTCAAAACGTTCCACTACTCGATCCCATTCTATTTGTTCAGCAGCAGTCAAGGTTTGTTTTTCTCCTAGTTTTTCATACAATTCAAAACGTCCAAAACCGGTTGGTTTAAAAACGGCAAAAGGAATTGCCATACGTTCTTTAGCAAATTCAATAGTTTTTAAAGTCATTTGCAAAGCAGCATCAAATTGATCTTCTTCTTCTTTTCCTTCCACAGAATAATCCAAAACCGAAGAAACTCCTTTAGTATACATTTTATCAACCACAGACAAGCAATCATCCTCATTGACACCACCACAAAAATGATCAAAAACAGTTGCTCGAATTAATCCTTCGACCGGTAAATTGGCTTTTAAAGCAAAATTTGTAACCGCAGTACCAATTCGCACTAAAGGCTGATTAGCTATCATTTTAAAAAGAAAATAAGCGCGATCAAGTTCGGTATCGCTTTTTAAAGCAAAAGCAACTTGTGTGTTGTCAAATATTTTTTTCATTATCTGTTTAAATTTTATACAAATATAGATAGACTTTGAATATTTAACTAAATACAATGGTTAAAAAACAGAAAAATGCAATGACTGTGAATTTTCTCGCTGTTTGACCACAAAAGATTTGATTAATTGATACATTTGACGTTGATTAAATCCAAGATCAACTTATCAAATACAAGTACAACAATGCAGACCATACAAGCTAACAATTACCCTATTCATTTCAACGAAGAAGCCTATCAAGCGCTAAACATTCACCTACAAAACAACAGTTATTCTTCTATTTTCATTATTGTTGATAACAATACAAACGAGTTTTGCTTGCCAAATTTTTTACCATTATTAGAAACAGAAGTAGCAATTGAAATTATAGAATTTGAGGCCGGCGAAGAAAATAAAAATATTGAAACCTGTGTACAAATTTGGAATGTACTAACTGAACTTGGAGCCGATAGAAAAAGTTTGGTTATCAATTTGGGCGGCGGTGTTGTGACTGATTTGGGCGGATTTGTAGCCAGTACCTTCAAAAGAGGAATCGATTTTATTCATATTCCTACAACCTTATTATCAATGGTTGACGCCTCTGTGGGTGGTAAAAATGGTGTTGATTTAGGTAATTTAAAAAACCAAATTGGAGTGATTAACGTTCCATTAATGGTTCTAATTGACACGCAATATCTTGAAACAGTGCCGCAAACTGAAATGCGATCTGGTTTGGCTGAAATGCTCAAGCACGGTTTAATTTATGATAGAACATACTGGAATCAATTTTTAGACCTTGCTGCAATAGATTACGCTGATTTTGACGCACTGATTTACAGATCGGTAGAAATAAAAAATAAAATTGTAAAACAAGATCCAACCGAAAAAAACATCCGAAAAGCTCTTAATTTTGGGCACACACTCGGGCATGCTATTGAAAGTTACTTTTTAGAAACCTCTGAAAAAACTACACTTTTACATGGTGAAGCTATAGCTGTTGGTATGATTTTAGAAAGTTTCATTGCTATGGAAAAGGGACTTTTAACCCAAGCAGATTATATCGAAATCAAAAACTGTATTCAATCTATTTATGAAACTATTGTTTTTGATGAAAAAGATATCGATCCAATCTTGGCTTTACTGATTCATGACAAAAAAAATGAATACGGAACCATTCAGTTTGCCTTAATTGAAGGCATTGGCGGAATAAAAATAAATCAAGCAGTTGAAAATGAATTAATTCTTAAAGCGTTTGAAGATTACAAATCTTAATATTTTTTTCTAAAAAAGCATTGCATTGCGTGGATAATATTTTTTACATTTGCACCGATGAAAAAAACACACAGTAAGTCACGCTCTGGTTCCAATAAAACCCGCAAAACCATGTCCTTTTTAAGGATATTGAAGCGCTTTTATTCTATTAAAGGCAACTTTACTTTCGATGTTTTTCAATACCTAAAAGCCGATAACGAAAAGCTACAGATTGTATATGCTAATATTCGGGTTTGAATGATAGATTCATCTATGTTTTAAAACACTATTTAATCTATTAAACCTGCTTCAATGAATACAAAATATTCGGACTTAATCAATCAAACATATTATTTTCCACAAGAAGAATTTACGCTAAACAAAGACCACTTACTTTTTCATAATATTGATTTAATGAAATTAGTTGAGCAATACGGTACGCCTTTAAAGTTTACTTATTTGCCGCAAATTTCAAATAACATCAACAGAGCAAAAAGTTGGTTTCGTAAATCGATGGAGAAAAACAAATACGAAGCCAAATACTACTATTGCTATTGCACTAAAAGCTCTCATTTTGAATACATTATGAACGAAGCTTTCAAGAATAACATTCATATCGAAACCTCTTCGGCTTTTGACATAAATATTGTTGAAAATCTTTTAGCAAATGGTAAAATAAACAAGAGCACATATGTTATTTGTAATGGTTTCAAACGCGATCAATACATTGAAAATATTGCTCGTTTAATCAATAACGGACACAAAAATACCATTCCGATTATTGATAATTATGAAGAATTAGATTTGCTACAAGGCCAAATCAAAAACAAATTCAAAATTGGAATTAGAATTGCAGCTGAAGAGGAGCCAAAATTTGAATTCTATACCTCAAGATTGGGAATTGGTTACAAGAATATTGTTTCATTTTACAAAAAACAAATTCAGGATAATGATAAATTAGAGCTTAAAATGCTTCACTTTTTTATCAATACTGGTATCAATGATACGGCGTATTATTGGAACGAGTTGGTAAAATGTATCAAAGTATACATAGCACTAAAAAAAGAATGTCCTACACTTGACGGCTTGAATATTGGTGGAGGTTTCCCTATCAAAAATTCATTGGCTTTTGAATATGATTACCAATACATGATTGATGAAATTATCAATCAAATTAAAATCGCTTGTGACGAGGCTGAAGTGGATGTACCAAACATTTTTACAGAGTTCGGATCGTATACTGTAGGCGAAAGTGGTGGTGCTATTTATCAAATTTTGTATCAAAAACAACAAAATGATAGAGAGAAATGGAACATGATTGACTCTTCTTTCATCACAACTTTACCAGATACTTGGGCTATCAACAAGCGTTTTATCATGTTGGCTGTAAACCGTTGGAACGATACTTATGAACGTGTTTTATTAGGAGGAATGACGTGCGACAGCGATGATTACTACAACTCAGAGCAAAACATGAACGCCATTTACTTACCTAAGTACAATAAAGAAAAACCTTTGTATATTGGTTTTTTTAACACAGGCGCATACCAAGAAACTATTGGAGGCTACGGAGGATTACACCACTGTTTGATTCCACAACCAAAACACATTTTGATCGATCGTGATGAAAATGGAATTTTGGCAACCGAAGTATTTTCAGAGCAACAAACCTCTGAAGACGTTTTGAAAATTTTAGGTTACGACCGCAAATAATAATCGCATTTATTTCTTTAAATTCAAAAAATCGTTACATTTGAAACAGTCGTGACGAAAATAATAGCAGTTAAAAATTAAAATAAAAATGAGTAAAGGACCAATCAGTCAGTTTATAGAAAAGCATTATTTGCATTTCAATTCTGCAGCTTTAGTTGACGCAGCTAAAGCATACGAAGAACAATTAGCAAAAGGCGCAAAAATGATGGTGAGTATGGCAGGTGCAATGAGTACTGCCGAGATTGGAAAAATATTTTCTGACATTATTCGTCAAGACAAAGTACATATTATTTCTTGTACGGGAGCCAACCTTGAAGAAGATATTATGAACTTAGTGGCTCACTCTCATTACGAAAGAGTGCCTAACTACCGTGATTTGACTCCTCAAGACGAATGGGATTTATTGGAGCGTGGTTTAAACCGTGTAACTGATACTTGTATTCCAGAGCACGAAGCTTTCCGTCGTTTACAAAAGCACATTTACAAAATTTGGAAAGATGCAGATGATAAAGGAGAACGTTATTTTCCGCATGAATTCATGTATAAAATGTTATTATCAGGTGTTCTTGAAGAATACTACGAAATTGATTTAAAAGACAGTTGGATGTACGCTGCAGCGGAGAAAAATTTACCAATTGTTGTTCCAGGTTGGGAAGACAGCACCATGGGTAATATTTTTGCTTCTTACGTAATCAAAGGAGAATTGAAAGCTTCTACCATGAAATCTGGAATTGAATACATGACTTTCCTTGCTGATTGGTACCCAAAAAATAGTAGCAACGGAATTGGATTTTTCCAAATTGGCGGTGGTATCGCAGGTGATTTCCCAATTTGTGTGGTACCTATGTTGTACCAAGATATGGAAATGCATGATGTTCCATTCTGGAGCTATTTCTGTCAAATATCTGATTCAACAACAAGTTATGGTTCGTATTCAGGAGCTGTTCCAAATGAAAAAATCACTTGGGGTAAACTAGATATGAATACACCTAAATTTATCATAGAATCTGATGCTACCATTGTAGCGCCATTAATTTTCGCTTATTTATTAGATTTATAGAATATTTATGAAAAGAGTAATAGTTGACTACGCAAAACTTACCAATGAAATTTTAAACCTTTTGGTTGATAAATTTCCAGATGGTTATGATGATTCAAACATTATTAGTTTTAGAAACGCTAAAAACGAATTGGTAGAAGCAGTAGAAGTACGTACTGAAGATACTATCTATTTAGTAAAAGTGAGTACAAAACTTGCAGACAGAATCGAAAATTACGACGAAGATGATGAAATAATGATTGATGATGTAGTAGAACCAATCAAAGGCTTAGATCTTGATGACGACATTGATGATGATGACGAAGACGAAGTCATTGACAAGCCTGATACTGACGGTGAGGATGATGACGATGATATCGACACAAAAGACTACGCTGACGAAGAAGATGATGAAGACGAAGACTAATTAGGTCTCGATTTTTATAAAATTGTATTAAAGGAACTCTTTTTCGGAGTTCCTTTTTTTATCTAAAGTGCGCTCACAAATTCATAAATGACCCATCCAATCTTACACACTACTTTAAAAGAAAATTTTGGTTTTGATAAATTCAGACCACAGCAAGCTGAAATCATTAGTGATGTGCTCGCAGGGCTTGATACGCTTGCAATAATGCCAACGGGTGGAGGAAAATCAATTTGCTTTCAATTACCAGCTCTTTTATTACCAGGGATCACAATTGTATTATCACCTTTGATTGCTTTGATGAAAGACCAAGTTGACAGCTTAAAGGCAAACGGTATTGCAGCTTGTTACCTAAATAGTAGTCAGACAGACGAAGAGCGAACCATTTTAATTGATAAAATTCAAGCTCAAACTATTAAATTAGTTTACGTTGCGCCAGAGAGTTTAACTATCCTAGATCCTTTATTCAGTTCCTTAAATGTAAGTCTTATTGCAATTGATGAAGCGCATTGCATTTCCTCATGGGGACATGATTTTAGGCCCGCCTACACAAATTTAGGCTACCTCAAAAATAGATTGCCAAGCGTTCCTATTCTTGCACTAACTGCAACTGCAGACAAAGCAACCCGCAGGGATATTGCCAAACAACTCAATCTCAAACAACCAAAAGTATACATTTCTTCTTTTGACCGTAAAAATTTAAGTCTTGAGGTAAGACCTGCTTTAGACCGGGTAAAACAAATTATTGAATTTATAAAAGACAAACCTGACGAGTCTGGAATTATTTATTGTTTAAGTCGCAAAACTACTGAAGAACTAGCCGAAAAATTACAACAACTTGGCATTGCTGCAAAAGCTTACCATGCAGGCTTAGATGCTGATTTGCGTTCTCAAACTCAAGATGAATTTATCAACGATGAATGCCAAATTGTGTGCGCCACGATAGCTTTTGGAATGGGAATTGACAAATCGAATGTGCGTTGGGTTATTCATTATAATTTGCCCAAAAATATTGAGGGCTATTACCAAGAGATAGGTCGTGCAGGTCGCGACGGACTTCCCTCTGAAACTATTTTGTTCGAAAGCTATGGCGATTTAATACAGCTGCAAAAATTTGCATCTCAAGGATTGAATGCCGAATTGCAGTTGGCTAAATTGGATCGGATGAAACAATATGCTGATGCTTTAAGTTGTCGAAGAAAGATTTTACTGTCCTACTTTGGTGAATTAGTTACATCCAATTGTGGCAACTGCGATATTTGTAAAAATCCACCCTCGTTTTTTGATGGAACTATAATTGCTCAAAAAGCACTCTCAGCCATAAAAAGATTGAAAGAAAGCGAGCCACTTCCGGTAATCATTGATTTTTTGCGAGGTTCTAAAAACGCTTATATTTTTGAAAAAGAATATCAAAATTTAAAGACTTATGGTGTGGGCAACTCCATTTCGTGGTACGATTGGAATCAATACCTAATTCAATTGATCAATTTGGGCTATTGTGAAATCGCTTTTCATCAACAAAACAAAATAAGACTCACTAGTTTAGCTACTAAAGTTTTATTTGAGAACGAAAAAGTTCAACTGACTGCTGTTCAAAGACCAAAAACCGAAACAGCTCCTACGGTTAGCACGAAAAATAAAGTAAGCAAAGGAAATGGACTTTTTGAAGCCTTGCGAAACCTACGTTATCAGATTGCAAAAGAGGAAGAAGTTCCCGCTTATGTCATTTTTAGTGATGCAGCTTTACGCCAAATGGAAACTGAAAGACCAATGAGCGAAAACGAATTACTATCTATTGATGGTGTGGGGCGAACGAAACTCGAAAAATATGGAACCGCCTTTATTGAAGTTATTATCGCGCATCACAAAGAAAAATCCGTTCGCAAAAAGAAAGAAGCTACAACTTATAAAGAAACACTTAAACTCTATCAAGAAGGATTAAGCGTAAGCGAAATAGCTACTAAACGAAAAATTGGTGAAAGTACCGTTTTTTCGCATTTGGCAAAATTATATACCGATGGCGAAGAAATTGATTTAGAATCGTTTGTATCAGAAAATGATATCCTTAAAGTAGCCGAAGCCAAAGAGCAATTAGAAGCTCCGCAAGCCTTGAAACCTTATTTTGATTATTTAGAAGAACAAATTGATTATGGTAAAATTCGGCTGGCCTTAGCCATTCTGGAAAAAGAAAATGCTGAAAGTTAAAATGATTCATTCTTTTTCACCGATAATAAACTCAAAAACAAAACTGTTGATTCTTGGATCGATGCCAGGGAATATTTCTTTGCAACAGCAGGAATATTATGGAAATACACGCAATCAGTTCTGGAAAATCATGCAAGAAATCCTTGCTCAAAGCGATATTCTACCCGATTATCAAAGTAAAATTCAATTACTGCAGAACCATCACATCGGACTTTGGGATGTTTTAGCTGCATGTGAGCGTGAAGGAAGTCTCGATTTGAATATTAAAAATCCTTTGGTAAATGACTTTGTTTCTTTTTTAAAACAATATCCAACCATTACAACCATATTATTTAATGGCAAAGCTAGTTATTTACTATTTTTTAAAAAATTCGGACAAATAAAAGGCATCACGTATCATGTGATGCCTTCTACAAGTCCTGCAAATACCATGTCGTTTGATAATAAACTTACAATTTGGTCGACAGGTTTTTAAAATGTTATAAATATCTTTCCTCAAAAACTTTTTGATGGTGCTTTTGATGACCAATCATAATAAAACCGATTGCTCTAACTGATATTGCTGCATTGGATGCTGTTCCAATTCTTTGAAATTGATCTGAACTTAAGCTTTTAAAAAACAATAAATTGGAATGGCGAACAGCAGATAATTCTGTTAGTAATTCTTGAATACTTCTTTTACTAGCCTCAGTATTGACAACAAAGGCGTTTTCATCAAAACCAGGTAAAGGCGTTTGATCGTTTCTAGAAATTCGTAAAGCTCGGTAAGCAAAAATGCGTTCCGTATCAATTACATGCTGAATAATTTCCTTGATATCCCATTTTCCTTCAGCATACCTGTAGTCAAACTTATCCATCGGAATGTTTTGCACAAATTTAATAAAGGCATGTAATGAAATTTCTAATTCTTCAATAAGATCTACCTCTCCTAAGGCTTGTATATATGGAGCATAAAAGGCTGCATATTCATTAACTGGTAACTGGATTGATTTCATATTTGTATTTATTTTTAAGCCGAGTTTCTACTTGCATTGGTATTGCCGAATAGTGAACGGGTCACAATTTTTTCATAGACCTTGATTAAAGCCTCGTCTGGGTTTTCTTCTTTATTCAATTCATTTATTCTTAACAACGCATATTGCTGTATTGTTAACAATGGCAATACAATTCGCTCTCTTATTTGAATAGAAGCTTTACCATCAGGGTAATTCTCCATTAGTTCAGTATGACCTGCAATTTTCAGCAACAAACGTTTGGTTTCTAAAAATTCGTCGTAAATAATTTGCCAGAAATCACCAAATTTAGGATCCTTACGCATGTAAGCTGTTAATGGGAAAAAGGATTTTGCTAACGACATCATACTGTTTTCCAACAAGGTTTTAAAGAACAAAGAATGATTGTACAAGTCTTGAACTTTATCCCATTGCCCACTAGTTTCAAAATGTTTTAAGGCCGTTCCTACACCAAAAAAACCAGGTACATTTTGTTTCAATTGACTCCATGAACCTACAAAAGGAATAGCTCTTAAATCAGCAAAATCCAATTGCTCCGACTTACTTCTTTTTGATGGTCGGCTACCAATATTGGTTTTTGCGTAATATTTCAGCGTACTCATTTGTTCAAGGTACGGTATAAATTGCGGATGATTTTTAAAACTCAAATATTTATCATATCCTAAGTTGGCTAACTGATCTAAAATTTCTTGCTCAGCTGCTGATAAAGCATTACTTCCTTTCCCAAAAACCTGATTGGTTACACCTGCACTTAATAAATTTTCCAAATTGTAACGACAGGAATCTAAAGTTCCAAAATTAGAGCTAATCGTTTGTCCTTGAACAGTTACTTGAATTTCATTATTTTCAATATTAGGCCCTAATGAGGCGTA
This sequence comes from Flavobacterium sp. K77, assembly GCF_021608205.1. Taxonomy (NCBI): domain Bacteria; kingdom Pseudomonadati; phylum Bacteroidota; class Flavobacteriia; order Flavobacteriales; family Flavobacteriaceae; genus Flavobacterium; species Flavobacterium sp. K77. The sequence continues at coordinate 84,054 of NZ_JAKIHO010000003.1, read as the reverse complement.
AAATTTATGTGTTTTTCCGCCGCCACGCGCTGGAGGTCCTCCTCGACCATCGAAGAAAATAACTTTAATACCATATTTACGAGACATTTCAGTCAAGGCTTCTTTCGCTTTATAAATACTCCAATTCGCCATCAAATAACCACCGTCTTTTGTTCCGTCAGAGAAACCTAACATAATGGTTTGTTTATTGTTTCTGCTATGCAAATGCGCAGCGTAAGCCTCATTGGTATATAGTTTCTCCATGATTTCATGCGCACTTTGCAAATCGTCAACCGATTCAAACAAAGGCACAATATCTACAGTAGGATTTTGCCATCCGCTTAAGCGAAATAAAGCAAAAGTCTCCATTACATTTAGCGCACTTTCATTGTTACTGATAATGTATCTGTTGGCACCAAATTCGCCATTATTTTCTTGAATAGTTTTAATAGCTTGTATCGACTCAAGTGTAAGTCGCGTTATTTCGTTCTCGAATGCTGTAGGATCGATACTTCCTTTTACTTTTGAAAGTACTTCAAACTTTTCAGCTTCGGTTAATTCGAAATAATTTTTTGGAAAAACATTAGTATTTGAATTAGAAAATAAACTCACGACTTCTTTAAAAACGGCATCGTGAATTTTACTGTTCTGACGAATATCTAAAGTAGCAAAGTGAAATCCGAACAAATTAACTTTTATAAGCAAAGCTTCCAATTCATCTAGATATAATGATTGGTGCTGCTCAATCACAATTTGCTTAATTTTATTAAGTTGCGATTTGAATTCCTCCAAAGTGATAAAAATTTCTCCTTTTGAATAAAAAACAGAACGATATAATTTTTGCTCCAGCTCCGTAATCAATACGTCAACTCCTGAAAATGTAAGCTTGCGTTTTAAGTTTCGTATTTCAATGTAATAACATTTTAAGATCGAAGTACGCAAGCGATCGGCTACCTTTAAGGTGATTTCAGTAGTGACAAACGGGTTCCCATCACGATCACCACCTGGCCAAAATCCCAGTTTTATCAAAGGGTTTTTTATTGAATTTTCATTGAAAATATTTTTTTGAATGTACTGCACCATTTCGCCCGAAGTGTGGTAAAATACGTTTTCAAGGTACCAAATTAAACTTACTGCTTCGTCAAAGGGATTTGGTTTTTCTTGTTGAATAAAAGGTGTTTTACCCAACTGAGCTAATAATTGTTTAATTTCAAGTAAATTATTATTTCTGATCGCTGCGGTTAAGTCATTGATTATTCCTAAAACTGCACCAGGATAAAACTGTGTAGGGTGGGCTGTGAGAACGGTTCTAACATTAAAATTTTCTAAAAAATCAACAACCTCTTCTGCTTTTGCAGTAGCATCGGCTTTTTCTTTAATATCACGTAAAGATCCAATTCCTTCCATATTGTTTACTACAGGAAAAGCAGCATCTTCAATTGCATCAAAAAGTACAATTTGCCTTTCGATATATTGAATAAAACGAAACATAATATCAATTTTGTCCGTTTCAGAGGCATTGTGCAAATACCTTTCAGCGAAGAAATCAACAATTTCTTTAGGTGTTTCTTGTTTTTTGAATCCAGTATCGCAAACATCTGTAAACAAGGGTAATAATGCTCCCGTATTATCAATAGAGTGAAAAGGCAAAGTTATAAATACACTATTATAGATGTGGTATTTAGATAGAACGTCTTGATTGAAGCGTTCAATTTTAGGTAAAGTATACATAGTTAGTGTGTTGTGTGGTTGGTTTAGTAAATAGTTTTTATAAAAAAACCCCAAGAACGAACTTGAGGTTATATTTTATATAAGCATTCAAGATCAATTACATATTTTTGAAAATAGTATGCATTAAACGCTTTTTATCATTGATGCTTTCTTCAAGAGAAATCATAGTCTCGGTTCTGTAAACACCATCAATATCATCAATCATAAAAATAACATCTTTAGCATGTTTAGTATCTTTTGCTCTAATTTTGCAAAAAATATTAAACTTACCTGTAGTTACAGAGGCAACAGTTACAAAAGGAATTTCATTAATGCGCTCCAAAACAAATTTAGTTTGCGAAGTATTATTCAAAAACACACCAACGTAAGCAATAAAAGAGTAGCCTAATTTATCATAATCCAAAACCAATGATGATCCCATGATGATTCCAGCATCTTCCATTTTTTTAACCCGCACATGCACAGTTCCTGCAGAAATTAATAATTTTTTTGCAATATCCGTAAATGGAACTCTGGTATTGTCTATCAACATATCCAAAATTTGGTGATCTACTTCATCTAAACGAAATTTACTCATAACTTTTTAATTAACATTATTAATTGCTTTAACAAAGTATAAAATTATACATAAAAACAACAAAAAGACAAAAATATTAAATTTTTACCAATCCATTAACAATTTTTATGTTATTATCTAAATAAAAATCAGCTTTTTTATTCAATTTCGGAACTGAATCAAAATCATCTTGATACAGTGCGCCTTCCGCATCAAACTCGAAATGACCGAAATGATTTTCTAAATCACCTATTTGTGAAAAATAAGCGTTAAAACAAATCTGATTTTCAATTAATTCTTCTTTGTATTGTAATGCAAAATTGGTGATTATTTCGATACCATCATAATTTATTTTGATGTTTTTATACATAAAATCATAAAAAACGACTTTATTTTGAGAAATATTCAAATATTTCTCGATTCCATTGCTAACTATAACGTTTTCGCTAAGTGTTTTAAATCCTGAAATCAAGGCTATGAAAACATATTTTCGGGTTTCTTCTCGCTCATAATCACCTTGAAAATGCCCCGCTTCAAATAGTACAGTGGGCACGCCCATGGACTGAAATGTATCTCCAATACAATTGATATTGAATGAATCATCAAATCGACCAATTTGTCCGGGTATGTAGACTTGTAACTCCTCATTAATAGCCGCAATTAAATCAATCGCTTTTCTACGACAGTCATTTATGTCACGATTTTCATTATAGGACGGAGCCAAAAAAGACATTGTAGCAGATTTCCCTGAATCACCAACACCAAAAATGGTTCTCTGATCATGCAAATTAAAACAAAAGTCAGGCTGAAAACTTTCAAAAGTTGCACGAAGTAATTTGCTTTCTGGCTGCGTTAAATTTTGAGAGTCTCGATTTAAATCTACTTTATTAGCATTTTCTCGAGTATACAAATTAGCTCCATCAGGATTAAGCATTGGAATAGCATAAAATGTAAATGCTTCTAAAAATTGTTTCGCCAGAGAATTATCACTATTCAAAAAATTCATAAAATCTAAAAGCGCTTTAGTAGTTGTGCTTTCGTTTCCATGCATTTGCGACCATAAAAAGATTCTGGTTTTACCACTTCCAATTTGATAGGAATAAATGGGTCTTCCTTGCACAGACTCGCCAATAATCTGCAATTGATTATTAGAGTTTAATTGAGCTAAAATAGGCTCAATCATTGGTAAAGTAAGATACCTGCCAAATATACTTTCTTCTTTATATTTATAGAATAACTCTTGTAAATTCATAGTTTATTATTTAATTTACAAAAGTAAACATCTTATTATTTACAAATGTAAATCATTGCTTTTCATGAAATTTCAATTTTGTAAACAAATAAAACTACTCCTGAGGACAAAGGATTTATAAACATATGTAAAATTGTTACATATTAAATATAATAGACTTAAATTATACAATAACAGTACTTTAATAATAATTATATGAAGTGATAGTTCTAATAAAACTAGCGTTTATCGATATTTATGTCCTTGCAATTGGATTATCTAATTTAATTGATTACATTTGTAAATAGGGAAATTTATAATAAATTTACAATGGTAAACATAGAAGATTTTATAAAAAGACTAGAGTTACTACTGGATTATTACAGTTTAAATGCTTCTTCGTTTGCAGATAAAATAGGTGTGCAACGCTCTAGTTTGTCGCATTTGCTTTCAGGCAGAAACAAGCCTAGTTTAGACTTTATTTTAAAAATTTTAGAAGTATATCCTGAAGTAGATTTATATTGGATTTTAAATGGAAAAGGTACTTTTCCGGCTTCTGACCAAAAACAAATATCCTCTACTCTAAATGAAAGTGTTGCAAAAAACTCAGAAGAAACTACACTATTCACAACTGATTTATTCTCAAATAATAAAGAAGTGATCACTCCTAAGTCCGAAACAAAAGAAGAACCGTCAAATACAATTGTGGATAGCTTTCCAGAAGTTGAGATTGATAAAATAGTTGTTTTTTATACCGATGGTTCATTTAAAAGTTATCACCCTAAACTGTAGTCAATTAAAATTTGAGCAAGAAAAGTGTTTAACGGGTGGCAAAAATTGAGCTCACTCCCGCCTCTGACCTAACAAACAATGGCGCACTGTCTCCTGATTGACTTGGAAATCGAAAGTGCATTACTTGCCCTCCGTTTTTTAAATTTTCAGCAATAAATATTTGTTGAGATTGCTTGTCATAAGCCACGTCAACAGGGTTTCCTAACTGCGAATTAGGTCCATAAACACGTAGTTGTTTATCCATTTTAAGTGTACCTCCATTTGCGGTAAGAGCAAAAAGATTTGAAAAAGAAGGTAGGACAACAAAGCCTCCATCTGATGATGAAGTTGCACTTGCAATATCTGTTAGAATCATAACATCATCTGAGGCGGAATAAGTAATTCCGTGGATTCTATTGATGCCTTCAATGCTGATTCGTTTTGTTGGCGTTATTGCTCCGCTATTTGCATTGAGGATGTTTTCGAATTGAGCAACATCGCCCGTTAAATCAACCACAGCATATAAATCGGTACCGTCTAAATGAATTCCCCAAAGTTTAAATGTTGTACTAAAGGTTTTTAGTAAAGTAAATCCTGAACTCGACTTTTGATATACAAACAACTTATTCGCTAGGTTATTAAAAGCCGATTGATCTTGAGCAACTACAACAATATCATTGAAAACCGCCGTTTCTCTGGCATTTGTAAAATCAGTTCCCGAACTACTTGAAATTAGTGTAAGGTTATCGAGTCCTGCCTCACTTGTTGTGCGTAGCCTGGCATAAGCTTCGAGTCGGTTATTAGAGCGTGATGCTAAAACAACAGCATCAGAAATCGGATCATAAGAAATACCATCCGCATCTGCTGAAACAATACTAAATGACTCAACTTTAGAAGTGGCTGCTAATAGATTGGTATAACTTATTTTACCAGAAGTATTACTTGATGTTAATAAATACAAGTTCCTCTCTGTTATTGAATTATCATTAGTACAAGATAATAAAACAGTACAACTTAACCCAAGTGCGAGTAAACCTTTATAATTCTTCATTCTAGTAAGTTATTTAATTTTTAAAATCAAAATGATATCCATTTTCAGGTATTTTTCCTTCAACTCCTTTATAATGTTCTTTTAAAATTGACAAGTCATTTTCAAAATTTCCGGTTGGTTGTACTGCTGCTCCTAAGTGAACTTGTTTTCTACCAAAATCGAAAGAGACAGGAATAATAGGCACATTTGCTTGCAGAGCAATATAATAAAATCCTGTTTTGAGTTCTGCTACTTTGTGGCGTGTGCCCTCTGCTGCCACAGCCAAGCGAAAAGTTTCCTTTTTATCAAAAATAGCGGCAATTGATTCTACTTTATTTAATCCGCCAGAGCGATCCAGTGGCTCGCCTCCCATGTATCTGAAATAATACCCAAACGGAAAACGAAACAATTCCTTTTTGCCTACCCAATTCATTTCTAATTGCGTAATCCCTCTGGTAAAAATTCCTAAATAAAAATCGTGTGCGCTCGTATGAGGCAGGACCATCATGACACATTTTTTAACCGAAGCGTCAATGCCTCCTACAATTTTCCAACCCATAAGTTTGAAAAAGATAAACTCGTACAACCGTTTTTTCATTATTTCGAAATTTGATGTAAAATAAATAATTTAAATCTTATTTTTGGGTAAAACAGACCGTAATGATTAAAAAAATATTGAGCTACTTGACTCCTATTACCATTTTTCAAACTAAATCCGACTTAAGCAAGTCAATTGAAGTAACTTGGAATAATGGTGAATTGGTCCTCGATTCTAAAAACGCGAATTACTCGTACGGAAGTTTACAACGTATTTTACGTCACGGACTAAAAGAAATTGGTTTTAATCGCATTCAACCCATGCAAGATATATTGGTTCTTGGCGTAGCAGGCGGCAGCGTTATTAAAACCTTAGTTGATGAAATAGGATTTAAAGGAAACATCACGGGCGTTGAACTTGATGCTGAAATGGCTCGCATTGCCAACACCTACTTTCAATTGGATCAAATTAAAAATGTTACCATTATAGTTGATGATGCGTTTGAATTTGTTTTAAAAACCAAACAAAAATACGATCTCATCGTCATCGATGTGTTTCAAGATACAAACATGCCCAATTTTTTATTCGAATCCTTTTTTAGCAACAGAATTTGTCATTTATTGCGAAAAAATGGTTTTGCATTGTTCAATACCATGATTTTAAACGAGATGCAAAACCAGCGCAACAAGAATTTTATCGCTGAGTTTCATGCTACCTCTTGTAAAATTCGCTCACTCCCTCGCCTAGAAACCCACAACGAGTTAATTATCATCTCAAAATTGGAAAGTTAAACTTATTGATCGATCATTTTTCGTGCTTTTTCAAGATCTTCTGCAGTATCAATTCCAATTCCTACGTGTGTGGTCTCAACCATTTTGATTCGTTTGCCAAACTCCAAATAGCGCAGTTGTTCTAGTTTTTCGGATGCTTCCAAAGATTGCATTGGTAAGCTATAAAAATCCAATAAAGCTTGTTTCCTAAAAGCATAAATACCAATGTGTTGCATGTATCGAACACCTACGTTTTGCTCTCGTGGATACGGAATTACAGAACGTGAGAAGTACAAAGCAAATCCGTTTTGATCTATGACCACCTTCACATTATTAGGATTGTTAATATCTTCTTGATTAGTAATTTCGCGCATTAACGATGCTAAATCTACTTTTTTATCCAAATCGTTTTTAAAAACTTCAATGACTTTTGCCAAAGGTTCGGCATCAATAAAGGGTTCATCGCCTTGTACATTAATTACAATATCAACATCTAGATTTTCGACTGCTTCGGCAATTCGATCGCTACCCGATTCGTGTTCCTTGACACTCTTAATTGCTTTTCCACCGTTAGAAATAATTTCGTCATAAATCAAATCAGAATCCGTTACTACAAAAACATCATCAAACAATTGCGTGTTTATGGCTGCTTGATAGGTTCTTAAAATTACGGTTTTACCGCCAAGATCTTGCATTAATTTTGCTGGAAATCGTGTTGATGCGTATCGTGCTGGAATGACTGCTATTATTTTCATGTGGTTAAAAAAGTTTGAGTTCAAAAATACATCATTGCAACCAAGGATGAAATTATTTTCGTGCTATTTAAAAATTCGTTTGAAGTAGTTTGTTTTACCGATACTACATAATTTTTACCGAAGTCATGCTCAACGATCCTCCTAATAATTTATCATTGAAGAAACTGAGTTCTTCTTGCTTTCCTTTTAAACCCAAAGTATAAATTAAAGGTAAATAATGCTCTGGAGTTGGGATTGCTAATTGTAAAGCTTGGCTTTGTTTTTCAAAATCAATAAGCGGTTTGAAATTTCCGTTTAATAAATGTGCATTGATAGTTTCTCGAGCTTCAATGGCCCAATCATAGCCGTAATTATCTTTATTTAAATTAGGGAAATCGACTAATCTCAAATTATGAATAATATTTCCGCTTCCAACAATTAAAATTCCTTTGGTACGTAAAGCACTTAATTTTTGTGCCAAATCAAAATGGTATTCCGCGGGTTTTGTATAATCAATACTTAACTGAATTACAGGAACATTGGCATCTGGATATAAATGTTTAATTACACTCCAAGCACCGTGATCTAAACCCCAATGTTCATCGAGTTCAACCGCGATCGGCGTCAATAATTGCTTAGTTTCTACTGCTAATTCTGGACTACCGTTTACAAGATATTGCACGTCAAATAACGCTTGCGGAAAACCTCCAAAATCATGAATTGTTCGCGGCATTTCCATTGCTGTAACCTTGGTTCCGTTAGTAAACCAATGCGCCGAAATACACAAAATAGCGTTGGGTTGTGGCAGCGTTTTGGCCAAATTCCGAAATCCAGATACAAACTGATTTTCTTCAATGGCATTCATGGGACTGCCATGACCAAGAAACAAAACGGGCATTTTTTCGGTGTTTGAAAAAGTGCCTGAAATCTTATGTAAATCGTTTAAAGTATCCATTTTTTCCTCTTTTTTAGTTGGCAGTTCGTTCGATTAAATCCCAAAAATTACCAAATTCATCTGCAAAAACGGCTACTTTTCCGTAGCTTTCGGTTATGGGCTCTCTAACAATTGTAATGTGCTGCTGGAGTAAGTTGTGGTAATCTCTCTCAAAATCGTCTGTTTCTAAAAACAAAAATACGCGCCCACCCGATTGGTTGCCAATGCTATCTTTTTGATTTTGGTTGCTGGCTTTCGCTAAAAGCAAACTAAAGCCAGAGCTTCCTTTTGGCGCGACCAAAACCCAGCGTTTCTTTGGACTCAAAACGGTATCTTCGATTAAATCAAAGTTTAATTTTTGGGTAAAAAAAGCAATCGCGCGGTCGTAATCCGGAACTAGCAAGGCAATATGTGCAATTCGTTGTTTCATACTTTTTGAATTTACTCTACAAAACTATCATCTTTAAAACCAATTAAATACAATTTGTTCTTGGCACGCGTCATGGCGGTGTACAACCAACGAATATAATCCCTATCAACACCATCCGGCAGATACGGTTGCTCAATAAACACGGTGTTCCACTGCCCTCCTTGTGATTTGTGGCAGGTAATGGCGTACGAAAATTTTACCTGCAAGCCATTAAAATATTCATTAGCTTTTACTTTTTGGAATTGTTTGAATTTCGTTTCGCCTTCGTAATCTTTCAAAACTTCTTGGTAGAGTCGGTTTGATTCTTCATACGTAAGCGAAGGAGATTCGCTTTTAATGGTATCCAAAAGCAAAACGGTTTCAAAAGGTTTTTGATCGGGATAATCTACCATTCTGATTTTTACTTTGGCAAATTTGAAGCTGTACAACTCCTTGATGCTAAAAATTTCTAGCACTTCAATAATATCTCCATTGGCAATAAAACCTGCTTGATCAGAATCCTTTAACCAAAAATAATTATTCTTAACCACCATTAAAAAATCTCCTGTGGAAAGCTCGCTCTCTTTGTCTAGAATTTTGGTTCGAATTTGTTCATTGTATTGATTGGCTCTTTTATTGGAGCGAACTATAAATGCGGTGTCTTCAATACTGTAATTACTATAGGCAGAGTTGATAGCATCTTGAATATCGTAGCCGTCAGTTAAACGCACAATATCTTTGAATTTTTTAAGGTCGAATTTAAAATCAGTGATAAATGATTCTTTGAGTACTTCTCGCAATTCTGTGGCATTGAATAAAATACCCGAATTTTCCTCTTGACGCATGACTTCGTCTAGTTCGATATGTTCAACTTCCTTATCGTAATTCATACCAAGCGTGCGAATATCAAGTGCTGGACTGATATCTAAATTCACCGGAGGCAACTGTGCGGTATCTCCTAATAGAATCATTTTGCAATTCGCACCTGAATACACATAGGAAATCAAGTCATCTAACAAGGAACCGTTTTCATACAACTTAGAATCTGAATTCGTATCCGAGATCATCGAAGCCTCATCAACGATGAAAATGGTGTTTTTGTGTTTGTTGGGTTGTAAAGTAAAAGAAACTCCGCCACCAGAAGATTTTTTAGGAAAATATATTTTTTTATGAATCGTAAAAGCGGGCTTGTTAGAGTAATTGGCAATTACTTTGGCCGCTCGACCTGTTGGTGCCAGCAGCACATACTTTTTGTTTATGTCAAGTAAGCTGTTAACGATGGTCGAAATAACTGTTGTTTTCCCTGTACCTGCGTAGCCTTTGAGTACAAAAATGGTTCTGTTCTCTGCTTCAGTCAAAAAAATGGCTATTTTTTGAAAAAAAATATCTTGTTTGTAAGTGGGCTGAAAAGGAAATTGTTTTTGTAAAAAACTATAAAACAGGGAGGAATTCATAACAATAATTTTGGCAAAAATGAATTCCAAAGGTAGTCAATATACAGCATTGCAACTGCCGTATTTTGGTATAAATTAGAACTGCAAAACAAATAGAAATTCTCTTTTTTGTTAAAAGTGTTTCAGTTATCGCGTTACAAACGATTTGGATCTAAATTAGCGTTAATTTTAGGATAAACCAATTTTCACATTATGTTGAATACTCCAATAGCTTGTAGCGTTTTTTTGGGAGAGGTTTGTTTTTATTTATGATTAATTTAATCAGTTTTACTTTTTAAGTTTGTTCTATTCAAACTTCAATTTCCAAGTCTTAATTAAACTGTCATACTTTCTTTAGGTTGTTTATTTTAACATTGAATGGATAAGAAAGCTGAAAAATAATAAATAGATACAACTATTGGAATTATACTTAAAATTAACGCTAGGATTTTACTTTCAATTTCGCTTCTATAAAATGTGATTAGGATTAAGTTTGCAATTGCGCAACAAAATACAATGATTTGTACTAAAAGACATATTATTATAAGCCAATCAATATCAATATTTATTTTATCAATCGCAAATAAAGTAAGAATTGACAAAGCGAACGCTAATATAATTTTGATTGAATTATTTTTAAGTTTTTGCATTAAATTCAAAATATTCGATTGTTAAAAACTTCATTTCCTGTCAAATCTCTCCCAACTATTTGTTTTGCTAGTCACTGAATTTTTAAAAAAGTTTATGAATACGGTGAATTGGAATCATTACACCCTGTTTCAAGATAATATTTTTATCAGTTACAGCCCAAACGGTTGTATCTACAACTTTTTTAGACTCTACGTCTTCAAAAAATATTTTAATTTTTGAATGCTCAAGATTTCCAAGAGCTAAAGCGCGGTTGATTTCGCTCATTCTTTCTTTAATTTCTTGATCGTCTTCTAGTACCTCTACTGCTGGAAATTTTAATTCTGCAATTGCTTCTTTATCGATGGTGGTAAAATCGTGTGTCATGGTATTTGAATTTTAATTAATTGTATTTATGCTCCATTTTGAAGTCTCTTGACTCTCTTCCTTGCCACAAGTTAAGAAAGAATTTCATAAACTTAGTACAATAATACTGCCAAATTTTTATTAATTTTTTGATTCTCACTGAGTGACAATTGCAATTCACTGGAAAACAATGTATTTGGAACTTAGTCTCGAATTATAAAATAGTCTCGCGTGAAGGATGGAAGCGGCATCCTTTGCTTTTTTTTTGCAAAAAAAAGGAAAGATACAGCGTACAGCCTGACCCAAGCGGAGTTTACGCAGCGCGGGGCACGCCCTAAAAAAAGAATTAGGAGAATAAAACAAGAACATTTTGAGCTTTCAGGAAGTTGAATTTGTTTTAAAAATTATCAAAAATTTAGGAAAGCAACGCTGTAAAATGATGTAATTTGGCACTTTGATTACTTTTTTTTGAACTTTATTGACAATACATATGAATACTATAAAAATACTTTGGGTTGATGACGAAATTGATTTGTTAAAGCCACATATTTTATTTCTGGAGAAGAAAAATTACGAGGTAACTACTTGTAATAATGGGCTTGACGCTATTGCTTTATTTGAAGAAACCAATTTTGATATTGTTTTTTTAGATGAAAACATGCCCGGTATGAGTGGCTTGGAAACCCTCTCGGAAATGAAAGAAAAGAAATCGGCTGTACCTATGATTATGATTACCAAAAGCGAGGAAGAATATATCATGGAAGAGGCCATTGGCTCTAAAATTGCAGATTATTTAATCAAACCTGTTAATCCGAACCAAATTTTGCTGAGTTTAAAGAAAAACTTAGACCACTCGCGCTTGGTCTCGCAAAAAACAACTTTGGATTACCAAAAAGAATTCCGAAAAATAGCCATGGAAATGGGAATGGTCAACTCCTACGAAGATTGGATAGAATTGTATAAAAAATTGATTTTTTGGGAGCTGGAACTTGAAAATATTGACGATCAAGGTATGATTCAGATTTTAGAGTCGCAAAAAGTGGAGGCTAACTCGCAATTTGGTAAATTTATCGAACGCAATTACGAAGATTGGTTTGCACCGATGCCTAAAAAAGTCGCTAGCGTTACCGAGGCTGACCGACCAATACAATCGCATACTTTGTTTAAGGAGTTGGTTTTGCCAGAATTGAAGAAAAAAGACATGCCAATTTTGTTTGTTGTGATTGACAATTTGCGTTATGACCAATGGAAAACCTTTGAAACTGTTGTAGGCAACTACTATAAATTGGAAAAAGAAGTGCCTTACTACTCTATTTTGCCTACCGCAACGCAATACGCCCGCAACGCTATTTTTTCTGGATTAACACCTTTAGAAATGGAAAAACAATTTCCGCAATATTGGAAAAACGATCCCGAGGAAGGCGGTAAAAACTTGTTTGAGGCCGAATTTTTATCAGCACAAATCAAACGTTTGGGACTGAATATCAAAGAAGACTATTTTAAAATCACAAGTTTAGCCGGAGGAAAAAAATTAGCCGAAAGCTTCAAAGCACTAAAAGAAAACGACTTGGTTACCATAGTCTATAATTTTGTGGATATGTTATCGCACGCAAAAACAGAAATGGATGTGGTAAAGGAATTAGCATCAGATGACAAAGCCTACCGTTCTTTGACTTTGAGTTGGTTCAAAAATTCGCCTTTACTTGAAATTATTCAGCAGGCGCAAAAAATGGGTTTCAAACTTATTTTAACTACAGATCATGGTACTATTAACGTAAAAAATCCAACAAAAGTAGTAGGTGACAAAAACACGAGTTTGAACCTGCGTTACAAAACAGGTCGTAGCTTAACCTATGAATACAAAGATGTGTATGCCGTGAAAGAACCAAAAAATATTGGTTTACCTGCCATAAATATGAGTAGTTCTTTTATTTTTGCAAAGACAGATTTGTTTTTGGCTTACGTAAACAATTACAATCATTACGTGAGTTATTACAAAAATACGTACCAACACGGTGGTATTTCGTTAGAAGAAATGATCATTCCGTTTTTGGTATTTAATCCGAGATAAGTAAGCAGTATCAGTTTGCCATGCATCAATTACACTTTGAATGGCAAACTTTAAACCCTTTAATAAAAATGAATACCATTTTTTCAATTGACCAATTAGCAAGCGTTGCGCAAGCCATACTCAACGAAAACCCATCGAAAGTGATTCTTTTTCACGGCGAAATGGGCGCTGGTAAAACCACTTTAATCAAGGAACTTTGCCGCACATTGGGCGTACAAAGCGCAACGAGTAGTCCTACGTTCTCGTTGGTAAATGAGTACGAAGCAGCCAATAATCAGTTAGTTTATCATTTTGATTTTTACAGACTGAATAAGGAAGAAGAAGCCTTGGATATCGGTGTTGATGATTACTTATATTCTGGACATTTTTGTTTTATTGAATGGGCTGAAAAAATTGAGAATTTAATTCCACCCGTACATTCTGTAGTTACGATAACAGTTTTACCTGACGGAAATAGATCATTAACCCTAAGCTAATTACCATGTCAAGCACATCGACTGTAACCATCTTACCTTATACTCCCGCTTTAAAAGAACATATTAAAACACTTAATTTAGAGTGGCTTACCAAGTTTTTTAAAGTAGAACCCAAAGACGAAAAAGTGCTCTCAGATCCGCAGGGACAGATTATTGATCAAGGCGGTTTCATTTTTTATGCTCAATACCAAGACGAAATAGTAGGAACTGCGTCACTTCTCAAAATGGAAGAAGGTGTGTTTGAGCTAAGCAAAATGGCAGTTACTGATGCTGTACAAGGCTTAGGAATTGGCAAGGAATTGCTACAACATTGTTTTGATTTTGCCGAAAAGCAAGGTTTTAGCAAGCTTGTTTTGTATTCAAACCGAAAATTACATTCGGCAATACATTTGTATCGAAAATATGGCTTTGTCGAAATCGAATTGGAAGACGGCGTATACGAAAGAGCCGATATAAAAATGGAAAAACCTCTGACTCAAAACACAATTTAAAAAGCGTCTTTTTAATTTAATTTCAAGTCAAATCGTAGCCAACTTTTGCGTAAATTGTACCCTTAAAATTCAAAACCAACCATGTCCATTACTATAACGCCATTTTCCAAACAAGATCTTTTACCTCAAGAGGAAAAATTAGAAGTAGCACGCCAAAAGAGCGAACTTTTTATTGGAATCCCAAAAGAAACTAGTTTTCAGGAGCGCCGCATTTGCCTTACGCCAGATGCCGTAACCTCATTAACTTTTCAAGGGCACCGCGTAATGATTGAGGCTGGCGCTGGTTTAAGCTCTAGTTACACCGATAAAGAATACAGTCAAGCAGGCGCTGAAATTACCAACGACACTCAAAAAGTATTTAGTTGTCCCATGATTTTAAAAGTAGAACCGCCTACTCTAGCCGAAATCGACATGATGCAACCGCAGACAATCTTAATATCAGCCATACAACTCAAAACGCGCAAAAAAGAATACTTTGAGGCTTTGACCAAAAAGAAAATTACCGCACTCGCTTTTGAATATATTAAGGACGAAGGTGGAACTTATCCTGCAGTCAAATCCTTGAGCGAAATTGCCGGAACAGCCTCTATTTTAATCGCTGCGGAGCTTATGATTACCAATGATCTTGGAAAAGGATTATTATTTGGCAATATTACCGGCGTTCCTCCTACTGATGTGGTTATTTTAGGAGCTGGAACTGTGGGCGAATTTGCTGCCAAAACCGCAATTGGTTTGGGCGCTTCGGTAAAAGTTTTTGACAACTCTATTACCAAGTTACGCCGCTTGCAAAACAATTTAAACCAACGCATATTTACATCTACCATTCAGCCAAAAGCCTTGCTCAAAGCCTTGCGTCGCTGTGATGTTGCCATTGGCGCCATGCGTGGCAAAGACCGTTGTCCTGTTATTGTGACCGAAACTATGGTGGAACACATGAAAAACGGTGCTGTAATTGTTGATGTAAGTATTGACACCGGAGGTTGTTTTGAATCTTCCGAAGTTACCTCGCACGAGAAACCAACTTTCATCAAAAACAATGTGCTGCACTATTGCGTGCCTAATATTCCGTCGCGCTACTCCAAAACCGCTTCCCTTTCTATCAGCAATATTATCTCTCCTTATTTGATGCAAATTGCCGAAGATGGCGGTATCGAAAGCGCCATTCGTTGTGACAAAGGACTCAAAAACGGCGTGTACATGTACCACGGAATCCTAACAAACAATGCCATTGCTGATTGGTTCAATTTACCAAGTAGCGACATTAATTTAATTGTTTTTTAAGAGAACTTTCAGCTACCTTTGCACAAAAAATAAACACATGAAGTTAGTTCACCGTTTTGCTTATTACTTGGTTGGTATGGTTCTCGGCCTGTTTTTTGTGGGTCTCGTTTTTAGCGGCAAGGACACGCGCTGCAACTATTTCCCGAACGCCAGAGTACTCAACGACCTTCGCAACAAACCCTTCTATTATTCTGAAAAAGCTACCAAAGTAATGCAGGAAAAATGGATTGATACGGCTGATATCAAAAACACCTTGCAATTCGGCGATGTTGATTTTGACCAAAGCAACATTAAAAAAGAAAACGGAAAATTGTACGTAATTGAAGGAAAAACAGTAAAAAATCAAGCCGTTACTCTAAAAATAATCAACTACAGCAACAAAGCCGTTCTCGACGAAATTATCAAAAAATAGTCTGTTTTCGGTTTTTATTTGGGCTTGCCCCTACGCAAAAGCTTCGGGTCCTGCTGTACGTTCCCGCTTTTTTGGGTCGGCTAAAAAAAGCCGCCCCAAAAAGAGCTCCACTGCCATCAGTCACGCAAAACAGTGGTTGTTGGCTTTTTTTTCACCCTACATTTCCGTTCAAAACCCAATTGATAGGTTCTTTATCTTTAGATTTCAAATAAGCATTTACTTGACTAAAATGTTTGTTTCCAAACCACTTGCCTTGATTGGCACTCAGCGGCGAAGGATGTCCGCTTTCGAGAACTAAATGTTTGTTGCGGTCAATCAATTTACCTTTTTTTTGCGCAAAGCCGCCCCAAAGTAAAAAAACAACCCCTTGTTTTTCGACATTGATTCGCTCAATAATTGCCGTTGTAAATTCCTGCCAAGGCAAGTGTTTGTGGCTGTTAGCGCTGTCTTTTCGCACGGTTAAAGTCGCATTGAGTAGCAACACACCTTGTTTGGCCCAAGCCAATAAATTACCTGATGAAGGCAACAAAATTTCACCCAAATCATCATTTAATTCTCTAAAAATATTGCGTAACGAGGGCGGAATTGCCACACCATCAGATACGGAGAAGCAAAGTCCATTCGCCTCACCTGCTCCATGATACGGATCTTGACCAATAATGACCACTTTTATATCCTCAAACAAACACTGGTTCAAAGCTTCAAAAATCAATTCCTGCGGTGGGTAGCAAGTATATTGCGCATATTCTTGTGCTACCGTATCCAGCAAAGTAGCCACGTACTGTTTTTTCAATTCTTCTGCTAAAACAGCTTGCCACGAAGGGTGCAAATTGGGTATCATTTTCATTTGTAATTTAAAACCCAAAGATACATTCATTTTGGTTCAGGACAGCTTTGTTAATTACCCTAAACATTATTTAATTCTTTGCTAATTAAAGTCAAAAAACCTTAACAAATAACTACTTTTGCAACTCAAAGGCTAAACAAAATATGATTTCAATAACTGACAAAACACTACAAGATTTACAGTTTCCCGTAATTCTTGACACCATATCTACCATTTGTAACACCGAAATAGGAAAATTAAAGGCGCTAGAAATCACACCTTTTAGAGACAAAGACACTTTGATGCAAGCTTTGTTGCAAACTTCAGAGTATGTTTCTTCTTTTCAAAACAACAACGCCATTCCCAATCATGGGTTTGATGCCATTACACACGAAATTAAATTTCTTGCCATTGAAGACAGTTTTCTGGAAGTAAGCAGCTTTCGAAAAATTGCAAACTTATCGGCAACGGTCAATTTCATGTTGCAATTTTTACAAAAATTCGAGGAGTATTATCCTAATCTAAACCACCGCGCCAAACAAGTCACTTTGACCAAAGACATCATTCACATGATTGATGATGTGGTAGACAAGTATGGCGAAATCAAAGACAATGCCTCACCTGATTTGCTTAACATACGCAGGAGCATGAACGCAGTGCGCGGCAAAGTCAATCAAAGTTTTGGTACGGCCCTAACGCACTACAATTCATTGGGTTATTTAGATGATATTCGCGAAAGTTTTGTGCAAAACCGTCGTGTTTTAGCCGTTTTAGCCATGTACCGTCGTAAGGTTAAAGGTTCGATTATGGGAAGTTCAAAAACAGGCAGTATTGCTTACATTGAACCCGAAGCAACCTTACAATATTCGCGTGAGCTGAGCAATTTAGAATACGAAGAAAAAGAAGAAATCACTCGAATTTTAAAATTATTATCGAACCAAATTCGTCCTTTTTTACCCTTATTAGTGCAATACCAAGACTTTTTAAGTGACATTGACGTTATCGCCGCAAAGGCCAAATATGCCAATAAAATCAATGGAATTTTACCCAATATTACTGAAGAACGTCGTTTGTATTTTAGAGATGCCTACCATCCTATTTTGTATTTGAACAACAAACAAAAGGACGAAATTACGCATCCGCAAACCATTGAATTGGAGCAGGAAAATCGGATTATTGTGATTTCAGGACCAAATGCTGGAGGAAAAACAATCTCGTTAAAAACCGTTGGTTTGCTGCAATTGATGCTACAATCGGGTATGCTTATTCCGGTACACGAGCGCAGCGAAACCTTTTTATTCGATCGTATTTTAACTGATATTGGAGACAATCAATCGATAGAAAATCACCTGAGTACCTACAGTTACCGATTGAAAAACATGAACTATTTTTTAAAAAAATGCAACCGCAAAACCATGTTTTTAATTGATGAATTTGGTACAGGATCTGACCCGGAATTGGGTGGCGCTCTTGCTGAAATTTTCCTCGAAGAGTTTTACCACCGTGAAGCTTTTGGAATCATCACGACGCATTATTCTAATTTAAAAATCTTGGCTAACGAATTGCCTTTTGCAACCAACGCCAACATGTTATTTGACGAAAAAACACTCGAACCTATGTACAAATTGGTTTTGGGTCAAGCCGGAAGCTCTTTTACTTTTGAAGTGGCTTTAAAAAATGGGATTCCGTTTAGCTTAATCAACCGAGCCAAAAAGAAAATTGAAGTGGGTAAAGTACGTTTTGACAAAACCATTGCTACTCTGCAAAAAGAGCGTTCAAAACTCGAAAAAACATCGCAAACCCTCAAAGAAGAAGAGTCAAGAGCACGTGAAGAGGGCAAAAAAATGGAAACCATCAATGTCAAAATCAAACAAAAACTAGAGAGTTATCAAGAGTTGTACGACAGCAATCAAAAGACGATTTACATTGGTCAAAAAATCGAAGACATCTCGGAGAAATATTTCAACAACAAGAACAAAAAAGAACTCATAGGCGAATTTTTGAAAATTATTGAAATAGAAAATTCAAAACGCAAAAAAGCGACTGCCAAAGAAAGTAAAGCCCAACTAGAGAAAAAGAAAGAGATCATAGAGGAAGTAACCGTTCAGGTAGAAGAAATCCGAAAGGAAAAGAAAGAGAAAAAACAAAAAGTGGTGGTTGAAAAACCAAAACCGATTTTAAAAATTGGCGATCGCGTGCGAATGTTTGACGGCAAAGCTGTGGGAACTATTGACAGTATTGAGAAAAACAAGGCTACAGTAAATTATGGTGTTTTTACCTCAAAAGCGAGTCTCGAAGTTTTGGAATTGGTAGAAGCCGTGAAAAAATAAGTACTTTTTTGAATTTTATTGACAACAATAAAAATTCAAATAATTAGTTTTGACAAAAAAAATGCAAAATTTACCTAAAGACAAAAAAATAATCATTTTTGATGGCGTATGTAATTTGTGCGATGCTAGTGTGCAAAAAATAATAAAACACGACTCCAAAGATGTTTTCCGATTTGTAGCCTCGCAGTCAACCTTAGGACAAGAAATTATTAATTATTTGGGCATTGACACTACAAAAACCGATAGTATCATTTTATACCAGCCTGGTGTAGCTTATTATTACAAAGCTGAGGCTGCACTTGAAATCGCGAAAGATCTTGGTGGCATTTTTATTTTTGGAGCACTAATCAGTTGGTTGCCTAATACTATTTTAAATTCAGTTTACGATTATGTAGCTCGTAATCGTTATAAATGGTATGGTATGAAAGAGTCTTGCATGGTTCCTACAAAAGAAATCTTGAATAAATTTTTAGCATAAAGTCTTGCTCGAAGTACAAACAAAAAAAGGATAATCGAGTAGATTATCCTTTTGTGTTTAGTAAAATCAATTCTTAATTTCGAATCAATTTTCTGTATTTCAATCGTTTTGGAGTTAAATCACCACCCAAACGTTTCTTTTTGTTTTCTTCGTATTCAGAGAAACCACCTTCAAAGTAGTACACTTCTGAATCTCCTTCAAAAGCCAAGATGTGTGTACAAATACGGTCCAAAAACCATCTGTCGTGTGAAATCACCACTGCACAACCCGCAAATTTCTCCAAACCTTCCTCTAATGCACGAAGAGTATTTACATCCAAGTCGTTGGTAGGCTCATCCAATAATAGAACGTTACCTTCTTCTTTTAAAGTCATTGCTAAGTGTAAACGGTTACGTTCTCCACCAGAAAGCATCGAAACTTTTTTGTTTTGCTCTCCGCCACCAAAGTTAAAACGAGAAAGGTAAGCTCTTGAATTTACTTGCTTTCCTCCCATCATAATTAATTCCTGTCCGTCAGCAAAATTTTCCCAAATTGATTTATTTGGATCAATATTAGAGTGCGATTGGTCAACGTAAGCAATTTTTACGGTCTCTCCTACTGAGAATGATCCGCTATCTGTTTCTTGCTCGCCCATTATCATTTTGAAAATTGTTGATTTACCCGCACCATTTGGTCCGATAATTCCAACAATTCCTGCTTGTGGCAAAGTAAAATTCAAGTTATCATACAATAACTTTTCACCAAAAGCTTTCGCTACATTTTTAGCTTCAATAACATTTGTTCCTAAACGCGGCCCGTTCGGGATATAAATTTCTAGATTTTCATCTAGTTGTTTTTGATCCTCGTTGAGCAACTTGTCATAGTTTTGCAAACGCGCTTTTTGTTTAGTCTGACGACCTTTTGCACCTTGACGCACCCAGTCTAACTCACGCTCTAAGTTTTTTCTACGTTTAGAAGCTACTTTCTCTTCCAATGCCATTCTGCTTGACTTTTGATCCAACCATGAAGAATAATTTCCTTTCCAAGGAATACCTTCTCCACGATCTAACTCTAAAATCCAGCCCGCAACATTATCCAAGAAATAACGATCGTGCGTTACTGCAATTACAGTCCCTGCGTATTGTGCCAAATGCTGCTCTAACCATAAAACCGACTCCGCATCTAAGTGGTTGGTTGGCTCATCAAGTAACAAAACATCCGGTTGTTGCAACAACAAACGACAAAGTGCTACGCGACGACGCTCTCCACCAGAAAGGTTTTTAATTGGCGTATCGCCTTCAGGTGTGCGCAAGGCATCCATAGCGATTTCTAGTTTAGTATCGATTTCCCAAGCGCCTAGAGCATCAATTTTATCTTGCAATGCCGCTTGACGGTCCATCAATTTATCCATTTTATCTGGATCAGAATAGTTTTCTTCTAAACCAAACAAATCATTGATTTTGTTATATTCCTCAAGTACAGCCATCGTTTCAGCAGCACCTTCGCGTACAATTTCGATAACTGTTTTTGACTCATCCAAAATTGGTTCTTGCTCCAAATAGCCAACTGTATAGCCTGGTGCAAAAACTACATCTCCTTGGTAGTTTTTATCAACCCCTGCGATAATTTTTAATAAAGATGATTTTCCAGATCCGTTCAAACCTAAAATACCAATTTTTGCTCCGTAAAAGAAACTTAAATAAATATTCTTAAGTACTGGTTTATCAGCTCCTTGGTAGGTTTTACTCAATTTTGACATTGAGAATATAACTTTCTTATCGTCTGCCATGATTTATTTTTTTTTTATGTATTTTTTCTAATTTTTAATTCAATGTAGTTTACAAACGTCCTTTTAAAGAGCTGAATACCCATGCGTTAGCAAAAAAACCAACTCCTACAGCGGCAAAGCCCCAGCCAGCAACATCATCATAACGAAAAGCTCCCAGTGCAATCAGTAAAAGCCCCATTAGTATCATAATTAAGGTAGCCCAACCTAAAATTGTATTTTTATTCATTCCCATATTTGTGGTGTTACATTTTTGAAATCCTGTTATTCATAACGGGCTACAAATATCGTTCTTTTGAGTTTTAATTGAAAATTTTATAAAGCATTTCTCTTAGTAAATCAGATTGCGACATTTGATTAGCGCCTACTCCCTTGCTCTTAACATCAATTTCTCGTAAAGCGCCCACGATTTGGCTTACTTTTTTCATGGGGTAATTTTTTAATGCCAAATCGTATTCCTTCATAAAAAATGGATTTATACCAAGCACAGCAGCTACATTTTTCGGGTTTTTATCCTTTAAACCATGGTATTTTAAAAGCTGTATAAAAAATCCAAAGACTAAACTGGTTGTTACCACCATTGGATTGTCTTTTGGATTTTGGGCAAAATTCGCAGCAATTTTGTATGCCTTCAGTTGATTGCGTTCCCCCAAAGCTTTTCGCAATTCAAAAACATTATAATCTTTACTAAAACCAATATTCTCCTCAATATCTTTAGGCATTATAGTGCTTCCTGGCGGGAGAATGATTTGCAGTTTTTCTAGTTCATTATTTATTTTACTCAAGTCGGTTCCTAAAAATTCTACAAGCATCGCATTAGCCTTTGGGTCGATACCATATTTTTTACCTGAGAGAACACGTTTAATCCAATCGCCTACTTGGTTTTCGTACAGTTTTTTACTTTCAAAAACCAACCCGTTTTTGGCTAGCAGTTTGGTTACCTTTTTTCGTTTGTCTAAAGTTTTGTACTTGTAACACATCACTAAAACCGTGCTTGGCATGGGGTTTTCGGCATAGTTTTCCAATTTTTCAATGTTGCGAGACAAGTCTTGAGCTTCTTTAACAATGATCACTTGACGATCTGCCATCATAGGGTAACGCTTGGCTGCAGACACAATATCATCAATTGTTACGTCGCGACCATATAAAACCGTTTGATTAAATCCTTTCTCCTCTTCTGTTAAGACTTTTTGCTCAATATAATCTGAGAGTTTATCAATATAGTAAGGTTCTTCACCCATTAAAAAATAAATAGGTTTGATAACTCCATTTTTAATATCAGTGACAATTTTTACAACTTCGTCCATAAAATTTGGTGTTTTAGCAAAAGTATGGACCGAAATAAAAAGCATTCCTGCTATTTTACGCCATCACTTTAAACTAAATACTTATTTTTGCCGCATGCAGCAATTACAATTTTCTTCTTTTCAATTTCGTTTCAAAAATAGCGAAAATAAAACAGCAATTTTTGATGTTATTCGTAAAAAGTTCATCATTCTTACACCTGAAGAATGGGTCAGACAACATGTGATTCACTTTTTGATAGAAGAAAAAAAATATCCAAAATCACTCATCAATGTTGAAAAAGTACTTCAAGTGAATGGCTTGCGCAAAAGATATGATGTGGTCGTTTACTTGACAGACGGCAGTATTTATGTACTCATTGAATGTAAGGCACCAGAAGTAAAAATTTCTCAAGCCACTTTCGATCAAATTGCACAGTACAATATGACCTTGCAAGCACAATATTTAATGGTGACTAATGGTTTGAATCACTATTTTTGCCAAATGGATTTTCTAGAAGAAAAATACCAGTTTTTGAGAGACTTACCCGCTTACCCAAACGTTACGATTTAAAATCTAAAAATGAAAATAGCCGTTGTTATATTAAATTGGAATGGAGTTCAATTGCTCGAAAAGTTTTTGCCTTCAGTGCTTCAATATTCTCCTGAAGCCGATATTTATGTCGCCGATAATGCCTCGACTGATGCATCAATAGCTTTTGTTAAAGCACACTTCCCTACTGCTCAAATCATTCAAAATAATGGGAATTATGGTTATGCAAAAGGATATAATGAAGCTTTAAAAAATGTACAAGCAGATGTGTACGCTTTAGTAAACTCTGATATTGAGGTAACACCAAATTGGTTAACCCCAATTGTAAAAACATTTCAAGAAGAACGTTCAACAGCAATAATTCAGCCAAAAATTTTAGATTACAAACAAAAGGATTTGTTTGAATATGCTGGCGCAGCGGGCGGATTTATTGACAAATATGGGTATCCGTACTGTCGTGGCCGAATTTTTGACTCAATCGAAAAAGACAATGGACAGTACAACGACAACCGAACTATTTTTTGGGCATCGGGCGCTTGCTTTTTTATTCGCACCTCCGTGTACCATGAGTTAAAAGGTTTTGATGATGATTTTTTTGCACATCAAGAAGAAATTGATTTGTGTTGGCGTGCTAATAATAAAGGTTATCAAATAAAATATGTACACGAAAGTACCGTTTTTCATGTTGGCGGAGCAACATTGCAGCAAGGTAACCCCATGAAAACCTATTTGAATTTCAGAAACTCCTTGTTTATGTTGACTAAAAATTTGCCTAAAAAAAGTTTGATTCCAATTCTTTTTACGAGAATGGTTTTAGATGGACTAGCGGGAATACAATTTTTAACACAAGGAAAAGTAAAACATTTTTGGGCAATATTAAGAGCGCACTTTTCTTTCTATCAGGGATTTAGAAAGCATTATAAAAAACGGGATATGGTGCAAATGGCACAGTATTTCCACATAAAAAGTATAGTTTATCAATATTTCATTAAAGCTGGCAAGGTCTTTGAGCAATAAGTTTTAACAATTAATTGTACTTTTGTAGACTGTTTAATTAACACTTAAAACCTATTTTTGTAAAACAACAAAATAATTATTTATGAAAAAAATCGTATTAGCATTATCCGTAATGGCACTTTTGACCTCATGCGTTTCTAAAAAGAAATACACTGAGTTAGAAGCTAGAAACAAAGAAACTCAAGATTTATTAAACACTGCTACTGTAAAGTTAAATGCTTGTTTAGAAGAAAAAGCGGGACTTGCTGCTACAGCTGCCACTTTAAAAGAGCAAAATCAAGGTTTAATCAGCGTTTCGAAAGATATGACGGTTTTATCTACAAAAGGTGCACAAAATATTGAAAAAGCCCTTGAATCTATCAAGGAAAAAGATTTAAAGATAAGCAGAATGCAGGATGCTTTAACTAAAAAAGACAGTGTTACACTAGCTTTGGTTACAAGTTTAAAAAGTTCTGTTGGTATCTCTGACCCAGATATTGAAATCAATGTTGAAAAAGGAGTTGTGTTTATCTCAATTGCTGATAAATTGTTATTCAAAAGCGGTAGCTATGATGTAACTGACAAAGCTAAAACAGTTTTAGCAAAAGTTGCAAAAGTGGTAAATGACAAACCAGATTTTGAATGTATGGTCGAAGGTCATACTGATAATGTTCCTTACAACGGTTCAGGCGTATTATTAGACAACTGGGATTTAAGTGTAAAACGCTCTACTTCTATCATTCGCGTATTGACTAATCAATTGGGTGTAAAACCGGAGCAATTGATTGCTGCAGGAAGAAGTTCATACATTCCTTTAGTAGCTAATGATTCTGCTGAAAACAGATCTAGAAACAGAAGAACACGTATTGTAGTATTGCCAAAGATTGACCAATTTTACGATATGATCGAAAAAGAAATGAAAAAACAAAAACAATAATTAATTTTGTTTTTTAATGAAAAAATCACCTCTCGCGAGGTGATTTTTTTTTTGCATTCATTTAAAATAAAAAAGGCAGATCCTAAGACCTGCCCTTATGTATCCTCAATTTTTCTTTAACAACCAATTAAATATAATTAAGAATAGCATGCTATATATTAAGTTTTACTGATGCGATTTTTGTAAATATAGATATTAAAATCAAAATAGCCAAAATCAAGCCAAAATATTATTTGCCAGACGAAAAACTAAAAATATCGATAATAAACAGCCCGATGAATAAAATAATTACAAAAACTCCTCATTATCCACAAAACAGTTTAATGTTATAAAATATCTAAGCTACCTTTTCCTTCACGAACAACTACTGGCTCAAAATCAGATAGATCGATGATGGTAGAACCTACATTATCTCCGTAACCTCCATCAATAACAAGATCAACTAGATTTTGCCATTTTTCAAAAATCAGCTCCGGATCTGTTGTGTATTCAATCACATCATCTTCATCTCGAATTGAGGTTGATACAATTGGATTGCCTAATTGCTTAACTAACTCTAGAATGATGGAGTTATCTGGAACACGAATTCCGACTGTAGTCTTCTTTTTAAATTCTTTTGGCAAGTTATTATTTCCGGGTAAAATAAAGGTATACGGTCCTGGCAAAGCACGTTTTAGGATTTTAAAAGTAGGCGTATCAATTTGTTTTACGTAATCGGATAAATTGCTTAAATCATGACAGATAAAAGAAAAATTAGCTTTCTCTAGCTTAATTCCTTTGATTTTTGCAATGCGTTCCAGTGCTTTTGTATTGGTAATATCACAACCCAATCCGTAAACCGTATCGGTTGGATAAATCACCAATCCTCCTTCTTTTAAAACCTTCACTACTTTTGCAATAGCGGCTTCGTTGGGTTTGTCTTCGTATATTTTGATAAACTGTGCCATTTATTTTTAAGTTTAAAGTTTAAATTGTTTAAGGTTTGAAGTGCTTTTTAATGACATCTTTAAACCTTAAACTTCAAACAAATTTTTATCCAATAATATCCAATTTCGCAAAGCGCAGTAATAATTTTTTAATGCCGCCTACTTCAAACTTGATTTCTGCTTTTTTATCAGCACCAGCTCCTTCCAAATTGAGAACCTCGCCTTTGCCAAAGCGTTCGTGCATAACCACATTACCTATTGCCAATTGATTGTCGAATAAATTACTTGTTCCGGAACCTGCATTAGAACCAACTGGTTTTAATTTTCGAACATTAATTTCTGGTTTTGGTCCTGGAGCACTTGTTTTAGGTGGCGGAGTTCCGTTAGATGGTTTCGCTAATCGCAGTTTAGATTTATCAACATCGCCAAAAATATCGCTGTCAATCATTGGTTTGAATCGGTAATTACTCTCTGCTGGAGTTAAATACTCTAAATATTGAGGGTCAATTTCTTCAATAAATCGTGATGGTTCGCTATCGGTTAATTTGCCCCAGCGGTAACGCGATTGCGAATAAGTTAAATACGCTTGGTGTTCAGCACGTGTTAAAGCTACGTAAAACAACCTACGCTCCTCTTCAAGCTCACTTCTGGTGCTCATACTCATGGCACTAGGAAACAAATCTTCCTCCATACCCACTACAAAAACGTGCGGAAACTCTAGTCCTTTGGCCAAGTGAATGGTCATTAAAGCCACACGATCCTCATCGCTAGTATCTTTATCTAAATCAGTAGCCAAAGCTACATCTTCCATAAATTCAGCCAAAGATCCTCTTGCGCCATCAACTTCAATTTGCCCTTCGGTAAAATCTTTGATACCATTTAAAAGCTCTTCGATATTCTGAATTTTTGCCATTCCCTCAGGAGTCGCATCTTTTTTGAGTTCTTGAATTAAACCTGTCTTTTTAGCAACATGTTCAGCCAAATAAAAAGCATCTTGATTTTCATTAATTGCTTGAAAACTCTGAATCATAGTGACAAAATCCAATAACTTTTGCTTAGTCCCAGAGTTTAGTTTTAAATCAATTCGCTCTATATTTTGCATCACTTCAAACAACGAACGCTTGTAGTGATTAGCGGCAATCGTCAGTTTTTCGATGGTGGTATTCCCAATCCCTCGTGCAGGGTAATTGATCACTCGAATCAACGCTTCTTCGTCTTTTGGATTCAAAACCAAACGCAAATAGCACAAAACGTCTTTTACCTCCTTCCTTTGATAGAAAGAAAGTCCACCGTAAATGCGATACGGAATATCTCGTTTACGTAGCGCGTCTTCCATTGCTCTCGATTGCGCATTGGTACGATACAAAATAGCAAAAGCCCCATTGTGAAGTTGATTCTGCATTTTTTGTTCCCAAATTGTACTGGCAACAAAACGGCCTTCTTCATTATCGGTAAGGCTACGATGCACTTTTATTTTAGGTCCAAAATCATTGGCTGTCCAAACAATTTTATCCAGCTTGACTTTGTTTTTATCAATAATTGTATTGGCTGCCTCCACAATATTTTTGGTAGAACGATAATTTTGTTCCAAACGGAAAGTTTTAACACCTTCGTAATCCTTCTGAAAGTTTAAAATATTATTAATGTTCGCTCCTCTAAAAGCATAAATACTTTGAGCATCATCACCAACTACACAAATATTTTGAAATTTATCCGATAACGCACGTACAATTAAATACTGCGAATGATTGGTATCTTGGTACTCATCAACCAAAATATATCTAAAACGGTTTTGGTATTTGGCCAAAATTTCAGGAAAACGCGTTAAAAGCTCATTGGTTTTCAAGAGCAAATCATCAAAATCCATTGCACCTGCTTTGAAACAACGGTCTACGTAATTTTGATAAATTTCGCCCATTCTTGGTTTCTTCGACATAGCATCAGCCTCCTGAAGTTCAGGATTATTGAAATAAGCTTTTACCGTAATCAAACTGTTTTTAAAACTAGAAATGCGTCCTAAAACCTGCTTTGGTTTGTAAACATCACGATCAAGCTGCATCTCTTTGATAATTCCTGAAATGGCACGCAGTGAATCTTGAGAGTCGTAAATAGTAAAATTAGACGGATATCCTAAGTGTTCGGCTTCTGAACGCAAAATTCGAGCAAACACAGAGTGAAAAGTACCCATCCAAAGATTTTTAGCTTCGCCTGCACCTACGATATCTGAAATTCTTTTTTTCATTTCGCGCGCAGCCTTGTTCGTAAAGGTTAACGACAAAATACTAAAAGCATCGATGCCTTGGTGCATTAGGTAAGCAATACGAATGGTGAGCACCCTTGTTTTTCCGGAGCCGGCACCCGCAATGATGATCATAGGACCGTCCTTTTGCAAAACAGGTTCGCGCTGGGCTTCATTCAGTTGATCGATATATTTGTGCATGGAGAATATTATAGTTTAAGAGAACAAAAATAGGCATTTTGAGCGAGCTTTGGAACATCAAAAACAACATTTACGCTACCGCAAAAGCTAGAAAGCAACGTTACATTTAAGCTCATTTTTATTTAAAAAACACATCGTACGCAAACCTAGTCAAGGTGCCAATTACGACAATCAAGAAAAATATTCTGATAAATCCATTGCCCTTATTTATGGCCAATTTAGCTCCTAAAAAACCACCAAAAGCATTACTTGCAGCCATAGGCAAGGCAATACTCCAAATAATTTTTCCTTTGATAAAAAACAAACAAATAGAACCAAAATTAGTAGCTAGATTGACCATTTTGGCATTGGCACTGGCTTGTAAAAAGTCGAAACCCATAATAGCTATAAATGCGACTACTAAAAAACTTCCTGTGCCTGGTCCGATAAAACCGTCATACAACCCAATCACAAAACTGATGGAAACAGCATACCAAATTTGGGTTGTGGCAGAAGTATCCTTTGTTTTCTGTTGTCCGAAATTTTTATTTGCGTATGTATAAATTACCAAAAACGACAACACAACTAGCAACAAAGGTTTCATAAAATCATTACTCACATAAGTCAGTAAAGTTGATCCTAAAAAAGCGGAAGGAAACGCCAAGGCCATCATTATTGCCAATAATTTCCAATTCATGCTTACTTTTTTGAGGTATTGGTAGGCCGCAATTGAAGTACCACTAAAAGCGGGAATCTTGAGAGTTCCAATTACAGTTGCTACTGGAAGATTTGGTAATAAAACCAATCCCATTGGAGTTTGAATTAAGCCACCGCCGCCTACAATTGCATCAATAAATCCTGCAAAAAAAGCAGCCAAACACAATAAAGGTAAAATGTAGTTTTCCATCGTTAATTTTTCAAAGGCGAGACAAAAATAGTATTCCACTACCTTATTAGCTAAGAATCCTAAGTTGATTTGTACCTAAAAAAGTATATTTTTGCTTTTTGATTAATACTATAACAATCGCCATGGATACTTCTAAATTAATTGACATTCTAGCTTACACAATACCATCACTTGTAACAGGCGGTGTAGCCTATTATTTTTTTACCGCTTATTTTGCAGAAATGCAGGAAACAAGAAAATTTCAGTTACAAAATGAAGCCAACAAACAAGCTTTACCACTTCGTTTGCAAGCATGCGAGCGATTGACCTTATTTTTAGAACGCATTAATCCGAATAAACTATTGTTGCGCGTTTCTCCTATTAGTGACAATAAAAACGATTATGCTAATTACCTAATCAGTCAAATAGAGCAAGAATTAGAACATAATTTGACACAACAACTTTATATATCTGATGAAGCCTGGACAATTATTCTTACTGCAAAAAACAGTACAATTCAGATGATTCGCAAAGTAGCTAGTGAAGCCAACGTAAACAATGCCGATCAGTTACGGGAGCAATTGCTGCAACAATTTTTAGAAAAACAAACTCCGAGTCATGCTGCCTTGGCCTTTTTAAAAAATGAAGTGGCAGAAATGTGGTAAAATTGCAATTACAATTCTTTCAACAATCGGTTGAGCTGCGCTTTCTCAGTTGCCTCTAAATTAGGTTCTAAAGCAATGAAAGCGTTTCTCCATTGTGGATTTTTCAATAACAACCGAATGGAATCGCGACCAAATTTAGAAAACTGCCACATGTGGTGTGTAGTTGCCTGCACCAACTCACGTAAAACAACCTCATCAATTAACTCAAATGCAATTAGTTTTTCAAGCGCATTTTGACGGATGTTGGCCTCGTATTTTGCAGATGCGTACGATTTGAGTTCTTTAACTTTTGAATCCAAATCATTAAGATAATTTGGCGTGGTAATAGCAAGCGAAAGCCATAGTACCCTCAAATTATAATCGTTTAAACCCACCCAATTTCTTGATTGATCTAAATATTTAGATCGGTTTTCTGGAAATAAATCGCATAGTGTAAACAAGGCAATTTCTTGAGTTTGATAAGAGGCGTCTTGCAATAAAGTTTCGTATTGCTCCCTAAAACTAGTTGGAAACTGTGGTAACAATTGAGCAACAACTTGCCTTAATTGCAAATCATTTGATTGCAAAGCTTTGGTAAAAAAAATGGCTTGACGTTCCCACTTTTCATTTTTTAGTTGTTTGAGTACAGCTTCTTTTACGGGAAAGTACACTTGAGAATCCATAATTTTGAGCATGGAATCGAATTTTTGATCCCAACCTACTTTTTTTAGCTGCTCCACTTCCAATAAGCTTTGTATCATTTTGTTTCTCGAAAGTAATTCATTGCTTTTTGGAGTGTCAAATGCCGTACTTTCGAGCCAAATTTTGCAAAAGTTCTTCACATCATATGAAGCTACTTTTCTAACCTCTGCAAAAAAGTCATCTGTATTTACCGTTTGATATGCGTGTTTAGTGAGATAATTTCGAATGACTTTTTTAAACGCTTCGTCACCAATATCATGATGCAAAACAAATAGCGCCCAAGCTCCTTTTTGGTAAAAAGTAAGCGAACTCGCCTTCGCATTTAAAACAGGAATTGCATCCGTTCGCGAAGCATATTTTAACTGCTGCGCCGATTCGTATAATTTAAAATAAAAATAATCATCGCCATACAATTCCCTTTCTGCCAGCAAAGCAAAATAAGTAGCAAAACCCTCTTGTAACCAATGATGCGTGCTACTTTTTGCCGTGATCAAATTGCCAAACCACTGATGCGCGAGCTCATGTGCATTGACGTTGGTATAACTACGGTCATTGAAACCTACTTCATCTACAACATAGCGCGAATTAAAAATTGTTGCTGTTGTATTTTCCATTCCTGCGTACAAAAAGTCTCTCACAGGTACTTGCTGATACACTTCCCATGGATATGGCACGCCAATTAATTTTTCAAGTGCATCAAACAATTGCTTGTTGTAACGATAAGTCCAATCAAAATGTGCAGAATCTCTGGAATCTAAATAAGTATGCAATGGCACTTTCGATTTAGAAAATTCGATTCGTTTATCAAATTTACCGATAGCTAACATCAACAAATACGAACTCATTGGTTTAGTCATCTTGTAGTTCCATGCTGCTGTATTGTCCGCTACAATCTTTTCCTTTAGAATACCATTCGAAATAATGCTATATTCTTTATCAAATTGTATAGCTAGATTAAAAACTACTTTTTCGTTCACATCATCAAAACTCGGGAACCAATGACTTGTGTATTTCCCTTGCCCTTGTGTCCAAATTTGTAAATTATCCAAAGCAGTTGATCCAACAAAATAAAGCGCTTGCATAGGGCTACATTGGTAATTAAAACTTAGTGTATAGTTTCCTTTTTTAAAATTAGAAACTAAGAGTAACGCTTTTTTGGTGTATTGAAAGCGAACAGACTTTTTATTAAGAAGCACTTCATTGAATATCATATTTTGTGCGTCAATGGCTATTGTGTCGGTTTCTTTTAATACATCAAAAGTATAGGTTACAGTGCCCGCAACAGATTTGTTCTCTGCGTTAATCGTTAGCTCTGCATTTGCGGTAGTAAAATCAACAAAATTGGTTTGTTGTGCCAAAGCAAAAGAGCAAAACAGTAAAAAAATATATTTCATAAAAGTAGTTTCAGCAAGAGTTTCAAAGTTACAAAGGATTGCAGTACTACAGCATGAAATTTTGTAAGTTTACCGCACAAAACACAATTTACATTGAAAACAAAAGCCTTATTTAATTGGAGCAGTGGCAAAGATTCTGCACTGGCATTATATAAAATTTTACAACAACAAGAAATCGAAGTGACTTGCTTACTTACAAGTGTAAATGAAAAGTACGGCCGCATTTCAATGCATGGCGTGCGCGAAAGTTTACTGCTGCAGCAAGCTAAAAGTATCGGAATTCCACTAGAAATCATGTATTTGCCAGAAATGCCGAGCATGGAAGTTTACGAAAATGTAATGCATGAAAAACTATCGAAATTAAAAGATCAGGGCATCACCCAATCAATTTTTGGAGATATATTTTTAGAAGATTTACGCCGCTACCGCGAAGAAAAATTAGCTACTGTTGGTCTTCAAGGTGTTTTTCCGCTATGGCAAAAGTCAACTCCTGAACTCATTCAAGAATTTATTGATTTAGGATTTAAAACAATAGTAGTTTGTGTAAGCGAACGGTATTTGGATCAAAGTTTTGTTGGGCGAATTATTGATGCTTCCTTTTTAGAAGACTTGCCTGCAAATGTAGATCCTTGCGGAGAAAATGGAGAATTTCACACCTTTACTTTTGATGGTCCTTTGTTTAAACAACCAATCGATTTTGAACTAGGAGAAACTGTGTATCGAAAATATGAAAAACCAACAACTTCAACTGCTTCAAATACAGCCTGTGATACCGATTCTGACGCTCCATATGAATATGGATTTTGGTATTGTGATTTGATAGAAAAAACAATGTAAACGCGACCATGTACATTGTTTTCTTTATTTCAAACGAGGTAAACTAAATGTGAACAGCGAACCTTTTCCAATTTCTGATGAAACTTCAATATTGCCTTTATATGCTTCCACTAAGCGTTTTACAGTTGCTAAACCTATACCGCTACCTTTTTGGCCAAAACGATCTTGCTCTTCAACTACTTCAAATTCATCAAATATGATATCTTGATGTTCTGGTAAAATGCCTAAACCGTTATCCTGAACTGAAATGGTATAGCTCGCAGCTTCAGCATGAATAGAAATGGTTATTTGAATATCTTGTTTGTTATTGTACTTAATTGCATTTGAAATCAAATTGAGTAAAATTTGCTCAAGAATTGTTTTGTTGATGTATAACGCCACAACATTGGTTTGCAATGTTATTGTACAATTATCTTCAAAGGATAACAAGTTTTTTAACTCTGTCTCTAAAGTGGTCACTAAAACCTCGTCATTACTAATGTCCGAAACGCTTTCAGCTTTGCTAATTACAAGTAAGTTATCAATCATATCTTTTAGCTTCAAAGCTGAACTTCTTATAAGACCGATAACTTCAATGGCTTCACCATCAATTTTATCTTCATAACTTTCAATAAGTAGTGTCGATAGTCCTGAAATATTTGATAGTGGTGATTTTAAATCATGAGCTGCACTGTATGCAAAACGCTCCAAATCCTGATTTTTTTTCTCGAGCAAAGCAATATTTTTTTCTAACTTTAATTTATTGGCACGCAGCTCCAATAATTTCATCGTTTGTCTTGAAAGTGCTTGCAATGAATTAATCTGGCCTTCACTTAAATTTTTAGGTTCATGATCAAGAACACATATCGTACCTATAGGCAAGCCAGTATTATCATCTAAAAGAGAAACACCTGCGTAAAAAAGAATTTGTGATTCTCCTGTTACCAAAGGATTATCCTGAAAACGCGTATCTCTGCGAGTATCAGGCACAATAAAAACATTATTTGCACTATTAATTGCATGCCCGCAAAATGAAAAATCTCTTTCGTTATCATTGAATTCAGTTCCTACCCGCGATTTAAACCAATGCCTATTGGCATCAATAAAGCCAATTATAGCAATTGGTGTATCACATATTTGCGATGCTATAGCAGCTAGATTATCATAATCCTCCTCTGGTAAAGTATCCAAAATAGAATATGATTCTAAAACTTGTAGTCTTTTAACTTCTGATTGGTGTCTTTCTGGTGTAATCATTTTATTTTTTAATTTGCATCATCTCCCTTCCCCATTTTCTGAATGTTTGAAAGTAATGTTTTCAATACTTTAACAAACACATTATCAAACAAATAAGTATGCAAAAATACAATTTTATTATGTTTGCATATAAAAAAGAAAAACATTTATAACAATTTTAATACAAAGTCGAAATATTAATCCGACAAAATGCAAAATTTACCGTCAAAAAGTTTCTTTTTAGTCTGGAGACGCTATTAGACATTTATTTTAATCAATAAATATTAGTCTAATTTAGGAAGCAAAAATGAGTCCAAAATACTTTTTTCAAGCATTAATTTTTCAATTTCACTGCTACTTCTTGGGGCTTCTGCAGAGAGATTGATCGGACCTTTAGTGGTTGTTAAAATATCATCTTCGATGCGAACTGCTATTCCCCACCATTTTTTGTCGCAATCACTCCCAATTGGAATGTAAATACCTGGCTCAACCGTTACGATCATATTGGGTTTGAAGGCTTGGTAAGTTCCAGGATCATGTACATCTAAACCAATGTGATGACTTGTACCGTGTGGAAAAAATCGTCGGGCATCCATTGCTGATTTAGCAATTCCTAATCGAACTAAACCTTCTGTAATCACATTTCTTGCAGCGGCATCTGGAGCATTAAATGAATTTCCTAATTGTACTGCAGCAATACCAGCTTCTTGGGCTTGAAAAACCAAATCATATATCAATTTTTGTTCTGTAGAAAATTTTCCATTTGCAGGAATTGTTCTTGTCACATCGGCAGTATAACCGTGATATTCTGCTCCTAAATCCATTAGAACCAAATTATTTTCGACTTTTAGCTTTGTATTTTCAATATAATGCAGAACACAGCCGTTGTTTCCCGCACCTACAATTGAGGGATAACCTTCATATTCGCTTCCGTATTTCTTATACACATATTCGTGAACACCTTGTACTTCCATTTCAGACATGCCAGGATGCATCGCTTTCATGATTTCACGTTGTCCCATCGCAGAAATTCGAACGGCTTTTGTAATTAATTTAATTTCCTCATCCGTTTTTATCTCTCGCATTGCTGCCATAAAATTCAACATCGATTTCGTATCCAGCTTAGACTTTCTTGCTGGTGTTGGAGTTGTCGGATTAACGGTTTTTAATGCTGCTGGATCATTTTGAGCGTTACTTTCTTTATCAAAATCGATTTGAGTTTTAAAAGTTGAAATTAACTGGTACAAATTTGCTACTTCATTGTTTTCATCGCGAACATCGTTTTGAAACTCTTTATACAAAACAGTATCAAACTTACTGAAAGTGATTTCGGCTTTTAAAAAATCACTACCATTTTTGACTACTGCAAATCCAAGTTCTTTTTTTGCTCCCTCTATCCCTAAACGGATGCCAGTCCATTGCTCGCGTCTTGCATTTTTTTCTTGTACGTACAAAATTTCGTTAGCTGAAGTTCCGTCAGAAAGGATTTGTTTCTCAGAAAAAACAACAAGAACCGCATTGGGTTCGTTGTAACCCGTTAGGTAATAAAAATCAGGATCTTGGTGAAAAATAAAATCGACATCGTTCGCTCTATTGCGTAAAGGATTACTGAAGAAAACTGCAACCGAATTTTTTGGCATTTTTAAACGAAATGCGTCACGTTTCTCTTTGTGAAATTGTGGACTTAAATAGTCTGTTGCCTTGTTACTTTGAGCAAAAAGACTCGATACGCTGAAAATTACTGCAATTATAGAAAGTTTAAAAGTCATCTCTATGGTTTGATAAAAGTTATTTGGTAGTTGAGCGTTAATTAAAGTTTAAACATAAGATAAAATTCTGAAATTCATAGTTGAAAGTTCTTTATTATTTTTTTGCATAAAAAAAGAGCATCAAAAGATTTTCACCTTTTAAATGCTCTTTATAAAGTACTTCATTTTCTTAAAATTAACCAAACTAATCTTTATGAAAAATGTTAATGTAAGCACTCCTTTTTTTAAAAATTTTTCATTTTAAAGTATAACTAACCTATGTTTTCATTTGCAAAGGACAAACCTAAGATGTAGTTTTAAAAAAAGGTTGCGTGGAAAAAGTTTATTTTTCAAAAAAAATAATAAAACCTCCAATAATACATTTATTTACATTTGATGTTTACTTACAAAGTGATTTCCAACCAACTTAAAAGCAGGATATTACAATCGTTCTGTGTGTAACTGTAATAATTGAGTAACTGTATTCCAATTTCGAATTGTAGCTGTTACATTTAATTTTTTTTCGATGTATTTTTGATCAAAACGTGTTTTACCAGCACCAACAGCATATTTAATAAAAATTTTATTGCCGTCAATTCGGGCTTCATCTGGTTTAAATTGACTAACTTTTAAATCATTGATACTTGTATCTTTTAGCGTTGTAGAAATAAAGGCTACGTATAACTTTTTAGTATCAACTTCTTTCTCTTTCAAAAAGGGATTGTTGTTTAGGCACGCATCTAAATCAGATTTTGCAATGACAACAACAGGTACTTCATGACCAAAATTTTTAAACAATTCTTGCTTTATTTTGAATCCCACAGCCGCAGCATTGGTCTCAACTGTATCTACAAAAACATTGCCCGACTGAATATAGGTTTGTACATTTTGAAAGCCTGCTGTTTCGAGCACTGTTTTTAAAGCCTCCATCTTAATCATATTGTGGCCCGATACGTTGATACCGCGCAACAATGCCAAATGAGTTATCATGTTGTATTTTTTTTGGCAAATGTAAGCGCTATTTTAAAAGTAGGCGCTATGAAT
The DNA here is from genome assembly GCF_021608205.1 of Flavobacterium sp. K77. Classification (NCBI taxonomy): domain Bacteria; kingdom Pseudomonadati; phylum Bacteroidota; class Flavobacteriia; order Flavobacteriales; family Flavobacteriaceae; genus Flavobacterium; species Flavobacterium sp. K77. The sequence continues at coordinate 47,231 of NZ_JAKIHO010000003.1, read as the reverse complement.
TTGATTTCGACTGCAAAAATTGTTCTTTGAAATAATCGAAACGCACTATTTAAACTCAATGGGAATATAAACTTCTTCTTCAGAATCAGGATTGCCACGCTGGTACTTTTCTCCTAAAAGTTCAAAATGCGGACGATCAGCTAATTGATAATCTGAGTTGGGCAGCCAATCTGTAAAAATTGACTCGAAAAAAGCAGGCGCATCGGTTCCGTCTCCTTTGTAAATAAACATAGCACATAAACCTGACGGAATTGTAATGATTTCCATTCCTTCAGGTAGCGATGAATAATCAGTAACTTCTGCTACCGCCCATTTCTGAAAAGAAGTATTAGGATTAAAATTACTCCAAAAATTGGCATCAGTCATTTGAACCGATAAAAAGTGTTGCCCCAACCTATTTTCTATTTCATTTCTGCGTGGCATAAAACGCTGCCAAACTTCATGCGCTTTGTAATGTGCAAAGGACATATCTTGGCGCATTCCAATGCATCTTTTTTCTGGTATAGTTATAATTATTGGATTCATATAGACGCTATTAAAAATTGAAAACAAAAATCGCAGGTGCAAGTGTACAAATTTGTTCCCGCACTACGAGATAACTTAAACAAAAAAAGTTCAAAGCAAATAATTTTCATTTGCTTTGAACTTAATTTAAAATCAGTTTTGGTAAAATCTGAATTATTTTAATTTATTTGAACTCCACTACAAATTCATCTGTTGGGATTCGTACTTTTTTCATAGGTGCAATCCAATCGTTTGGTGTATCAGCATGACCTACATACATTAAGGAAACACTTTTTAAACCTAATTCGTTTAGTTTTAAAATCTCGTCAACTACCTCATTTTTGAAACCTTCAACAGGCGTTGTATCCACTTTTAACTCTGCAGCTTGTGCCAAAGCCAAGCCAAGAGCGATATAGGTTTGTCTGGCAATGTGAGCAAAATTTTCTTCGGCAGGTTGCTCTAAATAAATTTTCTTAAGCATGTCAGTATAACTATTAAAACGACCTTGTGGCAAACCACGTTCAGCAGTTGTAAAATCATATACCTTATCAATACGCTCAGCAGTATATCTGTCCCAACCCGCAAAAATCAATACATGCGAGCAATCACGCATACATTCTGGATTTAGCGCGCCTTGCACCAATTTTTCTTTTAACTCTTGATTTTCGACTACCAAAACCTGGAACGGTTGCAAACCAGATGACGTTGGAGCCAAACGAGCTGCCTCGATTATTTTATCAATATTTTCTTTACTTACTTTTTTGGTAGGATCATATGCTTTTACAGCGTGTCTCCAATTTAAATCTTCTATTAAAGCCATTGTATTTATTTTAATTAGGAATTTAGTCGTTTGAAACTGAAAGCGCTACTTCAATATTTCCTCTCGTTGCGTTAGAGTACGGACATACTTGGTGTGCTTTTTCAATTAAATCTTGTGCTACCTCGATTGTAACTCCGGGAATATTGGCATGCAAAGCAGCCTCAAGGGTAAAACCTCCGGTAGCGTTTGGTCCGATACCAATGTTAGCAGTTACCGTAGTCTCTCCAGTTGTGATTTTTTCTTTTTTGATAACTAAGTTCAACGCGCTATCAAAACATGCGGCGTATCCTGCTGCGAATAACATTTCTGGATTGGCGTGATCATCGTTTGCACCGCCTAATGCTTTTGGATGTTGAACTTTTAGTTCTAAAACGCCATTCTCGCTTTTTACTTGACCGTTTCTGCCGCCTTGTGCAGTCGCTTTCGTGCTATATATTGCTTTCATAATTGCTAATTATATTATTTATTTTTATTTGAAATTTTTGTGATAATTCGTTTTAATTCTTCCAGATCTTCCAGCTCTAAATTCATGGCCTGCATTAATTGTTGCGGTATAGTAGCCGCTTGAGTTTGTAACTCTTTCCCTTTCATTGTTAAAGTGATGTTTACAATGCGCTCATCAATTGAGCTGCGCGTTCTGCTCACCAAAGATTTAGTCTCCAATCGTTTTAGCAAAGGCGTGAGCGTTCCGCTGTCTAAATGCAACTTACCTCCTAACTGATTGACGGTTTGCGAATCGTGCTCCCACAACACCATCATAACCAAGTATTGCGGATAGGTCAACTCAATAGCGTCTAGCAAAGGACGGTATTGATTGATAATTTCCTTTGCAAATGCATAAATAGGAAAACAAACTTGCTGACTTAAATTGAGTTGCTCATTCATAATTTGAAATAATTTATGGTACAAAGATATGATGAAATTGAATTGTGCACAATTTAATTTTATAAAATTAATATAGTTTTAACAATGAGGGAATTTAGTAAACGAAATACTTTACTGCTATTGACAACAATTTCGCAGCCTTGATAGTAATGAAAAGCCTTTGCAGACAGAAAACCATTTTTTTCTGGTTTTGACAGAGCGACCAAAGGAAGCTCCTGACAAAACCAGAAAAAAGGTTTTGTGACAAAAAGCTTGAAATGAATAGCAAGAATAGCTGCCACAACAAAAGAGAAAGATTTGTTTTTAAAGTAAAGAGCATTTTCTATTTTAGGAACAAAAAACTATCTTCGTGCGGTAGAAATAGGTCGCAATTGCGAATAAAAACAGATACGTAGCGAAACCTTAATTCCAACAGCAAAAGATGTCATTGAATCAAATTTTACTTACTCCGATTGAATATTTAAAAGGCGTGGGACCTAGTCGCGGTGCTTTGCTGCGCAAGGAATTGGGGATTCATACTTACGCTGATTTGGTGAATTTTTACCCAAACAGATATATTGACCGTACCCGTTATTACAAAATTAACGAGCTGCAAAATAATGTTGCTGAGGTGCAACTCATTGGTAAAATTATTCATGTAAAAACGGTAGAGTTTGGCAAAGGTAGAAAACGCCTCGTTGCTACTTTTGTGGACCAAACCGGGCAAATGGAATTGGTATGGTTTCAAGGGCATAAGTGGGTGCGTGAATCGCTAAAACTGAATGAAATGTGCGTTATTTTTGGTAAATGTACCTCGTTTAACGGGGCGTACAACATGGCACATCCTGAAATTGAATTGTTGAGTGAGCATGAAAAAAGCTTGCGCTCAGCCATGCAACCGGTTTATCCTTCGACAGAGACTTTGACTAACAGAGGAATTTCGAACCGCACAATCAATAAAATGATGCTGCAGTTGTTTACGGAAACGCACAGTTTGTATGTTGAAACGCTGCCAACGTATTTACTACAAGAATTGCTGCTCATTTCTAAAAAAGATGCGTTGCTGCACATTCATTTCCCAAAAAATCCCGATGCTTTAGCAAAGGCGCAATTCCGACTCAAATTTGAAGAATTGTTTTTTATACAGTTGCAATTGATCACCAAAAATTTAATTCAAAAACACAAAATAAAAGGCCATCCTTTTCGAATTGTGGGTGATAATTTTAATAGTTTTTACAAAGAACACTTGCCTTTTGATTTGACGAATGCTCAAAAAAGGGTGATTAAAGAAATTAGAACCGACATGGGCAGCAATGCACAAATGAACCGTTTGTTGCAAGGTGATGTGGGTTCGGGGAAAACAATTGTGGCTTTTTTGACTATGTTATTGGCTTTGGACAATGGTTTTCAAGCTTGTTTAATGGCTCCTACAGAAATTTTGGCCAATCAGCATTTTGTAGGTTTAGCCGAATTGGCAGAAAAACTGCATCTCAATATAAAAATACTAACTGGATCAAGTAAAATAGCTGCCCGCAGACAAATTCATGAAGAGTTAGAAAATGGAAGTCTGCAAATTTTGATTGGTACGCATGCTTTACTTGAAGATAAGGTTAAGTTTAAAAATTTAGGACTCGCCGTAATTGATGAGCAACATCGTTTTGGGGTGGAGCAACGCTCGAAGTTGTGGAAAAAAAATAGTATTCCGCCACACGTGCTCGTAATGACGGCTACTCCTATCCCTCGTACTTTGGCCATGAGTTTATATGGCGATTTGGACATTTCAGTGATCGACGAACTACCACCCGGGCGAAAACCCATACAAACCGTACATCGTTTTGACAGCAACCGCTTGAAAGTTTGGAAATTTATTAGAGACGAAATTGCCTTAGGTCGACAAATATATATTGTCTATCCACTGATTCAAGAATCGGAATCGATGGATTACAAAGATTTGATGGATGGCTACGAAAGTATTTCTCGTGATTTTCCGTTGCCACAATACGCCATTTCAATTGTTCATGGTAAAATGAAAGCTGCCGACAAAGAAGCCGAAATGAAACGCTTTGTTGATGGTAAAACCAATATCATGGTGGCTACTACTGTTATTGAAGTTGGTGTAAATGTTCCCAATGCTTCGGTTATGATTATTGAAAGTGCGGAACGTTTTGGATTGTCACAGCTGCACCAATTGCGTGGTCGTGTTGGTCGTGGTGCCGATCAAAGCTATTGCATTTTGATGAGTAGCCACAAACTAAGCGCTGATAGCAAAACTCGCTTAGAAACCATGGTGCGCACAAACGACGGATTTGAAATTGCTGAGGTCGATTTAAAATTACGCGGCCCTGGTAATTTAATGGGAACACAGCAAAGCGGTGTTTTAAATTTACAAATTGCTGATATTGTCAAAGATCGAGACATCCTTAGCTTGGCGCGGCATCATGCCATGAAAATTTTAAAAGCTGATGCTCCTTTAGAAAAACCAGAGCACGCTACTTTGCGTGCAGTCTACTTGGAATTAACAAAGAAGAAAAATATTTGGAACTACATTAGTTAATTGTTTTATACATTTGATAAACCCAGTTACTAAATCCATTTAGTTTTTCTATTTTTTTCGAAAATCAAATTAAACCATTTTAACAACTCAGTGTCTAAAAAAACAAAAAGGCAATTTTTGCTGTCTTACTCATACTTTTCTGTACAACATTTGTAGCAACAAACGTTAAATAAAAATTAAGAAAAGTATCGGTACAGTAATAAAAGCTAAATTTGCTTTTAACTAAATTTATACAATCATAATCTTACTTTATACTTGACTCTATGAAAATTAAATACTTATCCTATACCCTTTTAGCTGCCGGAATCATCGGTTTTATTGGTTACAGAATCATGGAAAACAAAAGTGAAAATGGTGATGGAAAAGATCCGAAAGGAAAAGGAAAAAAAATGAATGTGAGTGGAATTGTAATTAAAGCCCAAACATTTGATAACAATTTGTCACTTTCAGGTTCTATCGAAGCTAACGAGCAAGTAGAAATAAGAAGCGAAGTTTCAGGTATTGTTGAAGGTATTTATTTTCAAGAAGGAAGTAACGTAAGCAAAGGACAAGTTTTGTTCAAGGTAAATGATATTGAACTTAGAGCACAGCTTACGCAAATGCAAACTCGAGAAGGGCTAGCCTCCGAAAACGAACGCAGAGCGAAATTATTATTACAAAAAGAAGCTATAAGTCAAGAGGAATATGATTTGGCAAGAGCAGATCTAAAATCGGCTCAAGCTCAAAGTTCGTTAATTCGTGCACAAATTGCTAAAACATCTGTTAGAGCGCCATTCTCGGGGAAAATTGGTCTACGAAGTATATCACCAGGAACGTACATCACACCTGCCCTTTTAGTAGCAAAATTGGTGAACACCAGCCGATTGAAAATTACTTTTTCGATTCCAGAAAAATACGCCACGCAAGTTAAAAACAATACTGTACTTCATTTCAAGGTATCTGGCTCAGATGAAAAATATACCGCAACAGTCTACGCCATTGAACCTGAAGTAGCTGTAGCAACTCGTACATTGCAAGTTCGCGCTTTAGCCGACAACAAAAACGGAAAATTATTACCTGGAACCTTTGCTGATGTTGATTTGCCACTTGACATTAGTAAAGATGCCATCATTGTTCCTACCGAAGCGGTTATTCCGGTTCAAAATGGTAAAAAAGTTTTTATATCTAAAAATGGTCTTGCCCAAGAAGTGAATATCGAAACAACGACAAGAACAGCTACCTCCCTACTCGTTCTTTCAGGATTAAACGTGGGCGATACGCTGATCACATCAGGGGTAATGTCATTAAAAAATGAGGCCGAAGTTGCCGTAAAAGTTAAATAGATTCAAAAGGTAGATTTCTGAACAACACAAAAATCTAAAAACAGCAATCAAAAATTAAAAATCTAAATGAGTTTATCAACAACTAGTATTAGAAGACCCGTATTTACCATTGTAATTAATTTAGCCATTGTTTTATTTGGTTTAATTGGCTACACCTTTCTGGGCGTGAGGGAATTCCCTTCTATTGACCCCGCTCAAGTATCGATTCGAACGAATTACGCTGGTGCAAATGCTGATATCATCGAATCGCAAATTACAGAGCCTCTCGAAAAAGCAATTAACTCGATTGATGGAATCCGAAACGTTACTTCGTCAAGTGCACAAGGAAGCAGTAACATCACAATTGAGTTTAACTTGGATAAAAACCTTGAAGATGCTGCTAATGATGTGCGTGACAAAGTATCACAAGCCGTTAGAAACTTACCGCAAGACATTGATTCGCCACCCGTAGTTTCAAAAGCAGATGCCAATGGTGACGCCATTATTTCGATGACGGTACAAAGTGACACTCGAAACGCTTTAGAATTGAGCGATTATGCTGAAAATGTAATTTCGCAACGTTTAGAAACAATTCCAGGAGTATCTGGAGTTCAAATTTGGGGGCAAAAACGCTACGCGATGCGTTTGTGGATAGATCCGGTAAAATTAGCTTCCTACGGTTGTACGGTAGCCGAAGTTAGAACCGCTTTAAACAAACAAAATGTAGAATTACCATCTGGAAAATTAACTGGAAACAATACGGAATTAACGGTAAAAACCATTGGAAATCTTTCTACCGCAGAAGAATTTAACAATATAATCATTCGTTCAGAAGGTGAAAAAGTAGTACGCCTAAGTGATGTTGGAAACGCAGTTTTAGGTCCTGAAAATACCGAAACCAAAATGACCCAATCGGGTACGCCTCTTGTTGGAGTTGCTATTGTACCGCTTCCTGGAGCGAACTATTTGGATATTTCCGCAGCATTTTACAAAGAATTTGAGCAACTAAAAAAAGACCTTCCAAAAGACATTAAATTAAATATTGCCATTGACAATACTGTTTTTGTAAAAAAATCAGTAATCGAAGTAGCTGAAACTCTTGGTATCTCAATTGTATTGGTGGTTTTGATCATTTTCTTATTCTTTAGAGATTGGGCTATCGCTTTCCGTCCTTTAATTGATATTCCGGTATCACTTATTGCTACCTTTTTTATCATGTGGTTGTTCGGATTCTCCATTAATGTATTAACACTTTTAGCCATTGTTTTGGCAACCGGTTTGGTTGTTGATGATGGTATTGTAGTAACGGAGAACATTTTCAAAAAAGTCGAAGAAGGAATGACGCCAATTGAGGCGGCAATTAAAGGATCAAACGAAATCTTTTTTGCAGTAATTTCAATTTCGGTAACCTTAGCCGCAGTGTTCCTACCAGTAATTTTCTTAGAAGGATTCGTAGGCCGACTGTTTCGAGAATTTGGAGTGGTGATTGGAGCCGCAGTTTTAATTTCGGCCTTTGTCTCCTTGACTTTAACACCAATGTTAAATGCTTATTTAATGAAAGGTGGCGAGCAGAAAAAGTCTAATTTTTACATCAAAACAGAACCTTATTTTGAAAAATTAAATAGCAGTTACGCAAGCTCGTTAAGTTCTTTCATCAAAAACAAATGGTTGAGCTTCCCTATTTTAATTGGTTGTTTTGGCTTGATTTACTTGTTTTATAGTTTGATTCAAAAAGAAACTGCGCCGTACGATGATCGTTCTGGTTTTGTAATGCGAATGTCTACGCCTGAAGGCTCTTCATACGAATACACTGATCGATTCATGCAAGAAGTTTCGAAACTAGTAGATGATTCTATTCCGGGTAAAAAGGTAGCGCTCGTAATTACGTCACCAGGTTTTGGTTCATCATCTGTAAACAGTGGATTCATCAGAGTTTCATTGGTGCAACCAGATGAACGTAAAGATTCTCAGAAAGAAATTGCCGAAAAACTAACCAAGTGGACTAAGCAATATCCTGATGCAAAAACGTCTGTTATCGAACAGCCAACAATTGCTGTAAACCGTCGTGGTGGTTTGCCAATTCAGTACATCATTCAAGCACCTAACTTTGAAAAACTTCAAGAAAAGATTCCTGTTTTTATGGATGAGGTGGCTAAAAATCCAACCTTTGCTGTAAGTGATGTCAACTTGAAATTCAACAAACCTGAAGTCAATGTCACAATTGATAGAGAAAAAGCTGAAAGTTTGGGTATTTCAGTTATAGATATTGCCCAATCGCTACAACTTTCTTTAAGCGGTCAACGTTTTGGATATTTTATGCGAAATGGTAAACAGTACCAAGTTATTGGGCAGTTCGATCAAGATGACCGTTCAAAACCATTGGATTTAACCTCGATGTTTGTAAAAAACAGCGCAGGTGAATTAATTCAAATGGACAACGTAGTGACTATTGAGGAAAAAAGTAATCCGCCACAGTTGTACCACAACAACCGTTATATGGCTGCAACAGTTTCTGCTGGTTTGGCACCTGGAAAAAGTATCAGTGACGGAATTGACGCTATGAACGAAATCAAAGCTAAAGTTCTAGATGATAGTTTTACAACCGATTTAGGTGGCGAATCTCGCGATTTTGTTGAAAGTAGTTCGAATACTGCTTTCGCCTTCGGTTTAGCTTTACTTTTAATTTTCTTGATATTAGCAGCACAATTCGAAAGTTTTATCGATCCATTTATAATCATTTTAACCGTACCCATGGCTGTTGCTGGTGCATTGTTCTCATTGTGGCTATTTGATCAAACTTGGAACATTTTTAGTCAAATTGGAACCGTAATGCTAATTGGTTTGGTTACCAAAAATGGAATCCTGATCGTCGAATTTGCCAACCAACTCCGTGAACAAGGAAAGCCAAAATTAGAAGCAATTCTCGAAGCTTCTGAAGCACGTTTGCGACCAATTTTAATGACCAGTTTGGCAATATCATTAGGTGCATTACCAATTGCTTTGTCTTTAGGAGCGGCATCTACAAGTCGTATTGGTATGGGAGTTGTTATCGTAGGAGGAACTATTTTTTCTCTCGTATTAACATTGTTTGTTATTCCAGCCATGTATTTAATGTGGTCTAAAGCACGTAAACATTATCCTGAATTTGACCGTATTGAAGAGTACGAGAAAGAATTCAAATAAAATTAAGTAATTGTATTCAAGCCAAATAGCCATTTTTTTTGGCACGAAAAATTAGAAGAATGACAAATTTTAAAAAACATATCGCAACCGGACTGTTCCTATTTTTATGCTGTTCAAACGGTTTTGCGCAAGAAGTACTTTCTCTAGAAAACGCTGTAAAAACGGCATTGGAGAATAATTACGATATAAAAATTGGACGTAATAATCTTGATGTTCAAAAGATAAATAATGCTATTGGTAACGCTGGAATGCTACCTACGTTAACTGCAAATGTTTTGGATAATAATAGTGTACAAAACAGTTCGCAAATCCGACAAGATGGTACCCAAACAGAATTAGATAATGCCAAAAATAATAATTTAACCTATGGTGTGGGATTAGACTGGACTATTTTTGATGGTATGCGCATGTTTGCTCGCAGAGATCAATTAAAAGAATTACAAAAGCTTGGTGAAGCGCAATTGAAACTCACTATTCTGACTAGAATTAGTGATGTCAATGCAGCCTATTACGATTTGGTGCAGCAGCAGCAACAATTAGCAGCTCTTGATACGACTATTGTAATTTCTAACCAACGATTAGCATTGGCTCAAAACCGATTTACAATTGGTAAGGCATCAAAACTTGAAGTTTTAAATGCACAAGTGGACTTAAATACAGATCAAGTCGCACTTTTGCGTCAAAAAGAATTGTACGCTAATAGTAAAATTTTACTCAATCAACTTCTCGCACGTGATGTGACAACTGATTTTAAAGTAGTAGATGAACTAGCTGTGGATTCGTTTTTAACTTTACCAGAGTTGAAAGCCTTAGCTGAAAAACAAAACCCTCAATTAGAAGCTCAAATCATAAACAAAAGAGTTGCTGAATTAGAGCTAAAACAAGTAAAAGCTGCGCGCTACCCTACTTTGAGAGTGAATACTGCTTACAATTTTTCGGAGAGTGAAAGTAGTTTAGGGTTCGTTAGGGAATCTCAATCCAGAGGTTTTAATTACGGATTTACGGCTTCCGTTAATATTTTCGATGGTTTTGCACAAAACAGAAACGAGAAAATCGCAAAATTGCAAGTAGCTAATTCTAAGTTAACTATTGAACAGCAAAATCTGACTCTTAATGCGCAGTTGGCTTCCTCTTACCAAACGTATTTGACTAACTTAAAATTGATTCGTTTAGAAGAAAAAAATGAAGCAATAGCTAAACAAAACTTGTCAATTACTTTTGATAAATTCCGAATTGGAACTATTACCACTTTAGAATTTAGAACAGCGCAGTTAAATTATGTAAACGCCAAAGTTCGTTACAGCAATGCTCAATTTCAAGGTAAACTATCTGAAATTGCTTTGCGAGAATTGGCTGGAAATTTAGTTTTTTAATTACTTTTACAACAGTAAAAAAAACAAAATGGTCTCGTACAACACCAAAGATTGGTTTACATTTATATTCCGCTTTCACAAAGCAGATACTTTTAGAAAATTATTTCCAGTGATGATTGCCATTGGAATTTACTCCGGAATAGTTGGTTATGTTGAAGTAGAATATTGGAAACTAGCCGAAGACAGTTATGTCAGAAACATAACCATCATGCACGGAATGCTGGGATTTGTAATCTCCCTTTTGCTTGTTTTTCGAACCAATACTGCATATGATCGTTGGTGGGAAGGCCGAAAATTATGGGGCGCTTTGGTAAACAACAGTCGCAATCTTGCTTTGAAACTAGCTGCGATTCTCAAAGACGAAGAAGATGTAGCTTTTTTTAGAAATCTAATTCCAAATTACGCTTTTGTTTTAAACTTGCATTTGAAGGACGAAGCAACGAGCCAACAATTAAATGAAAACTTAGTTATTGATTTGGATCAAGAAAAACATAGGCCTAATCAAGTGGCTAAGCTGATGTTTGAAAGAATAAATTCATTATACAACGATAAAAAAATTACAGGTGACCAACTTATCATTTTGAACGAAGAATTGAAGTCGTTTACTGATATTTGCGGTGCTTGTGAAAGGATTAAAAACACTCCAATTCCCTACTCCTACAGTGCATTTATTAAAAAGTTTATCTTTTTTTATGTAATGACTTTACCTTTTGGATATTCTTTTAATTTGGGGTATTACGTTGTTCCAGTAGTTGTATTTATTTTTTATGTCTTGGCAAGTTTGGAATTAATTGCTGAAGAAATCGAAGAACCTTTTGGTACCGATGAAAACGATTTGCCAACGCAAAAAATTAGTCAAAACATCCAGAGACACGTCAACGAACTACTGTAAAAATGTTAAAGTAAATTACCGAATAAAGCTTTTTTAGTATATTTATACTTCCCTCATCGAAAAGTAATATACTATGAATAATAACCGCTATTTGATTCAGCCACCACTGTTATCTAACGAAAAATCACTTAAAACTTTAGTAGAAAACAGAACTGTTTACGGTTTGAACCATTGCGAGTTAAATTTATTCGAAACTTACGAATCCTCAATGGCTGTGCCTTTACAGTTCAATGATTTGGTGGTAACTAGTATGCTTCGAGGTAAAAAAGTAATGCACCTTTTTGATGACCCAAGTTTTGTTTATTTACCTGGCGAAACTGTTGTGATTCCGTCAAATGTAGCTATGAAAATTGACTTTCCAGAGGCTTCAAGTCACAACCCCACACAATGCTTAGCGCTTGCCATTGACCAAGTAAAAATTACAGATACACTCCAATTTTTGAACGAACGTTATCCAAAGGAAGGAAACAATCAGTTTTGGCAGCTTAATTACCAAAATTATTTTTTCTACAACAATATTGAATTAGCTACAACTATCAATAAACTAATTCAGGAATGCATGAGCACATCGATCACCAAGGATGTTCTCGCTGATTTGACATTACAAGAATTATTAATCCGCATTATACAATCGCAAGCTACTCAATCTTTAGAAGAAGGAACTTCAACGGATCCTAATAATCCTATGACCCAAATTGTAGCATTTATCAGGGAAAATATAAAAGAAAATTTCAACATGAAGCAGCTTAGCGACAAAGTATCTATGAGCACAAGCTCTTTTTATCGCTATTTCAAACGCGAACTAGGCATGAGTCCTGTAGAATTTATTCACGTAGAAAAAATGCGTTGTGCCAAACAATTACTTAAAAATCCAGCGATTCAAATTAATGAAGTTTGCTATTTATCTGGTTTTGAAGATTGTAATTATTTCATTCGATTGTTCAAAAAGCACGAAGGCATCACGCCAAAACAATACCAACAACTGTTTGTAAATTAGTCTATTCTATAAATCGCAGCGGTTCTATATCAAGAAGTTCTTCTTCTGAAAACAAACGATATTCAATTCGAAATGTCTTTTTAAGTGGAGTTTCCAATGAAAAGCCTCCTACGCCAAAGCCATCCAAAACATCAAGGGTAAAATGAGCATGTTTCCAATATTCAAATAAATCTTTATCCACCCAAAACTCTGTGTTTTCAATTGTACCAATACATACATCGCCATAGCGTTGGTAAAAACCTCCTTTTTCAAAACATTGCGGCTGCGTTCCCTCACAGCAACCTCCTGCTTGATAAAACATCAAATCACCATGTTTTTCTTGTAAAATGTGTATTAAATCAATCGCTTTTTGAGTAGCATGAATTCGTTTTTTCATTTTTTAGTCTTTAAAATAAAACCTGGCAAATTGAAGTACTTGCCAGGTTTTGAATTGAACAATCTATTGTAACCAATTAAAAGAATCCTAACTTATTTTTATCGTAAGAAATAAGCATATTTTTAGTCTTACGGTAATGACCCAACATCATTCTATGATTTTCACGACCAATCCCTGATTGTTTATAACCTCCAAATGGAGCTCCTGCAGGATATGAATGGTACTGATTAATCCAAACACGACCAGCTTGAATAGCTCTAGGCACTTGATAAATTTCGTGAGCGTCGCGCGTCCATAAACCAGCACCTAAACCATAAATTGTATCATTCGCAATTTCGATGGCCTCTTCGGTTGTTTTGAACGTAGTCACTGCTAAAACAGGTCCGAAAATTTCCTCTTGAAAGATTCTCATTTTGTTATGTCCTTTAAAAAGAGTTGGTTTAATGTAATAACCACCCTCTAATTCCCCATCGTGAGTGTTTTCGAAACCGCCAGTAAGCAACTCTGCTCCTTCTTCTTTTCCTAATTTAATGTAGGATAGAATTTTTTCCTTCTGAATCATCGAGGTTTGCGCACCCATCATGGTATTTTTATCCAAAGGATGTCCTGTTGCAATTGCTTCCGTACGTTCAATTACTTTTGCAATAAATTTTTCATAAATATCTTCGTGTACCAATAAACGCGATGGACAGGTACAAATTTCACCTTGGTTTAAGGCAAACATCACCGCTCCTTCGACTGCTTTATCAAAAAATTCATCATCAGCATCTGCCACTGATTTCATAAAAATATTTGGTGATTTCCCGCCAAGTTCTAAGGTTACTGGAATAATATTCTCTGTGGCATATTGCATAACCAAACGTCCTGTAGGAGTTGATCCTGTAAAGGCAGCTTTTGAAACTTTTTTGTTTGTTACCAAGGCTCTTCCTAACTCAGAACCAAATCCATTAACGATGTTTACAACTCCAGGAGGCAATACATCTCCTATCAATTCCATTAAGATTAAAATTGATATCGGAGTACTCTCAGCTGGTTTAAGCACTACTGTATTTCCTGCTGCAAGCGCTGGAGCCAGTTTCCACACTGCCATTAAAATAGGGAAATTCCATGGGATGATTTGCGCAACAACCCCAAGAGGTTCGCTTAATGCAATCGAAACTGTTTGCGAATCTAATTCGGTTATTGAGCTTTCTTCGGCACGAATTACACTTGCAAAATATCTAAAATGATCTATCGCTAGAGGCAAATCGGCCGCAAGAGTTTCGCGAACTGCTTTTCCGTTGTCTATGGTTTCTACAATTGCTAAATATTCTAAATTATCTTCGATTATTTGGGCAATTTTATTTAATAGAACACTTCTCTCGGTTACTGATGTTTTTCCCCAAGTTTTGAAAGCATCGTAAGCCGCATCGACAGCCAAATCAAGATCCGCTTTGTTTGAATGAGCTGCTTGCGTAAATACTTTTCCATCAATTGGTGAAACAACATCAAAATAAGTTCCACTTGTTGGCGCAACAAATTTACCGCCAATATAATTATCATATTTTGCCTTAAATTCAGGTCTTTTGAACACATTATCCATAGTAGTACGTTTTATGTTTTTTCAAATTTAGCAACCCAATTCCAAAAAATATAGCACGATAGTATCAATTAGTAGCATAAAATTTCCAAATACATTTTTTTAAGAACTATTTATTACACATTTCACATTTAATTAGGTTTTCATATCGAAAAAGAACAACTGAACAATGCTAATGAAACCGTTTAAAAAAGCAAAAAAATTGTTTCTTTCTACACGCTTCAATCCTTATATTTGCACACAGTTTCTAAAATGAAGCTCTTTGCACTTTTATTAAAATTATCACATGAAAATATCATACAACTGGTTAAAGCAATTTATTAAAACAGACTGGAATTCAGAGGAAACATCTGCTCTATTGACTGATTTAGGTCTTGAAGTAGAAGGCGTTGAAAAATACCAATCTGTAAAAGGAGGCTTAGAGGGGATTGTAGTGGGTCATGTGTTAACCTGCGTACAACATCCTGATGCTGATCGACTAAAAATAACTACCGTTGATTTAGGAACAGGAACTCCCGTACAAATTGTTTGTGGTGCAGCCAACGTAGCCGCCGGACAAAAAGTACCTGTTGCGACAATTGGAACCGTTTTATACGATGCCAATGGAGAAGCATTTACCATCAAAAAAGGAAAAATCAGAGGTCAAGAAAGCCACGGTATGATTTGTGCCGAAGACGAATTAGGATTAGGTGATAGTCATGACGGAATTATGGTTCTTGACGATGCTCTAGTTCCTGGCGCAACAGCTGCAACGGTGTTTAAAATAGAAAACGACGAAGTTTTTGAAATTGGATTAACACCCAATCGTGCTGACGCTATGAGTCACTGGGGAACAGCACGCGATTTGAGAGCTGGAATGCTACAAAAAGGAATTAGTGTAGAACTAATCACTCCATCTGTTAGTAATTTTAGAGTAGACAAACGTACTTTAAAAATAGATGTTGATGTTAAAGAGAGCAAATTAGCTCCAAGATACTGTGGTGTAACCATTTCGGGAATTGAGATTAAACCATCACCAGCTTGGTTGCAAAACCGATTAAAAGCTATTGGTTTAACACCAAAAAACAATGTAGTTGACGTTACCAATTATGTTTTACATGATCTTGGTCAGCCGCTACACGCTTTTGATGCAGCTAAAATCAATGGTAAAGTGATTGTACAAACACTTCCTGCGGGAACAAAATTTGTTACACTGGATGATGTTGAGCGCACACTACATGAAGAAGATTTGATGATTTGCGATGAAAAAGGTCCACTTTGCATTGCTGGGGTTTTTGGTGGAAAAAAATCTGGCGTATCAGAAAGTACGAACTCTATTTTCTTAGAAAGCGCTTATTTTAATCCGGTAAGCGTTCGTAAAACAGCTAAAAGACATCAATTGAATACTGATGCATCTTTCCGATTTGAAAGAGGTATTGATCCAACAATTACAGAATATGCTTTAAAACGCGCTGCTTTGTTAATTCAAGAAGTAGCCGGTGGAGAAATCACATCTGACGTGGTGAATTTTTATCCAAAAAAGATCGAGGATTTCACGGTTTTCCTGAACTTCAGCAAAGTAGCTAAAATTATTGGTCAAGAAATCCCAAAAGATACAATTAAGAAAATTTTAGTTTCACTTGACATTAAAGTTAATAGTGTTTCTGATGCTGGGCTTGGTCTAACTATTCCTTCTTACCGAGTAGATGTACAAAGAGAAATTGATGTTATCGAAGAAATTTTAAGAGTATACGGTTACAACAATGTTGCTTTTTCAAATAAGTTGAACGCAACCGTGTTTAATGCTCCTAGAAACGAAGATTACAAAATACAAAATACAATTGCTACACAATTGAACTCTCAAGGATTTCATGAAATGATGGCGAACTCGTTAACAACAGCGTCGTATGTTGATTTATCAGAGCAGTTGAATCCTAGCAATAATGTTACGATTTTAAATCCGTTGAGCGCTGATTTGTCGACCATGCGCCAATCTTTATTGTTTTCTGGTTTAGAGGCTGTATCGTATAATATTAATCGTAAAAATGCCGATTTAAAGTTATTTGAATTCGGAAAAACGTACCACAAATATTTGGCAGGTTACGAAGAAAAAAAGCATTTATCTATGTTTTTAACGGGTAATCGCAATAATGAAAGCTGGACGGCTACACAAAAACCATCTGACTTTTTCTTATTTAAAGGTTATGTAGAAGGAATTCTATCACGTTTGGGATTGTCTAAATTCCAAAACATCCCGACTACTCTAGATGTATTATCAGAAGGAATTTCATTATCGATAGGAAACGATGTTTTGGTATCGTTAGGAGTTGTTAAAAAGAGTATTTTGAAACAATTCGGAATCAAACAAGAAGTATTTTATGCTGATTTTGACTGGGATTTAATTTTGAAAAAACTCTCTACAAAAATTAAGTTTGTAGAAATTCCAAAATATCCGGAAGTTCGACGTGACTTGGCTTTATTGATTGATGAAAACGTAACTTACAGCAGTATTTACAACCTAGCGAGACAAACAGAAAAAGGATTGCTCAAAAATGTAGATCTTTTTGATGTGTACCAAGGTCAAAATCTTGCCGAAGGAAAAAAATCATACGCTATTAGTTTTACCATTCAGGATAGCGCTAAAACCTTGACAGATGTGCAAATTGACAAAATCATGAGCAAGTTGCAAAAAACATTTGAAACAGAGCTCGGCGCTGTTTTAAGATAAGAAGAACCAACAAGAATTAAAAAAACCGATACTCTCAAAAAAGTATCGGTTTTTTTATTGCACAAAAAAGCCTCAGAAATCTGAGGCTCTTAAGACTAACAAACATATTAACCTTAAACTAAATTGTTATTGTTTAGGCAAAACTACTGTGTCTACAACGTGAATTACACCATTTGATTGGTTTACATCAGCAATTGTAACTTTTGACATGTTTCCGTTTTCATCAGTGATGTACAAATCTTTGCCTTTCATCCAAGCTGTTAACGTACCACCACTTACGGTTTTCACGGTAGCTTTACCGTTTCCTGCTTTAATTGCTTTAGCAATATCAGCAGCATTCATTTTTCCTGCAACTACGTGGTAAGTCAAAATAGTTTGCAAAGTTTTCAAATTTTCTGGTTTTAGCAAAGTATCTACTGTACCTGCTGGCAATTTCGCAAACGCTGCATTTGTTGGGGCAAAAACGGTGAATGGTCCTTTACTTTGTAATGTTTCTACTAAACCTGCTGCAGTAACTGCCGCTACAAGAGTAGTATGGTCTTTCGAATTTACAGCATTTTCAACAATGTTTTTAGAAGGATACATTGCTGCTCCACCTACCATTACTGTTTTTTGAGCGAAAGAAGTTGCTCCAAATACTAAGGCCATAAATGCGATTGATAAGAATTTTTTAGTTTTCATAAAATTTATTTTTGTTAAGTTATATAAAGTCATTTACGCACATTAAATGGTTTTGGTTTTCATTTTTTACGAATTTGACAAAACAAATTCACCAAGCCTTAATCTATAAGGAGTTACAGACCAAAAATTTTAGTAAAATTATTCTGCAAGAATGATTTTTTTGTACCTTTAGTACAATTGAAAAACGATTTTGCTACTACTATCAATTTAAATCAAAACGATTATGGAAGATTTTAACCCGAATAGCGAAAAGAAACTTAAAAAAATTAGAACCAAAAAACTAGAATCAAGAGTTGACCTCACTGCAATGGTTAGCGTATCTTTTCTTTTGATCGTATTTTTTATGGTCACTATTGATTTGGCAAAGCCAAAAACTATGAGCATGGGCTTACCTGATAAGAATCCAGAATGGGATGGTAGAACAAATTGTGGATCAGGAACAGACATTCGCATGATTACCATTTTACTAGACAATAATAACAGGCTAGTAAGCTACCATGGACTTTTAAGCTACCCTAATGAAAAACCCAAAACATTATCCTACGATTCACATGGAATCCGAAAAGAATTACAAAATAAAAAACGTTTAATTCAAGAGATTTACGGTGATCCGTCAAGAGGACCAATTGTGATTATAAAACCGAGTAAAAAATGCAACTATAAAAATCTAGTTGACATTTTAGACGAAATGGCTATTGCCAAAATTGATACTTACGCGATCATTAACGAGTTCACTCTAGAAGAATCTAAATTACTGGCAGCTAACTAAAATACACCTCACTATAAATACATTACTAAATAATAAAACACGAATTACACAGATTCACACGAATGTAAATTGATACAATTCTGAGTAAATATTAAAGTTGAATGAATATAAAATAGGTGAAATTTATAAAGAATGCATGTACTGCAAACGAATTCCCTAGCCCTGATAGCAGCGTAAATCCTTTCATAAAGCTTTAGCCTTTTGGCTAAAAACTTTATAAAAGATTGCAGCGAATAGCAGGATTAGCTCCTAGAAAAATTTAAGCATAAAAAAAGTCCCACATTGCTGTGGGACTTTCTATTTATGAAAAAACGGAGAATTATTTTTTCTCTGATATTCTTAAACTTAATTTTTAATAAACTTCTTACTTGAAAATCCTTTATCTGATTTTACTTTTACAAAATAGTTACCGGATGAAAGTTTGGAAACATCGATTTTTGAGACTGATTTAGCATTAGGAACAGCAATAACTACTTGTCCTAAAATATCATATATTGTTAAAGACTGTATTTCTATATTTTGTTTAGCAATAATATTTAATTCTTCATTTGCTGGATTTGGATACAAACTGAAATAATTAGAAAAATCAAAGTCCTGAATATTTAAAGTTGTTTCAAATTTTGATATCGCTTTATTTGTAACTATTGGGAAATTATAATCAAAATAAATATTAGCCTCGTTGGTAAATGAATCTCCAACTTTTAAAGTTGGCTTTGTTTTGATTTTAAAAGAAACATAACCGTCATTATTTGCGTCATCAAAAGGAAGATTGATGTTTTCGAAAATGAATTCAACTTTATTTATATCAGAAATTTTAGTAACAAAAGAATGACTTGAACTAGTTGGAATTAAACTTGAAATATCAAATTTTGACAAATCAATCATATCTTTTATAACAATGTTTTGTGCTGCATAAGTTCCTGTATTTTCAAAACGAATCATGTAATGTACATATTGCCCAATTAATTCTGGTTTGATTTTATTGCCCTCCAAACAAGTTTTATCATTTGGGTCGTATGAACCAACAACAGTTTGATTTAAAGTAAATATGTTATCAATTGGGGTTTCATCAATAACTACCGAAGTTATGTTTACTGTAAAATCCAAAATATCCCCATTGTTTACTGCAGGGATTTCCATTGGGGAATTTACATTTAATGTAAAGATTATTTCCTTACTTTCAAACGGCTTAAGATTTGTAAAATTCCAAGAGAGACTATTTACTTTTTGATCAGTTGCAACTGGAATCGCTGAAATAAAATCTAATTTAGTATCATCAAAAGTTAGATTTACGGAACCAGATTGTGTTTGATTTCCTTTGTTTTTATATACTATTTTATATTCAACATCAAAACCTGGTCTAGAGTTTTGTAATGGCAATAATGTGATTTCTAAATCCGGATGTACACCAATTGGCGTAATACAAAAATCTCGGATATTAGGATTGGTTTCAGTTGGGAAATTGACATTTACTGTTGATGGAGAAATAGTGAAATAATTTGAGTTTTCTATTGCTGGAGTTATAGTGTACATTCCTGCTTGTAGTGGAATTGAATATTTTCCAGAAGCATCAGATATTAAACTTCCAGAAATTGAACCATTTATCAATTTTAATTTTACATATGGGATACCATTATCTAAAAAATCACACCCATTAGCATTACTGTCTAATTTATTATTTCCTTTAATTGTATAAAAATTTCCGCCTGGAGTAAACGAACAATATGAATTTACATTACAACCACTCATTTTATTGGTTAAAATTTGTGCTTCTACATTTGATATTTGTGTATCGTCTGCACATATATAAGTTAAACCAGGATTATTGCCAAATTCTAGATTTTTCTCATTGATACCGTTTTTTAAAAACAATGACTTTAATAGATTATTATTACAATATAATGAGCCAAGACTAAACAAATTACTAACATCCAAATTTGTAAGAAGATTATAATAACATGCTAAAGATTTAATTTTTGTTGAATTATTAAAATTCAAAGAAGTAAGTTTATTACTTTGACAACTCAAATCTAATAAATTTGTTAAACCACTCAAATCTATTGAACTTAGTAGATTCGAATAACATTCTAAAGTCTGTAAATTACCTAGCCCACTTAAATTTAATGATTTCAGTTGATTAGAACTACAATGTAAAGTTTTAAGATTAGCTAAACCGTTCAAGTTTAATTGTGACAATTTATTAGAATCAAGATACAAATTATTAAGGTTTATTAGACCTGTGACATTTACAGATGTAAGAGCATTATTAGATCCTTGAATAGTTTGAAGTTTAGTCAAACCAGTTAAATCTAACGACGTTAGTTGTAACTGGTTGCAATACAAATTTTGAAGATTCGTAAAATTTTTAATTCCAATTAAAGAAGTAATAGGTTGTGTTGAAGTAATAAATAAATAACTTACTTGTAATGCTTCATTGACTTGAATTTCACCATCAGCATTCTTATCAATCCGAATGATCTTGCCAGTTAAATCTTTAGCGGTAGCAGTAAAACAATTAGAATACACCAAATTATTTTTAAAATTTACATCCGGAACATTAACAATAACATCACTATATGGATTGGAAGAACAAGAGGAATCTATAACCAGACAATTATAACCGGCACCATTTTGGCCATACTTAGATGTTCTTTGTTGCAAATAAGGAATTAGACCAGAATTAGCACAAATATATTGCAACGCAAATTGAGTGTCAAAATTAAATAAATGAGTTGGATCATTACTATTAAACCCAATGTCCTTTATATAAAGTGATTTTAAGCTTGTGTTAAAATCAAGGTCAATAATATTTAGATTTGACAAACCATTTAAATCTAATGAACCAAATGGATTTGCTCTACAATTTAAATTTTGAAGTTTTTTTGAACTTTTAACATCTATAGATTTCAGCATATTACGAGAACAATTTAGAACTTGAAGATTTGTTAAACCACTAACATTCAGCGTTACGAGATTATTAGTAGAGCAATTTAAATTAGTTAGATTAATCAAATCTGTAAGTTCAAGTGTAATAAGGCTGTTATTTCTACAATTTAATTGTTGAAGACTTGTCAGTCCACTTGTAATTAATTTATTAAGGGTTATATTACTGCAATCTAAACGCGTTAGATTTGACAATCCACTTAAATCTAATGTCGAGATATAAGAACTATTATCATGACAATCTAAATCAATGAGATTTTTCAATCCCCCTAAATTCAAGGATGAAAAATTATTACTTGAACAATTCAAAATTTGAAGATTTGTTAAACCACTCAAATTAATTGAAGATAGGTAATTAATATCACAAAATAAAACTCGAAGGTTATTCAAGCCTGCAATATTTAATGAACTAATTTGATTATTTGAACAATATAAGTTTTGAAGATTTATCAAACCTCCTAAATCTAGAGAAGTAATTTTGTTGTTTGAACAATTTAAACTTTGCAGATTGGTAAAACTCAAAACACCTTGTAATGAAGAAAGTGTCGAATTACTCATATCTAAATAACTAACTTGCAATGCCTCAGCAAGTTCAATTTGATTATTATAATTAGAATCTATTCTAAAATAATTTCCTAGTAAATTTTTAGCTATTGTATTTCCCGAACTTGCCGAAAGCAACTTTGATTTAAAATTCGAATCAGGAAAATTAATAATCTGGGCACTCAAACCATTAAAAAAACAAAGAGCTAACAACAAAAAGTAGATTTTTTTCATCAGTAATTTTTAAAAAATCAAATATATACTTTTGGATTTAGTTAACACCTTTTCTTATTAAATAAATCTTACAAAGCACAAAAAAAAGTCCCACATTGCTGTGGGACTTTCTATATTCAAAAAATCAAAAAATTATTTTTTCTCTGATTTTTCCATTTTAGCTTTCAATGCAGCTAACATATCATTGTTATCTCCTAAAGTTGCAGCTGGTGCATTAGTAGATGAACCTGAATTGTTTTCTGAAGCTGATTTCACATTTTTCTCTTCTTCTTCACGGAAGATAGCAGTGTGAGATGCAACTACTCTTTTGAATTCTTTGTTGAATTCGATTACTTTGAAATCAGCAGTATCGCCTTTTTTCAATTTCTTTCCGTCTTCTTTTTCAAGGTGACGAGTTGGAATGAAAGCAACGATATCATCTCCGAATTCTACAGTAGCTCCTTTGTCAACGATTTCAGAAATTTCACCATTGTGGATAGTTCCTACAGCGAATGAATCTTCATACTGATCCCAAGGATTAGCAGTAGTTTGTTTGTGACCTAAAGATAATTTACGTCCATCAACATCCAACTCTAATACTACAACGTCAAGTTTTTCACCAACGTTTACGAATTCAGATGGGTGTTTGATTTTCTTAGTCCAAGATAAGTCAGAGATGTAGATTAATCCATCAATTCCTTCTTCAAGTTCTACGAAAATTCCAAAGTTTGTAAAGTTTCTAACGATACCTGTGTGCTTAGAACCTACTGGGTATTTAGCAGTGATATCAGTCCAAGGATCTTGAGACAATTGTTTGATACCTAATGACATTTTACGGTCATCTCTATCTAAAGTTAAGATAACAGCTTCAACAACATCACCAACTTTTACGAAATCTTGAGCTGAACGCAAGTGCGTAGACCAAGACATTTCAGAAACGTGGATTAAACCTTCAACACCTTCAGCAACTTCGATAAATGCACCGTAATCAGCGATTACAACTACTTTACCGTTTACTTTATCACCAATTTTTAAATCAGCATTTAAAGCATCCCATGGGTGAGCGTTTAATTGTTTCAATCCTAATTGAATTCTTGTTTTCTCATCATCGAAATCAAGGATTACAACGTTCAATTTTTGATCTAATTCAAGAACTTCAGATGGGTGGTTGATTCTAGACCAAGAAAGGTCAGTAATGTGAATCAATCCATCAACTCCACCTAAGTCAATAAACACACCATAAGAAGTAATGTTTTTAACAACACCTTCTAAAACTTGTCCTTTTTGTAATTGACCAATGATTTCTTTTTTCTGGATTTCAATATCCGCTTCAATAAGCGCTTTGTGCGATACAACTACGTTTTTAAATTCGTGGTTAATTTTCACAACTTTGAACTCCATCATTTTGTTTACGTATACATCGTAATCTCTAATTGGCTTAACATCAATTTGAGATCCAGGTAAGAACGCTTCAATTCCGAAAACGTCAACGATCATACCACCTTTAGTTCTGCATTTAACAAAACCATTAACGATTTCACCTGTTTCGTTAGCCGAAATAACTCTATCCCAAGATTTGATAGTACGTGCTTTACGGTGAGATAATACTAACTGACCTGTTTTATCCTCACGGATGTCAATTAATACCTCAACAGTATCACCTACTTTTAATGCTGGGTTGTAACGGAATTCATTCAATGAAATTACACCTTCAGATTTAGCGTTGATATCAACGATAACGTCTCTATCTGTAATTCTTACAACTGTTCCTTCTACAACTTCCTCTTGATCAGTTGCAATAAAAGTTTTAGAAACTAATTCCTCAAACTCTAATAAGTTTTTTTCATCAACAGCATCAATACCTTCTTCGAAATTGTGCCAGTTAAAATTTGCTAAAAACTCTTCTTGTGATTTTACTTGTTCAGACATGCTGATTAAAAATTTGTATTCTGTATTTTCTTGAGTTTCTTAATGTGATAGAAAACAGCAGAAGTTGTTTGTATAAATGATTGAACCCCAAAGGAAACTCTTATTCACCTTAAGGACTGCAAAAGTAATACATTAATTTTGATTACCAAAATTTTAAACTCTAGATAATCAATTGATAATTAGGAGCAGAAGATACAGTCTTTTTCAAGAAGCCCGTTCCCGCTTTTCGCTGTATCTTTTATATGGCTTCTAGTTCGCTGCGGCGAACTAGAAGCCATATAAAAGGATGCCGCTTCACTCGGGGCTACGAAGGGAATTAGGGCATTTTTGGAATAAAAAAACCCGATACAAAATGGTATCGGGTAATTCTTTAATTGAGAAATTATAAATTAATGACTAACATTTTCAAAATCATTCGGATTATGCTTATACTTAAACATAATTGCAAAAGCTATAGCAATAACAAAGGCGTAAGCAGCAAAAGAAAACCAAACTTGAGGCCACTCAACTTTATTACTTACAGTGAAATAACTCACAGTTCTACCTGCTAACTCACCGCCCAAAATTGCTCCAATACCGTTTGTCATCAACATAAACAAGCCTTGAGCACTAGATCTTATCTTACTATCTGTTTCTTTCTCTACAAATAAAGACCCTGAAATATTGAAGAAATCAAAAGCCATTCCGTAAACAATCATTGACAAAATTAAGAATACAACTCCCGAACCAGGATTACCTATGCCAAAAAAGGCAAATCTTAAAACCCAAGCTATCATACTAAAAATCATAACTTGCTTTATTCCAAACCTCTTTAAAAAAAATGGTATTGTTAGAATAAATAAAGTTTCTGAAATTTGAGACAGTGAAATAATTAAGACCGAATGATCAACACCGAAAGTCCCTTTGTATTGAGGATCGGAACCAAAATCTCGAATAAATGTATCTCCAAACATATTTGTAATCTGCAAAGCAGCGCCTAGAAGCATTGCAAAAACAAAAAATATTGCCATTTTCTTTTGTTTAAAAAGAACAAAACTGTCTAAACCAAATTTACTTGTTAACGATTGATTACTATTTTTATTTTCCGCAGGTACATTTGGTAAAGTAAAACAGAATAAACCTGTAATAATCATTGCAACAGATGCAAATACAAATTGATTTGTATCCGACTTCCAATCCGTCAAATCTGTAATCCACATTGCAAGTATAAAACCAACAGTTCCCCAAACACGTATTGGTGTAAATGTTTTCTGCACATCAAAATTATATTTATTAAGCACAGCATAACTAACCGAATTATTTAACGCAATTGTAGGCATATAGAAGCAACTAGTTGCAAAAATAACCCAATACATTTCTGTCGAATTTGATGCTTTAGTTGCGAAAAATATAGCAATCCCTGCTATAATATGAGCAATTCCCAAAACTTTTTGCGCACTAAAATATTTGTCTGCAATAATACCTAGTAATGGCGGCATAAATAAACTAGCCCATCCCATTGAGCCATATGTTCTGCCGATTGACAAACCAATACTTCCTCCTTCAATTGGTCCAAAAACTTGTCCCATGTAACCTCCTAAAGATATCAACCAAATTCCCCAAACGAAAAATTGAAAGAAATTCATTATGGTTAGTCGTAATTTTATATTCATGATATAAATTGTATTTAAAAAATTTACAAGGCGTAAATCTACCATTAAAAATGATATCTGCAAATAATTATATCGTTTTAGTGATTTCGTTTACCATTTCTAAAACTTGAGCAAATTGTTCCTCACGACTCAAATGTGAATTGTCAATTTCAATTGCATCTTCTGCCATCACTAAAGGCGAATCTTCTCGATGGGTATCTATGTAATCTCGTTCTTCTACATTTTTGAGTACTTCATCATATGTTACCGCATCACCTTTGGCTACTAACTCATCATATCGCCTTTGTGCTCTAGTACTAGCGCTTGCCGTCATGAATATTTTAAGCTCGGCATCAGGAAATACCACAGTGCCAATGTCTCGTCCATCCATAACAATTGCCTTGTTCTTGCCCATTTCTTTTTGTTGTTCCACTAATTTAGCTCGAACTTGAGAAACCTCAGCAACTTTGCTCACAAAACGCGATACTTCAATGGTTCGAATTTCGGTTTCAACATTGACATCGTTCAAAAAAACCTCTGCAAATCCTAACTCCGCATTAAATTCAAAATGCAGTCTAATTGCAGGCAAACTTGCAATTAAAGTGGTACTATCAAAAGCATCTGCATTGATATACCCTTGCTTCATAGCAAAAAAAGTTACGGCACGATACATTGCTCCTGTGTCTACATAAATATATCCTAAATGTTTTGCTAATTGTTTTGCTAGCGTACTTTTTCCCGTTGATGAAAATCCATCTATGGCAATGGTAATTTTTTTTGTCAAAATATAAAATTTAAAGTATTTGAAATGAATAAACTATTCTTGAAAATTTATGGTTAGCCCAAAGAGACTCGTGTTTCCAGCAAGCGTATATCTGGAATAGGAATAATTGAACTTAAGTTTGTTTAATTTGAGTCCAAAACCGAATGAAAGTCCAGAAAAATTACGTTGTTCTTGAATACGTAATTCCTCGGCTCGTCTAAAATTGTATCCCAAACGCAAATTGAATCCTCTTTTTGGGAACAACTCTACTCCTGCAATTACATGCCTCAAAGCATTATTTACAAAAGATACTTTTTCAGGAGTTGCTGTTCCATTAAAAGATTGTTCTGATCGTGCTGGATTAGCAAAAGCAATATTCCATTGTTGTAAATTCTCTAATGTTAAATGCCATCGAATAGGTACATTTTCTAACTCTTGCGAAACTCCTACTAAAACCTCCAAGGGTAACTTTTCTCGAACACCATTGTAAGTTGAAAATTGAGTCCCTAGATTTCGTATGACCAACGCCCAATTGACATCGTTCCGTTCATCAATATATAAAGCCCCAATGTCTAATGCTCCTCCAAAAGAATGATAGGTTTCTAGACTAGACGAAATCAACTTGGCACTAGCACCAATATGCAAATCTGTATAAGGAATATTGTACGCATACCCCATAGACAAGGCTACTTCGCTTCCTGAAAAGGCAGCTGTGGCTTGACCATTTTCGTCATAGCCCTCAAAACTACCATAATTGATATAATTTACACCCGCTTGAAACGTTTGCAGGTGTCTGTCATAGGTGTACGCATAAGAAGCGGTCCCGTACGTAAGCGCTCCATAGTAATTTCCGTAATTCAGTGCTAAATGATTGTCCATCTCTGCATTGATTGTGGCCGGATTAAAATGAGCTTGATTCACATCATCGTCATATATAGTCAACACTTTTCCTCCTAAAGCCGCTTGTCTTGGAGAGGCAACGAGATTTAAAAATTGATATATTGTTTTACCGCCTATCTGACCGTTTGATGCGGTACCGTAGAGTAACAAACTGAATATCAATATTTTTTTAAACATGTTGCAAAAGCGCCAAAAGTATAAAATGATAACGCCAGTGCGAAGATATTATTTTTTAGAAAAAGAAAAGTTTAAAAAGGGACAATTCAGTCCTTAAAATCAACAGTTCAGTATAAAACCTTTTTGAAACGTTTGGTTTACTCCTAGTTTTGACAAAGAATTAAAACCTAAAACTAAAAACCATGAAAAATTTACTTTTTACAACGCTACTATTTTTATGTATGTATAATGTTCAAGCTCAAATGGACGATAAATTTTATTATCCAAAAAAAGCAAAAACCATCACAATAGATTCTTTACAATTCAAAGAGCACAATTATTACATTGAAAAAGATACTATCAATAGTGTGGTATTATCACCAAAACAAAAACAACCCAAGGCAACTATACTTTATTTTCATGGTGCCGCTGGTAATTGTATGAGTTATGTACCTTTTGTAAAGCCTTTGGTTAAAAATGGCTACGAAGTAATTATGTTTGACATGAGAGGCTACGGAAAATCAACCGGCAAACCCACTCACCTCAACATTGCAGCAGATGCTCAAATTATTTTTAATGAAATTCTTAAAAATACCGACTTTAAAAACAAAAAAATTATCATTTACGGCGCATCAATGGGAACACAAGTTGCGGTTAATTTAACCAAAAACAATCAAGATAAAATAAGTGGATTAATTGTAGACGGCGTTATAAGCTCCTTTACAGAAATAGCGGTAAGTAAAACTCCCGAAGCGCAACATCAAATGATTCGTACCTATTTAACTTCGCCTTATTCTGCTGCAGAAGATATCAAAAGCATACAATCAGTGCCTGTTTTGTTTATTCATTCTAAAACCGACAAAGATGTTCCTTTCAGCCAATGTGAAACGGTTTACAACAACAGCAAATCAAAAAAACAACTTTGGATTTACGAAGGCGATCACCTACAAGCGCCAAAACTTTATCCTTCTATTTTGGTACAAAAAACAAATGCGCTCTTGAAGTTGTAGAATAAAATATGTATCGATGAAAAAATCCAAATTCAACAAGCTTTTTACTAGCTGTCGAATTTGGATTTTAAACTTTTAAATGAAAACGTTTTTACAACGTCTTGGCATTTTTAACTTTCTGATCGGTCAAAGCAAACTCAAGAACTTCGCTCATTTCCTTCACGTAATGAAATGTCAATCCTTGCAAATATTCTGGCTTAATCTCGTCAATATCGTTTTTGTTTTCGTGACACAAAATGATTTCTTTGATATTAGCTCTTTTGCCAGCCAAAATCTTTTCTTTGATTCCGCCTACAGGCAATACTTTTCCACGTAGTGTAATTTCGCCTGTCATTGCTAAATTTTTCTTCACTCTTTTTTGAGTAAATAAAGATACTAACGAGGTTAACATTGCGATACCCGCACTTGGTCCGTCCTTAGGTGTTGCGCCTTCTGGTACGTGCAAGTGAATGTTGTATTTGGACAAAATTTCCGACTCTAACCCTAATAATTTCGTATTGGCTTTGATGTAT
Organism: Flavobacterium sp. K77; assembly: GCF_021608205.1. NCBI lineage: Bacteria > Pseudomonadati > Bacteroidota > Flavobacteriia > Flavobacteriales > Flavobacteriaceae > Flavobacterium > Flavobacterium sp. K77. The sequence continues at coordinate 18,031 of NZ_JAKIHO010000003.1, read as the reverse complement.
TCTAACGCTATTGTAGCCGATTCTTTCATCACCGTACCTAAGTTCCCTGTGATGGTCATGCTCCCTTTTCCAGGAGAAAGTAACGATTCAATAAACAAAATATCACCACCAACCGAAGTCCAAGCTAGCCCTGTCACAACACCCGCCACTTCATTGTTTTCGTATTTATCTCTCTCTAAACGTGCCACGCCAAGAGTTTTTACCAAATCTTCATCGGTAACTTTTTTATTGTACTCCTCTTCCATTGCCACTGATTTCGCAGCATTACGAATCACCTGCGCAATTTTACCTTCGAGACCACGAACACCTGATTCTCTGGTATAGCCTTCCACAATTTTTTCTAATTGCTTTTTGCCTATCGTCAAGTCTTTCGATGTTAATCCGTGTTCTTTTAACTGTCTTGGGAATAAATGCTGGCGCGCAATTTCTACCTTTTCTTCAATGGTATATCCTGACATTTTTATGATTTCCATACGGTCGCGCAATGCGGGCTGAATTGCTGCCATATTATTTGAAGTGGCAATAAACATGACTTTTGAAAGATCATAACCCATTTCTAGGAAATTATCATAAAAAGAATTGTTTTGCTCTGGGTCTAATACCTCCAGCAAAGCCGAAGATGGATCACCTTGATGACTGTTTGACAATTTATCAATTTCATCTAAAACAAAAACTGGATTTGATGTACCTGCTTTTTTCAAACTTTGAATGATTCGACCTGGCATAGCGCCAATATAGGTTTTTCGGTGTCCACGAATTTCAGATTCATCACGCAAACCACCCAATGAAATACGCACGTATTCTCTACCCAACGCTTCTGCAATGGAACGACCAATTGAGGTTTTACCCACACCCGGAGGTCCTGTTAAGCAAATAATTGGAGACTTCATATCATTTCGCAATTTTAAAACTGCCAAATGTTCAATCATCCTTTTCTTAACGTCTTCCAATCCAAAATGATCGCGATCTAATATTTTTTGTGCTCTTTTTAAATCGAAATTATCCTTTGAAAATTCATTCCAAGGCAAATCTAAAAACAACTCCAAATAATTACGCTGAATACCAAAATCAGGTGCTTGCGGATTCATACGACGCATTTTTGAAAGTTCTTTTTCAAAATGCTTTTTGGTTTTATCATCCCATTTTTTCTTGAGTGACTTTTGAAGCATTTCGTCCATTTCTTCTTCTTGCGAAACGCCACCCAATTCCTCTTGAATAGTTTTTATTTGCTGGTGCAAAAAGTACTCACGTTGCTGCTGATCTAAATCAAAACGTACTTTAGATTGAATATCGTTTTTCAACTCGAGTTTTTGCAACTCAATATTCATATAACGAAGTGTTTCTAAAGCCCTGCCTTTTAACTCATTGATAGCCAACAAATCTTGTTTTTCTTGAACTAACAAGTTCATGTTCGATGTCACAAAATTGATTAAAAACGACTGACTTTCAATGTTTTTAATTGCAAATGTAGCTTCGCTAGGAATACTCGGGCTTTCTTTAATAATTTGAATGGCCAACTCTTTCATTGAGTCTAAAATGGCTACAAATTCTGTATCATTTTTAGCCGGACGTTCTTCGGGAACTTCTTTGATTTGAGCAGTCATGTAGGGCAACTCTTCAACGATATCTTCAATTTCGAATCGCTTTTTACCTTGCAAAATCACGGTTACATTGCCATCAGGCATTTTTAAAACACGTAAAATTCGGGCAACAGTACCTATTTTATGAATGTCATTTTTAGTAGGATCTTCATCTTCTTCATTGATTTGAGCCACAACACCAATCGTTTTTCCAGCAGCATTAGCATCGTTGATCAGTTTGATAGATTTGTCACGACCCGCAGTAATTGGAATAACAACACCAGGAAACAAAACCATGTTGCGCAATGGCAAAATGGCTAACAATTCCGGTAAAGCTTCGTTATTCATTTCCTCTTCGTCTTCGGGAGTTAAAAGTGGAATTAAATCTGCATCAGAATCAAATTCTTGAAGTGACAGATTGTCAATAGTAAGTATTTTATGATTTGACATATTATTATTTAAGTCTTTTTGTCATTAATTTTTATAAAAGCGACACCAATTTGAGTTCTACACTTTTAAATATTGCTTGAAATCAAAGCAAAGACCTTCAAATTAGAATGTCTCTTTACGGTTCAATCACTATGCCAAAAGAACGTATCTTTCGGTTACAAAAAAAGCATCAATGCTATTTTAATCCATTTTAAAATACAAAGTAAAGTCAATTACAATATTTTTTTTACAAAAGTGTAACAATACCAAATTTTCAAAGTCTCTTTAAATAACTAGCTTAAATTATTTGAATTCAAAAGAAAACCATATCGACGACTTGATTGCAAGTTGCAAACAAAACAATCAAAAAGCACAATTCGAAATTTACAATCGATATGCTAAGGCTATGTATAATGTAGCGCACCGCATTGTAAAGGACAGTCATTATGCCGAAGATGTGATGCAAGAAAGTTTCTTGAAAGCTTTTACTAAAATTGACGATTACAAACAAGAAGTGGCTTTTGGTGCTTGGCTTAAAAGAATAGTTGTCAATCGAAGTATTGATTTTTTAAAGAAAAACAATGTTTTCAAAACAGAAGATTTTGAGAATACCATTTTCAAACTGGAAGATCAAACTGAAAATTGTGTCGACATAGCCGAATTTAAAGAGCTAAAAGTAAAACAAATTATAGACTGTATTGGAACACTCAAATACAATTACCAAGTGGTATTGAGCTTACATTTTATTGAAGGTTATGACCAAGAAGAAATTAGCGAAATCCTAAATATCAGCTATGCCAATGTAAGAACCACATTGAGTAGAGCAAAAGAAAATTTACGAAAAAAACTGGAGGAATTATGAAAAAGGAAAATGAAAATTGGAATGAATTATTTGAAACTTGGCAAGACGAATGGGATGTAAAATCATTGCCAGAAGGTCACGAAAACAGATTTAAAAATAAATTAAAACAAAAAAAATCGTTTAAAAAGTACTTGATTCCGTTAAGTATTGCTGCTTCACTAGTGCTACTCATGACAATCACACTTTTTAATAAAGCAGCACCGCCAGCGCCAAACTTGCATTTTGCATCTCAAGAAACCAAGCAAACCGATTCGATTTTTACAGTAATCATCAAAAAAGAATTGGATAAACTAAATGAAAAAGAATCGCCAGAAAACAAAAAAATAATTGCCGATGCTTTACAGCAAATGAAAGTTCTTGATGCGGATTATGAAAAAATAATTTTAGAACTCGAGAAAAATGGCGAAAGCAAACCGATTTTACAGGCTATGATTGCCAATTTACAAACCCGAATTTCATTTTTGCAAACGGTGCTACAGCACATTGAAGAAAACGAACGAAAAATAAACATACCCGATGAAAAAACAATGTAAACTACTTCTCCTACTGCTTTTTCTTCCATTTTTAGCGCAAGCGAATTCAGATGATTTTGCACATAGCAAGCAAAAAAATATTAAAAAAGCGTACTACGTAAACGCTGATGCCACGGTAGCAATTGACAATTCCTACGGAAATATAAGCGTAACAACTTGGAACCAAGATATCATCGAAATTGATGTTTTAATAAAAGTAAGTGGAGATAATGAAAAATATGTAAACCAGCGAATTGACAATATTTCAGTTGCTATCACAGCCTTAAAAAATCTGGTAAGCGCCAAAACTATTCTTGAAAACACTTCCTACAGTGGAAAAAGTAAAAACAACAACTTTGAAATCAATTACACCATTAAAATTCCAAATAAAGGAGGCGTTAAATTAGTAAACAAATATGGCTCTATACTGGTTGCAGATATCAATGCTGATGCCAATATCACCTGCAAATACGGAAAAGTGACTATGGGAAAAGTGGCAGGAAATAGTGAATATAATTTAGAGTATTGTTCTAATTCTAGCATGAGTTCATTGCGCACTGGAACAATACAGGCCAAATATTCGAGTATAAAAATCGCCGAAGTTGGCAAACTCGATTTAAACGCTGATTATACTGATTTAGAAATCACCAACGCTGACATGATCAGATACGATTGCACGTACGGCAAAATCAAATTTGATGCGGTTCAAATTCTTGAAGCCACAGGAAATTATTTAACCATCCGTCTTGGCGAAGTGTCCAACGCCTTAAAACTAGCTACACAATATAGTTCATTAACCGTTCAAAACCTTTCTGCCAAAGCCAAAAATGTAAGTATTAAAGGCGATTACACTGGAATTAATTTAGGATATCACCCTAATTACGCGTTTGACTTTGATGTCAATTTAAAATATGCTAATTTTAAATATTCATCTGATTTAGAAATAGATAACAAAGAAGAAGTTTCAAATAATAAACGCTACGAAGGGTTTCATAAAAAGCGAGGACAAAACACAATGACAATTACATCCGGATACGGAAATGTTTCTTTAACACAAAACCAATAAACAACAATAACTATGAAAAAGACAAAACTATTAGCACTTACTTTTGCCATTTTAGCCACTTCTTTTGTGCAAGCGCAATGGTCTAGCAAAGGAAAAATAACAGGAAATGGCAACGTAATTACCCAACAAAAAACTACTGCAAGTTATGATGGAATTGCTGTAACAGGCTTTTTTGATGTGGTTTTAGTCGAAGGAAAAGAGGGCAACATCACCATAAAAGGCGAAGAAAATTTACTAGAATACATCAATATTTCAGTTGAAAATAATCAATTGAAGATTGCATCTGAAAAAAACAAATACATCAGCCCTAGTAAAGGAAAAGAAATTATAATCACAGTTCCTTTTGAGTCTATTTCAAAGGTGGCAATGACTGGATCAGGAGATGTTACTACAAAAAATCCTATAGAATCAAAATCTTTTCAGGTTCAATTAACGGGTTCTGGTGATATGAATTTAGATGTGCGTGCTACCAATGTTGATGTAACTTTAACTGGGTCTGGAGATATTAATTTAAGCGGTTCTTCTGCTGAAATCACCACCGTATTAAGTGGTTCAGGTGATATAGATACCAGTAAGCTGAAAGCACAAACTGCCGATGCAACCGTGTCGGGCTCTGGAGATACTACCGTTTATTGCTCCGAAATGATTCGCGCGCGCGTTTCAGGATCGGGTGATATTCAATACAAAGGCGACCCAAAGAAAAAAGACACTAAAGTAAATGGCTCTGGCTCAATTTCTAAAGCCTAAAAAAGCATTATTTAAAATTATAGAAAGGTGCTTTAGTTATCTAAAGCACCTTTTTTTGGCACTTTATTTAACAAAACAATCGCCGTTAGAAAAAACAACGCCAATATTACAATAGCTGTTCTAGGACTTCCGGTCACTTGATCTACAACACCATAAACAATCATTCCAATTACAATTCCTATTTTCTCAGCTACGTCATAAAAACTAAAAAATGAAGCTGTGTCTTCTGTCTCCGGCAACAATTTAGAGTACGTGCTGCGTGATAAAGACTGAATTCCACCCATTACCAATCCAATACAACCTGCCATGATATAAAATTCTTTAGGTTGTGTAATGAAATAAGCCAATGCACATAAAACCAACCAAATGCTATTGATTGCAATTAGAGTTGGAATATTACCAAAACGACTTGAAGCTTTTGAGGTTAAGAAAGCTCCCAAAACAGCAACTAATTGAATCAATAAAATACATATTATTAGCCCAATGGTTCCCTCCTCTTTTGTTCTCCATTCTATTTCTTGTGCACCAAAATAGGTGGCTACCAACATCACCGTTTGAACAGCCATACTTGACACGAAAAAACTACGCAAGTAGCGCAACAGCGGAATATTTTGTTTCAGTAACTGCCAAACTTTTTTTAATTCTTTGAAGCCGTTAAAAACAACTGCTTTACTGATTTTTTGATTTTTAACAGCATTCCCTTTCGGTAAAAAGTAATACGAATACTGACTGAATAAAACCCACCAAACACCCACCATCACAAAGGAGTAACGCATGGCTTTCATGGCTGCCTCGCCATCGGTTCCAGTAATGCCAAACAATTTTGGCTTCATGATCATTCCAAGATTGATGACTAATAAAATAACACTTCCTACATAGCCCATAGAATATCCTTTGGCACTAATGCTATCCTGCTGCTCCAGAAAAGCAATATCTGGTAAATACGAATTGTAAAACACCAAACTGCCCCAATAACCAATCAAACCCAAGAAATAAAATAATAAACCAGTGTAAATAGAGTCCAACTCAAACCAATACAATCCCACACACGAGAGTGCACCCATGTAACAGAAGAATTTCATAAACGACTTTTTATCGCCTAAATAATCGGCTATTCCTGAAAGTAAAGGAGATAAAAACGACACAACCAAAAAAGCAAATGCAGTAACGAAACTAATTAATGCCGAGTTTTTTAAATGTAAACCAAATACATCTATATAATGATCACGCTCTGCAAAAAGTGCTTCATAAAAAATTGGAAATACCGCCGAAGCAATCGTTAGGGTATACACAGAGTTTGCCCAGTCGTAAAATGCCCATGCATTTAATAATTTCTTACTTCCTTTTTCAAGCTGTACCATAGAATTTTATTTACTGCACGAATTTATTTCTTTTTCACGTAACTCAAGCTTATTGCTGTAAAAATTTATCTAAAGATAACTTATGTATTTTAGCAAAGTACTTCAGGATACAAACGAAAAAAGGCTAACTGCACTTAGTTAGCCTTTCATATTTCCTAAAAAAAATGATTATTTCAAGATTCCAACTTTTGCTGCAATAGCTTTAGCCTCTGGAATAAAAGCTTGCAAATTAGCTATACGAGTTGCATCAGATGGGTGCGTACTCATAAATTCTGGCGGTGCTTGGCCACCAGATTTTGCTGACATACGTTGCCAAAATGCTATTGATTGCTCTGGGTTGTATCCTGCAATAGCCATCAATGTCAAGCCAATTTTATCCGCTTCCGTTTCGTGGTTACGGCTAAATGGTAACATGACTCCAAATTGTGAACCTAATCCATAAGCCTGACCTATGATCTGCTGCGTTTTTTCACTTTTACCAGATACTCCTACAGCTATTACTTGACCAATAACCTCTTGAGCTTGTGCCGTACTCATACGTTGCGCACCATGATCAGCCAAAGCATGAGATACTTCATGTCCCATTACGGTTGCTAATCCTGCATCATCTTTTGTAATTGGTAAAATACCTGAATATACCACAATTTTACCACCAGGCATACACCAAGCATTAACCTCTTTGCTATCTACTAGTTTATATTCCCACTGATAATCTTTTAAATACTGTCCTTGCCCCAAATAGGTTAAGTATTTTTCTGCTGCTGCTTTGATTCGGAAACCAATCGCTTCCACTTTTCTTGATTCAGCCGTACCCGTAATTACTTTATTTTCTTTCAAAAAAGTCCCGTATTGTTGAAATGAAGATGGGAACAATTGGCTATTCGGAACAAAATTAAAATTCTTTTTTCCTGTTATCGGATTGGTTGAGCAAGCTACTACAAGTGCAACAACTGCTATTCCTGCTATTAGATTTTTTTTCATGATATTTGGTTTTGATTGATTACAAAAATACAATTATTATCCACGCTCAATTTATACAATTAACAAAAAAAGTAACATCATTTTGGGCTTTAACCTTTGATATGTAAAACTGAAAAACCTTTTTCTACAAACAAAAATCCATTTTGAATGTAGATATCTGTCTCTAATGAAACAGCCACTGTATCAATTTCGATAGAACGAATTACAAAAGGCAAACCAATTAAATTTATTTTATAGTTCTTGTACAAAGTTTCAAATTTCCCCTCTTTATGTTGCTGAATCATAAGTTCATTTTCTTTACCTGTTAATTGAAAAGAAAGTAAACTGAACCTGCCTTTTTTGTAATCGTAGCCGTCTTGTGCATCTTCGTAAACTACTGATTTTTCTTTTCCATTTTTGAAATAAACATCTAAAGTCAGTTCTTCAAAAGTCAGTTCGCCAACATATTGTTGTACTGGATATTTTGGAATAATAGCACCTGCTTTCACAAAAAGTGGAATCTGATCAAAATCAGTATCAATCCAAAGTTCTTTTCCGCCCGTCATTGGTAAATTATTCCAGTAATTATACCACTGCCCACGCGGAATGTACAATCTTCGACCCAAAGCATTAGGTTCAAGTATAGGGCAAACCATTATTTGATTACCAAAAATAAATTCGTCGTTACGGTAATGAGTTTGAATATCTTCTTGGTCAAAATAAACCAACGGTTTTAACATCGGAATTCCTTCTTTGATGTACTGCCAAAACATGGTATACAAATAGGGAAGCAATTGGTAGCGAAGATTGACAAATTTTCGAGTAATATTGAGAACTTCTTCATCAAATGCCCAAGGTTCTTGATGCCCATGATCACCCGAAGAATGCGTTCTACAAAATGGATGAAAGACGCCCAACTGAATCCAACGCGCATACAACTCTCCCGAAGGTTGTTCTGCAAAACCACCAATATCAGAGCCGGTGAAGCCCATTCCCGAAAGTGATAAACGTTGCACTTGAATATTAGCTAACCACAAATGCTCCCATGTGGCCACATTGTCACCTGTCCAAGATGAAGTGTAGCGTTGCGCTCCTGCAAAAGCTGATCTAGTAATTACAAAAGGTCTTTTAGGATAGGCGTATCTTTTGACACCATGGTAAGTAGCACGCGCCATCTGCGTTCCGTAAATATTATGCGCTTTTCGATGGCTGCAAGGGTTTCCGTCATAATCGTGACGCACATCCATAGGAAATGTTTTGTTTGGCACTTCCATAACAGCAGGTTCATTCATGTCATTCCAAACTCCTTTTACCCCAATATCTGAAACTAGCTCTTTGAATAAAGTTGCCCACCATTCGCGCACCACAGGATTGGTGAAATCAGGAAAATTACATTCGCCAGGCCATACTTTTCCTTTCATATAAGGACCATCGGCTCTTTTGCAAAAATAATCTTTGGCTAAAGCTTCTTGGTAAATGGCATATTCTTTATCGATTTTTATGCCGGGATCAATAATTACGATTGTTTTAAAACCATCTTCGGCCAACTCTGCAACCATACGTTTTGGATCCGGAAAATGCGACTTGTTCCAGGTAAAACACCTGAAACCATCCATATAATCAATATCTAAATAAATCGCATCACACGGAATTTTTAGCTCTCTAAAAGTCGCCGCAATCTCCTTAACATTGATCTCTGGAAAATAACTCCACTTACACTGATGATAACCCAAAGCCCACAAAGGCGGTAGTTCAGGCTTGCCAGTTAAATCGGTGTAAGTAGTGACCACATCCTGCATTTGAGGACCATAGATAAAGTAATAATTCATTTCGCCACCTTCGGCCCAAAAACTAGTTACGTTGCGACGCTCATGGCAAAAATCAAAAAAAGTACGGAATGTATTGTCAAAGAAAATTCCGTACGATTGCTTGTTGTGTAAGCCAATATAAAAAGGAACTACTTTATACAAAGGCTCTTGATCTTTTTGGTAAGCGTACTGATCGGTGGCAAAATTTTCGAGTCGTTTTCCCTTCAAATTCATCTGAGTAGCTTTGTCACCTAAGCCATAAAAACATTCTCCATCTCTAGAAGTTTTACTCATTTTGACAATATTTCCGCCATATTCGTAACTCTCTTCCCAATGAAAACCGAGCTCATCTTCAAGAATTACGTGATTGTTTTTGTCTAAAATAGAAACTCGCAAATCAGCTTTTTGAATAATACAATTCACTTTGCTCGTAGTAATACAATAAGCTTGCTCTAGTTCATTAAATTCTAAAAAATTATATCCATGGGTATGACTTTTATCAATTGCATACGAAAAATCAGTACTAAAATATCCTTTTGTGGTATATCGAAATCGAATTAAACTATCACGGAGCACCGTAATTTTTAAGATAACATTATTCTCAGAATGAAAATAAAAAGAATCAACGTTTTGCTCTACTAAAACAATTCTTGAGGGATAGGTATCTCCTTTGTACTCTAACGAAGTATTTGTAATCATGATTTGTGGTATTTTGACTGAACCTAGTAAATCGAAAAGCCACTTAAGGTAAATTAAATGGCTTTGGATTTTATTTAAACAATTTTAAAAATAACTACACTTAAAGGCGGAAGTGTAATTGCAACCGAGTAATCTCTGCCATCATATGGAATGGCTTCAATAATTAATTTTGAGGTATTCGAAACGCCACTGCCCGCGTATTGCGTGGCATCACTATTAAATATTTCTTGAAGTTTACCTGTAAGTGGCATACCTATTTTATAATCCTGACGAACAACTTGGGTAAAATTGCAAACTACAATTACATCCTTATTGGAATTTTTTCCTTTTCTAATAAAGGATAAAACTGCATTTTGATGATCAGAATAATTGATCCACTCAAAACCACCACCCGCAAATTGTTTTTCATGAAGGGCTGTTTCCTTTTTGTACAAAGCATTCAAATCGGTAATGAGTTTTTTAATTCCCAAATGATTAGGTTGCTCGAGCAAATGCCAATCTAAGCTAGCTTCAAAATTCCACTCTTTTTCTTGCGCAAATTCGTTACCCATAAAAAGCAATTTGGCTCCCGGATGCGCAAACATGTAACCGTATAACAATCTGAGGTTTGCAAATCGTTGCCAATCATCGCCGGGCATTCTGCCTAAAATAGATTTTTTTCCGTAAACTACTTCGTCGTGAGACAAGGGCAACATAAAATTCTCAGAAAAAGCATAAGTCATCGAAAAAGTCAAATCATTTTGATGGTATTTTCGATAAACAGTTTCTTTTTTGAAATAATCTAAAGTGTCGTGCATCCAGCCCATCATCCATTTCATTCCAAAACCCAAACCACCAATCGATGTTGGTCGAGATACCATTGGAAAAGAAGTGCTTTCTTCGGCTATCGTTTGCACGCCTTCATAATTAGCATAAACAGCTTCATTAAATTCTTTTAAAAAACTGATCGTTTCTAGATTTTCTCTTCCGCCATAAATATTCGGCTCCCATTCACCATCATTTCTTGAATAATCTAAATATAACATTGAAGCTACAGCATCAACTCGCAACGCATCAACGTGATAGTGATCTAACCAAAACAAGGCATTACTTATCAAAAAGGAACGTACTTCGTTTCGTCCGTAATTAAAGACTAAACTTTTCCAATCAGGGTGATAACCTTTTCTTCTGTCAGGATGTTCAAAAAGATTTGATCCATCAAAAAAACCGAGACCATGCGCATCATCCGGAAAATGTGATGGAACCCAATCTAGAATTACTCCAATTTCGGCTTTATGCAATTCATTGACCAATTGCATGAATTCTTGTGGATTACCAAAGCGCGAAGTTGGTGCAAAATACCCAACCAATTGATACCCCCATGAAGGATCGTACGGATACTCCATAATGGGCATAAATTCAACATGAGTAAAACCCGTTTCCTTTACATACTGAACCAAATCCTGAGCTAATTCTCCGTAGGATAAAAAGCGATTGCCATCTATATGACGTTTCCAAGAGCCTAGATGTACCTCATAAACTGAGTAAGGTTTATCTAAATTATTGTGTTTTGGTCTGTTTTTTATCCAATTACTATCGTTCCATTTGTGTTCTAAATCCCAAACAATAGATGCCGTTCTAGGTGGATGTTCACAATAAAAAGCAAAAGGATCAGCTTTTTCTGCCACAACGTTTCCATTATTTGATTCTATAAAATATTTGTACGCAGTTCCCTTTTGCACTCCAGGTATAAAGCCTTCCCAAATACCTGATGAGTCCCAGCGTACGGATAGAGCGTGTTCTCGTTTATTCCAGAAATTAAAATCTCCTATCACTGAAACTTGGCGTGCTGATGGTGCCCACACGGCAAAATAAACACCGTCCACACCATCGATTGTTGTGAGGTGTGCTCCTAATTTTTCATAAAGCCGAAAATGTTTGCCTGCTTTAAATAAATCAATATCAAAATCGGTAAAAAGAGAATGTGTGATAACTGTACTCATAAGAGGTGGATGTGCTGCTAACTAATTGTAAGTAAAAACTTTTTTTTTGCGTTAAAGATTTATCTAATCTCATAATTATCTGGGATTGTAACTCCTTTTTTAACTACAACAATTCCATCTTTAATGGCGTACAATTCATTTGAAAAATCAGCTAAGTGAGCGCCGCCACTGATATGAACATCATTCCCTATGCGGCAATTTTTGTCAATTAAAGCATTTTTCAAGAAACATCTTTCTCCAATTCCAACCAATTGGCGTCCGTTATTAACATCGGCGGTCATTTCATCAATATTTTGATAAAAATCATTACCCATAACATAACAATTCTCAATTACTGTTCCTTCCCCAACACGAGAACGAATCCCTATAACAGAATTCATAATTTCCTTGGCATTTAAAATGCAACCTTCAGAAATCAGCGAACGATCAACCATGGTTTTTTGAAATTTTGAAGGCGGTAACAAACGAGGTCTGGTAAAAATTTTATTATCGTTGTCGAATAAATTGAACTTAGGTAAATCTTCGGTTAAACCGATGTTTGCCTCAAAAAACGAATCAATATTTCCAATGTCAGTCCAATATCCTTCATACTGATAGCTTAATATTTTTTTGTTACCAACGGCTTGCGGAATTATTTCTTTACCAAAATCCTTGGTTTCTTTATTAGCCATGATATCAATAAGCAATTGACGATTGAAAATATAAATTCCCATCGATGCTAGGTAGTTTTTACCTTCTGATTTCATTTGGTCACTTACATCAGATTCCCAATCTGGTAATAATTCTTTCGCTGGTTTTTCAATAAACGATTCAATTTCACTAGCGCTATTAGTTTTTAAAATCCCAAATTCTGGGGCATCTTTGGCATTTACTGGCAAGGTTGCAATAGAAATGTCTGCCTCGTTTTTGATATGTTCTTCAACCATATCATTAAAATCCATTTGATACAATTGATCTCCTGAAAGTATCAATGCATAATCAAAATCATGATTTAAAAAATGAGGCATACACTGTCTTACCGCATCAGCAGTACCTTGAAACCAAGTGGGGTTATCTGGAGTTTGCTCGGCGGCCAAAATATCAACAAAAGCATGACTAAAAATACTGAAATTATAGGTGTTTTTTATGTGCGCATTAAGCGAAGCTGAGTTGAACTGAGTTAAAACGAACATTCTATAAATATCTGAATTCATACAATTAGAAATCGGAATATCTACTAAACGATACTTTCCACCGATGGGAACAGCAGGTTTAGAACGTGTTTCAGTAAGGGGGAACAATCGGGAACCTTGTCCTCCACCCAAAATAATGGCAATTACATTTTTCTTTTTAGCTTTCATTATGTGATATAATTAGGTTGTACATTTCTATATATTCTTGACAAACTCGCTCCCAAGAATGATCGGTTTGCATGGCTTTCTTTATTAATTGATTCAAATGCTTTTTGCCCTGAAATAAGTCTACCGCACGACCAATTGAGTAAACTACATCATCTACCGATGCTTGGTCATGACAAATACCATTACCATCATCTCCAAAATCAATTACAGTGTCCCGCAAACCACCTGTTCGACGAACAATTGGAATGGTTCCGTATCTTAAGGCATACATTTGGTTTAAACCGCATGGCTCCACTCTCGATGGCATCAAAATAAAGTCAGAACCAGCATAAATCAAATGTGCTAATTCCTCATTATAACCGATAAAAGTGTTATAGTTACCCTCAAATTCAGTTAAAAGTCCATTTAATTGTTGTTCAATAACTGCATTGCCTGAACCTAAAATTAAGATATTAATAGATTTGTAATGTGCATTCAACGATCGTAATGCAGCTTCAGGTAGTAAGTCTCCGCCTTTTTCGTCAAAAAGTCTGCCTATAAAACTGAATAATGGCTTTTCGGGATCGAGATTAAAAAGGGAACATAATTTATTTTTATTTTCTTGCTTTCCTTTCTGAACAGTAGTCAAAGAATAATTTTTTGCCAGCATTACATCCTTAGCAGGATCCCAAACCTCAATATCTATTCCGTTCAAAATACCACGAGATTTATATCTGACAGAGTTAAAAAGCGACTCCAAACCGTTAGCAAAATAATTTATTTCATTTAGGTAACTCGGAGAAACAGTCGTTACACCGCCTGCGCATTTGACTGCCACAGCTAATGAATTGATACAATTGTCCCACTCTAAAAGTTTTACATGTTCTAAATCAAAAGGAGGTAAATAATACAATTTATCAAATCCAAATTGCCCCTGATATAGCCCATTATGGATGGTAATTAGGGTAGATATTGACCGTAATTTGGCATATTTATGACAATACAAGGTCATAAAAGGAATTAATCCTGTATGATGATCGTGACAGTTGAGTACATCTGGAATTTCTGCTCGACCTAAAACCCAATCGAGAGTAGCTATTTGAAAAGACAAAAAACGCTCTATATCATCTTGATAACCATAAACCTGTTTTCGATCAAATAATTCAGGAATCTCAATTAGGTAAAGTTCAAAACCTAATTTATCATCTATTTGTTTGAGGACACTAAACGGAAAATTAAAATGTCCTAAAGTGACATTGCCCCAATGCACACATTCAAACTGATTTTCAATTCTAAATTTAGTATCATAACACGGCATTACAACCCTAACTTGATGACCCGCATTACATTGATATTTCGGTAAGGCACCCACGACGTCCGCTAAACCACCTACTTTTGCAACGGGATAACATTCGGCACTGATATGAAAAATTTCCATCGTGATAAAATCGATTTGAATTATTAAATAATTTCATTTTGAAAGTATCAATTTTTAAAAGATGGTTAAACAAAACAACTTTATAATTTTGTCTTTTCAACTACAACTTAAAAATACTACTTTTATGTTTTTCTAAATTTAGTAAAAAAATACCAAAAACTCGACCGACTTGAAAATTTAATAAAATGACAAAAAAAAGTTCTCCTGCTACTGAATCATTGAAAATTCCTAAAATTATAGTGGTCCCAACTAAATTAATCTCTTTATTATCTGAGAGATTGACAGTACTTTTAATTGCGAAAATTTTTACTACACCAGTAAAACACAAAATTCCTAAAAGAGAATTTCAAATGCTTCAGAAAAGCACTAAAAAAAAGCTTTACATTCCTGCTTTAAATCAAGATATTCAACTTTATGAAAACGGTACATTCAATAAAAAAATCTTAATAGTTCATGGTTGGTCAGGTAGAGGGACACAATTGTTTAAAATATCAGATACTCTTCTTGCCGAAGGCTATTCGACTATTAGTTTTGACGCCCCAGCTCACGGCGCTTCCGCAGGAAACTCAAGTTTAATGGGAGATTTCATTGAATCTATACTTGAAATTGATAACACTATGGGACCTTTTGATGCCATTATTGGGCACTCATTAGGAGGTATGGCTGTACTTAATGCTATGAAACAAGGATTAAAAGTAAAATGTGCTGTCGCTATTGGCAGCGGTGACATCATCGAAGAAGTGATAGAAAACTTTGTCAAAAAACTAGGTTTAAATTCAAAATATGTGCCTTTACTAATAGGTCATTTTGAAAAAAAACTAGGTACAAAAATGAGTGAGCATGCCGCTTTCAGAGCCGCAAGCACAATTACAGTTCCTGTTTTGGTTCTGCACGATAAACATGATCCAGAAGTTCCTGTAACAACTGCACACCATATTTATAAGCATTTAAACAAGGGCGAAATAGAACTTACAGAAAATTTAGGACATCGAAAAATACTGGGAAATGCTGCAGTAATCTCTAAAATTGTTACATTTATAAAAAGTCAAGAGCTCAACTAAAAAGACAGTTATGAAATATCCAATAATAAAATCCGATCAAGAATGGAAAGAACAGCTTGGTGAAGATCGTTTTCGCATTCTACGTTTAAAAGGCACTGAATATCCTCATACAGGGACTTATAACTTACACTTCGAAAAAGGAACTTACACCTGTGGAGCTTGTCATGAGCCTTTATTTGAAAGTGATTCGAAATTTGATGCACATTGTGGTTGGCCTTCATTTGATGAATCGATTCCCGGAAAAGTACAATACATAGAAGATTCTTCACACGGCATGAAACGCATAGAGATTCTGTGTGCTAATTGTGGAAGCCATTTAGGACATGTTTTTAATGACGGCCCTACAAAAACAGGTCAAAGATATTGCGTCAATTCTTTATCCATAGATTTTAAAGAATAAAAAAATCGTTGGAATTGCAGTTCTAATAAAAAAGGGTACCTCAATACCCTTTTTTTTATTTGTGAGTTATTCTAAAAATGACTTTTTAAAAGATGGCTTAACGCGTTTCTTGGTAGCTTGCTCAAATGCAAATCCTAACCCAATTAATTTACCCTCTTGATATGGTGTACTAAAAAAAGACAAACCAACAGGTAAATCGTAAACTTGTCCACAAGGAACCGTAATATGCGGAAAACCAGTAACAGCGGCTGGCGATGTTAACGAATAACTTCCCCATTTATCTCCATAAATAGTATCAATACTACATGAAGGTCCCATCGTTATACCACAAATTGCATCTAGTTTATTACTTTCAAAAACAGATTTTAAAAAAGATTTATTTTGAGTATTGCTGATTGATAAAGCTTCTGTATATTTCTCATCGGACAGAGATCCTTTTTCTTCGGAACTTTCTAATGTTTCTTGTTTGAAATATGGCATTGCATCTTTTTCATTGGTTTTATTAAACGCTATGACATCTTCTAAATTTTTAACTTTTCCATTAGCAGAGGCTAAGTATTTATTGACTCCATCTTTAAATTCATACTGCAGTACTTCAAATTCTGATTGCCCTGTAGCATTAATTTTATCTATATAATCTATCTCTACAACTGTAGCACCCTGTTTTTTCAAGATCTTAATGGCATCATTCAACAAAGTATTAATAGCAGTATTCGTACCTTGAGGCTTCTTCTCAATACCTATTCTTTTACCCTTAAGTGCATTAATATCTAAAAACTGAGTATAATCTTTTTCTATTTTTCCTTTGCTTTCACTTGTAATGGTATCCAAAGGATCACTACCTGTAATTGCAGAAAGCAGTATAGCGGCATCTTCAACAGTTCTTGCCATCGGACCTGCGGTATCTTGAGTTGCAGAAATTGGAATGATACCACTTCTACTCACAAGCCCAACAGTAGGTTTAATCCCAACAATACCGTTTACAGATGAAGGACATACAATAGAGCCATCTGTTTCAGTACCAATAGCTACAACACATAAATTTGCTGAAACTGCCGAACCAGAGCCAGCACTTGAACCACAAGGATTACGATCTAAAAAATAAGGATTTTTAGTTTGACCACCTCTACTGCTCCATCCACTACTAGATTGAGTGGAACGGAAATTTGCCCATTCACTTAAATTAGTTTTACCAATTATAACAGCGCCAGCTTCTCGTAATTTACTTACTATAAAAGCATCTTTTTGGGAAATATTCCCGGCAAGCGCTAAAGCTCCTGCTGTGGTTTGCATTTTATCAGCAGTATCTATATTATCTTTTATCAATACTGGTATTCCATGCAATGCCCCTCGCTTTTTTCCATTTTTCAATTCAGCATCCATTGCTTTAGCAATTTCTAAAGCATCAGGATTGACCTCAATAACAGAATTTAATTTTGCACCATTTTTATCAATTGCTTCAATTCTTTTTAAATAAAGAGCAACTAATTTTTCTGAACTATAAGTACCATCTTCGATTTTCTTTTGCAAACTAGAAATAGTTTCTTCATCCAATTCAAAATCAATCTCAAAGTCGGAACCGTCGTTATCTTTTGTAACATTTTTTGCACCATCAGAGCAACTTGAAAGCAGAAGTGTACTTAGTCCGGCTGAAGCTAAGGTAGCAGTTGTTAAGAAGGATCTTCTTTTCATTGTGGTTAGTTATTTTATGTTAGTTTTAATTTTTTACTAATATACTGCTAATTGTAAATAAATTTTAGACATTTTTATATATTCCTAAAGAATCATCCTCTAACACTATCTAAAC
>NZ_JAKIHO010000029.1:0-1529 GCF_021608205.1 Flavobacterium sp. K77 | reverse complement strand
TGTAATTAGTTAACAGTAATTTTTTTAGTAAAACGCTCGCCATTGTTGGTTAGTTGTACCAAGTAAACAGCTTGCGGTAGCGGTGATTGCGTGTTAATACGAATGCTGTTTTTGGCTTCGGTATTGGTTTCATAAACCGTTTGTCCAATCAAGTTGATGATTTTTACGTTAACCGTTCCGCTCATGGTATTTGGTAAATCAATTGAAAATTGACCGTTTACTACAGGGTTTGGGTACAATTGTAATTGCGCTGCTTCAAAATCTTTGGTATCCAACGTTTTGTTAGTAAACGCTATTTTAAAACGATCGCTTGCATACGATGCCGTTGCTGCTGTGGTTGTAAAGTTTAGTGTAGTAGCATTATCGGTTGTTATTGCAGTGCTAGTTCCTAAAAATTTATCTACCAAAAACGGACTTACTGATGCGTCAAAATTCGAAAACTGCGTACGGAAACTGTAGTTTTTATTGGCTTGAAAGTCTTGTAAATTCAAAAGCACTTCGTCTTTTTCGCTAATTGGTCCACGAGCGTCAATAGCCCATGTTTTTGCGTTGTTACTAATAGAAAGGTTCTCTGTTCCAGTACTTAGTTTAGCAACATCAGCCTTGTCAATATCGGCGCTAAAAGTAGCGTCAAAAACAGCTACAGTAGCATCAATTGGGAAACCGCCTGTAGTTAATTCGCTAGTTTCGTAAACGCTCAAGTCCAAACGAGCCATCGGATTTTTTTGTGTTCTAAAAACACTAGTCAAGTTGGCATTGCCTACTTTGTTAATTTCTTGAAAAGTCAGTGTTCCAGGCGTTCCTAGTACGCTGTTTTGTACAAAAAAGGCTTGTCCTGGCTGAATGTATTGGTTTGCTGCAGAGGCCACATTGCTTGAACCTGTAGTGCTGCTATACACCACATAACGCCCTCTTTGTGCGGCAGTACCCATGTTCGGGTCCCAAATGTAATACGAGTCGGTTAAACCTACCTTAGTTAAAGCGTTCCAGTCTACGGTATTTACGTAAGGGTTACCTACTAAACTGTAGCCGTTGGTTACCAAATTGCTAGTTGCATTTAAAGCAGTATCAAAAACTACATTTCCGCTGCGTATCGTGCCCGTTGCGCTGAGAGTCACAGCTGCATTCATCGTAGGAAGCGAGTTACTATTGATGTTTACATTACGGTCACCACGAACTAAAAGGCGGTAGCCTTGACCAGCTTGTAAATTGGTAGCATTGGTAGAGGCTACTGCTGTCCAACCACTTCCAGTAACTTGGTTGTTATTGTAAGTAAATAATGAAGGGCTACCAGTACCAGTAGCATCAAAACCGTTAGCGCCTGTTGTTGAGCCAGTAATGTGTGTGCCCAATTGCCAGTTGTTGCTGATAAAATCGTCTGTAGTTACACCCGGACTCAAAAAGCGAAACGCTCTTTTGCCTTGAGGAATGTAGCGTTGTACGGTAACTTTACCAGTAATAGTGCTTGTTCCTGCTAGAGGAGCGATTACTGCTGATCCTGCTGCATTAGAAATTAGGGTAAGGTTGTT
>NZ_JAKIHO010000028.1:0-1611 GCF_021608205.1 Flavobacterium sp. K77 | reverse complement strand
ATGTTACTCATGAAAAAACAAACATTATCCATACTACTTAGCCTTAGCGCTTTACTGTTTCCATTTGTAACGGTATTGGCTCAGGCAGAAGAATTTCCAGAAGATGTACAAGATGTACCAGCGGCACCTATAAACGACTGGATTCCGCTACTATTGCTACTTGCTATTGCCATCGCTTTTTATTTCTTTAAAAAACAGCACAATAGCAACAATAAATTAAACAAGTGGTAGATTAGTCCGAGACAATAAGAAAAAAAATATCAAAATAAAATAACGCGTCCTACAATAGGCGAACAATCAAAATAATAAACCTTTACAAACATGAAAAAACTTTTCTTTTTAGGCCTTAGCCTTATCGCATTAAACGCAACTGCGCAATCTGTAGCGATTAACACGGATGGTAGCACTGCTGATCCATCTGCTATTTTAGATTTAAAAAGCAGCAACCAAGGGGTTTTGGTACCACGCTTAACACAAACACAAAGAACAGCAATTGCTACTCCTGCCACAGGTTTAATGGTGTACCAAACCGATGCTACTGCTGGTTTTTATTTTTATAATGGAACGGCTTGGACGAGTTTAAATGGAACAAACGGCACTAACGGTACAAATGGTGCCAACGGCCAAGGAGTACCAACTGGTGGTACTGCCAATCAAGTACTAGCAAAAGTTAACGCTACTGATTTTAATACACAATGGGTAACGCCAAGTGGTGCCGATAACTTAGGTAACCACACGGCTACTACAACTTTAAATATGAATAGCAATGCAATTACAGGTGCAACAAATATTACGGCAACAGGTACAGCAACTTTAGGTGGAAATGCCTACCCAACCAATACAGGTACCAACGGACAGGTATTACAAACAAACGGTGCTGGTGCGCTAAGTTGGGGCTCAGCTTCAGGTGGTGGCTCTAGTTTACAATTGGTAGTTACAAAAACTGTTGGTCAAACAACTCAAGTCGCAAGCTCGTTGACTTTAGCTGCTGATGTTGTTAATTTTGAAAGTGCTAATGGTACAGGTGCTGCGCTTACAGGCGGAAATACATGGACAAACAACAATACTTTTACGGTAGGTACAACAGGTGCAGGTACTTATTTAATACAAGTGCAACTAATGGGAGGAACGAATAATACACCTTCTATGCCGATGATTGAAATGAATAACACTGGTAATGGTGGATCAAATTTTTATGGAACATCTGTTACTAATAATAATGCACAGACTCCCCATAAATATAGGGGACAACTGACTTCGGTAGTGTATATGACCGCTGGCGAATTTTTTAAAATTAGAGCTTTGAGTGCATCAAATGTTGTAGGAGCTGATTTTACGACCAATGGCAGCACCAAGGTTACTGTGGTCAAGCTAAATTAGAACTAATTAATCAAAACAATAGTATTAAATAGGCTGGCTGTTTTGGTCAGCCTATTTGTTTTAATTTTGCAAGTTATGAAACAGTTTTTTCTACAACCCAAAAAAGCACAGTGGCTCATTTTTGCAATTGCTGTCTTGATTTATGCCAATACTATTCCTAATAAATGGGCTATAGATGATAGCGTTATTGTTTATCACAATAGTTTTGTAAAAAAAGGCGTTGCGGGCATA
>NZ_JAKIHO010000027.1:0-1812 GCF_021608205.1 Flavobacterium sp. K77 | reverse complement strand
ACGTTAGGCGTTATTTTAACCGAAAAACATACAAAATGAACGAAATCAAATCAATTTTTTATTCTTGGCAATCTGATTTACCGAAAGAAACTAATCAGAATGGAATTAGACAATGTTTGCGTTCATCACTAAATTTAGTTGAAGAAAGTTTCGAAGATTATAGACTTGAAATTGATGAAGCAACAAGAAATACTACAGGAAGTCCAAATATTCCTCAATCTATAATCAACAAAATATCTCAATGCGAAATATTTATTTGTGATATTTCGATTATAAACTCAAAAACAAATGACTTAAAGAAAACACCTAATCCAAATGTTTTAATTGAATTAGGTTATGCAATTGCATCTGTCGGTTGGGACAGAATTATTATGCTATTTAATTTAGAATCGGGAAATTTCCCAACTGATTTACCTTTTGATATTGATAGACATCGAACAAGTCCATACCGAATTAAAAATAAAGACGATAAAAGCGGAAAAAGTGAATTAGTCAAGTTACTAAAAGTTGCAATCGAACCAATTTTAAAAGTTAAACCTCCTAAACCATCAGATTTAAAAAGTTTATCTCCAAAAGAAACGAAGCGGAAATTGGATGTGAAAAATTTAAAATGGATAATGGGAACTGTAAATATTGTAACTTTTGATAACTTTATTGAATATATGCCAAGTAAAATTATTGGTAAAATCTTTTTTTATAAGGATTGGTTTTACAATATATCAGAAAGTAATAAATTCCATATTTACGATCCGAAATTAAAAAAGCTATTATTTGACTTTAGAGATAATTGGGATTATTCATTATCTTTTTATCAGTACTTTGACAGGGATTATCAAGGTCATACCTATTCATTCAGAATTCCATTTGACGTATTTCCAGATAAAAAAACTGAAGACGATTTCAACACATTAACAAAAATATGTCAAGACTTATCAAAAAATTTTAAAGATTTACTTGAGTATATAAGAAATGAATATCTAGAAATAGATTTAGATGAGACAAGTAAAAGCGCATTAGATGAGTATGAAGAATATCATAAACCTGAATAAAAACAACGCCTAACACACGCTACAAGCAATTTGGGTTTTAGGCTTAATTTTAAGATTGTCTTGTATTTGGAAAATTTGTGTTTATCCGAAGATTTGGCTTCCTTAATCCCAAACTGCTTGTAGCGCGAGAACGTTATGCGAGAGTTCTCCCGAAATGACGCAGAAGAAAATCATTAAAAAAATGCATTTATTTGCGTAGAAAACTAAAAATTAAATTTATGAAAAAAAAATATTGGACAATTGCAATCTTCATCGCTGTACTAATTTTTATATTTATAAATACATTTATCCATTCATTTAACGAAAACAATAAAGAGTATAATTTTGTTATAACAAAAACAGAAACAACACCGACAAGTACTTTAATATTTTACGATAAAGAAAAGGAAATATCGTTTTGGAATTTTATAGTTTCTGAAAATAGTGGTATCAAGAAAGGAGATTTAATTTATAAACCTAAACATTCTAATTTTCTTTACGTAAAAAGAAAAGATAAAAACGGAAGTTATAAAACATTTCTAAAAGAAAATTATACAGGAATTTTTACGTTTGGGAAAAAGGATTAAAATGAAAATTGGAATTTGAAAAGCAGAAACGTGAAAAGTTTGCTATTAAAATCGTATTTTAGACAAATAACCCTCGCATAACAGGCGTTTGGCAAGATTGCGAATTTTGTAGTAAATTCACGTTTATTTCTCGCAAGAAATTTTATCTTTGATAGAAAATAATCGGTTCCGAAGTTCGCAACCTCGCCAAGCGCCAG
>NZ_JAKIHO010000026.1:0-1848 GCF_021608205.1 Flavobacterium sp. K77 | reverse complement strand
GAATAACCATTTATCGATTTTAAAAATTCAAATTCGCCTTGATTCTTTTTTAGGCTATCTTGATTAGAAATAAAATACTTTACCCCACACAATTGCATAGCTTCAGGTATTTCTCGAATTCCTCTCACATATCTCGAGCCGATTTCTTTTTTGTAATTAAGGGTATCTATACTTTTTAGGAATGCTATGTAATTGGAATTGTGAAAAGCCCAGTAGCCTGAACTCCCATAAAAACCTTGAATTTGTGCTTCATTATAGCTATAAACTCTTGAATTACCAGAAAAAAAATCTTTTTCCACTCTAAAAAATGAAGAATCTTTTTGTTTGATATCTTTGATAATACTTTTAGTAGCATCAAAAAAGCCTTTACCTACTTTCACATCATCTTTTGTGACAAGCATTCTATCTTGTAGGGTTGGCGCTGCAAAAATGAAAATCTCCAAAACAATAAATCCTACTAATAGATGTGGAAAATAATTAATCAAGCGTTTTTTGCCAAAAAAATATAGCAAGGTAAAATAAACGATTAGGAAAGAAATCACAATAAAGACACTTGGAGAAGCGTCTATCGCTATTTGGCTTTTAAGTGCAAGTAAAAGTGTAAGAAAACCAATAATTGTCAAAAGAAGTGTTTTAAAATAAACCTTCTCTTGCTTGATTACAAAGTCAAGAGACATTGTGGCGAAGTAAATAAAAACAATAGTTGCTAACATTCCAATCATTCTGTAATAGTTGCCTGTAAATAACCAGAGAGAATGTCGGAAAAGAGGAACTGCAATTATTAACATGAAAAAGAATAAAATTCCTCCATAAATTAGTCGCTTTCGCCTATCAATAAAATGAAAAAGTTGCGGTATAAGCAACAGAACCACCAAACTTGAATATAAAAATGGTGCTTCAAAATAGTTGTACCAACCCTGGTAATTTTCAGCAATCCCTTGTAAGTTATTCGAAAAAAGTCGTAAAAAAGAAGTGGCAAGCTCAGGTTTTTCAGCGATTTGAAGTGGAGTTTGCTTTAATTCATCCATAAGTGGATACATGCCTTTACCTCTTGGACTGTTTAGCATCTGATGAAGATTACTTAAAAGTATGAAGCTTGCAAGTCCTAAGCCTAACAAACCAGCAAAGCCGATTTTTGCGAACTGCTGTAAACTTAATTTTAGAGATTTGTTGGAATCATAATTAACAAGAAGATAAATTACTGCTAAAAGGAATGCAAAATAAAGTATTATAGAAGTATACGCCATTGCAATCAGTGCAGTTGTGATTGAGAGGAGATAGACTTTTTTGTTTTCTTGAAAATAATGAAGGGATAGAAGAAACAAAGCAAAAAGCATCATATCGTTAGAAAACTGTACTAGGTACCAGGTACTGCAACCAACCATATAGCCACTAAAAGCAAACAAAACACTCCCAATTCCGGCAGCCAAAATATGGATTCCTTTTTTTCTAAAAAAGACAAACAAGAAAAAGCCAGCAAGAAAAGTATAAATCAACTGCATCCAAATGAAAGCACTTGCAATGTCATTTTTAAAGAACAAATAGGTTACAGTTAGAGCAATGGGCTCAATGGCGAACGGATATTTATTCTCTCCTAATGCTGTATGAAAACTAAAAGTAGGAAGATATCCTTTTTTAAGGGCTTCCATTTTTGAATATAGTTCTGGGTAACCAACATTATAAATATCGTCACCTAAATCTTTGTACAAAAAATAATATTCACCAAAAATAAAATCTTTGTACAACAACAACTCTAATACTATTAAAATAACACTAAAATAGAGTAAGCTTTTCTTAAACGAAAGATCTTTCATATGATTTAATTAAGATATGCATTGGGATTCAAAT
>NZ_JAKIHO010000025.1:0-2476 GCF_021608205.1 Flavobacterium sp. K77 | reverse complement strand
ATAGGGCAGTTGCGAATTTACGCAGACATTAAGAATTAGAAATAAATTAATCTTCCGCTAGAGTTTTTGAAAGTAGAAACTTGAAAGTAGAAACTTGAAAGCGAAACTTGAAAAGCAGAATTTGAAAAGCAAAATCTGAAAAGCAGAAACTTGAAAGTGGAAACCGAAAAGCGAAACTTGAAAAGCAGAATCTGAAAAGTAGAATCTGAAAAGCAGAATCTGAAAAGTAGAATCTGAAAAGCAGAATCTGAAAAGCAGAATCTGAAAAGCAAAATCTGAAAAGCAAAATCTGAAAAACGAAACTTGAAAGCGGAAACCGAAAAGCGAAACTTGAAAGGCATAATCTTAAAAATAGAAACTTTAAAATATTCAACCGCCCTATAACAGCCGTCTCAAGCCATTGCGAATTTTCTCCTAAATTGACGCTTTCGCTTAGCAAGTTTATTTATCTTAGCCGAAACTAATCGGTCCCGCAGTTCGCAACGGCATGAGGCGGCGGGACGTTATAGGGCAGTTGCGGAATTTACGCAGATAAACAGCTTTGAATTCGAGATCATTGTCCACTTTTATCGCAAAGCAGAAACCTGAAAAGCAGAAACCTGAAAAGTAGAAACCTGAAAAGTAGAAACTTGAAAAGCAGAAATTTGAAAAGCAGAAATTTGAAAACAGAAACTTGAAAACAGAAACCTGAAAACAGAAATCTGAAAACAGAAACATGAAAACAGAAACCTGAAAGCAAAAACTGAAAAGCGGAAAACCGAAAAAAGAAGCTTGAAAAGTGGAAACCTAAAAGCAGAAACTGCAAATTATTCAACCGCCCTATAACAGCCGTCTCAAGCCATTGCGAATTTTCTCCTAAATTGACGCTTTCGTTTCGCAAGTTTATTTATATTTGGTGGAAAATAATCGGGTCCGAAGTTCGCAACGGCGTGAGGCGTCGGGACGTTATAAGGCAGTTTAGAAGAACGGTAATAATAAATAAATATGGAATTGAAAATATTAGATGAGTTACTTAAATATCTATTAATTACAGAATATTGTGAATTTGCATATATGAAAAACGATGCAAACAAAAATTCAGAATTTTTAAAAGATATTGAGAGCTCTACATTTCATTCAGCTTTACTTAAATTAGTGAAAGATGGTTATGTAAATGAAAGTTCTCAAAACACAACAGACGAAATATTTAATACTCCAAGAACAAATTATTTTTACCAAATTTCTTTCGAAGGTATGTTTTTTATAAAAAACGGCGGTTACGCGAAGCAAAATTCCGAAAACCTAAAGAAAGAAACTGAATATGAGAGTATCCAGAATGAACAGAGGAAACAAGCTTCTGCTCTCGTTCGTCTAAATCGTTGGCTTGTTTTTGGGGCAATCGTTGTTGCAATTGATAGCGTTCTAAATATTTTAAATTTTTTCGGTGTTTACTTCGATACAAGTAATTTTTTATTTTGCATAAAACCGACTTAAAATAATTTAACATAATAATTTAATTTAAAAATGTGTTTCCTTAATATCGGTGGAAACACGAAACCGACAATAAAACCGCCTTATAACAGCTGTCTGTGGCTATTGTGGGGTTTAGTGGAATTAGCGTTTCGCAAACATATTTTAGTTAATCCGAAAATACTCTGGTCACGAATTCCCACAACAGACCACAGGCAGCGGAACGTTACCAGCTATTTTACAGAATCGCATATGAAAGAAAATTGGCTTTTTATTAAAACTGCAGATCATTACGGACACTCGGAGATTATTCAGATTGATGAAGATATCATTGATTATTTTGTTGTTGAAAAAAATGATAAAATCTGTCTAATAAAAAACGGAAACAGAAATGAAAAGCTAAGCGAAACAGAACATAAATTTATTAATCAAAATCGAATTAGATTTTTTAGAAATGGAAAAATTCACAAAGTTTTAAGCGATGAAAAGTCTATAACTGAAGATTGTATATTCGAAAATGATTACGAAAAACTAAAAGCAACAGAAACTGAATTAACAGAAAGTGAAATTCAGAATTTAAAGTTTGAGTTTAATTGGAATGGAGAAAAAGTTAATCTTAGGTTCAATGAGGTTTTGGACTCGCCAGTTATACAAGAAATAAACAAACGTTTGAATAAAGAAGGAAGTAGAATTGTACTTGAAAAACTAAATGAAACGCTATTTGTTTCACTTTATATAGATAATTATCTTGACAAACTAATTCCTATAAAATATGTAGACAAACAAAAGATGATTTTATATGGTTTCCCAAAAGAACCTTATGAAATTAATTGTCAAATAGTAGAATAAAAAAACAGCTGGTAACACACGCTACAAGCAATTTGGGTAATAGGCTTAATTTAAATATGGTTTTGTATTTAGTAGATTTGGCAAATCCGAAAATAGGGCTTAATTTAGTCTCAAACTGCTTGTAGCGCGGGAACGTTATATGCCATTTTGAAAGACGTCAGTACCAAAAATTAACAAT
>NZ_JAKIHO010000024.1:0-2743 GCF_021608205.1 Flavobacterium sp. K77 | reverse complement strand
CTGTTACTCATGAAAAAACAAACATTATCCATACTACTTAGCCTTAGCGCTTTACTGTTTCCATTTGTAACGGTATTGGCTCAGGCAGAAGAATTTCCAGAAGATGTACAAGATGTACCGGCAGCACCTATAAACGACTGGATTCCGCTACTACTGCTACTTGCTATTGCCGTCGCTTTTTATTTCTTTAAAAAACAGCACAATAGCAACAAAAAATTAAACAAGTGGTAGATTAAGTAAGTCGAAAGTATCAAAGTCATAAATTACTAAAAAGCTGAAGCAACCTATATGCTTTCAGTGCAAAACAAAAAATTTAAATAAGAATGAAAAAACTTTTCTTTTTAGGCCTTAGCCTTATCGCATTAAACGCAACTGCGCAATCTGTAGCGATTAACACCGATGGTAGCACTGCTGATCCGTCAGCTATTTTAGATTTAAAAAGCACTAACCAAGGGGTTTTAGTACCACGCTTAACACAAACGCAAAGAACTGCAATTGCTACTCCTGCCACAGGTTTAATGGTGTACCAAACAGATGCTACTGCTGGTTTTTATTTTTACAATGGAACGGCTTGGACGAGTCTTAACGGAGCTGGAACACCAGGACCGCAAGGACCACAAGGTATTCAGGGTGAGGTTGGACCACAAGGCCCAACTGGACCACAAGGTATTGCAGGAACAAATGGTGCTGCTGGTGCTACAGGTGCTCAAGGACCTCAGGGTTTAACCGGAGCTACAGGAGCCAACGGACAAGGCGTACCAACTGGTGGTACTGCCAACCAAGTTTTAGCTAAAATTGATGGCACCAACTACAACACGCAGTGGGTAACGCCTAGTGCTGGGACAAGTGCATATCCAAATATTGAATTAAATATTAGAAACAATACTACTCAATCTATCACAAGTTTAGGAAATGGAACTTCGGCAAATCAAATTACTTTTTCTGGCACGTCATCAAATACAACGCTCACAGGTGGGAATACATGGAACGGGAATACATTTACTGTTGGTGCGACTGGTGCGGGATGGTATCAAATAAATGCACAAATTGTTGGAACTACAACCGATGGTGTAAGTTCAACCAGTATTGGAATACCTTTTTATATGGACTTAAATAACGCCGTAGGCAGCACAATGTCTAGTGCAATTTTATATCGTTCAAATTATACTACACAAACTAACAGCACACATTTAAAAAATAATAATACAATAAGTACTGTACTTTATTTATCAGCTGGTAATACATTAAACTTTTATGGTTTTAGTGCAAGTAATACAATAGCAGGTAACACAAGTAATAATGGTGGGACTTTTTTGAATATTGTGAGAATTAAGTAATCCCACTGGCGCTCGTTTGTAACGAGTGCCTATTTATCTTATAAAAATAAGTCGTAGCGTTTGCAACGCGGCAAAGTCAGCAGACTTTGCGAACTAATGAATAAAAAAAATTAAACCAAATGAAAAAACTTTTCTTTTTAGGCCTTAGCCTTATCGCATTAAACGCAACTGCGCAATCTGTAGCGATTAACACCGATGGTAGCACTGCTGATCCATCTGCTATTTTAGATTTAAAAAGCAGTAACCAAGGGGTTTTAGTACCACGCTTAACACAAACGCAAAGAACGGCTATTGCAACACCTGCCACAGGTTTAATGGTGTACCAAACCGATGCTACTGCTGGTTTTTACTTTTACAACGGAACAGCTTGGACGAGTTTAAATGGAACAAACGGCACTAACGGTACAAATGGTGCCAACGGCCAAGGAGTACCAACTGGCGGTACTGCCAATCAAGTACTAGCAAAAGTTAACGCTACTGATTTTAATACACAATGGGTAACACCAAGCGGTTCTGATAACTTAGGAAACCACACAGCTACTACATCTTTAAACATGAACAGTAACGCCATTACTAACGCTACTAACATTACCGCAACGGGTACTGCAACCTTAGGAGGAAATACCTATCCTACCAATACAGGAACAAATGGACAAGTGTTAACTACAAACGGTGCTGGTGCTTTAAGTTGGGGTTCAGCATCAGGTGGCGGCTCTAGTTTACAATTGGTAGTTACAAAAACTGTTGGTCAAACAACTCAAGTCGGAAGCTCATTGACTCTTCCTGATGTGGTTAATTTTGAAAGCGCTAATGGCACAGGTGCTGCGCTTACAGGCGGAAATACATGGACCAACAACAATACTTTTACCGTAGGTGCAACAGGTGCAGGTACATATTTAATACAAGTGCAACTAATGGGAGGAACGCTTCCTCCACCTCCTATGCCAATGATTGAAATGAATAACACAGGTAATGGTGGATCTAATTTTTATGGAACATCTGTTGGTAATGTTAATGCACAGACTCCTCATAAATATAGAGGGCAACTGACTTCAGTAGTGTATATGACCGCTGGCGAATTTTTTAAAATTAGAGCTTTGAGTACATCAAATAATGTATCTTGTGATTTTACCCTCAATGGCAGTACCAAGGTTACTGTGGTCAAGCTAAATTAGATCTAATTAGTCAAAACAATAATAGTAAATAGGCTGGCTGTTTTGGTCGGCCTATTTGTTTTAATTTTGCAAGTTATGAAAAAGTTTTTTCTACACCCCAAAAAAGCACAGTGGTTCATTTTTGTCATTGCTGTCTTGATTTATGCCAATACTATTCCTAATAAATGGGCTATAGATGATAGCGTTATTGTTTATCACAATAGTTTTGTAAAAAAAGGCGTTTCGGGCATT
>NZ_JAKIHO010000023.1:0-3022 GCF_021608205.1 Flavobacterium sp. K77 | reverse complement strand
AGTTTCGCTTTTCGGTTTCCACTTTCAGGTTTCTTCTATTCAGATTTTGCTTTTCAGATTTTGCCTTTCAAGTTTCGTTTTTCAGATTCCACTTTTCGGTTTCTGCTTTTCAGATTTTACTTTTCAGATTTTGATTTTCAGATTCTGCTTTTCAAGTTTCGCTTTTCGGTTTCCACTTTCAAGTTTCTACTTTCAAAAACTCTAGCGGAAGATTAATTTATTTCTAATTCTTAATGTCTGCGTAAATTCGCAACTGCCCTATAACGTTCTGGTACTACAGCGGGTTTGGGTTCTAAATTAAGATTTATTTTTCGGTTATCGCTAAACATCCAAATACAAAACCAACTTCCCCTTAAGCCAATTACCCAAATCCGTTGTAGTAGCTGTTATGCGTCGCTTTTTTATTTTTTATTTAATAATTCATCTAACTCATCTTTGGCATCATCAATTCCTAATAATCTACTTTCAAAAACTCCAAAATAAGTTACATCGTCAATAGATAATCTTTCAAATTCATTTTCCATAATTCTTAAATATATTTTCTTTGGTGCTTCTTTGTTGGTTATTGTGTAATCAACAATTGTAAACGTATTTTGATATTTTTTGCCTTCAAATTTTTGTTCAATTTCAGTTTTAAAAGTTAACTTTTCAAAACTTATGAGTTTACTATTTTTCGATGTATTTTTCCAAATTATTCTTTCAATTTTGCCAACTTTATTTTTCTCAACTTTATAGTTCAGTTTCTTATTCAAGTCATATTTTGAAACTAATTTTAATATTTTACTAAATTCAGATAGGCTTAAATATTTTTTAGTTTTGTTATTGAGTATATGTCCACCGTGTTCATTTTGGCTTTTATATTCGTTACTAATTCTTAAACAAGTTTCTGAAAATTCAGTTTTAATGAAAACTTCATTTTGTTTTTTATAATTAATAAAGGAGCAGAATAATAGAATTAAAGTTAAAAATAAGAAGTGTGTTTTTTTAAATTTCATATCAAAATATGTTTGAAATTGTTGTTAACTTTCGGACTTCTGTTCCTCCAAAGTGACGCATAACGTTCCGGCGCTTGGCAAGGTTGCGAACTTCGGAACTGATTATTTTCTATCAAAGATAAAATTTCTTGCGAGAAATAAACGTGAATACACCACAAAATTCGCAATCTTGCCAAACGCCTGTTGGCAGATCGGTTTTATTTTTCAGTCAATATTTTTCTTAACTTTTGATAATCGCCACTCATTCCAAATTCTTCTGTGTTAGATTTTGTTCCAACAATTACATTTGCATCGCAGCCAAAACAAATTTTTGCGATTCCGATTATTTTAGATTTTCTTTTAAAAATTAAAATGTCTCTGTAAATATAAATACAAGCTGTTGCATAAGATTCTGAATGCTTTTTCTCTGTAAAAATTTCGTCTATTTTGTCGAACTTTTTTGGTTCAATTTTCGATTTTGTATAGCCGAAAGATTTTAAATTGTCAATAAAATTTGTGTCTGTAATTGACTTAGGAATTTCACCTAAAATCACACCCATTTTTAAAGAATCTTTTACTGATTTTTTTTGATTATCATATAATTCTTCAATTTGGTCTTCTTCAATTTCGTTTTGATAATACTCAATTTCGTCATATTCAAAATATTTTTCTCCTGTAATTTTCGGTTCTTTTATGACACTTTCAACATTCTGCGTTTCAACATTTTCTGCTTTAGTTTCTTTTTTGAAATTACAGCTAAAAAGTAAAATTGCTAATAAGAATATTAAATTTTTCATTTGATTATGTTTTGTTTTTCGTTCCGTTTTTCTAAACTTTCTGCCAACGTTCCCGCGCTACAGGCGGTTTGGGACTAAATTAGCGTTATTTTTCGGATTAGCCAAAATTCCCAAATACAAAACCATTTTCCCGTCAAGACAAATACCCAAATCGCTTGTAGCGTGTGTTATAGGGCGGTTGTAAAGTCGAAATTACTGTGCTAACGAAATTTCCGCCTACACTTTTTAGTTGCTACTTTTCAAGTTTCTGCATTTCAGTTTCTGCTTTTCGGTTTTTTGTCTTTCAGTTTCCGTTTTTCAGGTTTCTGCTTTTCGGTTTCTGATTTTCAGGTTTCTGCTTTTCAGGTTTCTGCTTTTCAGGT
Source organism: Flavobacterium sp. K77 (assembly GCF_021608205.1). Classification (NCBI taxonomy): domain Bacteria; kingdom Pseudomonadati; phylum Bacteroidota; class Flavobacteriia; order Flavobacteriales; family Flavobacteriaceae; genus Flavobacterium; species Flavobacterium sp. K77. The sequence continues at coordinate 889 of NZ_JAKIHO010000023.1, read as the reverse complement.
TTCTGCTTTTCAGGTTTCTGCTTTTCAGGTTTCTGCTTTTCAGGTTTCCGCTTTCAGGTTTCCGCTTTCAGGTTTCTGCTTTCAGGTTTCTGCTTTCAGGTTTCTGCTTTCAGGTTTCTGCTTTGCGATAAAAGTGGAAGATGATCTTGAATTCAGTAATATTTATCTGCGTAAATTCCGCAACTGCCCTATAACGTTCTGGCGCTACACGAGGTTTGGGATTAAAGATGCGAGGTTTTTCGGTTAAACACAAATTTCCCAAGTACAAAACCATCTTTAAATTCAGCCTAATGCCCAAATCTCGTGTAACGGCTGTTACCAGTAGGTTTTAATGTAAAGTTACGGTTTCATATTTCGATTTACACCAATCTATAATTTCGCCAACTTGATTGAACTCAACGGTATAGTATTTTCCATCATTTTCATATTTTTCGTGTACAATAACAAAAATTCTATTTTTATATATTTTTGGATAATGAATAAACAGCTTTGGAAAGTTACCATGATTAAACTTTTTAATTTTAAATTGGTTTTTGTTAATATTGGTCAAATCGAGATCTATATTCATATCTTTAAAACTCTTCCAGTATTTTGAATACTCTAACTTTTCTATATTCTTTCCATAATTTGGAAGTTGTGCTTTTAAACATTCAGATGGGACATAATAAATTTCCTCACTTGAATCATAATTCAGAGACTTAAATAAGGTTATTTTACTTTTAACCGGATAAACTTTTAGAATATTTTCTTTGTAGAAGTCAAAAGCTAATTGTTCGTAAAAAGGAAATGTAGATTGCGAAAAACAATCAAAATTTATAAGCAAAAAAAGAATAAGTGTGTATAAAATTCTATTGTTCATTTTTTCTGCACGGTTTTTAAAACTTACTGG
>NZ_JAKIHO010000022.1:0-3136 GCF_021608205.1 Flavobacterium sp. K77 | reverse complement strand
AACGTCCCGCCGCTTGGCGAGGTTGCGAAGTTCGGAACTTTATATTTTCTGTTAAAGATAAAAATTCTTGCGAAACGTAAACGTGAACTTACCACAAAATTCGCAATTGCGAGAAACGGCTGTTGGCAGATGCCCTTTATTCTTTCTGTTTCCGTTCTGTTTTGCAATCCTTTAATAATTAGGTTGCGGGTTTCAATAAATCTAAGTCGGAAAGGTATAAATACAAATCGGATTACAATAAATATAAGTCAGACAGTAATAAATATAAATTGGATTGATATAAATATAAATAGGACAGACAGAAATATAAATACGAAACACATTTATATAAACGCGGAGCGGATATATATAATTGCGATAGCAATAAATATAAATCAGCAAGGTAGTTTTATATTTCTGTTTGTAACGTACAATGTTTTTATATTTCCAAAATCTGTACAAATAATACCAAACTAATTTGTTAAAAAGCCTGACCGATGCCGATGTAGAAGAGCCTATCTTCTTTTGACATTCCATAATCAAATGATAAAATTGTGGACTGATTCCAAGCAATTCTTGCTCCTAAACCATAAGAGTAGCGAATGTTTTTAAAGTTTAGATTTTGCCATTCGTCTCTTACTGTTCCTGCATCAAAAAATGGTGCGACACCGAAAGCAAATCTTTGTTTTCCTAATTTTGTTTCTGCAATTCTGTATCTTAATTCAATATTTGTGAACCACATTGAACGTGCTAAAAACCGATTTGCTCGATAGCCTCGCAACGATTGTTTTCCACCAAGTGCGTTGATGCTGCCTTCTGGACTCCATTGGTCTTGAAATTCAAAAAATGGCGCATTCGATCCAAAAATGTTACCAACTCCAAATCTTCCAGCGACAACAGTTCTTTTTCCAAAAGGTAACTTTTGATATGCTCTTGCTTGAATAAAAAGTTTATTGAAGTTAAATTGTGAGCCAATATATTTGCTAGAATATTCATTTGCTATTTCAAAATAGTAACCTTTGGTTGGGTCGGGTTCAAAATCTCTCGTGTCATAAATTAAAGCGGTTTGTAAAATTGAAATCCATCCACCATTTAAGCCAGATATTAAGCCTTGATTAAAATCTCTTCGTAAAAGTGATAATCCATTTGGTGCTGTTGTTTCTTCGCCAGTTGTTGGATTAATAGCCTCGGCTGATTCTCCTTCAAAAGTTTTATAACTTAAATTTTGAATTTCATAACCGCCCATTACTCTCCATTTTCCGTTTCCTATCGCGTAATCTCCTTTTAGATTAAGCATATATTCTGTTTCTCTAAATCGGTTTGACAAGGCATCTGTTACAAAACTTTCTTCTCCAATTCCGCCAGGTCGTAACGTTTTTCGTGCTCTATCAAATGCTTCATAGGTTGAAAAAGTAATGTTTTCATTGGATGGCAATCGTAGATTGCCCAACGTTGATTCTGTTGAGCCAAAATATAAATTTGCTGGATTTTGTTGCGCTTTAAAATCAATTTTAAATCTCCAACGTGTTCCTTTATAATATGGTACATCTAAAGATAAAATTAATTCTCTTGCGTTTGAAGTGTAATATGCTGCATTAGCTTTTAGTTTAGCTAAGTAAGGTGTGTACGCAAAAAGTGGATTTGTTCTTTCGCCGTTCCAATAAACATTACTTCTAAGACCAAAACCAAAACCTGTAACAGGATCTGATGAAAAGTCAGGCAAACCCGTTATGAAAGTTCCTTCTCGTTTTTTTGCAAGGTCATCATCTGACATTCGTTTTGATTTTACAAATGAAAGTGTATCGTTTACTTGTGCGTTAATTGAATACGTTGAAATAGTTAAAACAAAGCAAAAGAGAATCTTTTTAATTAATTTAAGTTGCGACATAATTTAGGGTTCTTTTAATTATTTCGCAAATATCGTAAGTGATTGTGTTTTCCTAAAAATGAAATAAGTGCAAGATGATTGATTTGTACCAATTATTTTTTTTACAAAAGATTTTTCTTGAATTGTGTTGGTGTTAAGCCTTTGAATTTTTTGAATATAGCATTAAAAGAAGATTTAGAATTAAAACCTACATCTGTAGCGATTCCTAAAAGGGTAAGATTATTGTTTTGGTCGTTTTTTAGTCGGTTCACAAATTCTTCCACTCTATATTCATTTATGAAATCTTGAAAATTGGTATTCATATGTTCGTTTAAAACTTCAGAAATGTATTGACGCGGAATATTTAATTTATCTGAAACATCTTGTATGGATAATTTTCCATCAAGGTATATTTTATCAATTTGCATTGCATTGATTAAAGCAGTTTTATATTTATTAATTGTTTCATCGTTCAGATTTGAGTTTTTGTATTTACCGATTTCTACTTTTGGTAAAATTTCTTTATTACCATTAAACAACTTAAAAGCTATAAAATAGAATAAAAACGCAACAACTAATAAAAGGTATGAATTGAAATTTTGGTCGGATAAAAACGGTAATTCTGATAATCCAACAATTTCAAGAATATCATTAATAAGTGAAAAAACGAACAAAATAATGATTGGAATAATGAAATATATAATCCAATGTTTTCTTTTACTTGAAATTATGGAAAATAAAATTAGTGACAAGTAGATGATAAAAGTTAATTCGCAGAATACTTCTAAAACTTCGATGACTATATTATTTTGAATTAATTTTATTTCAATTATTTCAAGAATTAGATAAATGATATTTGGTATGAAAAAACAGTAATCTGATTTTATAAACTTTTCTTTATTGCTTTTAAAATATCTAAAAAACAAAAATAGAAATGTTATAAAAAGTGTGTTATCGAAAAGAAACCAATCGGTGTTATTAACAAATAAATTATTCTTGTCATCTCCAATAATATATAGAACGATGGAAAATAAACTGCCGAATAATAACCAAAAAGTTGTATTCTTATAACTATTGCGATTGTTATATAAAACAAAAAGGACGAAAAGTCCTTGAAGTAATGCAATAATTTGAATTGTTTTAAGCATAATTAAAATTTACTGTTCGCAAGATACAAAATTTGAAAAGTATTTAAAAGTGCGAAATATCTCTACATTAATTTTAGGTAATGTTATCTTTTTATTGAGGTTTTTATGCGATTCGTGTAGCTCGAGGGTTTCTGCCAACGTT
>NZ_JAKIHO010000021.1:0-3293 GCF_021608205.1 Flavobacterium sp. K77 | reverse complement strand
CAGTAACCTTGCCAAAAAAAGAAAACATGAGATTTATAAACACTTTGCTCCTTTCCATATTATTGTTTGGTTGTAGTCAACAAAATAAAATAATCAGAAAAGAGAGAAAATCATGGGGTTTTAACAATTGGAAAAACGAATTTAAAGAGCGAGCTTTTTGTTTGTGTTTATTAGAAGGATATGATGATGAAAACATAAATAAATTCATATTAAAAAATGACAAATCATATTATAATGGAGTTGGAATTGCAATTTTCGATCCTACATTAAAACCAATTATTCAGAAAGAAGTTAATCTAATGAAAAAAGATTCGCTTGAATCAATAGAGAAAGTTCCTGAACACATCACTGGAAAAAGAATATTTAATCATTGCTTAAATTTTTATAAAAGCAAAAAATTAGATTCAATAACAAAAATGGAATTTCCAAAATGGAAAATGATAAAAAACATTCAAGAAGAAGTTTGGAAAGAAATACCAACGTATTAAAAAAGGCTACTGCTAACAGGCGTTTGGCAAGATTGCGAATTTTGTTGTAAGTTCACGTTTGCGTTCCGCAAGAAATTTTATCTTTAGTGGAAAATAAACGGTTACGAAGTTCGCAACCTCGCCAAGCGCCAGAACGTTAGCAGTGATTTTGCCTCACCAGAATTCTAAAAGAAATATATCACAATGAAAGAAATAATTCAAAAAAATATAAATTCAATTAAAATTTCTGAACCAATTAAAGTGAAAATCATTGAAGAAAGTGATAAAATTGATTGGAATATATGGTTTTTATTGATTGCCGTTCTCACATTAATTTCAGCCGTTTTTATCCCATATTTTCAGAAGAAATATGAAGAAAATAAAACAAAATTTGGTTTTCATTTGTACATAAAAAAGAAAATTGGAATAGTTTATAATCTTTTAACGTACGACCAATTTTCATATAAGAAAATAGTAGATGCTGAAAATTTAGATGATTTAAGTTTAACTTTTGACGATATTATCAAAACATTTGAAGAAGACTATTCCAAAAATAAACAAACTATTCATCCATTATATGCTTTCGGAATATTACTAAATTTTCAAAATATTTTATTTACTATTTATAGAATTAAAATTGCTTTGAAAAATATAAACATCGAAAATCTTGATGAAAAAACTTTAGCCTTTGGAGACAAATTATCAAAAAAAGAACATCATAAACTAAATGCAATTTTTATGTTGATTGAGCATTATGATGCAATTACAACATTTCACGATAAATTTGTTTTGTTAAAATCTGTTCAAAGAGAATTTAAAGAAAACTTATGGATTGGTTTGAAAGTAGAAAATACAGTTTTAAAGAATCAACAAATAATTTTAGAAGATTTAAGTTTTTTAAGAGAGAATGAAATTAGTATAAACGAAATCTTAAATATTAATAAACTCTTAATTCAAGAAATAAAATCATATTTTGATTATGAAAAATTGATTATAAAAAGAGATAAACTAAGCAAAAAGAAAAGAACCACTGCTAACACACGCTACAAGCAATTTGGGGATCTGGCTTAATTTGAAAATGGTTTTGTATTTGGATGATTTGGCAAATCCGAATAATGGGCTTAATTTAGTCCCAAACTGCTTGTAGCGCGGGAACGTTAGTAGTCAGCGGCAGAAATTACGCAGGTCATATCAATTAAACTTCACATTTGTCTTCCGCAAGACGTAATTAATTGTTGCTATCAAAAATTATTTAAACCAAAACTTATTAATTATTTATAGTAGAACTTGGAATCAGAACTTTGAAATGAAACTTTTAAAAAAAAACTTTGAAACGGAATTTTGAAGCGGAACTTTGAAGAAAAAATTTGAAGCGGAACTTTGAAGAAAAAATTTGAAGAAAAACTTTGAAACGGAACTTTGAAACAAAACTTTGAAACAAAACTGTGAATCAGAACTTCGAAATGAAACTTAAAGACGTAAATGGAAACTGATTATGGAATTCTAAATTCGTTTAGCGGAATTTCTAAAACCGCCGAACTACTAACAGCCGTTTGGCGCCATTGCGGTTTCGGTGATTTTATGAAGCTTAAGTCTTGAATTAAAAATTTGTTTATATTTGTGAGAGTTTGGTGCTGAAAATCCGCAACAGCGCCAAGCGGCAAAACGTTATGCAACATTATTTAACCCTGCTTTTCAATGGACAAATTTCTTAAAATTCAAATTCTACTTTTAATATTCGTTTTCTCTAGTTGCGCTCAAAAAAGTTCATCAGAAAATGCAAAAGTTGACACTTATGAAAATTTAAAAAAGGAACTGAAAGGAACCGAAGTTGAGAAAGTGACTCCAAAAGCAAATATTGATGAATTAGAAATGGAAGTTAATAATGGCGGCTTCAATCAATACTTTATAAATTCAAGCAGTCAAAACTGTTATGAAACGCTGAAAGCGTTAAAGGAAAATGGAAAAGCAAAAACCGCCAAACTTCTTGAAAATGCCATTACCTTAATCAATCCGAATGATATTCCGGAAAATGAGTTTTTAGAAAAGTTGCGAAAAAGAGAAGTTGAAGAATTGTATGATGAAAAGATAAGTGCTGAATTGAATAAACTTGATGAAGCATTTTATAAATATCCAGACGGAAGTTTGACAAAATAATAACGTTGCATAACAGCCGTTTCTCGCAATTGCGAATTTTGTGGTAAGTTCACGTTTGCGTTTCGCAAGAATTTTTATCTTTAACAGAAAATATAAAGTTCCGAAGTTCGCAACTGACGAGAAGCGGCGGAACGTTATAGGGCAGTTGCGAATTTACGCAGACATTAAGAATTAGAAATAAATTAATCTTCCGCTAGAGTTTTTGAAAGTAGGAACTTGAAAGCGAAACTTGAAAAGCAAAATCTGAAAAGCAGAAACTTGAAAGTGGAAACCGAAAAGCGAAACTTGAAAAGCAGAATCTGAAAAGCAGAAACCGAAAAGTGGAATCTGAATGGTGGAATTTGAAAAATGAAGCTTGAAATCAGAAACCGAAAAGCAGAAACTGAAAAGCAGAAACTGAAAAGCAGAAACTTGAAAGTGGAAACTTGAAAGTGGAAACCGAAAAGCGTAACTTGAAAGGCAAAATCTGAAAAATAGAGACTTCAAAATATTCAACCGCCCTATAACAGCCGTCTCAAGCCATTGCGAATTTTCTCCTAAATTGACGCTTTCGTTCCGCAAGTTTATTTATATTTGGTGGAAAATAATCGGGTCCAAAGTTCGCAACGGCATGAGGCGGCGGGACGTTATATGCCATTTTGAAAGACGTCAATACAAAAAATTAATAAA
>NZ_JAKIHO010000020.1:0-3368 GCF_021608205.1 Flavobacterium sp. K77 | reverse complement strand
AAGCAACAGCGACAGTAGTGGTGAACAACCCAATTGTAGCAGTAATGGACGGACCAACAACGGTAGCAACAGCTGCAGCCCCAATTATAGTTCAAAACGTAACAGCCAATGATACGTTGAACGGAGTGGTAGTAACAGCTGCTAATACTGATGTAACGCCAGTAACTGCGGGTCCATTGAGTATTGATGCTAACGGAGTATTAACATTAGCGGCAAACACAGCAAGTGGTACTTATACTATTACTTACCAATTATGTGAAGTAGGAGCAAGCCCAGCGAATTGCGATACAGCGACAGCGACGGTATTAGTTGCAAATGTAATTGATGCTATCAATAATACTGCTGTGACCGTCGCTTCAAGTAATACTGTAATTACTGCACTTAATGCTTTAGATAATGACATTTTTAACGGTGTTGCTGCTACGAATATCAATACTAATATAACTGCGTTAATTACAGGTCCATTAAGTATTAATGCTGATGGAATTGTAAGTGTTGCAGCTAATACTCCAAGCGGTACGTATACTATTACTTATCAATTATGTGAAGCTGATCCTTTAACTGGATTAAATGTTTCTCCGTCGAATTGTGATACCGCTACTGCAACAGTTGTGGTGAGTAATTTAATAGATGCAGTAAATGATCCATCTGTTACAATTACTTCAAGTAATACAGTAGTAACGGCTTTAAATGTATTAGACAATGATACAGTTAATGGCATACCTGCTAATATAAATAATACTAATGTAACTCCTGTTTCGACAGGGCCATTAAGTGTGGATGCTACTGGATTAGTAACTGTGGCTGCTAATACGGCAAGTGGAACATATAGTATAACTTATCAGTTGTGTGAAGCTGATCCGGTAACGGGTTTAAATTTAAATCCAGCAAATTGCGATAATGCAACAGCAACTGTAGTAGTATTAAATGAAATTGTAGCTGTAAATGACGGACCAACAACAGTTGCTTCCGACAATGTTGCTACAGTAGTTCAAAATGTAACTACTAATGATACACTAAATGGTGTAATCGTGACAGGTACTAATACTAACGTGACACCTATTACAACGGGTCCTTTAAGTATTGATGTTAATGGAGTATTAACTCTAGCGCCAAACACCGCAAGTGGCACTTATGCTATTACTTATCAATTGTGTGAAGAAGGTGCTAGTCCAGCTAATTGCGCTACGGCTACAGCTACAGTTATTGTTTCAAATCCTTTGATTGCAGTGAATGATGGCCCAATTACGGTTGCAACAGCTGAAGTACCAAAAATTGTCTTAAATGTTACTACAAATGATACGTTGTACGGAGATTTAGTGACAGATGCAAATACAAATGTAATCCCTTCAACAGTTGGTCCATTAAGTATCGGAAGTAATGGAGAGGTAACTCTTGCACCAAATACACCTTCAGGGACTTATGTCTTACCTTATGAAATTTGTGAGGTTGGAGCAGTTCCTGCTAATTGTAAGACAGCTTCAGCAACAGTTGTAGTGTTAAATGTAATTGTTGCAAATACTGACGAGACAGGTGGTTTGGCAGGAGCAACGACAGGTTCTGTTCTAGGTAACGACACATTTAGTGGAATACCACCGATTAAACCTGGTGATGTAATTTTGACAACTACAATTGCAAATCCTGCATTGACATTAAATCCAGATGGGACCATTACGATAGCAGTAGGAACTCCAGCAGGACCTCAAACTCTCCAGTATCAAATTTGTGAAATCGGTTCAACACCGCCAAATTGTAGTACAGCATCAGTAACTGTAAATGTTCAGGAAGCTGCTGTAGACGCTATTGTTGACGATTATACTGCGACTCCTTTTACAGGAGGAAACGGAGGTGTTACAGCCTCAGTATTGAATAATGATACTTTAAATGGCGTTGTGTTAAATCCCTCAGCTGTAATTCTTACATTAAGCGGAACTGCACCAACTGGTTTTGTACTCAATAGCGATGGCACAATTACAGTTCCTGCAGGACAAGTTTCAGGAACATATAACGTATTTTATCAAATATGTGAACGAATAAATCCAACTAATTGTGATATTGCAAATGCTAAGATTCGTATCAGTAATGAAATAATAGCGAGTAATGATACCTTCGCAATTCAAGTACCAAGTACAACGATTGCTACTACAGTTGGAAATGTACTTGGCAATAACGGAAATGGTTCAGATAACTTAAATGGTAACCCTGTTACAGTAGCAAATACTGATGTGACGCCAATAACTACAGGACCTTTAAGTATTGATGCAAATGGTAATTTAACATTAGCTCCAAATACTGTTTCAGGGACGTATACGATAATCTATCAATTGTGTGAAACTGGAGCAGATCCAATTAATTGCACAACAGCAACTGCAACAGTGGTGGTTTTAAACCCAATAAATGCAATTGATGATGCTCCTGCAGTTGTTAATACTGGTGTAAATTCAAAAGTAATTTTAGATGTAACAGCTAATGATACATTAAATGGAGTTATAGTCACTCCTGCAAATTCTAACGTTACTCCGGTAACCCAAGGGCCATTGAGTATAGATGAAAATGGAATAGTTACTTTGGCTGGAAACACACCAAGTGGTACCTATACAATTGTTTATCAAATTTGCGAAGTAAATCCTTCTAACGGACTAGAAGTAAATCCAAGTAATTGTGATACAGCAACAGCAACTGTTGTGGTTTTAAATCCAGTTGATGCAGTAAATGATCCTGCGGTAACTATTGCTTCAAATAATAGTACAGCAGTGGCTTTAAATGCTCTAACAAACGATACTTTTAATGGTGTCGCTGCAACTACAGTAAATACTAATGTTACTCCTTTAACAACAGGTCCATTAAGTATTGATGCCAATGGAATCGTAAGTGTTGCCGCTAACACAGCAAGCGGAACATATGAAATTACATACCAATTGTGCGAAGCAGATCCAATAACTGGAGCAAATGTTACTCCAGCTAATTGTGATACAGCAACTGCAAGGGTTGTGGTTGCAAATGTTATTGATGCTGTTAATGACCCAGCTGTAACAATCGCTTCTAGCAATAATGTTGTAATAGCTTTAAATGCTCTAGCAAACGATACTTTAAACGGTGTTATGGTAACGACGGCTAATACTAACGTTACTGCTTCAACAAGTGGACCATTGAGTATTGATGTTGACGGAAATGTAACGGTAGCACCAAATACAGTTAGTGGAACATATACCATTGTTTATCAATTGTGCGAAGCAGATTCTATCACAGGACTAAATGCTAATCCATCAAATTGTGATACGGCAACTGCAACCGTTGTAGTTGTAAATGCAATAGAGGCTGTTAACGATTCATTTAATACGTCATCACCGTTAGTAAGTACAGTTCTT
>NZ_JAKIHO010000002.1:0-358263 GCF_021608205.1 Flavobacterium sp. K77 | reverse complement strand
AGCTACAATACCAAAAAAACTGCATGAAAATAGACGAACTAAACAATTTAGATAATTCAATATCTAGCTTTGAGTTTTTAAAAAAGAAAAGCGAAGAATATTGGGAGACATCAGAATTGATATTATGCTGGGGATTTCAAATCCAACAAAAAAGCAAATGGAAAAAAGGGCTTACAGAATTTGAATTAATTGATTTTCAAGATAAAATGGGGTTTGAATTTTCAGAATCTTTAAAGAATTATTTCCGAACAATGAATGGATTAGATAAACCAGGAATTGACAACAATAATGGAGAAGACGAAATTGAATTTGGAAAAATATTTTATTCGTATCCAGAAGATATTGAATTAATTAAAACCGAAATTGAATGGATATTAGTAGAGAATCATGTCTCAAAAAAAGATATTCAATCTAAAATGGTTCCGAATATTTTCCCATATTATGGAAATAGATTCTTAATTATTGACAATCAACAACCTATATTATCTATGCGTGGTCAAGATATAATATATTGGGCTGAAAATTTATGCAAGGGAATTGCACAAGACATTTTTGAATTCAACCACGATAAAATCATGAAGAAAAAACTAAACGAAACTGAATTTTGGAACAATAAGGAACTGTAGCTAACAGGCGTTTGGCAAGATTGCGAATTTTGTAGTAAATACACGTCTATTTCTCGCAAGATATTTTATCTTTGAAAGAAAATAATCGGTCCCGAACTTCGCAACCTTGCCAAGCGCCGGAACGTTACTGGTGACTTGTGCCAAAATTACGAGGAAGAAATAATTAGCAAATAAGCAATTTGTTTCGCAGAAAATTTCAAAGCAGAAGCCTAAAATTGGATTCTGACAACAAACATTTAATATTTATGATAAAATTTTTTCATACATGCTTAGAATTGATTTTTTGGTTAACAGCTAGTTTAATTGTATTTATTCCACATATTCTTTTTTTTGGAGGTCTATATGTTATTAAGTATTTAATTTTTCCAAAATTACCTTTTTCTATTTTTCTTATTTTCTTGGCAATTATTACTGCTATTTATGAAAGACTTAAAAAATTTAAAAATAAAGACTAGAGTTGAGAACCGATAACGTTAAATCTACTATGTTATAAATTAATTGTATCGAAATTACGCAGATAAAAACAATTAGGAAACAAGCACTCGTTCCTCAAGAAGTTTAAAAACAGAAACTTGAAAATTGGAATCTGCCAACAAAAACCTAAAAAGAAGAAACTGATTTTTTTTGCTTAGAATTTTAGAATGAAAGGTAAATAACTGAAAATAAAATATTGAAAATTACAAATCGAAAATCAGAAACGTGAAAGTTAGGTTTTATTAACAGAAGCGTGAAAAATTTGCAGTTTAATCGTAATTTCGACAAAAACAAGCCTCCAGTAACACACGCTACAAGCAATTTGGGTATTAGGCTTAATTTGAAATTGGTCTTGTACTTGGAAGATTTGGCAAATCCGAATAATGGGCTAAATTTAGTACCAAACTGCTTGTAGCGCGAGAACGTTACCTGCTATTTTGCCGAAAAACCGACTAAAAAGAACATTAATACAAATAAAAATGAATAAAACTCTACTCCTATTATTTAGCTTTTTGTTGTTAAGTTGTAATTCAAAATCTCAAAATAGTCCTAAAGAAAGCGAGGAAAAAACAATGAAAACTAAATTGACAGGAAACCAAATTATAGCAGAATTAGAAAAACTTAATTTTTTTAATTTAACAGACAAAAAAGATTTAAAAGAAACAAAAGCTGAATTTGAAAAATCATATACAGAACTAAATTTCTTTGAAGGAAAAATGAAAGGCGAAAGCTTATTATTTACTGACAATAGATTTTATTTTATTGATTCCGAAACTTTGTTTGAAGGTGGTGGTTTAATTCAGTATTTAGAAACTGTCAAAAAATCATTTGACAAACTAAAATTGAAACTTAACTTTTCAGATGAATTTAATAATCAAACTGAAAAACATTGGACACATAAAATAAAACTTAACGGAAAAGAATATGTCGCTTTTGATGATGATTTTGGAGAAAAAGATTGGGGAATTTCATTTGTGAATTTTATTGAAATGCTAAATGACCAATTAAAGTTGCAGAAAAGTGATGAAAGATTTTACCCCATAAGCTCTGGAAATGATGGAAGAATGGTTTTGTTAACTAAAAAGCAGTTTGAATTTGTTAAAGCAAATTATCCAAATGACCAAGAACATCCGAAAGAAATAAATGAATGGAAAAACGGATATTAGAGATAAAAAAACAGCAGGTAACACACGCTACAAGCAATTTGGGTATTTGGCTTAATTTAAATATGGTTTTGTATTTGGAAAGATTTGGCAAATCCGAATAATGGGCTTAATTTAGTCCCAAACCACGTGTAGCGCGGGAACGTTGGCAGACAGTTTAGAAAAACGGAACGAAAAACAAAACATAATCAAATGAAAAATATAATATTCTTATTAGCAATTTTACTTTTTAGCTGTAATTTCAAAAAAGAAACTAAAGCAGAAAATATTGAAATGCAGAATGTTGAAAGTGTCATAAAAGAACCGAAAATTACAGGAGAAAAATATTTTGAATATGACGAAATTGAGTATTATCAAAACGAAATTGAAGAAGACCAAATTGAAGAATTATATGATAATCAAAAAAAATCAGTAAAAGATTCTTTAAAAATGGGTGTGATTTTAGGTGAAATTCCTAAGTCAATTACAGACACAAATTTTATTGACAATTTAAAATCTTTCGGCTATACAAAATCGAAAATTGAACCAAAAAAGTTCGACAAAATAGACGAAATTTTTACAGAGAAAAAGCATTCAGAATCTTATGCAACAGCTTGTATTTATATTTACAGAGACATTTTAATTTTTAAAAGAAAATCTAAAATAATCGGAATCGCAAAAATTTGTTTTGGCTGCGATGCAAATGTAATTGTTGGAACAAAATCTAACACAGAAGAATTTGGAATGAGTGGCGATTATCAAAAGTTAAGAAAAATATTGACTGAAAAATAAAACCGATCTGCCAACAGGCGTTTGGCAAGATTGCGAATTTTGTAGTAAATACACGTCTATTTCTCGCAAGAAATTTTATCTTTGATAGAAAATAATCGGTTCCGAAGTTCGCAACCTCGCCAAGCGCCGGAACGTTGGCAGAAATGCCCAAAAACAGAAGAGAATTCAACAACTTAAAGTATTAAATGAAAAGAATAATTTCAATAGCAATCCTAATTTTATTTGTATTCCAATTACAAGGTCAAGAAAGAAAAAGCCCAAAAAAGATAAAAGTTAGTGGAGATTACATTCATTCGGAAACTGAAACAAATTTTCCCGAACTATTCGAGAATTATAAACGAATAGATGTTTACTCATTTGACAAAAAAGATAAAAATATCGGTGTTACATACGAAAATGAAACAAACGATAAAAAAACAACAATTTCAATTTATATATATCCAACAGAAGAAGCCTCAGAAGACAGATTAAGAAATGAGTATTTTAATTCTATGCAATCAATAGCAAATATTTCTAAAAATGGAATAAATGCAACACAAAAACTTATTAAAAAAGTTGGCGAAAAATATATCTGTAATGGGATTAAAGCAGAAATGAACAATGATAAAAATGAAATAACCCAATTATTGCTATTTGAATGCGGAACTTGGTTTTACAAGATTAGATTGTCAACAAACGAATTGGATTCAATTCAAATCGAAGATATTGAAAAAAGAATTATTGAAAAATTTGAACCAACAAGACTTACTGGAAAAGGAAAATTAAGTACTAAAGCAAATGTATACTTTTCTAAAAGTGCTTTCTGTGATTCGATAATGTTAGGCTCAACAATGGGAAGTGCATTCAAAAAAATTGAATGGACGTTGGAAAATGTAAAAGAAAACGAAAGAGCATCTGGTTTTCCTGCTTTGTACATTGATATGCATATTGAAAGTATAAAAGAACTCCTTAAATTTCAGGAAAAATATAAATATAAAAAAACACAAAGTACAATTGAATATTTAGGAGAATTAAATTCAATAGTTGAAGCAGGATTTCTAAAAGAATTTTTAATGGACCAATACAAAATGCTTTTAATTGTTCCTGACGATAAGGTTTTAAATTTTGAAGCATATGAAAAATGGAAAGAGAATAAAAAACTAACTATTGACTTAAATAAAAAATATTACGTCATATCATACAAAATTGAATAAATAAAGGCACTATCTGCCAACACACGCTACAAGCAATTTGGGTTTTAGGCTTAATTTGACGTTGGTTTTGTATTTGGAAGATTTGGCAAATCCGAATAATGGGCTCAATTTAGTCCCAAACTGCGTGTAGCGCGGGAACGTTGGTGGCAATTTTAGCGAATGACCGTAGTTGAACTGAAAAATTGAAAAGAGAATAAAAATGACATACAATTTAGATTTGCTGATAAACAATTTTGAAAGTGGAAAGCGAATAAAATATTTATTTTTTTGGGGACACCAGAAAAGCCAAAGTGGCGAATTGACGTCATCGTGTTTTAGTCAATGGTGGGAATCACCTTTTATTGTTGACAACATAAAATTTAATACTGCTGAACATTGGATGATGGCACAAAAGGCGCTTTTATTTAACGACCAAGAAATTTATAACAAAATCATTATTGCAAAATCACCAGCAGAAGCAAAGGCTTTGGGCAGACAAGTTAGAAATTTTGATGAACAGACCTGGAATAATAAAAGGCTTGACATTGTTGTTAGAGGAAGTTTGGAGAAATTCACACAGCAAAAAGATTTGAAAGAATTTTTACTCAACACAAAAGAAAGAGTTTTAGTTGAAGCAAGCCCCGTTGATCGAATTTGGGGTATGGGTTTGACTGCCGACAGCGAAAAAGCAGAAAACCCAAAGCAGTGGAATGGATTAAATTTACTTGGTTTTGCTCTAATGGAAGCCAGAGATATAATAAGAAATGAATAAAAAAACTGCCACCAACACACGCTACAAGCGATTTGGGCATTTCGCTTAATGGGAAAATAGGTTTGTATTTGGGAATTTTGGCTAATCCGAAAAATAGCGCTAATTTAGGCCCAAACCGCGTATAGCGCGGGAACGTTATATGCCATTTTGAAAGACGTCAGTACAAAAAATTAACAATAAACATTTTATGAAACAAGAATTAATAAATTGGTTAAATAATATTCAAAAAAATGACGGAATTCCACCAATAGAAGTAATTGCATTTAATTTTGGAATATATGAAAGTGAAGCTGGATATAAGATCTACTTTGTAGGTAGTTTTGAATATGACGAAAATGATGATGATTGGGCTTGTATTGAAATGCCAACAGAATCGCATAGATACTTTGATTTGCCTAAAGAATTACAAATTAAAGACTCAGATGAAATTTTAACTATTTGTGCAAAATCGCTAACAGAATTGGAAAAAGAAGGGAATTTAAAAATAGACTTATTGAAAAATGCAATTGCAATTACTATTGGGTTTGATGAAGGTGAGTTAATTAAAATTAGATAAAAAAAACGGCATATAACACACGTTTGGCGCAATTGCGAATTTTGTGGTAAATTCACGTTCACGTTTCGCAAGAAATATTATCTTTAACAGAAAATGATCAATTACGAAGTTCGCAACTGACGAGAAGCGGCGGAACGTTAGCAACAATTACCAAACTCGTCATGAGACAACTTATCTTTATTTTAATAGCTTATATTCTGTTTTCCTGCCAACACAAAGAACGGATTAAAAAATCTTTCGTGACGTTTGAATTCGAATCTTGGAATCTTGCTGAAAACTTTATTTTAAAATATAATGGTGGAGATACAATTTATTTGAAAAGTATTTTCCCAGAAAAAGAAAATTTATTTAGCGTTATCAATGAAAATGAAAAAGAAGATTTGCTTGAGAGTTTAAAAGAATCCGAATTTGATTATTCAAAAGAATATTGGAATAGTTCAATGGAAGATGGACAAACTTATAAGTTTAATATCATACATCTCAATAGAAAAAAAGATTCGATTTTAATTCACGAAGGAAAAGGACCGAAAAAATTATATGATTTAGCAGAAAAGTTTAAAAAATTAATCCGTGAAAAGAAATTTAAGAAAAAGTAACTGTTGCTAACAGGCGTTTGGCAAGATTGCGAATTTTGTAGTAAATTCACGTTTATTTCTCGCAAGAAATTTTATCTTTGATAGAAAATAATCGGTTCCGAAGTTCGCAACCTCGCCAAGCGCCGGGACGTTAGTGACAAGTGTAAAAAAACCTGCAAAATGACAGAAATCAGAAATAACGAAAGCTATGTCCAGCTACTAAAAGAAGCTGAAAACAACAACTCCGACGCTCAATACGAAGTTGGAAATTATTACTATGATGGTTTGGAATTAAACGGAGAAATGATATTCGAACAAAACAAAATAGAAGCTTTTAAATGGATAAAAAAAGCGTTTGAAAATGGAAATGATTATGCAATGATTCGGATTGCAGATTTCTATAGCGAAGGTGAAATTTGTGATAAAGATTTAGATTTGGCAATTGATTTGTATAACAAAGGAATTGAAAAAGGAATTAGTTTTTCTGCTATAAATTTAGCGACAATTTATCGTGACAAAAATGAATTTAAAAAAGCATTTGAACTATATCAAACTGCTCAAAAGCTAGACAAAACAAATTTAATTGAACTTGCATATTGTCACCATTATGGAATTGGAACAAAACAGAATAAATATTTAGCATTAGAAATTTTTCAAAAAATTGTAAATGATAATTCAGAAAATAGAAATAATGAATTTGAAGTTGAAAACGCAAACTATTGTATTGGAAATTATTATTTAGAAGGCGAAATCGTAGAAAAATCTATTGAGATTGCGAGAGAATATTTAAACAAAGCAAACCCAGACAATGACTATAGAAATGCAAATGAATTACTTTTAATTATTGGAAAAAGCTAAATAGAAAAAACACCAGCCACTAACAGGCGTTTGGCAAGATTGCGAATTTTGTAGTAAATTCACGTTTATTTCTCGCAAGAAATTTTATCTTTAACAGAAAATAATCAGTTCCGAAGTTCGCAACCTCGCCAAGCGCCGGAACGTTAACTGCAAGGTTTCAGCACGAATCTATTAAACATGACGAAAGAAAATATTTTGCCGAATTTATACAAATTGACAATTGGAAATTTATCAGCAATTGTGGCAATTATTATGGGAATTTATTATTTCATGAATCCAGGGGAAGAAGGTTGGGGACTTTTGATTGCTATTTATTTAATTTTGTTTGGAATGCTGATGTTTGCATTTGATTTTTTTATTCAAAGGTTCCGAATAAAATATATTGTAGTTAATGTAATCGAAATTTTGATATTGTTAATAATTGTTAGTGTATTCAATACATAAAAACCCAGATGCTAACAGCCGTTTCTCGCAATTGCGAATTTTGTGGTAAGTTCAAGTTTACGTTTCGCAAGAATTTTTATCTTTAACAGAAAATATAAAGTTCCGAAGTTCGCAACTGACGAAAAGCGGCGGAACGTAAGCAGATATAGTCTTTAAAATCGCGTAAAAACAGAAAATCAGAAAAAAAATTAGGAAAATTAGTAACTTTTAAGTTACTTTTGAAAAATGAAAGTACGTGAAGTTATAGCATACGAAAATCACTTTGAAGATTTTCTTCTTGAACAACCGCAAAAGGTTCAAGATAAAATATTCAAAATAATTGAGGCAATTGAAACTTTGGAAAGAGTTCCTTCAAATTATTTAAAATCAATGGAAGGAACAAATGGTTTATTCGAAGCAAGAATTCAACTTGGCTCAAATATTTGGCGTGTATTTTGCTTTTTCGACAATGGAAAACTTGTAATTTTATTAAATGGCTTTCAAAAGAAAATGCAAAAGACTCCAAAAAATGAATTGGAAAAAGCATTAAAATTAATGGCAAAATATTATTCTGAAAAAACTAAATAATTATGGAAACTAAAAGTTGGAAAGATATTAAAAATGATGTTTACGGTGAAAAAGGAACTGAAAGACGTGACGAACTTGAAAGAGAATTCCAAGGTTTTAAAATTGGAATACTTTTGAAAAAAGCTCGTGAAGAAAAACAACTAACACAAACTGAACTTGGCGATTTAGTTGACAAGAAAAGAGAATATATTTCAAGAATTGAAAATAATGGAAGTAACTTAACGCTAAAAACCTTATACGATATTGTCGAAAAAGGATTAGGCGGAAAAGTGAAAATTCAAATTGAAATATAACTACATCTGCTAACAGCCGTTTCTCGCAATTGCGAATTTTGTTGTAAGTTCACGCTTTCGTTTCGCAAGTTTATTTATATTTGGTCGAAAATAATAGGTTTCGAAGTTCGCAACGGCATGAGGCGGCAGAACATTAGCGGTAATTCTGCATATTTACACCTAAAAAAATCACACTCAATTAGTGGAAGAAAACATAAATTTAAAAGAATATTAAAAAACATTTAAGTTAATTATGAAACAATCAACAAAAAATAAAATACGGATAGTCGTATGGATTCTTTTGTTAGGACTATTTGTCTTTCCTATAATGGAACAATCAATAAAATTAAGAGAAAAGGTGCTTACAATAACATTGTTGATAATAGCTGCACTAATGAATATATTAAGCTCAAATAGGAAAAAAAAAGACTTCACCTTGCTAGATGATATTTTAATTATTCGTAAAACATTCTCAAAGGAAAAGCAATACAGTTTAAAAAACATTTCATTTTGGACTGAAAACCAATATCAATTTCTAGGATTTAAAACTAGTCGAGAAATAATAATTAAAACAACTGAAGGAATTTTTATCCAACTCTTTGAAAAAAATTCAAAAGATTTCGATAAAATTTCAGAATATTTGAACTCAAATCTACCCAATGCTTTTGAAAACTACCACTAACACACGCTACAAGCGATTTGGGTATTTGTCTTGATGGGAAAATGGTTTTATATTTGGGATTTTGGCTAATCCGAAAATTAAGGCTAAATTAGTACCAAACCCGCTGTAGCGCGAGAACGTTGGCTGTCATTTCCGCTCACGACGTAGAAAAACCGAACAAAATAGAAATTTATGCCTTTTACTTTTTCACATCCTGCAATAGTTTTACCATTAAAATATTTACCGAAAAAATGGTTTTCTATGACAGGTTTAGTAATTGGAAGTTCGACGCCAGATTTTGAATATTTCATTAGAATGAAAATTGAAAGTGATTATAGTCATACTTTTTGGGGAATTTTTTACTTCGATTTACCGTTAGGAATTTTACTGACTTTTATATTTCATAATTTAGTAAAAGAAGAATTATTTAGAAATTTACCTCAAAAACTGAATCAAAGATTTGTAAAAACTGAAAAGACTAATTGGAACAAATACTTTGCTGAAAATTGGAAAATTGTAATTCTGTCAATAATAATCGGAACAATTTCGCACATATTTTGGGACAGTTTTACTCACGAAAGTGGTTTTTTCGTTAAGCATTTTTCTGAATTATCAAATTCTTTTGAAATTTTTGGAAAGCAAATTATGTATTTGAAATTATTACAGCATTCGAGTACACTATTTGGCGGAATTGTAATTGCTTACGCTATATTTAAACTTCCAAAAGTAGAAAATATAAAAACTAAAATAAATTATAAATATTGGCTTATTCTTTTTTTAATAAATCTTTTAGTTTTTATTTTGAGAGTAATAATTGGAGAAAATTCAAAACTTATTGGCAACTTGATTGTAAGTTTGATTACTTCAGTAATGATTGGAATCGTAATTACACCAATGATAATGAAGAAAAAAAACGACATCTAACACACGTTACAACGGGTTTTGGTAATTCTCTTAATGGAAAGTTGGTTTTGTATTTGGGATGATTTGGCAAATCCGAATAATGGGCTTAATTTAGTCCCAAACCCGCTGTAGTAGCGGGACGTTAGCAGTAATTTAAGCCTTGAATCTAAAAAAGATATAATGAAAGAATTTATAATAAACCCTTTTAAATTTTTCTCAACAATTGATAAAATAAGTAATAGTTTTTTGGCTACTTTCATTTCTATTGAGGTCATTTTAATTATTATCTGTGAAATGTTTAAAGAATTCAAAACCTTAGATTTAAACTTAATTATTTTCAATATCATAAGCAAAATGATATGCTATCCTTTATTTGTTGCAGGATATTCTTGGTCAATTGAAAAAGTTGGAACCTTTCCAAATATAAAAAGTCCAAGAGATAAAATATTTATAATATTTATTTTTAGCGTAATCCCATTAATTTTTTCAAGTCTCTTAAACACTTTCGTTCATCAAAATTTTCTTTTAATAAACTTTATGAAAATATCATTAAAATTATGGTTTTTATTGCTTTTACTAATTGGTTTTAAAGTAGTGTTAAAGATTAATTGGTTAGTTTCTTTTAAATATTTGATAATTCCTTTTTTAATACTAATAACTATAAACAATTTAATATAAAAACTACTGCCAACAGGCGTTTGGCAAGATTGCGAATTTTGTTGTAAGTTCACGTTCACGTTTCGCAAGAATTTTTATCTTTAACAGAAAATAAAAAGTTCCGAAGTTCGCAACTGACGAGAAGCGGCGGAACGTTAGCAGTAATGCGCCCAAAAAAAGAGAATATTTATGAGAAAATAAACTATCTACAAATCATTTTTCACTTTATAGCAACGTGTTTTTTTATCTATTCATTTTACTCCTATTCCGCAATTTATAATATTAAAATTTTGACTGCAATCTCAGAAAACGGAAGTGAGAATGTATTACGAAATTCTGAAAAATTTGGAATAACATTAATGGATATTTGGAACTTTTCTTTCGTAACTCAACTTTCTGCTGTTTTAGGAATATTAACTTCATTTATTATTTCTATGGTAATTTCTATAAAGAATAAATGGTCTGTTTGGAATAGTTTCATTGTTCTTGTACTCTGTTACACACTAAATCGATTTGATCTTTTAGGTTGGAGTTATTTAAAAACCTACATATCTCCAGGAAAATTAGTAAATAATCTGCTTTTTAGTTTTTTAATTACGGGGAGTTTCCTGCTTCTAATTGGATTGATAATTTTCTTTTCTAATTTTTTAAAAACCCGAATTGAAAATCAGAAACTGAAACAAATGCACTACTGCTAACGCACGCTACAAGCAATTTGGGTATTAGGCTTAATTTGAAGTTGGTTTTGTATTTGGAAGATTTGGCAAATCCGAATAATGGGCTTAATTTAGTCCCAAACTGCTTGTAGCGCGGGAACGTTAGGCGACATTAACTCACGAATCATAGAATCTAACTTAAAAATCGAAAAAGAAAACATACAAATGAAAAAACTGTTTTTGATAATTATTGTTTTCCATAATTTGATTTTTAGCCAAAATTCTGATGAAAATGTTTCTGCAAAACTATTAGCGATAAAATTCAAACGCATTGTTTTGAAAATTTGAAACCTTTTAAAGAATTAGATAGTTTACCAAATTGGAAAAATCACACTTGTAGTATAATTGATAATTTATTTTTACTTCAAATCAATACTGAAAATAAGACTTTTAATGAGGAATTACATAAATCTGCTATCAACAGATTACGTGAAATATCGAACCTTTTTTATTTAGAAAAAACACCTATAATTTTAACTTCAGGAATGGATAGTTTTTTAGAAACAGAGGGAAAAAATAAAAATCTTGAAGATGACAACAAAATTATTTATGTAAGTATTGGAGAATGTACAATGCCGAGAAATTGGTCTGAAGGGAAAGAGGCTTTTAATTCTGAAACAATGAGATTACTGAAAAATAAATAACGTCGCCTAACATACGTTACAAGCAATTTGGGGATTTGGCTTAATGGAAAAATTGGTTTGTATTTGGAAGATTTGGCAAATCCGAAAATAGGGCTTAATTTAGTCCCAAACTGCTTGTAGCGCGGGGACGTTTTGCGTCATTTTAACCCCACTTTAACCAATGAAATCGAAGATAGTTACAAACATTTTTTTTATTTTGATCTTGTGTTCATGCAATCAAAAATTTGAAAAGTTATCAGAAAAAAATGCTGATACCGAAGCATTGCTAAAAAAAATTCAACCGAATAAAAAAGTTAAATATTGGCAACTCGAATACTTTCCAAATTATAAAACAAAAGCGTTGGATTTTGAAATATTATTTTCAAAGGGAAATTCGGCTAACAGACCAATTCCGAAAAACGAATTTGATTTAAATGGTTTTTTTTCAGGTTGTCAACCTTCATGGTGCGAATATAGAATAATTTATTTAGAAAATGGAAAATGGAAAGTTATAAGATCAGAGAACGAATTGAAAAATTTCATTGATAAAATCGACAACGTGTATGAAGCTTTTTTAATTGGCAAAATAAATAACTATGAAATTGACAATATTTCAGAAAAAGGGAATGGATTTATAAAACAGAAAGACGGCTTTACATTAAATATGATGAAATATAAAAGTTGTCCGGAATCAAAAGAGAGTTTTACCTTCTTTGTAAATAACAATGGAGTTATTCAAGATATCGAAAACAATGGGTTTTATCTAAAAACGAAGGATTGTATAGTTTACTAAGAAAAACGACGCATAACACACCTTACAAGCAATTTGCACATTTGTCTTAATTGAAATATTGGTTTGTTTTTGCAAAATTTGGCAAAGCCGAAAAATAGAGCCAATTCAGAACCAAACTACTATCAGTATGACAATCATATCAATTAGGCGAGCGCAGATTGCATAAACCAATAGTAGGCACGAAAATAAAATATAGTTTTTCTAAGTTTTAATTCTTACATTTAGGTGGTCGTAAAACATTTTTATATGAAACTATTTATTCTAGCCCTTTTCACTTTCTTTAGTTTTAATGTTGTTGCAAAAGATGATATTAAAATAAGTTTTAAAAATGACTATAATGATGTTTATCATCTTTCTCTGATAATATTTACCCCAGATGGTAAAGGTCAAACAAGAGTGAGTAACATTGACCCCAATACTTCAAAAGATTATTATTTTCCAATTGGTACAGAAATTTATGTTGCTGACAATAAGCAGGAGGAATTTGCAATGAAAGGAAATGACATAAGAAAGACAGATGCAAAACCTTGGCTTGTAATATCTAAATCTGACAATAATAAAATTATTTTGTTAACTAGTATAAAACTAAAGTAAATTCACGTTTGTCATAGCAATGCCCTGCACATAACAGCGATTTCGGGCTATTTCTCATTATTGATGAATTAAAATTCTTTCTTCAAGAAAATATTTCATCTTAATTAGAGAACGTAGTGCTCTGTATTTCAAACAGTTATATGGTATCAAAATGACAAACACAACATATTATGAAAAACTTTACGCTGACAATACTAATTGTAATGTATTCCAATTTTCTTTTCTCACAATCGCAAGATAAAAAACTAAATCTTACAAAAGATAGTGATACATTATATTGGAATAAATACAAAAATGATCTAATCAAAAAACATAACTTGGAAGATATTACAAATAAAAGTGATGAAATAAATTTTAAATTTTGGAGTTTCGGAAAGTGCATTGAAGTTATTAAAAACGATTCATTATCAATAGGAAATATAACCTACTTTGTAGATGAAGTTGACGATTTTTCAAAAAAACACTTTAAAAAGACGTTCAATCTAACAAATGAAACTGCAAAAGAGATAACTAATCTTATTGAAAAGACCAAAATAAATACAATACCGAGTGACAAATTTATAGAAGGATGGCAACAAGGTTTTGACGGAATAGAGTATATTTTTGAGTACAAAACTAAAACTGAATATTCCTTTAAAAATTATTGGACACCAACCGCACAGGAAAATATAGAAGAGGCGAAAAGAATTCAAAAATTTGTAGATGAACTTTATCAAATATGTGACTCTGAAAATCTATCCAAACAGTTTTCTAACGAAATACCTTTCAGAAGTTATTCATACAATGGAGGCTCAATCGTTGTGAGCAGAATTATGATAAAAGAAGAATATAGGAAGTTTAAAAAAGAAAAACGTAAAAGAAGAAGACAAAATTGATAAAAATAAAATCGCCTTACACCATTTCTTGCTATTGCGAATTTTGTGTTAATTTTACTCTTTATAATAAATTTATAATTCGAAAGAAATATTAAAAAATTTAAATCAATAAATATTTATTAAGACAACTAATTAAAAAACATCTCGAAACGGCAGTTCTAAGAACATAAAATTTTTGAGCTTACTTTCAAGTTTTTTATTACATTTATATTTGATTATCAGTGATTCAAGTGAAGTTTGTAGCTGTCAATGATTCAAACTTAAACATACCGAATTTTAAATACAATATTTAACTTTTAAAAATAAAGTAAGTATGGAAAATAACTCTAGCCCAAATAAAGAACTTCGCCGAAAGTGGATGGATTCAATTGGTTTTTGTTTAGGATGGTTTGCTATAATTGGGCAGTTCATTTTGATGTTACAAAATAGGCAAACTGCTATCTTGGAGACCATAGTTCGGTTTTTCAGTTTTTTCACAATTCTTACCAATATATTAGTCGCACTCTACTTTACAACAAGACTGCCAATTTTTGAAACAACAGCACTAACAAAATTTTATAAAAAAGGATCATTAACTGCATTAACGGTTTTTATTTTAGTAGTTGGTTTGGTATATCAAATTGTTTTGCGAAGCACATGGCACCCCACGGGTCTTCAAAAAATCATCGATGAACTATTACATTCAGTTATTCCAATTTTTGTTTTAGGCTACTGGTTTTTGTTTGCTAACAATTCCGATATGAAATTTAAAAATTCCAAAATTTGGCTTTGGTTCCCCCTACTCTATTTTGTTTTTGTGGTTGCAAGAGGCCATTTTTCAAAATTTTATCCTTATCCTTTTGTAGATGTCCCGGCGTTGGGTTATTACCAAGTTTTTATCAATTTTCTTATTGTGAGTGCTTTCTTTTTATTTATTTTGGGAACTTTACTTTTGATTGGTAGGTCTATTAAAAAATAGTAATACTTTTAGGTGAGAGAAGCACTTTATTCTATTAATTCATACAAAATGTGAAATTATTGTTTGATTGATTTTTAATATTCATATTATTGGCAAGTAAACCAAAAACCTATTTTTTAATTAAAAAAACTAAAACACCAATTTTATAAATCATTTTCCAAAAAGTGTTTTCGCAGATGTTGATTTAAAAAAAAGGCAAATTTGGTGGAACATACTACTTAATATTATATTTTTTTTTATTTTTAAAACACTGATTTTTATCAAAATAACAATATCTGTATTTTCACAAATTAAATCCTTCTCAAATCATCTAGTTTAATTTTTATGCGAAGTTATTTGCTTAGAATTAATTATTTTTATATAGAAATCAGAACTATAATCCGATAACAAATTCGGGATAGAAATTACCAAAAATGAATAAAAATTGTATAAAGTTAAGCGTTCTACTTCTCGGATTAATATTTTTCCTAGTGTCATCTTGCAAAGAGCATGATCAAATAAAGGCAACAAGCGCAGATGAGCATGCTAAACTGATTAAAAAAAGAAGTCCTGGCAATGTGCAAACCAGCCTAGAAGATAAAAATGGAATGCTTTGGTTTGGGACTACAGATAATGGATTGTATCGCTATGATGGTACCAAATTTCATCAAATACTAAAAAACAATAAAGACAAAATAAATGCTATTTCCTGTCTATTTGAAGATCAAGATGGAGCAATTTGGATAGGTACCGAAAATGGACTTTTTGTGTACAAAGGAAAATCTTTGCAAAAAATCACGATTCCTCTTCCAGTCAATCAAGCTAAAAACAAGAATAAATATTACGGTAAATCAAAAGCTATCTTTAATATTATTCAAACTAAAGACAGAAAAATTTGGTTTGCTACTATAAATGGAGTTTTTACTTATGATGGAAAATCATTTACTCCTTTTGTGATTAACAAAAATGGAGGAGGTTACCTAAACACGAACAATAACATCGAATACATGTTAGAAGATAAATCCGGAAACATTTGGTTTGGAGGTCGAGGCAATCAAGGCGTATACCGTTATGATGGAAAATCGACCATAAACTTAAAATTACAAGAATTGACACTACAATTTGGTACTCGTAAAGTGAATCACAATTGGGCTTGGCCACAATTACAAGATAAAAATGGAGATATTTGGTTCAGTAATTGGGCTGGAGTATACCGATACAATGGAGTAAAATTTACCAGTTTGACCAAAAAAGATGGCTTACCTGGTTACAACGGATTGGTCTCTAAAATTATTGAAGATAAAAATGGGATACTTTGGTTTGGAGGAGATGCTGGACTTTCCCGCTTTGATGGAAAAAAATTCATTAATTATAAAAAGGAATTAGCGAATCCTTGGATTTGGACTATTTTAGAGGATAAAAATGGTGCTCTTTGGGTAGGAACCCGAGACACTGGACTATATCTTTTTGATGGAACTACATTTTTCAATTACACAGAAGAACGTAACTAGTTTGCTTTTTTTGAAATCAAAAACGAAAAACCCCAAACCATTAACTTCAAAAACAGTTTTTTCAAAAGGTATTAAAACTTAAATTTAGAAATCATAAATTTACGATTTTTCTTGTATTTTAATGCTTTCTATTTGCATAAATAGCTATATTGCCGCCAGTAATCTCGTCTTCTTTAAAGGCTTAGATGCAGCAGTTACTTGAATTGTAAAAAATCACAAATACCAATTTACTAATTTATGGCAAAAGCAAACAAAACTACAGAAACAGAAGTCAATGTTACTGATTTTATCAATTTGTATGTTGATGATGACCAAAAAAAGATAGACAGTTTTCAACTAGTCGAACTAATGTCAAAATGGTCAGGAACAAAACCAAAAATGTGGGGGCCAACGATAATTGGCTTTGGCAACTATCATTACAAATACGAAAGCGGCCATGAAGGAGAGTCTATGTTAATTGGATTTTCACCAAGAAAAGCAGCCTTTTCTTTATACGTGACTACAGAAACCCATGACAACCAAGAATTGTTAGACCAATTAGGGAAGTTCAAAATGGGCAAAGCTTGCATCTATGTAAAAAAATTAGCTGATATCAACATAGAAATTCTCGAACAAATTTGCCGCACAACAATAGAAAAAATAAAGCAATCACATTAAATCAAATATTTAATAAACAGCAAATAAAAGCTCATGCAGAATTTATTTAAATGCTCATGTGATTCCCAGAAAAATGCAAAAACTATGAAAAAATTTTATCTTTTAGTCCTACTTTTAATTTTTACAATTAATTCACAATCCCAATGTTGGAAATCAATAGCAGCTGGCGGGAATCATACTTTGGCACTAAAAAACGATGGTACCCTCTGGGCATGGGGTCTCAACGAAAGCTATCAATTAGGAGATGGAACACTAATTGCCAAAACTACACCAACACAAATTGGTATAGAGAATAACTGGGCCTACGTTTCAGCCGGATTTTATCAATCTTTTGCTATAAAAACTGATGGTACACTTTGGAGTTGGGGTCCAAATTTTTTGGGGTTAATTGGACAAGGTGAACTCCTGCGCTCAACAACTCCTATACAAATAGGGACTGATAACAATTGGAAAACTGTTGCAGCTGGCTTACACCATAATTTTGCTATTAAAACAAATGGAACGCTCTGGGCTTGGGGACAAAACGACAACGGCACTCTTGGTGACGGAACATTAACAACACGTCTTTCACCTGTTCAAATAGGAACCTGTACTGACTGGCAGCAAGTAAGTCCCGGATCAAATTTTTCTATTGCATTAAAAACTAATGGCTCTTTATGGGGTTGGGGCTCGGAAGAAGATGGTAAATTGGGCAATGATCCGATTTTAAATTACAAAACATTTAAATCACCAATATCTTTAAGTTCAGATACTAACTGGAAATCTATAGCCACGGGAATAAATCACGCAATTGCTTTAAAAACAGATGGTAGCATCTGGACTTGGGGAGATAATGAAGCAGGTCAAATTGGAAATGGTTCTCAAACTGATCAACTAAAAATTACACAACTTGGCACCGATACTAATTGGGTGAATATAGCTGCAGGAGCTTACTTTAATCTTGCTAATAAAAGTGATGGAACAGTTTGGGCTTGGGGCAGTAATACATCTGGTCAATTAGCTGATGGTTCTCAAAACATAGCACGTATCCCTATTAAAACAACCATCACAGGTACTATTTTACAAATCGCAGCAGGTGGATACCACGCTTTATACCTCAACGGAAATAATAAAGTATTGTCTTGGGGTTATGCCGAATTTGGTCAATTGGGCAATAGCACAGCACTTTTTGAGCTTGTCCCACGTGAAGTTATCTGCAGTACTCTAAGCCTTAATGAATACGCTGATCAACAAGTTATCAAGATTTATCCAAATCCTACCAAAGATTTCTTAGAACTAAATTTTTTAGAGAATGATCAAATTGAGAAGATATCCATTTTGGACATTTCAGGAAAGTTGATCCTTGAAAAAAGTTCAAACGTTAAAACAATTGATGTTCAAAAACTTCAAAAAGGTATCTATTTACTACAAGTAAAAACAGCAAAAAAAACAATGACTTATAAATTCGTAAAAGAATAGTAAATCAGACTATTTATCACAAGGTTATTAAGTAGTCATTTAACTTTAAATTAGGCCTATGAAGAAGATCATTATCAGCAATTATAATCCTTTTACGGACAGACTCAAAAATAGTAATTCTGAAAGTAATGACTAATGGTACGATGAATGATAATGAAATTTCTTTGAAACATACATTTTTATCCCATTATCAACCGAAGTTTCTTATAAAATAATATATCTTCGCAAAATCACTAAAGTTCTTAAGTAAACATCATGCTGGGAATTTTGTGTGATAACGATACACAAAATAGTATTTAAAAAAAATTAAAAAAGAACTTTAAAAAAATGAAAAAACAACTCTTAATTCTACTAATCAGCTTTCTAAGTCTTAATTCTTTTGCACAAGTCGTTTTCGAGAAAGGCTATATTATTAACAACAAAGATCAAAAAGTTGAATGTTTGATACTAAATATTGATTGGAAAAACAATCCTACAGAATTTGATTATAAATTAAATGAAAATAGTGAACCTATTAAGGGCACTCTTGGTCAAGTAAAAGAATTTGGGATAATCAATGCATTTAAATACATCAGAAGAGACGTTAAAATTGATAGATCTGGAACTACTGTCGATAATTTGAGTAATGATAAAGATCCAAAATTTAATGATGAGCAACTCTTTTTAAAAGCTTTGGTAGAGGGAAAAGCAAATTTATACGAATATTCAGATCGTAGCATCAAAAGGTATTTTTACAACAAAGGCGACAATACCATCGAGCAACTGGTTTACAAAACATATTTGGTAACAGATAGTGATGTTGCAAAAAACAATAAATTTAGACAGCAATTATGGATGGATTTGCAATGTCAAAACATTACATTGAGCGACGTGGAGAAAGTGGAATATAAAAAGAAAGACTTAATAAAATTTTTCACAAAGTACGCCGAGTGTTTTAATGATGGTGTGGTAAATTTTGCTCCTAAAGAAAAGAAAGACCTTTTCAATCTCACGCTAAGACCTCGAATCAACAATTCGTCATTAACAATTGACAATTCAAGTTCTAAACAACGAAACACTGATTTTGGTAGCAAAACCGGTTTTGGATTTGGAGTTGAAGCAGAATACATTTTACCATTTAATAAAAACAAGTGGTCTATTGCCATTGAACCAACTTTTCAAAATTTTAAAGCTCAAAAAACCAGTAATGTTACTGATGTTAGCGGAGGTGTTCAAAACGTAAGTGTTGATTATAGTTCAATTGAAATTCCACTTACGTTCAGACATTATTTCTTTTTAAATAAAAATTCTAAATTGTTCTTAAATGCATCTTACATAATTGATTTATCATCAAAATCTA
This sequence comes from Flavobacterium sp. K77, assembly GCF_021608205.1. NCBI lineage: Bacteria > Pseudomonadati > Bacteroidota > Flavobacteriia > Flavobacteriales > Flavobacteriaceae > Flavobacterium > Flavobacterium sp. K77. The sequence continues at coordinate 338,289 of NZ_JAKIHO010000002.1, read as the reverse complement.
CAGTTGAATTTACCCGCAACGATGGCTCTACGTTTAATACACTTGATCTTAAGTCCAGAAATAATCCCGCATTAGGTTTGGGTTTCAAACAAAATGATAAGTTTAGCGTCGAATTAAGATACCAAACTACAAGAGAGATTTTAGGAAACTATGTCTTCTGGAACTCAAACTATAAAACAGTTTCATTTATTTTTGGATATTCTTTCTTTTAGATCACTTAAACATACTTGACACTAAAATAAGGCATCTGCAAAATAAATTTTCATGAATTTATTTTGCAGATGCTTTTTTTATTACTAGCACTTTACAATCATAGCACAATAGCACCTATTTTACATTGATCACCATAGATTATTGCGATAATTTGCAGACCAAAACATCTTACGCACCTACCATTCAGGAGAATTATACTTTAAATAGCTTACAACTTGTGTTCTTTGAAAAAATACCTATCTTTACATCTAGTTACAAACCTTATAGTTCGCTTCGTGTCGGACTACCTGCACAGCAGTAGCACACCCTTTGCGAATTAAAAGGACGAACAATTGATAAACATTTGGTCACCTTAAATACCACTTAAAAGATGATTAGACTTTACCCTATGGAGGAGTTTCGAGAAATCGAAATAGACTATCCTTTGCGCAAGCGTTACGCCGTATCTAACAGAGGGCGTTTAATGAGTTTCACCGAGTCATTCTCAGATGGACAAATCCTAAATGGAGGCATGTCGAGCGGCTACAACACATTGCGATACAAAACTAATAAGAAAGGCAAAATTGTTGAAAAAGGTATCTTATTATACCGTGTCATTGCTGAACTCTTTATTCCTAAACCCTCGGAAGAACATATCCATGTTATTCATTTAGACTTTTCTCGAGATAACGACCGTGTTAACAATTTGCGATGGGCAACGCCTGAGGAAATGATGGCGCATCGCAACAGAAATCCGAAAGTACAGGGAATCGTTGATAAAGTACGTGAAACAAAACAAAAATCTGATGGAAGAAAGCTTACCATTACACAAGTTATTCGTTTGAAAAAAATATTAAACGATCCAAGTCGTAAAACTAGAGCCAAAATACTTGCCAAACAATTTGGAATTAGCGAAATGCAAGTCAGTCGCATAAAAAGCGGTGAAAATTGGGGACACATCAAAGTATAAAATAAGAACAATTTTACTTGTTTGTTTTTTGAAAAATAAATAAGCGCAAAGTAACGAAGCGTTGTAAAATTTGTACTAAAAACCTATTTTCACGAAATTAATTTGAAAATCAATGTATTAGTTGATTTTGAATAAAAATGACAACTCACCAATAAATTTTACAAATCAGAATTAGTAAATACATCAACACTTTAAACAGGTCGTAAGCCTTCCCATTTTTAAAGAAAGGGAAGGCTTCTGTTTTTTAATTAATGAAAACAAAAGATCAACTTCAATCCTAATCCTGCCTTCGCTGTAAAATCTTAAGTATTAAAAATTAACTTCATTTGTTAAGCAAGAACAATAATTAGTATATTTACCTGTAATTAAACTACTTACGCTTTTAAAATATCCTGAATTATGAATTAAAACAAAATTAAGATGAGAAAAATTATTTTTTTAATACTCCTATTTGGTGTATCAAATAAGATCGTAGCACAACCAGATTGGTTCCATATCTACACAGATTCAACCGCACTAGTATTAGACGGAAATTCAATTACTACACAATTCATTAAGGATGTGAAGAAGATTAACCCAAAAATCAATTTTGATGTAAAAGCAGTGTTGAATACAACGCCGTACTTAATATATTATGACGGCTCTGGTCCTGAAAAAACGGCTAATATGCCACTTTGGAGTCAGGTAATCTCACCGATAAAACAATTTTTTTATGAAATGGCAGGTGATGAAGTTCAGGGAAAGCTTGCTTTTGGTTATTTTTTTAATGGCTTTTACCTTCCTCATGAATTAGCGCACGCGTTACAAGATGTAAAAGAAGGAAATCAAAACGGATCCTATAAAAATGAATTGTTTGCAAATACTTTAGCCATTTTATGGTGGAGAAAACAAGGAAGAGAAAAAGAACTAAAACTTTGTTACGAAAGTGCTAAAAAAATGTGGCAAAAGCTGCCTAACCCTATTCCTACTAACTCTACTATTGAAGATTTTTTTAATCAAAATTACGAACAAGCTTCGCAAGATCCTTCGGTGTATGGATACATGCAATTTAAACAATTTATACAGGTGTATGAAGATAAGACCCTTCCTAGTTTTGACGAATTCGTTAGCAATTATTTATCTCAAAAGTAAATTAAAACGTTTATTAACAAATTTAGTAATGTTTTTATTTGTTTGGGTATAAAGCACAAAAAAAGCCTTGAATTTCTTCAAGGCTTTTACTTTCTGGGTGGAAGACGGGGCTCGAACCCGCGACCCTCGGTACCACAAACCGATGCTCTAACCAACTGAGCTACAACCACCATTTGCTTAGCGGTGGCAAAGATACAACTAAAGTTGAGTTGTGCAAAGGTTTTTTGAAAAAAAATTCAATAAATTTAACGCAAATCCCCTAAACTATTGACAGCCAAATACCTTTCTACTGTAAAACCTTCAGCATATTCTACGCCTGTTAACCTGCCTAAATCTCTGGAGCGGTAACTGAGGCTTTCTAAGAAATTTTTACTTGAAATTGGAGATTCTGGTTCATTTGATTCAGGGTCATAAAATTGTGTGCGGTAAGCTAAAATAGAAGCAATTTTCTTTTCATTAAAACCAGTAATATCAACTACAAAGTCGGGCTCAATATTTTTCCATTGCAAATAATGGTAGACTACTTTCGGTCGCCAAGCCAACTGTTTTTCGCCATCGAGCTCTGTTTCTATTTTAATCAAGCCCGACAAAAAGCAAGCATCTGAAACTAATTTGCTCCCTTTTGCATGATCAATATGTCGGTCATCAATTGCATTGCAAAGCACAATTTCTGGCTGGTACTTTCGAATCATTTTAATAATCTCGCGTTGGTGTTTTTCGTCATTTACAAAAAAACCATCTCGCATTTTCAAATTCTCTCTCACGCTCACTCCTAAAATAGCAGCTGCGGCACTTGCTTCTTGATCTCTGGTTTCGGCTGTACCACGTGTGCCTAATTCGCCACGAGTCAAATCAACAATACCAACCTTTTTACCCAAAGAAATTTCTTTTAATATAGTTCCTGCGCAACCTAATTCCACATCATCAGGGTGTGCTCCAAATGCTAAAATATCTAATTTCATTTTTTTATTTTTATTTATTACTTCGGTACCAATTAACCTACTTTCATTAACTAAAAACCTTTTTCATAGTCGATGATTTATTGACACTCTCCTCCCATTCTTTCGCAGGAATACTATCTTTAGTAACTCCACAACCCATATACAATTGCACTTTAACATCCGATGTATTTTGTTGAACATCTTCCTGAATATCGATTTGCATGCATCGTAAATTGACAAACAAATCAGAGTCTTTTCTTTCTTCACCAAAAGTAACATTTAACTCTCCCAAAAAACCAGTATAAAATTGTCTATCATAGTTTTCATTCTCTAAAATAAATTGCTTAGCTGCCGTGGTTGGTAAACCACAAACTGCTGGTGTAGGATGCAGTAAATTGACTAAATCTCGAATTTTTGTTGTAGCGCATAACTTTCCAGAAACAACTGTTTTAATATGCCATATTGCGCCTGCTTGAATGCTAAATGGAGGAGTAACATTTAATTTCTCCGCAACAGGTTGCAATTTAGATACCAAAAAATCGGTCACAAATTGCTGCTCTTCTTGCTCTTTCAATCCCCAATTAACTACCTCAACACTAGTTGCTTTTTGAGTCCCAGCTAATGAAATAGTTTCAAATGTGGTCCCGCGAATTTGCAACAATTGTTCAGGAGTTGCCCCCATCCAAAGTCCTACCTGCGGATGGTAAAAACAATAAACACAAGTAGCAGGATACAAATTAACCAATTTTTCAAAAACTTCAAATAAGTCAAAGTCATTAATAGTAATAGTTTCTATTCGTGATAACACTACCTTCTCTAAAGCACCTTGTTGAATCTTAACAATCGCTTTTTGAACCAAATTTTGAAAAAATTCTTCATCTTGCTTAAACGCGTTTGAAAAATGAGATCCATCAGAATGCATTGTTTTAGGCACAAATGGTGTTGTGAGTACTTCAGCAGCTTCTTCCGGTATCAAATACTTTTTAGAACCATCAAAAGAAGCAAACACAAATCCATTTTCCGTAAAGTCAGCAACTTGGTATAAATGCTCGTTTTTTTGAAAAAAGCCAATTACCTCATCACTTTGAGGCTTATGATACAAAACAAAGGGTAAATTAGCATGCCTTTGTTCTTGAGCTCTACGCAGTAGGTTTTCCATTATTTTTCTTCACTTTTTCTCTTCGGGAGAATCATATTTGTAAGCTTACACAAAGAAATTAATTGATTGCGCTCATCTGTAATTTTTATTTCCCACAAATGAATACTTCTTCCCTTATGCACACATCTTGCCGTTGCCGTCACCACTCCGTCGCGCTTAGCTTTTAAATGGTTGGCAGCAATTTCAATTCCTCGAACTTCGCTTACTTCTGAGTTAACAAATAGCATCGAGGCTGCACTACCAACACTTTCAGCCAAGGCCACTGACGCACCACCATGCAGTAATCCCATCGGTTGATGCACATGAGGTGTAACAGGCATAGTCGCAACCAAGAAATCTTCGCCAGCATCAGTGTAAACGATGTTAAGTGTTTCCATCAAAGTGTTTTTTGACACATGATTGCACCAATGCAGTATTTTTTCTTTATCAAAAGTCATTTTAGTATATTTTTTTAAAGTGTAAAATTAACGAAAAGAAGAGAGACAATACGGATATTGTGATTGTAATTCTGATTTCGAAAATAGTTTTTCCTTATTTTTACCAAAAAAAGAAGCCATGCGTCTTAGAGTACTTTTGATTTTCATCGGAATTGTTGCCAGTTTGTCTGCTTGTAGAACTGATTTTGAAACTGTTGCTAGTACTGGCGAACTTGAATTTTCAAGAGATACAGTGTATTTGGATACGGTTTTTTCTAACATTGGATCAAGCACATACCGACTAAAAGTTTACAACCGAAGCAAAAAAGACATTTCAATACCTACGGTACAATTGGGCAAAGGTTTGAATTCAAAATACCGCATGACTGTTGACGGAATGCAAGGTAGCAATGGTAAAATTTTTACAGATGTTACGCTTTTAGCAAAAGACAGTATGTTTATTTTTATCGAAACAACTGCCTCTATTAAAGATGCAAATCCGTCCGATTTTTTATACACCGATTTCATTCAATTTGATAGTGGCGAAAATCTACAAAAAGTAGAACTCGTTACCTTGATTCAAGATGCTGTTTTTTTATATCCACAACGTTTTGCTGATGGTACAACCGAAACATTACCAATTGGTTCAGATAAAATTGAGGGATTTTATCTAGATGAAAACGATCCTATCAATGGTAATGAACTCATTTTTACAAATAAAAAACCTTACGTTATTTATGGTTATGCAGCGGTACCACCCAGTAAAACAGTCCTTTTTCAAGCGGGTAGTCGCGTACATTTTCATGCGAACTCCGGTATAATAGTAGCAAATAAAGCCTCAATTTTGGTTGATGGAAAAACCTCTTTGACACCACAATTAGAGAACGAAGTAATTTTTGAAGGCGATCGATTAGAACCCGAATTTGATAATATTCCTGGGCAATGGGGAACAATCTGGCTTACTGATGGCAGTACAAATAATAGTATTAATCATTTGACTATTAAAAATGCTACAATCGGCTTACTCATTCAAAACAATGATAACACGACCGTTCAACTCAAAAATAGTCAAATTTACAATAATAGTAATTTTGGGATTTTGGCACAAACTGCCAAAATTAATGCCGAAAATCTTGTTGTAAACACAGCAGGAACTGCAAGTGTAGCGTGTACCTACGGAGGAGACTATACCTTTACCCATTGCACGATTAATAATAATTGGAATAGCTCTGAACAATTAGCGTTACTCGTAAGTAATAATTTACAAGGAGCCATACCAGAAGTTAAAAACCTAACTAAAGCAATTTTCAACAACTGTATCATTTACGGACCATACAACACAGAGATGAGTTTGAACAAGAAAGAAGGTGCCGCTTTCGAATACCAATTTAATAGTTGTTTGATAAAGTTTGATTCCAACTCTACTCAAGTACAAAATAATCCATTGTATCAATTCAATTCTGATCCAACACATTACACATCAATTCTATTAAATAAAGATCCTTTATTTTTTAATGTTAGACAAAACAAGCTAAACATAGATGAAAAATCAGCTGCTTTTGGTAAAGGAAACTCTTTATTTGTGGTGCCTCAAGACATTTTAGGATTTAGCCGTAGTTTGCCACCAGACTTAGGTGCCTATCAAAACAAACCTTTTCCAAAAACGTAAAACCGTAAAAAACTGAAATTTAAAGATTTCATAACGTTTGAAAATCAACGGAAAAAACTATTTTTGTCCACGAAAATTTTCCAAAACAAACAAAAATGAAACAACTTTACAAATTTCTATTTTTATTTATTTGCACTTCAGTTTTAGCACAAGCCCCCGCAGGATACTATTCTACTGCAACGGGAACAGGCTATACTTTAAAAACGCAATTGTACAACATTATTAAAGGACATACAACGCTATCTTACGGGGATTTGTATGTAACCTACGAAACATCTGACGTTGACAACTTTTTTGAAAAAGATGGTTCGGTATTAGACATGTATTCTGAAAATCCAGCCGGAGTCGATCCTTATAATTATGCTATTACAGCAACAAAAAGGTGCGGAAACTACTCTGTTGAAGGAGATTGCTATAACAGAGAACATATTATTCCACAGTCAATTTTTAATGAACAATCTCCAATGGTATCTGATGCTCATTTTATCACTCCAACAGATGGTAAGGTAAACGGAATTCGTTCTAATTTCCCACATGCCAATGTAACAGTTGTTAGTGAAATCACCCGCAACGGAAGTAAGCTTGGAACTGGTTCAATAGCCGGATATACTGGACAAGTTTTTGAACCAATTGATGAATTTAAAGGTGATATTGCAAGGATGTATTTCTATTTTGCAACACGATATGAAAATACAGTTGCAGGCTATAACTACCCTATGTTTAACAATTCTACAGGAAAGGTTTTTACTGATAGCTTTTTAGCACAATTAATTACTTGGCACAACCAAGATCCTGTAAGTGAGAGAGAAATTGCCAGAAACAATGCTATTTATGCAAGACAAAACAATCGCAACCCTTACATTGACAATCCTAGCTATGTTGCTGCCGTTTGGACAACCGAGCCAGCAGATACGCAAGCACCAACAGCTGTAAATAATTTAACCGTAAGTACAACAAGTTCAAATGCAATAACACTAACTTGGACAGCCGCCACAGATAATGTTGCTGTAACCACTTATGATGTTTACATGAATGGTTCATTAAAAACTACGACAAAAGAGCTAACAACTGTTGTAACAGGCTTAGTAGCTTCTACAACATACACTTTTTATATCATTACTCGTGATGATGCAAGAAACTCATCTGTTGCCAGTACAAATGTAGAAGGAACAACAACTGCAGCACCCACAGGCGGAGCTGGTGCAAAAGAACTTTTCTTTTCAGAGTATGTAGAAGGAAGCAGCTTCAATAAAGCTATAGAAATTGCAAATTTCACAGGAGCAGCAATAGACTTAACTGGATATTCAATCAGAAAACAAACAAATGGTGCTGGACCATGGACTACTGGACTCAACTTAACTGGTACATTAAATACTGGTGCTGTATTTGTATTAGTAGATCCACAAATGGCAACAACCTGCTATCCAGTCACTAGTGCAAATTTATCATCTGCACAAGAATCGTTTAATGGAGATGATCCAATGGGATTGTTCAAAAATGGGGTATTGATTGATATTATAGGTACTTTTAATGGAGGAACAGCTAAGTTTGGTGAAAATGTTACTTTAAGAAGAAAAGCAAGCATTACTGCTCCAAATACAACTTTTGATAAAACAGCAGAGTGGGATTCATTTGCTAGTAACACTTGTGATGGACTTGGAGCACATGCTATTTCAAATCTTTCAAGTCTTGATTTTGAAAAAAACGGCTTTACAATGTATCCAAATCCTTCAAATGGAAATGTGAAAATCAATTTTGAAAACTCAAACGAAAAACATACAGTTCAAGTTTTCTCACTAATCGGACAAAAAGTTTTTGAAAAAGATTTTGATAATACCAACACAGCATCAATTGGTAATTTAAGTAATGGTGTTTATTTAGTAAAAGTATCATCCGAAACAGCTACAGTAACCAAAAAATTGATTGTAAATTAAATTTTACGATGAAAAACGTATCAAGCGGCACAATGTGCCGCTTTTTTTTGCGCTTTACTTTAATGCAAAATAAGATTTGTTTAATTTTTTTAGCTAAATTCTTATTTTATTAAGAAAAAAATTCAATAATCAATGATTAAATTCACATTAACTTAACATTAGGAACTCTTTAAGTTTTAAATTTGCTGCGGATTACAAACATCATTGTAAGTAAAAACAAAAAGCAAATTTTAACAAAAACCACAACAACACTATGAAAAAACTTTACATTGCAGTAATGCTACTTGTAATTTTTGTAAGTCAAGCACAAGCGCCTAGCGGTTATTACAGCACGGCAACGGGTTCCGGCTACACGCTCAAAACACAGCTTTACAACATTATTAAGGGTCATACCGATCAGGGTTACTCTGGATTATGGACAACCTATGCTACATCTGACAGAGATCATCAAAATGAGAATGACAACACGATCTTCGATTTATATTCTGAAAATCAAAACGGAACAGATCCGTACAATTATACGTTAACTACAAATCAATGTGGAACGTATGCTGTAGAAGGTGATTGCTACAATAGAGAGCACGTAATTCCACAATCTACATTTAATTCAGCAGCGCCTATGGTTTCTGATGCACATTTTATTCCTCCAACCGATGGAAAAGTAAATGGCTTACGTTCAAGTTTTCCGCACGGTAACGTTGCAACAGCATCAACAACTACACTTAACGGAAGTAAACTTGGTACAAGTGCTGTATCTGGATATACAGGAACAGTATTTGAACCAGCAGCAGCTTTTAAAGGTGATATAGCTCGCATGTATTTTTATTTTGCTACTCGTTATGAAAACACGGTAGCTGGTTATCCATACGCTATGTTCAACGGAACGAGTAATCAAGTATTTACAACTGCTTTTTTAAACCTGCTTCTTTCTTGGCACGCTAATGATCCGGTGAGCGCCAGAGAAATTGAAAGAAATAATGCAATATATGCACGCCAAGGCAATAGAAATCCGTTTATAGACAATCCGTCTTATGTTAACGCCATATGGGGCGGAACTATTGGCGGTGGTACTACAGATACTACTGCTCCTAGCACGCCTACATCGCTAACTTCGACAGCTAAAACTACAACCTCTGTAACACTTGCGTGGAATGCTTCAACTGATAACGTAGGCGTAACTGGTTATAATGTATATGTTAATGGTGTTTTAAGAACTACAGTAACAACACTAAACATGGTGGTTAGTAGCTTAACAGCAGCTACTAGTTACACTTTTACTGTAAGAGCTAGAGACGCAGTAGGAAACTTATCTGCAACCAGTAATGCTTTGACCGTTGTTACCAGTTCAAATAGTACTTCAACTGAATTAATGTTCTCCGAATACATTGAAGGTACATCAAATAACAAAGCTTTAGAAATTGCAAATAAAACAAGTGCAGCTATTAACCTTTCGGCATATAGCATCAAAAGACAAACTAACGGTGCTGGAGCATGGAGTGCTGGTTTAACTTTATCAGGAACAATTAGTAGCGGTGGAAAATATACTATCGTTAATAGTCTAATGGCTTCTAGTTGTTATCCTACTGGTTCAGCAAACTTGTCTACATCCGCAACCGAAATGACTTTCAACGGAAATGATGCCGTAGGCTTATTTAAAAACGGAGTTCTTATTGATATCATTGGAACTTTTAATGGTGGATCTGCTAATTTTTCAATTGACGAAACCATTCGTAGAAAAGCGACAGTAACGGCACCTTCAACTACTTTCAACAAAGCTACTCAATGGGATGTATTTGCTTTAGACAGTTGCTCAAACCTTGGAAGTCGAACAACCAGTACCAAAAAAACAGCAAATTCAAACATAGCAGAACCACTTGTTATATATCCAAATCCATCGCGCGGAACTTTTTACATTAATAATGCTGAAAAACCTTATAATGTAGAGATTTATTCTATCCTAGGTCAAAAAATATACAGCGCTCAGAACAGAACTCAATCTGAAATTGCAATACCAAATATTTCAAAGGGCACTTACTTGATCAGAATTGAAATCGGAACCGAAAACTTCGCACAAAAAATTGTTATAGATTAGATTAAAAAGCGGCAAAATTGCCGCTTTTTTTATGCAAGTCTTTCATCATTGTTCACTTGATAGTATTGTCTTTTAATCGTAATCTGATTTAATTTTGAATTGCTTTTAAATCAATACAAAGATGGTAAATAGTAAAAAATAAAGATTATTTTTTTCAATTGAAATCAGAAAATTAAATCAATTATTTATTCAAACTAAATGCAATTTGAGCATTCGTGATAATTTAAAAATCATTTGACCTATTGAAGATTTTGTAAATAAGAAAAATAATACTATTTTGCTTCCAAATTGTATTTGTTATCGGAACTTTAATCTTTAATCAAAACATTATGAATTTAACCCTTTCAGAAAGCTCTATTATCTTAATAATTATTGTCATTTTTTTATTGTATCTTGTTTTGACTATTAAGATTTTAAGAAGCTCTGTGAATTTACAAGAAAAAACACTACTGCTTATTTTCCTTTGGTGCGTTCCTATTATTGGACTACTTTCTTTTTTTCTTTTAAAAAAACAAAAAGTAACCAACTGATAATTTTAATAAAATTTGCCCAAAAAGATTAGTACTATTTTAGCTATGACATCACAGAATATTGTTTTATGATTTGAATTAAAATTTACTACTTCAAGTCTTTAATTAGTACTACTTAATTGCAATCGAATTTCAACAAAAAAAGCGGCAAAATTGCCGCTTTTTTTATGCAGGTAATTTAATCTTAATTACCTAAATTTGCATCGCAATACAACAAACTACACAACAATGATTCATTTCTTTGAAAACCAAAGTAAAACCGTTTTTGCAGTACAAACGCAAAACGGAATCTCGGCTCAAGACATTTCAAAACTCAATTGGCTTTTTGCCGATGCACATATCCTAGAAAAATCCGTACTTACGGATTTTTTTGTTGGACCACGTGCCGCTATGGTTACGCCATGGAGTACCAATGCCGTTGAAATTACCCAAAATATGGGAATTACAGGAATTGTTAGAATTGAAGAATTTGAGAAAATAGATTCAGATTTTACTGATTTCGATCCGATGTTACTTCAAAAATATGCTGAATTACATCAAGATATATTTACAGTAAATATTGAACCGGAAGCTATTTTAGAAATTGAAGATATCGATGCCTATAACCAACAAGAGGGTCTAGCTTTAAGTTTAGAAGAAGTAGAATATCTAGATAATTTAGCTACTAAACTAGGAAGAAAACTAACAGATTCTGAAATTTTTGCTTTCTCACAAGCCAATTCAGAACACTGTCGCCATAAAATTTTCAATGGGACTTTTGTAGTGGATGGAGAAGAAAAACCAACTTCCCTATTTAAGTTAATCAAAAAAACATCTCAAGAAAACCCTAACGATATCGTTTCGGCATATAAAGATAACGTCGCTTTTGTTAAAGGACCGAAAGTAACACAATTCGCACCAAAAAGCGCAGACAAACCTGATTTTTATGAAGAAAAAGAATTTGACTCTGTATTGTCTTTAAAAGCAGAAACACATAATTTCCCAACAACAGTTGAGCCTTTCAACGGAGCAGCAACAGGTTCTGGTGGAGAAATTCGTGACCGATTGGCTGGTGGACAAGGTTCGTTACCATTAGCTGGAACTGCGGTTTACATGACTTCTTATTCTAGATTGACCAACAATCGTAAGCACGAAGAAGCAATGGCAGAACGTCCTTGGTTGTACCAAACACCGATGGATATCCTGATAAAAGCCTCAAATGGAGCTTCGGATTTTGGAAATAAATTCGGTCAACCGTTAATTACAGGTTCAGTTTTAACTTTCGAACACGAAGAAGAAAATCGTAAAATTGGTTACGATAAAGTAATCATGCAAGCAGGTGGAATTGGGTACGGAAAATTAGATCAAGCCATAAAAAAGAAACCACAAGAAGGCGATAAAATTGTTATTCTTGGTGGAGAAAATTATAGAATTGGAATGGGTGGCGCTGCGGTTTCCTCAGCTGATACTGGAGCTTTTGGTTCAGGAATTGAATTAAACGCCATTCAACGTTCCAATCCAGAAATGCAAAAACGTGCTGCTAATGCCATTCGTGGTTTGGTAGAAAGCGATCACAATCCGATTGTATCTATTCATGATCATGGTGCAGGTGGACATTTAAATTGTTTGTCTGAATTAGTTGAAGAAACTGGTGGATTAATCGATTTAGATAAATTACCTGTTGGAGATCCAACACTTTCTGCAAAAGAAATCATCGGAAACGAATCTCAGGAAAGAATGGGCTTAGTCATTGGTGAAAAAGACATTGATATTTTACAACGAATTGCCGATAGAGAACGTTCACCTATGTATCAAGTAGGTGATGTTACCAACGATCATAGATTTACATTCGAATCGAAAACTACAGGTTTAAAACCTATGGATTACGCTTTGGAAGACTTCTTCGGTAGTTCCCCAAAAACTATCATGACAGACCAAACAATTGCTAGAAATTATAGTAATTCTGAATATAACTCAAACGAAATTCCAACCTATTTAGAACAAGTTTTACAACTTGAAGCTGTGGCTTGTAAAGATTGGTTAACAAATAAAGTTGACCGTTGTGTAGGTGGAAAAGTGGCCAAACAACAATGCACTGGACCTTTACAATTACCTTTAAATAATGTCGGCGTAATGGCTTTAGATTTTAAAGGAAAAGAAGGAATTGCAACATCCATTGGACACGCTCCTATTTCGTCTTTAATTGATCCAGTTGCTGGAACAAGAAATGCTATTGCAGAATCGCTTTCTAACTTAGTTTGGGCACCATTAAAAGATGGTTTAGATTCAGTTTCATTATCCGCAAACTGGATGTGGGCTTGTAAAAATGAAGGAGAAGATGCGCGTTTGTACGAAGCTGTTCAAGGTTGTTCTGATTTTGCTATCGAATTAGGCATCAACATTCCAACCGGAAAAGATTCGCTTTCAATGAAGCAAAAATATCCTAATGATGAGGTAATTACACCAGGAACAGTGATTATTTCAGCAGCTGGAAATTGTACCAATATTACTAAGGTTGTAGAACCTGTTTTACAACGCAATGGTGGAAATATTTACTACCTAAATCTATCACAAGATAGTTTTAAATTAGGAGGTTCTTCATTCAATCAAACTCAAAATAAAGTGGGTAATGAAACACCAACTATCAAAAATGCTGCCTTCTTTAAAACAGCATTCAATACGTTACAAGATTTAATTAAAGATAGAAAAATCAAAGCCGGACACGATATTGGAAGCGGTGGATTAATCACAACTTTATTAGAAATGTGTTTTGCAGATGTGAATTTAGGTGCGAATTTCGACTTAACTTCTATTAACGAAAAGGATTCTACCAAATTGTTATTCTCTGAAAATATTGCCGTAGTTTTTCAAGCTGATGCGGAAGTAGAAACCACATTTAAAGCGAATGGCGTTGAAATTTTCAATATTGGAACGGTTGCGAATTCGGATACCATTTCTATTGTAAATCATGAAGATACTTATGAATTTTCATCAAAAAAATACAGAGAAATTTGGTTTGAAACGTCTTTCTTATTAGATCAGAAACAAACTAAAAACGGTAAGTCATTAGAGCGTTTTGAAAATTTCGCAAATCAACCTTTATCGTTTACTTTTCCATCTCATTTTGATGGAAAATTGCCAGTAGTTTCCCATACGAACAGACCAAAAGCAGCTATTATTCGCGAAAAAGGAAGTAATTCGGAACGTGAAATGGCAAATGCGATGTATTTGGCTGGTTTTGATGTAAAAGACGTTCACATGACCGATTTAATTTCGGGAAGAGAAACGTTAGAAGACATTCAGTTTATTGGAGCCGTTGGTGGATTCTCCAATTCAGATGTGTTAGGTTCCGCAAAAGGTTGGGCTGGAGCCTTTTTATACAATGAAAAAGCAAATACGGCCTTGAAAAACTTCTTCAAGAGAGAAGATACGCTTTCTGTCGGAATTTGTAATGGTTGTCAGTTGATGATGGAACTTGAATTAATTACTCCAGAACACGAAGTTCATGGAAAAATGAAACATAACGATTCACACAAACATGAAAGCGGATTTACATCTGTAAAAATTCAGAAAAATAATTCGGTTATGCTTTCTAGTTTAGAAGGTGCAACTTTAGGGGTTTGGATTTCTCATGGTGAAGGAAAATTCAACTTACCAATGGCGGAAGAAAACTATAATATTGTAGCTAAATATGGCTATGAAGGTTATCCTGCTAATCCAAATGGATCGGACTACAACACGGCCATGATGTGCGACACCACTGGACGACATTTAGTAATGATGCCTCATATTGAGCGTTCTACTTTTCCATGGAACTGGGCAAACTATCCAGACAGAGATCAAAAAGATGAAGTTTCCCCATGGTTAGAAGCTTTTGTAAATGCCCGAAAATGGGTAGGAAATAAAAAATAAGATAAAAAATCAGCTCTTAAAAAAGCTGATTTTTTTTTGAAAACAAAAATCGATATTGTATTTCGGTCCAAAGTTTACAAACTTAAAAATCTTCAGACCAACTGAACTTTTTGGACACAATATTATCGCGTTCTTTTCTCATATAATTTAAAAATGAAGTGGCAACAGGTGAATGTTTTTTCCCTTTAGGCCAAATTAAACTCCACGTTGTAGTAACTGGCAAACCTGCATAAGGTATTATCTGTAGTTCATGGTTCAGCAATTCATTTTTGATACCTATCAATGGCATTATAGAGCAACCTATACCAGCAATAACAGCTTGCTTTACAGCTTCGTTTGAGGTAAGCTCCATTTTTTTGGGAATAAAAATACCGTTACTTTGAATAAATTCCTCCATCACTTGTCGCGTACCAGAACCTTTTTCACGAAAAATAAGAGGCATATCGTTAAATATAGAAGAGGAATCTGCACCGCGTTTTAATTTTAAATTAGAATTAGCTACCAAATACAATCTATTTTGCATTAAATCTAACTGATCCACATTCAAACCACTTGGCAATACCGAAACTAATGCAAAATCTACCTCATTATTTTCTAAACTACTTAGAACTCTGCTTTTATTTGTAACATCCATTTGCAAATCAATTCCAACATTTTTTTTGACAAAATCAGCTAAAAAATAAGGCATTACATATTTACCAGTTGACACAATAGTTACTTTTAATCTACCACTTAATTGACCTTTATAAGCTCTTGTTTTATAGTTAATAGTCTCGACTTGTTGAATAATCGTTTGAGCAACGTGTGCAATTTCTTGACCAAAATCAGTAACATATAATTTTCTGCCTACAATTTCAGTCAAAGGCACGTCAAATTGATCCTGAAAATTTCGGAGCTGAATTGATACCGCCGGTTGTGTTAAATGCAATTCTTCTGCTGCTTTGGTGATACTTTGTGTTTTGACCACTTTCAAAAATATCTGCAATTGATGCAATGTGTAATTCATAAAATATTCTTATGATTATTATTAAAAATATAAATACAAATTAATAAAAAATAATTCTTATTTTTAACAAAGTAATAAATTAAATATTCATATAATTTAAAAAATACAAACAATAATATAGATTTTTATGTAAAATACTACACATATCGGAATTACTACCTTTTTTAAGGTCAAATTAGTGCTCTCTTGCGCATCATTTTCTACTATTTTGAATTAGTAACCAAATTTTAGAACAATACCACCACGGAGGCACTATTACATCGCTTAGTTGAAACCAAATTTGACTAAGCGAAGTAATTCCATTTTTAAAATCATATTCAACTTACTTCCTCATTCTCAAATTAGATCTTTCAAAAAAACAATTTGATAAAACTACTCAGTAGAACTATACTTTGTTTATGGTTTATTTGGCGGTAAAATCAATATATAATTACATATTTTAAAATTTTATAACTATTTTTATTTTAATTTGCATAAAAATCCAATATCCCAATAATGATAAATATCACACGCCTCTTTGATTTTCCGTATTATCAGCAGGAAAAATACAATTCTATCCCAGATGCCTTAGTAAGCAAGCAAGATGGTACCTGGATTAAAACTTCAACACAAGAATACATTGCCAAAGCAAACGCCATTTCCCGAGGACTTTTGCGTCTTGGGGTACAGAAAAACGATAAAATTGCACTGATTTCATCCAACAATCGCACAGAATGGAATATCATGGATATTGGTGTCCTACAAACAGGAGCGCAAACCGTACCCATTTATCCTACTATTTCTGAGGATGATTACGAGTATATTTTAAACCATTCTGGTGCTATTTATTGTTTTGTTTCAGATCTAGAGGTGTTACGAAAAGTAAATTTAATCAAACACAAAGTTCCTTTACTAAAGGAAGTTTACTCCTTTAATACTATTGAAGGTAGTGCGCATTGGTCGGCAGTACTTGATTTAGGTTCCGACACAAGCAATCAAAACGAAGTAGAGGAAAGAAAAAACAATGTGACTACCGAAGAATTAGCTACAATAATATATACCTCAGGAACCACAGGAAAACCAAAAGGTGTAATGTTATCGCATCAAAATATTGTTTCAAATGTTTTAGATAGCGCACCTCGTATCCCTTTCGAAGCAGGTAAAAGTAGGGCTTTGAGTTTTTTACCAATTTGTCACATTTTCGAACGAATGATTTTGTATCTCTATCAATATTATGGAGTGTCTATTTATTTTGGAGAATCCATAGAAAAAATTAGTGATAATATTAAAGAGGTACAACCTACTGTAATTACTGCTGTACCTAGATTACTCGAAAAAGTATATGATAAAATATATGCCAAAGGAACTGAGTTAACTGGAATCAAGAAAAAACTTTTCTTTTGGGCTATTGATTTAGGATTAGAATACCAACCTTACGGTAAAAACGGAATTTGGTACGAATTACAACTTGGAATTGCAAGAAAACTAATTTTCAGTAAATGGAAAGAAGGCCTTGGCGGAAAACTCGATTTGATGGTTTCTGGTAGTGCTGCATTACAACCACGACTAGCTAGAATATTTGCGGCAGCACAAATCCCCGTTATGGAAGGTTATGGTTTAACCGAAACGTCTCCAGTAATCTCAGTAAATGATATAAGAAACAAAGGTTTTCGTGTAGGAACCGTAGGGAAACCAATTGTGAACCTTTCTGTTAAAATAGCTGAGGATGGTGAAATACTATGTAAAGGTAAAAATGTAATGATGGGCTATTACAAAGATGAAACATTGACCAACGAGGTAATTATTGATGGTTATTTTCATACTGGTGATATAGGAGAATTTGACTCCGATGGGTTTTTAAAAATTACCGATAGAAAAAAAGAAATGTTTAAAACTTCAGGAGGAAAATACATTGCACCACAATCTATCGAAAATACCATGAAGCAGTCTCGCTTTATAGAGCAAATTATGGTAATTGGTGATGGCCAAAAAATGCCTGGTGCTTTCATTCAACCAAGTTTTGACTTTTTACGCGAATGGGCAAATATACACAAAATCGATATTGGTAAAACCAATAAAGAAATTAGTACAAATGCACAAGTAATTGAGCGCATTCAAGAAGAAGTAGACACTTTGAATGAGAAATTTGGAAATTGGGAAAAAATCAAACGTTTTGAATTGACCTCAGATGTGTGGTCTATTGAAGGTGGAGAGCTTACGCCAACTCTAAAATTAAAACGTAAAATTGTTCTACAAAAATACGCTGATTTGTTTGACAAAATTTACAGCTAATTACCAATTAAGGAAAAGAGACAGATGGATAATTTACAAATGATAAATTGCTTTCCTCAATAAAGTTTAATATTTAATCGAGATATAGTTTCGCACTTAAAAATAAATTAAATCCATAAGCAAGCCGCCTCAGAAAAATCTTTGGCGGCTTACTCTTTTAATTAAAGTATCTGAATTTGATTGTTATTCCGCGCGGCATCTTCACCCCAATTTGCAATAGCGGTAAGTAAAGGAATTAATGTTCTACCAAAATCTGTCAATTCATACTCTACTTTTAGAGGTGGTTTGGCAGTATGAACAGTTCGAATTACTAAACCATCGGCTTCTAATTCCTTTAATTGAAGACTGATTGTTCGCTCCGTAACCATTGAAAGTTCTTTTCGGAGTTCATTATACCTTTTTTTTTCAATTAAGTGAATAAGAATTACAGCCTTCCATTTGCCACCTATATATTTCATTGTCAAGCTTGTGCTACAAGGAAATTCTTTATTATCTATACAATACATCTACTACTATACATTTTATCCGTTCTTGCAAAGTTAAACAACTATACCTAATTTTGTAACTATAAAAAATATAGTATAAAATGAAGAAAATCAGTTTAATTCCGTTTCTTGTAGGTGCAATAGCAATATTCACATCCACAACAAATTATGTATACGCACAACAAAAAAATAATATTGACGATCAATTAGAAGTCGTTTTAGAAATGAATATGCGACCAGGTAACGTTGCAGTAAATAATAAAGGCTTAATTTTCTCAACGATTCACCCTTTTGGGAATCACTCAATGCAGTTAATTGTTGTAAAAGACAAAACAACGTATGAAGCTTTCCCAAACCAAAGTTGGCAACGCAAAGCAGGACAAACTCCTACTGAAAAAACCTTTGATACACCCTTAGGAATTACAACTGATGTTAATGGCAATATTTGGGTTATTGACATGGGAGTAAATTTTGGTAAAACCAGATTATTTGCTTTTGATCCAGTTACAAAAGAAAACATTTTGACATTTACTTTTCCTACTTCAATTGCACCTCCCAATTCATTTGTTCAAGATTTGGTAGTCGATATTAAAAATGGCTTTGTATACCTTGCAGATATTGCAAATCCTGGTTTAATAGTTTTAAACTTAAATACCAAAGAAGCAAAACGTTTGCAACAACATCCCTCTTTTTTAAGTGAGGACGTAAACACCGTCATTGACTCTGAACTCATTTATTTTGGTGGCAAACCATCTCGAGTAGCAGTTGACCCAATTTCAATATCTGAGGATAAAGAAACAATATATTACGGCGCCATGAATGGAAAAACTTGGTACAGCATTTCTGCTAAAGCCATTAGAGCTAATAAAAGTGACAAAGAAATTTTGGCTACTGTAAAAAAAATAGGCAAAAAACCTATTTCTGATGGAGCAACAACCAGCAGAAATGGCGATCATTATTTTACAAATTTAAACGATAAGGGTATTGATAAATGGAATACTAAAACCAAAAAACTACAAATGTTGATTCGCGACAATAGGTTACTATGGCCAGACAACGTTAGTATCCAAGGACAATATCTTTACATTGCTGTTAATCAATTACACAAAACAGTAGCTTTTACTGGCACAACCGATTTAGGAAAAGCGCCATATTACATATACAAGTTCAAAATAGAATAAGTCAGTTTTAAAAAAAGGACACTAAAATGAATCTTCTTCATTAGTAAAAAAAATAAAACAATATAAAAATGGAATTTACATCTTTAGCAAAAAATAGATATACAACAAAAAAGTATAACGCAACACAAAAAATATCTGATAGTAAAATAGAACAATTACAAGAAATTCTGCGATTGAGTCCTTCCTCTATCAATAGTCAGCCTTGGAAATTTGTTTTTATATCCAACGAAGAAATCAAAAGTCAACTGGCGGAAGTCTCCTTCTTTAATGAGCAAAAAATTAAAGAGGCAAGTCACTTGATAGTTTTTTGTGCCATCGATACTATTTCAAAATTTGAAAATCAAATCAACACTAACCTTCCAGAAGGAGCAATTGGCTATTACAATCAGTTCATAAAACCATTACCTGAGGATGCTATAAAATCATGGTTTCACAATCAAGTATATCTCTCTCTAGGTTTTTTCTTGAGCGCATGCGCTAGTATGTCTATTGATTCTACGCCTATGGAAGGAATAAATAGTAAGGAATACAACGCTATTTTAAAATTAAAGGACTACTCTGCTGTATTTGCAGTTGCTATAGGACTCAGAGATGAAAATGACTCCAACCAACCAGACCGCAAACCTAAAAGTAGATTAGAAATTGTAGATGTTATCGAGACTATTTAGTTCGATTGAAATAAAAAATTCAGCTCAAGTGATATGGTACTTTACAAAAGCTGTTTAATCCAATGAACTAGCAATATATACCACAAGTAAATCCTTTTCTTGTAAAAGAATTGCTCACTTATTATTTGCTTGCAAATCGAAACTACTTTTTACTTGTGATGGAAATCAAAAAAACTTTGAATTAATTTGTGGTAAGTCATCATGAACACTGCTAAAAGGCACTTATGTTATTTCATAGGTGCTTTTTATTTTTACATTATTTTTAAAAATTTAAACGTCTACTAAGTAATTAATTCCTGCATGAGGGATAGCAGTGATATCCTTTTATATCGTGACTTATTTCAAGTCACGATATAAAAGATAAAACGAATAGCCCGACCCAAAGGGACATGCCCTAAGACGAAAAATAGTTACTTCCTTGATTTACAACTACAATTTTGTAAGTGCAAAATTATTTTTGAAAAAAAAATCAAATATATTATGCGTGCATAGTATTATTTTTATTATATTTGAAATCGATATAGTTACACATGAAAGAAAAAACAATAGATTATATTTTACGTGCCACTTGGCAAGCCGTTGCAAGAATGTACAACGAAGAAGCTTCGAAGTACGATGCTAGCATGGCAACAGGTTTTGCATTGTTGAGCATAGATAAGGAAGGTGGTACGCCCTCTACTTCTTTGGGACCAAAAATGGGAATGGAAGCCACTAGCTTAACCAGAACATTAAAATCTATGGAGGAGAAAGGACTAATCACAAGAAAAAAAAATCCAGAGGATGGCCGCGGTGTATTAATTTATTTAACTCCTTTTGGAAAAGAAAAAAGAGATTTATCAAAAAATACTGTTCTGAAATTTAATGAAGCTGTAAAAGCGCATGTTTCAGACGAAAAATTACAGCATTTTATAGAAGTAGCTGAGATTATCAATGAACTGATTGTCGACAAAAATATTTTCACAACAATTGAACATTCAGAAGCTAAGGGTGAATTGGTAAACCAAACACAATCATAAACAACATTAATAGGGTTTGTAGAAAATTCAGAAAAAACTGCAATAGACTACAGCTCAGAAACAAATTAAAATAAGTATGAAACGCACCATTAAAAAAGTTGCAGTAATTGGGTCTGGAATCATGGGTTCTGGAATTGCTTGCCATTTTGCTAACATCGGAGTTGAAGTTTTACTCTTGGATATCGTACCGAGAGAATTAACGGAGGCCGAAGCAAAAAAAGGCTTGACATTAGAGAGTAAAATTGTTAGAAATCGTTTGGTAAATGATAGTCTAGCCAATTCGTTAAAATCGAAACCATCCCCTATTTACAGTCAAAAATTTGCAAGCCGCATTACAACTGGAAATACGACTGATGACATGGCAAAAATTGCTGGTGTTGATTGGATTATTGAAGTAGTTGTGGAGCGATTGGATGTTAAAAAACTTGTTTTTGAGCAAATTGAAAAATTCAGAAAACCAGGTACATTAGTTACTTCAAATACTTCTGGTATTCCGATTCATTTTATGAGTGAAGGTCGTAGTGAAGATTTCCAGAAACATTTTTGTGGAACCCACTTTTTCAACCCTGCTCGTTACCTGAAATTATTCGAAATTATTCCAGGACCTCACACTTCAACTGAAGTTCTTGACTTCCTTACTGTTTATGGAGAGAAATTTTTAGGAAAAACATCAGTTGTTGCTAAAGATACCCCTGCTTTTATTGGAAATAGAATTGGTATTTACGGTATCCAAAGTTTATTTCACTTAGTTCAAGAAATGGGATTAACCATTGAAGAAGTTGATAAATTGACTGGACCAGTTATCGGTCGCCCAAAATCAGCAACATTCAGAACTGTAGACGTTGTTGGTCTAGACACATTGGTACACGTAGCCAATGGTATTTATGAAAACTGCCCAACCGATGAGCAACATGATTTGTTTAAACTGCCAACATTTGTAAGCAAAATGATGGAAAACAAATGGCTAGGTAGTAAAACTGGTCAAGGTTTTTACAAAAAAGAAGGAAAAGAAATCCTTACACTTGATTTAGATACTTTAACCTACAGAGCTGCTAAAAAAGCATCATTTGGAACTTTAGAGTTAACTAAAACTATTGATAAGCCAATTAACCGTTTTAAAGTTTTAGTAAAAGGCAAAGACAAAGCAGGAGAATTTTACAGAAAAAGTTTTGCTGGTTTATTTGCTTACGTATCAAACCGTATTCCTGAAATAGCAGACGAATTATACAAGATTGATGATGCCATGAAAGCAGGTTTTGGATGGGAAAATGGTCCATTCGAAATTTGGGATGCAATTGGTGTTGCAAAAGGAATTGAAATCATGAAAGCCGAAGGTGTAACTCCTGCTGCTTGGGTTGAAGAAATGTTAGCTTCTGGAAGCAACAGTTTTTATAGTGTAAAAGAAGGTGCTACTTATTTTTACAACATTCCTACTAAAAATCAGATCAAAGTTCCTGGTCAAGATGCATTTATCATTTTGAACAACATTCGCGAAAGCAAAAAAGTTTGGAGCAACAGTGGAGCAATTATTCAAGATTTAGGAGACGGAATTTTAAACCTAGAATTCCAATCAAAAATGAATACTATTGGTGGCGATGTGTTACAAGCTATCAATAAAGGGATTGATTTGGCTGAAAAAGAATATCAAGGTTTGGTTATTGGAAATCAAGCTGCCAATTTCTCTGTTGGAGCCAACATCGGAATGATTTTCATGATGGCCGTAGAGCAAGAGTATGACGAATTGAACATGGCGATCAAAATGTTCCAAGACACCATGATGCGCGTGCGTTACTCTGGAATTCCAGTTGTAGTTGCTCCGCACGGAATGACGTTTGGTGGTGGTTGCGAAATGAGTTTGCATGCTGACAAAGTTGTTGCTGCGGCAGAGACTTACATGGGACTTGTGGAGTTTGGTGTCGGTGTTATCCCTGGCGGTGGTGGATCAAAAGAATTGACTTTACGTGCTGCTGATTTGTTTCATAAAAACGACGTGGAGTTGAATGTATTACAAGAGTACTTCTTAACTATTGCTATGGCAAAAGTATCTACTTCAGGATATGAAGCTTTTGATACAGGATTGTTACAACATGGCAAAGACATCATTGTAGTAAACAAAGATCGTCAAATTGCTGAGGCTAAAAAGCACGCATTGTTAATGGCGGAAGCAGGTTACACTCAACCGATTCAACGTAAAGACATTAAAGTATTAGGTAAGCAAGCATTAGGAATGTTCTTAGTAGGAACAGATCAAATGCAGGCAGGTAAGTACATCTCTGAACACGATAAAAAAATCGCTAACAAATTAGCTTACGTAATGGCCGGAGGAGATTTATCTGAGCCAACCTTAGTTAGTGAACAATACTTGTTAGACATTGAGAGAGAAGCCTTTTTATCACTTTGTACAGAGAGAAAAACTTTAGAGCGCATTCAATTTATGCTAACTAAAGGGAAACCGTTGAGAAATTAAGAGCCCCCTAACCCCCAAAGGGGGAACAAGGTAGCGAACTAGTAATAATTTAAAATCCTATTTACCCCTAATAGGAATTCCCCCTCCGGGGGATAGGGGGCTAATATGAAAACAGCCTATATAGTTAAAGCATACAGAACAGCTGTGGGGAAAGCTCCAAAGGGATTGTTCAGATTTAAAAGACCTGATGAATTGGCAGCAGAGACCATCGAATTCATGATGAACGAGTTGCCTGATTTTGATAAAACACGCATCGATGACGTAATGGTAGGTAATGCCATGCCGGAAGCAGAACAAGGTTTAAACGTAGCTCGTTTGATTTCCTTAATGGGATTAAAAGTAGAGGATGTTCCTGGAGTTACTGTAAATAGATACTGTGCCTCTGGTCTTGAAACAATTGGAATGGCGACTGCTAAAATCCAATCAGGAATGGCACACTGCATTATCGCAGGTGGAGCAGAAAGCATGAGTTTTATTCCGATGGGAGGTTACAAACCAACTCCCGATTATGCTGTGGCAAAAGCAGGAAACGAAGACTACTACTGGGGAATGGGATTAACTGCCGAAGCTGTAGCACAACAGTTTAAAGTATCTCGTGAAGACCAGGATGAGTTTGCTTACAACTCTCACATGAAAGCATTGCAAGCGCAAGCAGACGGAAAATTTGACAAACAAATTGTACCAATTACTGTAGAGCAAACGTTTTTAAATGAAAATGGAAAAAAAGAAACCAAATCATACGTTGTAAACAAAGACGAAGGTCCAAGAGCTGGTACATCAAAAGAAGCTTTGGCTGGATTGCGTCCTGTTTTTGAAGCAAATGGTAGTGTCACTGCAGGAAACTCATCACAAATGAGTGATGGAGCTGCTTTTGTTTTAATCATGAGCGAAGAAATGGTTAAAGAATTGAATATTGCACCTATTGCTCGTTTAGTAAATTTTGCATCAGCTGGAGTAGAGCCAAGAATCATGGGTATTGGGCCAGTTAAAGCAATTCCAAAAGCTTTGAAACAAGCAGGATTAACAATTAATGATATTGATTTAATTGAGCTTAATGAAGCTTTTGCATCTCAAGCATTAGCTGTAACTCGTGAACTTGATTTGAACCCTGAAATCATTAACGTAAATGGTGGAGCAATTGCTTTAGGGCATCCTCTAGGATGCACAGGTGCTAAACTTTCTGTTCAATTATTTGACGAAATGCAACGTCGCGGAAGCAAATACGGAATTGTTTCTATGTGTGTAGGAACTGGTCAAGGTTCTGCGGGTGTTTTCGAACTTTTGTAAGCTTAGATTTAAAATAAAACATATAAAAAATAAAAAATGGCAGATACAATAGAAAAAGACGTAACCCGTGGTGGTCAGTTTTTAGTAAAAGAAACAAAATGTGAAGATATTTTCACACCAGAAGATTTCACAGAAGAACAATTAATGATGCGCGACTCTGTAAAGGAGTTTGTAGACAAAGAGTTGTGGGCACACAAAGATCGTTTTGAGAAAAAAGATTATGCGTACACACAAGAAACGATGAAAAAAGCTGGGGATTTAGGATTGCTAGGAGTAGCTGTTCCTGAAGCTTACGGCGGATTAGGAATGGGATTCGTATCCACAATGCTTGTATGTGATTATATTTCAGGAGCAACAGGATCTTTCTCAACTGCATTTGGAGCTCATACCGGAATTGGAACTATGCCAATTACACTTTATGGGTCTGAAGAACAAAAGCAAAAGTATGTACCAAAATTAGCTTCTGGCGAATGGTTTGGTGCTTACTGTTTGACAGAACCAGGCGCTG
The DNA here is from genome assembly GCF_021608205.1 of Flavobacterium sp. K77. NCBI lineage: Bacteria > Pseudomonadati > Bacteroidota > Flavobacteriia > Flavobacteriales > Flavobacteriaceae > Flavobacterium > Flavobacterium sp. K77. The sequence continues at coordinate 312,475 of NZ_JAKIHO010000002.1, read as the reverse complement.
GATCGGATGCCAATTCTGGAAAAACGAAAGCAGTTTTATCTGAAGACGGTACCTACTACTCTATCACTGGTCAAAAAATGTGGATTTCGAATGCAGGTTTCTGTAGCGTTTTTATCGTGTTCGCAAGAATTGGTGATGACAAAAACATTACTGGTTTTATCGTTGAAAACACTCCAGATAACGGAATTTCAATGGGAGAAGAAGAGCACAAATTAGGTATTCGTGCTTCCTCTACTCGTCAAGTATTCTTCAACGAAACAAAAGTTCCTGTAGAGAACATGTTATCTGAAAGAGGTAACGGTTTCAAGATTGCAATGAATGCACTTAACGTAGGTCGTATCAAATTGGCAGCTGCTTGTTTGGATGCTCAACGTAGAGTAATTACTGGAGCAGTTAAATATGCTAATGAAAGAATCCAATTTAATACTGCAATTTCTCAATTTGGTGCCATTCGTGCGAAATTAGCAGATATGGCAACTAGCTGTTATGCTGGAGAAAGCGCATCGTACCGTGCTGCAAAAGATATTGAAGATCGTATCATTGCGCGTGAGGCTGCAGGAGTTTCGCACCAAGAAGCTGAATTAAAAGGTGTTGAAGAATATGCTATCGAATGTTCTATTTTAAAAGTAGCGGTTTCTGAAGATGTTCAAAATTGTTCAGACGAAGGAATTCAAATTTTTGGAGGAATGGGCTTCTCTGAAGATACACCAATGGAAAGTGCTTGGAGAGACGCCCGTATTGCACGTATCTACGAAGGAACAAATGAAATCAACAGAATGCTTTCAGTAGGAATGTTGATTAAAAAAGCAATGAAAGGACACGTTGATTTATTAGGACCAGCTACTAAAGTTGGTGAAGAATTAATGGGTATTCCATCTTTTGATACTCCTGATTACTCTGAATTACTTGCTGAAGAAAAAGAGATGATCGTGAAGTTGAAAAAAGCATTCATGATGGTTGCCGGAAGCGCTGTTCAAAAATTTGGAACTGAATTAGATTCGCACCAACAAATCTTGATGTCTGCATCTGATATGTTGATCGAGATTTACATGGCAGAAAGTACTTTGCTTAGAACTGAAAAATTAGCCAAAAAAGAAGGCGAGGACAAAGTAAAAGAGCAAATTGCAATGGCACAATTGTACTTGTACCAAGCAGTAGATATTGTTACTCAAAAAGGAAAAGAAGCGATTATATCTTTTGCTGAAGGCGATGAACAACGCATGATGCTTATGGGATTACGTCGTTTTACAAAATATACCAATATGCCAAACGTAGTGGCATTGAAAGAAACAATTACGGCAAAATTAGTAGCCGAAAACGAATATTGTTTCTAATAAATTTAGTTTTTAGTTTTTTTTTAACCGCCTTGGATCCTCAAAGAACAAGGCGGTTTTTTTATGTCTTAGTTTTTGAATTAAAGCAACTTACATTCTCTTAGGAACTTCCAAAACTTCAACTTTAATGGCAACCGCATAGGCATTAGGAATTATTTTATTCCCATGAGAATTAGCATAAACTTTAGTAAACTCGGCACCGAAATATAAAATGATAGCAGAGTAATATACCCAAACTAAAATAATAACTACCGATCCAGCAGCACCATAAACAGTGGCTACGGTAGAACTGCCCAAATAAAAACCAATCGCAAACTTACCAATCATAAAAAAAAGTGAGGTAAAACTGGAACCTATCAAAGCATCTTTCCAAACAATTTCGCCATCTGGTAACGTTTTAAAAATCACAGCAAATAAAATTGTAGTGGTACAAAAGAGAAGTAAAATATTAAAAATATAAAAAATGTACACCGTTGTATCTGGAAAATAAACCAACAATCTAGCATTTATGATATCCATAACGGTATTTACCATTAAACTAACCATCAATAAAAAACCCACAGAAGCAATCATAGAAAAAGACATGAGCCTGTTTTTCACAAATTTCACAATGCCTTTATTGGGTTTTGCTCTAAGACCCCAAATTGAATTAATGGAACTTTGAATCTCAGCAAAAACCCCAGATGCTCCTACCAAAAGCATTATTCCTCCAAATGTAGCTGCAAATGCATTACTGTCAGATAATTCGATATTTCTAATCGTTTCTTGAATTTGCAAAGCTGCTTGATTACCAACCATACCATTAATCTGTCCAAAAAACCTACCGTTAACAGCCTCTTCACCAAAGAAAAAACTAAAAACTGACAAAATAATAATCAGTAAAGGCGGCAGCGAAAAAATAGTATAATAGGATAAGGAAGCACTTAATTTTATAGCGTTATCAGTATTAAACTCGTCAAAAGTTTGTACCAGCATGGTCCAGCCATTTTTTGCAATTTCTTTTTTATTCATAGTTTTACTTTTACTCGATAAACCAACAAGATAATTTTAACTCAGGAAGCAAATTTACGAACTAAAACAATTGCTTTTATTTCAGTTTTTTATATAATTACACTTAAAACCATAATTTACAACGCAAGATTATAGTAGTTGAATCATCAAAATTTAAGTGATTCTTAACTTGAAATACTATTTAAAGAACTAATTTTAAGGATTAAAATACAACCCTAATTAGTATAAAAAATAAACCGTCATGGAAAACAACAATAGCCGAAGAAGCTTTTTAAAACAAACAGCTCTATTATCTACAGGAACGATTCTAGGATCTAGTTTGTTAAGTCAAACTTTTGCGAATGAAAAAAATGTCATCTTCCCTCAAAATGAAACTGTGATTGATGTTGTGGGAACGTATTCTTTACCAAAACTGGCCTATGCCTATGATGCCTTAGAGCCTCATTTTGATAAAGCGACAATGGAAATTCACCATAGCAAGCACCACCAGGCTTATGTAAACAACTTAAATAAAGGGCTAGAGACCATTGATAAAAATTTGATTGGAATGAGTAACTCATTAGAATCTATTTTTGAAAACATCAATAAATTTCCGGAAGGAATACGCAATAACGCAGGTGGCCATTACAATCACTCATTATTTTGGAATTTATTGAGTCCAAAAGGGGGCGGAGTACCTCAAGGTACGCTTGCTACAGCTATAAATTCTAGTTTTGGCTCATTTGAAGAGTTTAAAAAACAATTTACAGATGCAGCAACCAAGCGATTTGGTTCAGGTTGGGCTTGGTTAGTTGTTAAAGATGGTAAACTTGTTATTGGTTCTACAGCCAATCAGGATAATCCTTTGATGCGTTTGAAAGGAAATGGACTGAAAGGGAAACCTGTTTTGGCTCTTGACGTTTGGGAACACGCGTATTACCTAAAAAATCAAAACCGTAGAGCAGATTACATTGCTTCGTTTTGGAATTTAGTTAATTGGGAAGAAGCTGAAAAGTTATTCAAATCTTAAATTAGATTTAAAAAGCATTACCATAGCTCCTAGACGATTGTTTAGGAGCTTTTGTGTTTTTTGATTTATTTGTCGAAATTATTAAAAAAATACTTGGAACTACATTCCTTTTCAACTAATTGCAATTTGTTTGTTAAACTAAAAAAGTAGGTTCAAAAACTAATCTAAAATAGTATAGCTTTGCAGTCTCAAAATTAAACAATGATTAACCCATCAACATCAGGTTGGATCGATAAATTTTTCTCCGAACAGCATTTTAGCACTGCAATTGTTTCGGTTGATAATGCTAGCTTTTATAAAAAAGTGCGAGCAACTGGATTTATTTACGGCCATATTATTGATTTTGATATTCCAAATCCAATTGAAACCAAAGGTTGGTTTAAAGAGGAAATCTCAAAAGTAGCTTTACTCAATGCGCTATATAGCGTTTTTTGCCTCAGTACAACTGCAATGGATACCAGCATTTTTGCACAACGAGCAGTTGCTTTTTACAACGAAATGAATCCAGAAGGGTTTAGCTTATTAAAAAAAATACTTCCAAAAAACTCTACGTCACTAACTTTAGAAAAAATTATTGACCAACGAGTACAAACCAATGACAGTATTATAAGCAAGAATTTTTCTCACTTGGTTACTAATGCCCTACTTTTTATTGATGTTTTGGCTTTTAGACAATATTTAGTTCATGGTGAAATTCCTGAGAAATACCTAAAAAAAATTGAAGAAACCATTGTAAATTTGGTTACTCTAGCTTTAAAAATAAAATCTACAAAATCACAATATGATGATTTGTTGATCAAATTATTTGAGGCTTCCATCAGATACAGTAAATTTTCGAAAGTAACAGCTCAAAGTATTGATGCATTGCAACTCGAGTACTTTACACACGAGTTGGAAAAAAAATACTTCATTGATTTGGTAGGAATGGCTTTGTGGAGTGATCAAGAAATCGAAAATGACGAAGCCTATTTTTTACATTCCTTAGGTACTACACTTGAGGTATCAGAAGAATTTGTAGAAGAAAGTGTCAAAAATGCACATGATTTTATTGCACGATACAAAAAAGAAATTCCTTATTTTAATTACTCTAATCCTGTAAAACATTTTTATGATCAAACAACGCAAAGTGTTGTAACACTCATAAGCCGCAATAAGAATAGATTATTAAAAGAATTGCTGCAAAGCAAAGAATTAATGGTGTTATTAGCCCATTCTACACACCGCGATTTAGACGAAAAAGAAAAGAGAAAAGTAAAAAAACAACTATTAGAAATATGTAAAACAATTCCTTCACTGACAATATTTTTGCTTCCTGGTGGTAGTTTGTTGTTGCCTATCTTAGTTAAATTTATACCTAAATTATTGCCTTCGGCGTTTAATGAAAATTTAGATTCTGAGTAAAAAAAACGCTGAAAGTGACTTTTTTTTTAAAATTTAAGTTGGTACACATCATCTAGATCTTTTTCAGAACTGATGTTTACCTCTAAATCAGTTACAAAACCCGAATTTAAACCATAAACCCAACCATGTAGGGTTAAATCTTGACCATTACTCCATGCTCCTTGAACGATTGATGTTTTGGCTAAATCAAAAACTTGTTCTTTCACGTTCAATTCTACGAAAGTATTAAAACGAGTAGTTTCATCTTCAATGGAGTCTAAATGCGCATGATGTAAACGATACACATCTTTAATATGACGGATCCAGTTGTCAATAATTCCAATAGATTGATTTCCCATTGCAGCTTTTATACCTCCGCAACCATAGTGTCCGCAAACAATAACGTGTTTCACTTTTAGAACATTTACGGCATAATCTAAAACAGACAACATATTCATATCAGAGTGAACCACCATATTGGCAATATTTCTGTGTACAAAAACTTCACCGGCTTTTGCGCCTACAATTTCGTTTGCAGGAACGCGACTATCAGAGCAGCCTATCCACAACAATTGCGGATTTTGTCCCTTTGCCAAATCTTTAAAAAAATCTTTATCAATGGCCAATTGACTCTCTACCCATTCTTTGTTATTTTCAAGTAATTTTTGATAGTATTCGTTCATGATATTTTTTGATCTTCAAAATAAAAAAACCATTAATCTTATTAATTAATGGTCTTTACTATTACAGTTAAATTATTTAGTTATTGATAAAAGAAGCGTCTTCATAAAAAGTAACTTCACCTGTTTCTAAATTATGCATTGCCCCAACAATACCAATTTCGCCATTTTCAATCATTTGCTTTAAGATTGGGCTACGTTCTATGATACTTTTTACATTTCTTTTTACATTGATTTGAGATACGTTTTCAACGAAAGTTGCATTTTTTGAACTTCTTTCTGTTATTGTTTCACTTTCTTGATAAACTGATGGTTGAATTTTAGACAATAATTCGGTCAAATTCCCCATTTCTACGTGATCACAAGCTCCTTTTATTGCGCCACATTTGGTATGCCCCAAGACGACAATAAGCTTAGAACCGGCAACTTTACAAGCAAATTCCATACTTCCTAAAATATCAGTATTCACAACATTACCCGCTATTCTAACTGAAAAAACATCGCCTAAACCTTGATCAAAAATTAGCTCGGCCGATGTTCTACTGTCAATACAACTCAAAATGGTTGCAAATGGCCATTGACCGTCAACGGTTGCATTAGCTTGTTCTAACAAATCTCTATGAGCTTTTAAATTACTCATAAATCTTTGATTTCCTTCTTTTAAATAATCTAAAGCTTTTTGTGGCGTCATTTGAGCTTGTGATTCTCTATTATGTGCTTTCATATTGTTTGATTTTCTTAATTATTTTTTTTTGATTCTACAAAAACGTGTTTTTCATCTTCACCACTATTTTCAAGATCATAGGCTTCTTTAAATCCAACTAATTTTACTTTAATATTTTCTTCTTTTGATCTAATTTTCTTGAATTCTTTTATTAAATCTAAAACATCATGCGCTATATAAACCGTATCAGATGCATTGATAACCACTTTTGAATTTGAAGGAATTGATGCAATTGTTTCTTTAATAGCTGCTTTATTCAAAAACGAAACCTCTTGGGCCAAATCAATATGAATAACATCTCCATCTTGGTATTGTTCTTTTCTAAAATTATAAGCGCGTTTCATGTTTCCTTTTAAAACAAAAATAACACTAATTATCATCCCTAAGGCAACTCCTTTTAGCAAATCTGTGAATACTACAGCGGCAAATGTTGCTATAAATGGTATGAATTGATATTTCCCTTTTTCCCAAAAATGCTTCACCGTTGCTGGATTTGCTAGTTTATAACCAACCATTAATAACACGGCTGCCAGTGTTGCCAGGGGAATTTTATTCAATACAGTTGGAATTGCCAAAACACTTACCAGTAATAGACAACCATGAATGATTGTAGACATTTTTGATTTTGCTCCTGCAGTATTATTAGCAGTAGTTCTAACAACTACTGATGTCATTGGCAAACCACCCAAAAGAGCACTTAAAATATTACCAATACCTTGTGCTTTCAACTCCACATTCGTATTGGTATATCGTTTTAAAGCATCCATTCTATCAGAAGCTTCAATACACAATAAAGTTTCAATAGATGCCACAACGGCAATTGTTATAGCAATAATCCAAACTTTAGAATTTGAAATAGCACTAAAATCTGGTGTAACAATAATGTTTTTAAATTCTTCTAACGAGGTTGGAACAGGAAGACTTACCAAATGTTCTTTTAAAATAGCTAAATTACTGCCAGACTGAATAAAAAATTCATTTAATAAAATACTCACTATTACCGCAACTAAAGCTGGCGGAACTAGCTTTATACTTTTTAAAAAGGCAATTTTATTCCAAAGTATCAAAATTGATAATGATATCAAGGCTATAATTATAGAGCCTAACTGAACATGATTTACAACTTGAAATATTTCAGAAAATGAATTTTCGCCATCTAGCTGAAAAAAGGCTTCATCTCCTTCAAAATCTGGATCATATCCAAACGCATGAGGAATTTGTTTGAGAATGATAATCACACCAATACCAGCTAGCATTCCTTCAATAACATTGTTTGGAAAATAATTTGAAATTGTTCCCGCTTTTACAAATCCTAGAATTAACTGAATAATTCCAGCAATTAACACCGCTAGAAGAAAGGAATTAAACGAACCCAAATCAGTAATTGCTGTTAAAACAATTGCTGTTAAACCCGCTGCGGGACCAGAAACGGATACATGAGATTGACTTAAATAGCCAACAACTATCCCACCTATAACTCCTGAAATAATACCCGAAAATAAAGGTGCCCCACTTGCCAAAGCAATACCGAGACACAGTGGCAAAGCCACAAGAAAAACTACTAAACCTGACGAAAAATCAGATTTTAAGTTCGCAAAAAGATTGATTTTTTTGGTCATACCAATAAATTATTTAAACATTAAACTAGTTTTCAAAAAATTTGAAAACGAACAAATATGCATTAAACAAATTCTGGCGGTGGAGAAGATATTTTTTCTAAAACAGTGTCGTGACGAGATAAATTTTCTGAAATAATTTTAGAACTTAATTGAGATTCAGTAACTAAAATAGGATAATCAAAATTCTGCTTCAAATCTACTTTTATTTCCTGAAAATTTTTAATAATTTCTTCTTCAGAAAAACTGTAAAACATATGAATATCAGCATCATTTTCTATCAAACTCACTACAGTTGGCGTTAATAAAAAAGCAATAAAAAAGAAAAGCAAAATAGGAGCTACTGACTTCATGGCGCAAAAATATCTTTTAGTTAAGAAAAATGACACATCATTTTATATTTTTTAACTAAAATACTAAAAATAATTAAGTTTTTAGAAGTTAAAAAACATATAAATTAAATCGATAGTTTTTATCTTTGTATAAAATTTTATTATTCAATGACAATTACGCAATTAAAATACGTTTTGGCTGTAGCCGAATATAAGAATTTCACTCTCGCGGCTGAAAAGTGCTTTGTTACACAACCTACTTTGAGTATGCAAATTCAAAAAATTGAAGAAGAACTCAGTATTCAAATTTTTGATAGAACTAAAAAACCAATTCAGTTAACTGATATTGGTCAAAAAATTGTTAATCAAGCTAAAAATATAGTTGTTGAAGCAGATCGTATTCAAGATATTGTAGAGCAACAAAAAGGATTTATAGGTGGTGAGTTCAGGCTTGGTATAATTCCAACCATCATGCCTACTCTCCTTCCGATGTTTTTAAACAACTTTATCAAAAAGTATCCTAAAGTAAAATTGATCATTGAGGAATTAAACACTTCAGAGATTATTACTAAATTGAATAACGGCCATCTTGACGCTGGAATAGCAGCAACTCCACTTCTTGAAGAAAAAATCAAGGAAATAGTTCTTTATTATGAGCCATTTGTGGCTTACATCCCGGAAAGCCATCATCATTTTCAAAAAAATGAAATTGAAGTAGCTGATTTAAATTTAGATGAAATTTTACTCTTACAAGACGGACATTGCTTTAGGGATGGCATACTCAACTTATGCAAAACTGGTGACCGCAATGAAATTAGTCATTTTCAAATTGAAAGTGGCAGTTTTGAAACTCTAATAAAGTTAGCTGATGAAGGTTTGGGCACCACGCTACTGCCTTACTTGCATACTTTAGATTTAAAAGAAAAAGACAAATTAAAACTACGTCATTTTAAAGAACCAAAACCGGCGCGCGAGGTAAGTCTTATCTTTCCGAAAAACGAATTAAAAATTCAAATTATAGATGCATTGCGTAGCACGATTGCAGGGGTTATAAAAGGCGCAATTGTATTTCAGAATATAGAAATCATCAGTTCAATGCCAAAAAAATAGCATAAAAAAAGTCGGAATTTGATTCCGACTTTTTTTATACTTTAATATTTTTTTGTAATGTTTACGAATTGACCAAAATCAAACATTGTTTTAATTCTGGTTTCTCAACCGTAAAATTCAAAAGCCATTCACGCAATTGTTCCAACTCATAAGGAAGTAATGTTTTAATAGCTTTTTCTAACTCTTTACAAAATAAGGTGGGATCAAAACTTACTCTTTCCAAAATTGATTTTGTATAATCATACATGATTTTCGACATAGTAAATGAAGATTTAATTGATATTTTGATTGTTTTTTTTTGTAAAAATACTACAATTTAATTAGCTGATATTAATTTTAACGTTGTATTAGCTTTTTTATTATGCTAATTCATTGTAAACAACTGGTACACTAATTACTTTTTAAATGCCCTAAACATTTCTCTTTTGCCAGGTGGCCCTGCTAATTTTTCGACTGTAAAACCAACCTCTATCATACTTCGCTTTACAACTCCACGCGCTGCATAAGTTACTAAAACGCCACCTACTTTTAAGGCTTTGTACATTTTTTCAAAAACGGCAGTACTCCACAGTTCCGGTTGAACGCGGTAACCAAAAGCATCAAAATAAATTAAATCAAAACAATCTTCATCATCAATATTTTCAAAGAACTGCTTTCTCTTAGTTAAAGTAAAATGACTTGTCAAAACTGTTTTTTCCTCCCAATTACTCTCGTGCATTTTTTGAAAAATCTCTAATTGATCATTGGCGTTTAGCTCGGCTACATAATTCATTTGTAAAACTTCTTCAGCAGCAACTGGATAAGCCTCTACCCCAACATAATCTATTAGTTGATTTCTTTTTTCAGATTCTAAAACCGTAATAAAAGCATTTAAACCTGTTCCAAAACCAATTTCCAAAAGCGCTATTTTTTGATCAGGAAATAAAGCCAACCCATTTTTAATAAATACATGCTGTGCCTCTTGAATGGCACCGTGCTTAGAGTGGTAACATTCGTCCCAATCAGTTAAATGAATGGTTGTTGAACCATCAAGTGTTTGAATTATTTCTCTTTTCAATGTTTAGATTTTTTATTGCAGGTTATTTCCCTCACTCGAACTTTCAAAATTAGATAAAACTACTTCGAAAGCCTTATTTTTTATTTGCTTTTTGTACAAATCTCCAATAAAACAAACAACTTACGGTTGATTTATTACAAAATAAACAAATCTCACCAAAATCGCATAATTAATATCTTATTGATAACAATTTTACTGATTTTTATTTAATTTTGCAAACATTCTATAAAGCCGTATTACCATAAAATGGAAAGGTAGGAGGTTTACTAAAAACAAAAACAGTATACAACTATGAGTGCTACTCAAACAACGCAAATTGAAATTATAAAAGCTACAACAACTAAAATTAATGAAGTAGATTTTAACAACCTAAGCTTTGGTTCAGTATTTACGGATCACTTATTTGAATGTGATTTTAAAAACGGTGAATGGCAACAACCCGTTATAAAACCTTATGCACCATTTTTAATAGATCCATCAACTAGAGTGTTTCATTATGGACAAGCTATATTTGAAGGAATGAAAGCCTATAAAAATGATGCAGACGAAATTTGGCTTTTTAGACCTGATGAAAATTATAATCGATTTAATAAATCAGCGGTACGAATGGCAATGCCTGAAGTACCAGAGGACATTTTCATGAATGGTCTACAACAATTACTGCACCTTGATGAAGCTTGGATAAAAAAAGGCAAAGGAAACGCTATGTATATTAGACCGTTTATGATTGCAAATGGGACTGGTGTTATTGCAAATCCATCAGATGATTATAAATTCATGATTATTTTGTCGCCAGTAACATCGTATTATGCAGGTGACGTTAAAGTACTTATCGCAGAACACTATAGTCGCGCAGCCAATGGCGGAATTGGAGCGGCAAAAGCGGCTGGAAATTATGGAGCACAATTTTACCCAACAACTCTTGCCAACAAGCAAGGATTCCAACAAGTAATTTGGACCGACGATGCTACACATACAAAGCTAGAAGAAGCTGGCACTATGAACGTGTTTTTCAGAATCAACAATACACTTCTTACAGCCCCTGTTAGTGAACGTATTTTGGATGGTGTAACTAGAAAAACCTTAATTGAGTTAGCAAAAAGCGAAGGTATTAACGTAGAGGTACGCTCTGTATTAGTAGATGAGCTTGTTGCAGCGGCAAAAGACGGAAGCTTACAAGAGATTTTTGGAGCAGGTACAGCAGCAGTTGTGAGCCCTATATCTGGATTTTCTTATAAAGACGAATATTTTGAATTACCGAAATCTGAAGCAACTGTAGCTTCTCAGTTAAAAGAGAAATTAACAAACATTCAAAACAAATTAGAAGAAGATACTTTTGGGTGGACCGTTAAAATTTAATTATACTTCCAAATTAGGACATTAAAAAAAGCGATTTTCTCCGTGAAAATCGCTTTTTTTTAAAACCCATCTAAGATATTCTCTATTTATTACCAAAAATCGATAAAAGATCTGGTTTGAAATAGTTTGGCCCCTTTAAAACTTTACCATCTTCACGATAAATTGGCTGTCCATTTTCATCAAGTTTACTCATATTACTTCGCTGGATTTCATCAAAAACAGCTTCTATTTTATCCTGTAAGCCATGCTCAATAATAGTTCCACATAAAATGTAAAGCATATCACCTAAAGCATCAGCAATCTCAACTAAGTCACCATTTTTTGCCGCCTCAAGATACTCTTCGTTTTCTTCCTTCATAAGCTCAAACCGAAGTTCTTGTTTTTTGTTTGCCAGAACCGCAACAGGCGTATCACTGTAACCAAGTCTATAAGCAGTATGAAATTCTTTTACTGCATCAATTTGTTTTTTCATCCTTAAAATTTGTTAATTGCAAGAGCAAATTAGTAACTATTTCTAAACTATTACCTAAATTTACCAAAAATAAAATTAACTATGTTCAGTAAAGGTCAACTCGTATTTGCGGTCTTATTTTTTATATCATTTATTATTGCAGCGGTCTACTCCTATCGCAAAGACATCAATATTCACAAGCAGTTTTATAAAGGAAACTATAAAATACTCATTGGTTTTCTTGCATTTATTGCCATTTTGTTTATAATTAAAGTATTTTTTAAAAGATAATTAAACATATTCAAAAAATGTCTACTATATTGTGGGCATTTTTGTGGAGTATTGCATACTACAGAACGTGCAGTTAAGTATTTTGTTTAAAGAAAACACAAAACATTGACAATAATTGTTTACCAATTCATAAAAATCTCAACCAAAAAGCAATTAAAATATCATTTGAACTTAAGCCAATTAAACCCGTATTACTATGAGAATTTTAAAATACTTGTTTCTTTTATTGCTACTCAGTTTTGTTGCAGCAACAGTTTTTGTAGCTACACAAAAGGGAAATTTTGTTGTCGAAAGAAGTCAGGTAATTCCAACTCCAAGAAATACTGTTTTTAATTATATCAACGATTTAAAAAACTGGGAAGATTTTACCTCTTGGACTATTGATCAACCCGAAACAACATTTTCATACTCACCTACAAGTGCCGGACCTGGTGCGTCGTACAGTTGGAGCAACAGCAGTAAAGCCGGAAGCATACGCAATGTAACTACAAAGGAAAATGATAGTATTGCACAAAAAATGGACTATGATGGTACTGAAACTGATGTAACGATAAAATTTAAAGACACTTTAGGAGGAACTAAAGTTACGTGGAAATCTCAAGGAAAAATGAGCTTCTCGATGAAAATTTATGCCACTTTTAATGGCGGTGCCGAAAAACTGATAGGAAGTTTATACGAAAAGAGCTTGGCAAACTTAAACAAAACCTTAAACTATGAGTTAAAAACGTTTGCCGCAACCTCAAACGGAATAGTGAAAAAAGCAGGTACTTTTTATCTAAAACAGACTATATCTACAAAAACTGCTCAGATTTATAAAAACGCTCGTATCATTATTTATAAACTAAATACGTTTTGTAAGCAAAACAATATTGAATTAAACGGAAAGCCATTTTTAATATTTCATGCCTACGACAGTTCAAAAGATGTGGCAAAAATTTCTTTTTGCGTTCCTATCAAATATCAGATCGCTACAAGCATGGGAAGTGATATTTTAGTTGATAAATTAGAAACTTTTGATGCAGTAAAAACTACTTTACTGGGTGATTATGTACACTTAAATAAGGCTTATTTAAAATCTAAAAATTACATCAACACTAATAAAATCGCTGTAGGAAACCAATTTTTAAAGCTTGAAGTACTGAATAAAAGTCGATTTGAAATTAAAAACCCATCCAAATGGGAAACTGAAATTTACATTCCAATGATGCCTAAAGTTGTTGAAATTCCGACTACCAATCCAATTGAACAGGAAACTTCAGCAACAACAACTCCAAAATCAGTTCAACCAAAAGCTGTAAAAGAACAAGACTTATCTGAATTCTAGATAACTTTTAACTAGGAAGCACTTTAAAATAAAAGAAACCATTTTGCAAGAAGAACAGGAATTTATAAACCAATTGCTCAACCCTAAAACGCAAAATGTTGCGTTTCAGCGTCTGCTTTCGGAGTATCAAAAACCTTTATACAATCACATCAGATTGATAGTTTTAAATCATGATGATGCTGATGATGTATTGCAAAATTGTTTTATAAAAATATTTCAGCATCTAAAAAACTTTAAAGGCGAAAGCAAACTTTTTTCATGGATGTATCGTATAGCTACAAACGAGGCATTAACTTTTTTGAAACAAAAGGCAAAAGCAAATCACATAACATCTGAGGCATTGCAAAACAAAACTATTGAAAATCTCGAAGCTGATGTTTTTTTTGATGGTAACGAGATGCAATTAAAGCTACAAAAAGCAATCGCGCAGTTGCCCGAAAAACAACAATTAGTTTTTAAAATGAAATATTTTGAAGAACTGAAATACGAAGAAATATCTGAAATACTCGGAACATCGGTTGGGGGTTTAAAAGCTTCCTACCATTTAGCTGTAAAAAAAATAGAGGCTTTTGTGGCCAACAATTAAACCTTTTATAAATTAAACGGTCTAAACTCATTATGAAGACATTTAAACTAGATAACGAACCGAAAATTGATGCTGGATTTACAGTTCCAGATGCTTATTTTGATACTTTTTCAAGTAAATTATTGGCTCAATTACCACCCGAAGAAACTAAAGTAATTTCATTATTCTCAAAAAGAAAAAAAGTTTTAATGATGATTGCAGCGGTTTTAGTGATGGCGTTAATGATTCCTGTTTTTTATACTTCGGATCCAATGACTGCAAAAATAGATCCTGTTGCTCTAGAAAACTACATTACCTACCAATCCTCTGTAAACCAATATGATTTACTAAATAATTTAGACGCTGAGGATTTAGAAAAAATCAACACATCGATAGTTTTAGAGGACGAAAGTATTGAAGAACACTTTTCTACAAATGCCAATCTAGAAAATTTAATCTTGGAGTAAGGCAATGCACCTCTAAATTTGTTACAATTAAAATTAATTACAATGAAATTAAAACAATTATTCCCACTACTCTTTTTAATGATTTCGCTCCAATTTTACGGACAAGGCGAAAGCATGAAAGAAAAAAGAGAGCAAATAAAAGCTTTAAAAGTTGCATTTTTCACTACTGAACTTAATTTTTCAAGTAGTGAAGCAGCCCGCTTTTGGCCAGTTTACAATGCTTACGACGATAAACAATTTGAACTAAGACATCAAAAGATGAAAAGTTATGTTCGAAGAATGAATGACGGATCTTTGGATAAAATTACTGAGAAAGAAGCTAACATTTTTTTGGCACAAATTGATGATACAGAAGAAGAACTTTTTTTAGTCCGTAAAAAATTCATGCAAAATGTTCGAACCATTTTACCTGCTATAAAAATTGTAAAATTAAAAAAGGCAGAAGAAGATTTTAACCGAAAGCTACTGCAGCAATACCGTAACAACGGATCTCGAAAGTAAAATTTTGATTATTAATTCAAAAAACACACCCTAATTTTAAAACTGGGGTGTGTGTTTTTTTTTACTGGAACTGAATTCGAATCATTTTTTGTTGACCTGCAGCAATTGCTGTCGTTCTATTTATGAATCGAATAGTATTTAAAGTTGGATCTAAAAGAAGTAATTTCCAACTTTGGCCTGAGTCATTGGAATAATACAAACCAGAAAAACCTACTGAAACCAATTCTTTACCATCACCTCCCGGCACAAATTGTACACAAGAAGCATAGCCAAACCCTTGATTCTCGGCAACCAAATTCCAAGTTTTCCCGCCGTCTAGTGTTATTGCTTTGTTACCAAAATTTTGATTTCTATTTTCGTAATCTCCACCCGCGATAAACCCTATTTCACTATCGTAAAAATCAGCAGTAAAAATTCCAGTCATCGCACGTCCTTGCACAATTGGTGTTTTGTTAACAGTCCAACTTCGTCCGCGATCAGCAGAATAAAATACCCTCGATTGTGTTCCACCTGAAACAATCCAAGTATCATTCCCTTTAACAATTATATTTGTATTGCTTGCTGCAAAAGCTGCTTCGCCTTGTTTGATGGTGGGTAAAACAGAAGCTGGAATTTTAGACCAAGTAGCACCTCCATCTCTAGTTACAATTATATTTAAGCAATCAGCTACCGGATCTCCCATTGCAATACCTTCGTTGGCATCCCAAAAACGCATGCTGTCGAAAAAAACTTTTTCATTACTTTCTTGATAAACTAGTTTAGGTACAAGAGATTTTTTTGGAATTTGATATAAAAATGCAGGATTACCCACATTTACAATAAATACAGACTTTTTATTTTGAGCGATACTTCTAAATTCTAGTGGAGCTTTACCGTTAGCAATTAATTGCTCTTTACGCTCATTTTTATTGAGATCAAATGATCCAAAACGACCTTTATCTGCAGCGTACCAGACTGTATGACCATCAATTTCAATAGCACGAATACTAATTTTATCTTTAAAGAGAGTATCAATTTTTACCGAACTAACAGTATTTTTCAATACAGTATTTTTACTTGTATTACATGCCAAACAACTTGTCAAAAGCAACAAAATCAATAGTTTATTTATCATCATAGATTTTTATTTTAAGGCTAAAATACAATTTTAAAAGAGAGCAGCAAACCTAATAAAATATATTGGCACAGTAATTGGTTCTTCAAAAAAAGAAAAACCTAAAATGATACAACATGAAAACGAAAGTTCTTTTACTTGCCTTACTGATTCCTGTTTTCAGTATTCAATTGCAAGCGCAAAATCGATCTTCTGTGCAAGCAACAAGTTCGGAAATCAGTGATAATCTAGATCTACGAGCGGTAGCTTCTATTTTTGGAGAAGCGCGCGATTTACAAGATTTTGAACGACGCCTCAACGATCCTGATGCACAAATTTCAAATCTTGACTTGAACGATGATCAAGAAGTTGATTACCTGCGCGTAATCGAAACTGTAGAAAACAGAACACACCTAATTATTGTACAAGCAGTTTTAGATCGCGATGTATACCAAGACGTTGCCACAATTGATGTTGAAAAAGATCAATACAATAAGGTACATGTACAAGTGGTTGGAGATACTTATTTGTATGGCGCCAATTACATTTATGAGCCAGTATATTACAGTACACCCGTTTTATATGCCTCTTTTTGGAGACCATCTTATAGACCTTACTGTTCAACTTGGAACTGGGGTTATTACCCAAGTTACTACAGAGCATGGAACCCATTTCCAGTTTTTAGATATAGAAATAACATCAATATTAGCTTAAATTTCAACAATAACTACAACTATGTCAATTATAGACGCAGCAACCAAGCAATAGTTTTATATAATTCGAGACGATCTAATGGTTATGAAAAACAACACCCACATTATTCATTTTCGCACAGAAACGCAACGGTTACCAACCGCTATGAATTAGATAGACAACGATCTTCACGAGGAAATGTTTCTTATGGAAACCGACGAACTAGTAGTGAAAATAGATACAATACGAATGCAAGTCGCAACACACAAGGAATAGACCGAATTGCTACACCTAGAGGATCTTCAAACGATAGGTCAACAGCAAATAGCTCGTACTCTAATCGATCAAACAGAACTACAGATGAGATTGGTCGTACCTCAAGAGTTGATGTACCAAATAGAGGTACCCGAAACTCCTACGAAACAAGGAACATGACAAGTAATCGTAGTTTCCCATCAAGAGGACAAGAAAATGGAAGTTCATCAGTTGATAGCCGCGCAGGCATTCCTAGATCAGGAAGAATCGAAAATCGCAGTTCCAGTCCTAATCGCGAGGAACGTAATTCAATAGGAGAAAGAGGTCAAAATAGAACATTTTCACAAAACAGAGTAGAAAACAGTTCTTCTAGCAGAAGCACAAATGCAACTCCTGCACCGCGCGAAAATGGCAGAGCTAACGTACCGCAACGAACAGAAAACCAAAGAAGTAATTCAGGGAGAGGCGAGAACAGAAGATCTTAGTAAAACTACCAAATTGTTAAAAACACGGCCTTCCAGCCGTGTTTTTTTTCTTAATGAGTTCTTAATTTATTTAAAAAGTGTAAATTTGAGCACTTTTATAAATATTTTTCATGAGCACTTCACACAAAGACCTCCATAGTAAATGGACATTAGGTGGATTATTAATTTCATTAGGAATCATTTACGGAGATATTGGCACATCCCCTTTGTATGTAATGAAAGCCATATTAGGCACACATCTCATCAACGCAGATATTGTTTTAGGAGGTATCTCTTGCGTATTTTGGACGTTAACTTTACAAACTACGATCAAATATGTAATTATCACTTTAAGTGCAGACAATCATGGAGAAGGCGGAATATTTGCTCTTTATGCTTTGGTCAAAAAAACTAAAATCAAATGGTTAATTGTTCCCGCAATTATCGGAGGTAGCGCCTTACTCGCTGACGGAATCATTACACCACCAATCTCGGTGTCTTCAGCAGTTGAAGGAATCAGAACGTATTATCCGGAAATAAACACTATTCCAATCGTGATCAGTATTTTGTTTGTACTATTTGCAATTCAGCAATTCGGAACAAAACTTGTTGGGAAGTTTTTTGCACCAATGATGTTCGTATGGTTTGCAATGCTTGCAACCTTAGGAGTATCTCAAATAATGTTAAACACTAGTGTTTTAAACGCAATAAATCCATACTATGCTTACCATTTACTGAGCATTCATCCTGAAGGATTTTTTGTTCTTGGATTCGTATTTTTATGTACAACTGGTGCAGAAGCATTATACTCTGATATGGGGCATTGTGGACGAAAAAACATCCGTATCAGTTGGATTTTCGTAAAAATTGCTTTAGTCCTAAACTATTTCGGACAAGGAGCATATCTAATGCAACATGAAGGTGCAACTCTTCAAAGTATTGGTGGAAAAAATGGAAATCCGTTTTACCTCATTATGCCAGATTGGTTTCAACCCATAGGAATTGTAGTAGCTACACTTGCTGCTGTAATTGCATCTCAAGCATTAATAAGTGGCTCATTTACATTGATAAATGAAGCTATGAGGCTAAATTTCTGGCCTAAAGTAAAAATCAAATATCCAACAGAATTAAAAGGACAATTATATATACCATCGATTAATTGGTTGCTATTTATTGGTTGCGTTGGCATCGTTTTGCATTTTGAAGAATCTAGCAACATGGAACATGCCTATGGTTTGGCAATTATTTTGTGTATGATCATGACTACAATTTTGCTAAATTATTACTTGATAATGAAACGTGTGCCCTTGTACTTTATCGTACCGCTAATTACTGTTTACTTGATGATTGAATTTAGTTTCTTAGCAGCAAACATCACAAAATTTGCCGAAGGTGGTTACGTAACATTATTCATTGCAATTGCACTCATTTCTGTAATGACTATTTGGTATGTGGCTAAAAAAATCAATAAGAGCTACACAAAAATCGTTAAGATTGAAGATTACAAAAAAGTACTTGTTGAGCTAAGCGCTGACCTTTCTATTCCAAAATACGCTACCCATTTGGTTTATATGACTAACGCCGGAAGAGTTGATGAAATTGAAGAAAAAGTAATGTACTCTATCTTACAAAAACGACCTAAGAGAGCCGATATCTATTGGTTTGTTCATGTGAACATTTTAACGGAACCTTACAAAACAGAATATAAAGTTACCGAAATTGTAAAAGATGATTTGTACCGCGTCGACTTTAATTTAGGTTTTAGAGAACCTACAAAAATTAATTTGATGTTTAGAGAAGTGATTCGCGACATGGTTAAAAAAGGTGAAGTAGATATTACAAGTCGTTATGAATCATTGAATAAAAACAACATCATAGGGGATTTCAAATTTGTATTATCTGAAAAATTCCTGTCTAATGACAGCGATTTAAGATGGCACGAAAAAATAGTAATGAACTCTTACTTCTTTATAAAAAAACTTAGTCTATCAGAAGAAAGAGCCTTTGGATTAGATAGTAGTTCTGTTAAAATAGAAAAATTTCCAATGGTGTTACATGCACCTGAAAACATAGGATTAACGCGAGTGAAATAATTTTTTCTCACTTATCTATTAAAAAACATTGTATTTATACGGTGTTTTTTTTTGGATAAAAATTAAAATACAATAATCGGTATTTAAAAACAATACATTAAAGTCAATAAATAGTACCTTTGCACCTCAATTATTTAAAATGAGATTACACAGAAATTTAGTTTACACTACAATAGACGCCTTAAATGCTATTTTTAACGAAGGCGAATATGCTGATAAAGTAGTAGCCCGATCCCTTAAAAAAGACAAAAGATGGGGCAGTTCAGACAGAAAATTTGTCGCTGAAACAATATACGAAATCGTTCGTTGGAAACGATTATACTCTGAAATCGCAGAGGTTAAAGAGCCTTTTGACAGAGACAACTTATGGAGAATGTTCTCTGTATGGGCAGTTTTAAGAGGTTATCCTATTCCTGATTGGCGCCAATTAGAAGGAACACCAGAAAGAAAAATTAAAGGTCGTTTTGATGAATTATCAAAAGTTCGTGCAATTAAAGAATCTATTCCAGATTGGATGGACGAATTGGGCGTAAAAGAACTTGGTGAAAAAGTTTGGGCTACTGAAATTGCAGCACAAAACCAACCTGCTCGTGTTATTTTACGTGTAAACACACTAAAAACTACTCGTGAAGCATTACGTGCTATTTTGATGGACTTGAACATTGAAACTGAAACCTTAAAGGCACAACCTGATGCTTTAGTTTTAAAAGAGAGAGCAAATGTATTTTTAACAGATGCTTTCAAGCAAGGTTTTTTTGAGGTTCAAGATGCCAATTCACAACTTGTAGCAGCCTTTTTAGATGTGAAGCCAGGAATGCGTGTTGTTGATACTTGTGCTGGTGCCGGCGGAAAAACATTACACATTGCCTCTTTGATGGAAAACAAAGGGCAATTAATTGCAATGGACTTGTACGAAAGTAAATTAAAGCAATTGAAAATTAGAGCGAAAAGAGACGGAGCGTTCAATATTGAATACCGCATTATCGATTCGACAAAAGTGATTAAAAAACTTCACGAAAGAGCAGATCGTGTATTAATTGATGCACCTTGCAGTGGTTTAGGCGTTTTAAAAAGAAACCCGGATGCAAAATGGAAACTTAAACCCGAATTTATTGATAACATTCGCAAAGTACAATCGGAAGTTTTGGAAAGCTATTCAAAAATTGTAAAACCAGGTGGGAAACTTGTTTATGCCACTTGCTCTATATTACCATCAGAAAATCAAGAGCAAGTAAAACGTTTTTTAACTACCGAAATTGGAAAGCAATTTACCTTTGTAAAAGAACACAAAATTTTAGCTTCTGAATCTGGATTTGACGGATTCTACATGGCATTGATGGAGAGAAAAGCGTAATTAATTTTTATTCGATATAAAAAAGCTCCGATTAAAATCGGAGCTTTTTTATTGCTATAAACTGAACTTGAAAAAATATTTTATTTTTTTTAAGCTTCTAATACTTCTTCTACCTCTCCATCAGCTTCCCATTTACCTACCACAGAAGTTGCAAGTGCATTCCCTAAAACATTAGTAGCACTTCGAAACATATCACAAAAGTGGTCAATTGGCAAAATCAAAGCTATTCCTTCAATTGGAATATCAAACATACCACAAGTTGCTGCTACCACTACCAAACTAGCTCTTGGAACTCCTGCAATACCTTTACTGGTAAGCATTAGCACTAACAACATAGTCATTTGTGTACCTAAATCTAAATCTATTCCGTAAGCTTGTGCAATAAAAATACTTGCAAAAGTCATATACATCATACTTCCATCAAGGTTGAATGAGTACCCTAATGGCAACATAAAAGATACGATTCTGTCTTTAACCCCAAAACGTTCTAATTCTTCGGTCAATTTAGGAAAAACAGCTTCGCTACTTGTTGTACCAAAAGCAATAATTAAAGGACTTACAATTCGTTTAAGCAAAACTGACATTCTGCTTTTTAGAAAGATAAAACCAACAGCAATTAAAACTACCCATAAAGAAGAAATCCCAATTAGAAACGATCCAAAAAACTTAAAATAAGTAATTGCTAATTCCTGAAAATCACGCACTGCAAACACGCCTGCAATAGCACCAAATACACCAATTGGAGCAAATTTCATCACATAATTAACCATTTTTAAAACTATGTGCGAGGTTTTATCAAGCGCGTTAATTACTGGCTTTACGTAATCACCAAGAGACGCTGCAGCTAAACCAAAGAAAATAGAAAAGATTACAATTTGTAAAATCTCATTCGTTGCCATTGCTTCGAAAATACTTTTGGGAACAATATGCTCAATAAAATTTTCAAATGAAATGTTTTGTGTTTTTGCTGTAACCTCTGCAACAGAGCCTAATTCAACATTTGATAAATTTAAACCAACACCAGGCTCAAGAATGTTTACAAAAAACATCCCTAGCAATAAAGATATGAATGAAGCCGTAAAAAACCATCCCATAGCTTTACCACCAATGCGACCAACCGCTTTGATATCGCCTAATTTAGCAATTCCAACAACTAGCGTTGTGAAGACTAATGGCGAGATAATCATTTGCACCAAGCGAATAAAAACAGTTGCTAAAATTTTAATTTTAGTACTAAAAGCTTGAGCAGATTCTGCATCAATATTATTATGAATAACAATTCCTAAAATGGCTCCAAGCATCATGGCTACCAAAATTTGTCCTGTCAATCCTGAAAAAAAAGATGCTTTTTTTGTGGTTGTATTGTCCATTAAAAAGTTTTAAAATTTATAAAAATAACAATGTTTTATGCTCGACCATTTAAATATTAATAAATGTAACGAAGCTTAAATTAACTGTAAAAATAGGTTTAATATATTTTATTTATCAAATAAAAATCAGCAATAACTATTGCCGCCATTGCTTCAACAATTGGAACTGCACGAGGTACCACACAAGGGTCATGACGGCCTTTACCTGTCATCTCTGTGATTTCTCCTTTGTTATCCAAAGATTCTTGTTTTTGCATGATCGTTGCTACAGGTTTGAAAGCTACATTAAAGTAAATATCCATTCCGTTACTAATTCCGCCCTGAATTCCGCCTGAACGATTGGTCTTGGTAGTACCATCAGCGTGATATAAGTCGTTGTGCTCACTGCCCTTCATTTTAGCACCTTCAAAACCACTCCCATATTCAAAACCTTTTACGGCATTGATTGATAACATTGCTTTACCTAATTCAGCATGTAGTTTATCAAAAACTGGTTCTCCTAAACCTACTGGAACGTTTTTAATAACACAAGTAACCACACCTCCTACGGTATCACCTTGCTTGCGTATGTCCTTGATGTAAGCTTCCATATCGGCAGCAGTCGACGCATCTGGGCAACGAACTGGATTATCTTCAATCGAATTAAAATCTAATTCTTGATACGGAATATCTAACGTTATTGGTCCAACTGCAGAAACAAAAGCGTGGATTTTAATTTCAGGAAGCATTTGTTTTGCAATAGCTCCTGCAACTACTCTACTAGCCGTTTCACGAGCTGAACTTCTGCCGCCACCGCGATAATCACGAAAACCATATTTTTGATCGTAAACATAATCCGCATGACTCGGGCGGTAATTATCCTTTATATGTGAATAATCATCTGATTTTTGATTGGTATTGGGAATAATAAAACCAATTGGTGTGCCCGTAGTTTTACCTTCAAAAAGACCCGATAAAAACTGTACATCATCTGGCTCTTTTCGCTGAGTGACAATTGCTGATTGTCCTGGTTTTCTGCGCGCCATTTCAGCTTGAATTGCTTCAAGATCAATGGTAATTCCTGGGGGGCATCCATCGATAATACCTCCTAACGCTTCACCATGAGATTCTCCAAAAGTTGTTAATTTAAATAAGGTTCCGTAGCTATTCCCTGCCATTGTAGTTAGTTTTTAACAAAAGTACCATTTTACTTTAAAGTTCAAAAGTTTAGTGTTTAAAGTTTTAGACCAAAGAGGACATTTATTGTTGTAAAAATTAATGAAAAGGGACTTTACAAAATCAAAAAGAGTAATAAGAAGTCCCGAATTCTATTACAACCTGTATCCGACAAAAACTGAAAATTAATAAAAAATAGTTGTAAAGTGAAGATTTGAGATTTTAAAACGACTACATTAGATTATATAAGAAATATCAAAAATGATATAAAGCATCCGCCAACTTATGATCTATCTTTGTAAAAACAAAAAAGAAACAATTTATGAAAAAGATTATTTTATCAGCGATTATGCTAATGGGGTTAGCATTTACTGCTCAAGCACAAGACATATCTAAAAATGCTTTAGGTCTACGTTTGGGTGATAATGATGGTTTTGGTGGAGAAATCTCATACCAAAGAGGCTTAGGAGACAATAATAGATTAGAGTTAGATTTGGGGTTTAGAAACAATGATAATTTTGATGCTTTTAAAGTTGCTGGACTTTACCAATGGGTATGGAATATTGACGGTGGATTCAATTGGTACGCTGGTGTTGGTGGTGGACTTGGATCTTGGAGTAACAACAGAATTGATGATAGCGGTACTTTCTTATTTGCAGCAGGTGACTTAGGAATTGAGTACAATTTTGAAGAAGCTCCAATTCAATTAGCACTTGACATCCGTCCAGAATTATATTTTAACTCTGATGGATATAGAACGGATAATTTTGGTCCTGATTTAGCTTTGAGTATTCGCTACAGATTTTAATCAATAATTGACAAAAAAAAAGGCCATTCTAAATTTAGAATGGCCTTTTTGTTATTTAAAAAGAATTGGTTTTTTTGAATTAATTTTCAAAACACAAAACGGATTTGAAATTGATTGTGTCACCATACTTCCTGGTTCTGGAGCTCGCTCTTTTACAGTTACAATAATATTTGTATCTGTTTCAACCACGTTTTCAACTCCAATAGAATAACCACCACTAGATTTTTCACCAAGGTTTAAAATTACAAAATTTGCACGTTGTACATCAGCAGCAGTAACTTTGTTTTTTAACAGCTCATCGTTTTGTAACATCGCAATTTCATTGGGAGCAGTTAAAATTTCAAAAAAACGAATGGCAGCACCACCGTTACTTTGTTGAGTTAAAATTTCGTAAAGCGAATTAGAACTTTGATTTTTTGTATTTGTAGTACCACAAGAAAAAAGAACTACTGCGATAAATGAGCCTACTAATCTTTTCATAAATCTTGGTTTTGTATTACTTGTATTTTTGAATGGCTTTTTCGTAAAGCGCTTCGTACAAAGGTAAAATATTCTTAATATCAAACTGCTGTGCCACTTGAAATGCATTGGCCTTAAAACTTGCCAAAGTAGCATCATCTTTAAGAATTTTCAAGGCATTTTGAGCCATTTCTTCAGTATTACCAACATCACTTAAGAATCCAGAAATACCCTCAAAATTCACTTCTGGTAATCCTCCCGAGTTACTTGAAATCACAGGCACACTGCAGGCCATTGCCTCAAGTGCAGCTAAACCAAAACTTTCGGTTTGCGAAGGCAACAAAAACAAATCAGTAAAACACAAAATTTTATCAATTTCATTACTGTTTCCAAAAAAGATTACTTTATCCATTATACCTAATTCTTGGCACAATTGCTCGGCTTTTTCTTTTTCAGGTCCATCACCTACCATCATCAATTTGGCAGGAATTTCTTTTTGAATATTATAAAAAACCTGAACTACATCAGGAATTCGTTTTACTTTTCTAAAATTACTAATGTGTGTTATGATGCGTTCATTTGTATTTGCCATTACTGAACGTTGGCAAGGCAAACCTCCTTCTTTAACTGTTTTTTCAAGCTCAATAAAGTTCGGGATAACTTCAATCTCATTTTTTATATTAAAAAGTTTCAAAGTATCCTCTTTTAAACTTTGAGAAACAGAAGTAACCACATCTGATTTATTGATGCTAAAAGTAACAGCTGGCTTGTAAAAAGGGTGATTTCCTACCAAAGTAATATCGGTACCGTGCAAAGTGGTAACCATAGGAATATTAATCCCTTCATCTTTTAGCATTTGCTTGGCCATGTATCCTGCGTAGGCATGCGGAATGGCATAATGTACATGCAATAATTCTATGTTGTACAATTTTACCATATCTACCAATTTGCTCGAAAGCGCTAATTCATAAGGTTGGTAATGAAACAAAGGATATTCAGGAACATTTACTTCGTGGTAATGCACATTTGGACTTAAAAGAGCCAATCGAACCGGTTGCCTATATGTAATAAAATGAATTTCATGGCCACGACGTGCCAATTCTAAACCAAGCTCTGTTGCGACAACACCGCTACCTCCAAAAGTAGGATAACAAACAATTGCAATTTTCATGTATGTAATTTAATGCTACGAATGTACTAAAATTTGAAATGGCAAGCTTAATTTAAAGTACTAAATAGCTCTTAAAAAAAGGAAAAATTACAATTTGATAACTTAAAAAACTAGCCAGTTAAAGTTCAAAAAATGGAATAATCAAAAATAAAAAAAACAGCAACTTCTATTTTATATAATAGAACGCTGCTGTATATAGCTTCTAATTTAATTTTGTTAAAATCAAATTGAGATTAAAAATTGTTGTAATAATTAAAGTTAAAAGAAACGACTGTGCCAGCTATCGGCAGCAGCTACCTCCCAAGATTCATTGAATTCTTGTACGTTATTAACCAAATTATTAAACACAATAGTATTCTCGGTAACGGCTTTATCTTTAACCATTTTTTTAAAATCAAGCAATGGTTTGTGAGCAATGTGCTCGCCCAGTTTAAAAGTTACGTTCATTTTGTCTAACAAATCAACCGAATATTTTTTTTCAAGACTTTGAATGAATTCAACTGAGGCGTCAATAGAACAGCCTGTAGCCATTTGAACGTCTTGATTTACTGCAAGAATGATAAACCTATTGTACTTTAATTGATAAGATGCTTCAAGACTTGTACCATGTGCAGCCCATTCGTTTAAGAAAGATTGAACTGCTGTTTCAATTTCAGCAAATTCCGCGTCTGAAAACTTTCTATTAGATTGGTAAATCCAAATGCGAGATTCTTCAGGTAAATTTTCAAAAGGAACGTACATAGTTATTGTTTTTATGATAGATACAGAATGATTTACTGTTTTTCTATATTGTTTATAATTTTAAAATAGCGAAATTCATTTGTTTTCACATCTAAAAGTTCTACTTCGCTGTAACCGATTTTTACTTCATTTTTAACTTTCAATTCATTGTTTGTTAATATTGAAGCTGTATCAAAATAATTAAGAACTAAAAAGCTATAGCTTCTTCCGTTTTTATCTTTAAGTTGAATAGTCAAAAATTGCTCTTTTGTAATCGCAGTAACCTGCCCAATAACAAAAAGATTCGATTTATCTTCTACTTGATCTTGCTCAGTTCTTGTAGCTACTTTACCCATCTCTAATATAATTTCAGGGCAACTATCTAACATTTTCATCGCTACTTTTTCTCCCAATCGCTCCATTGCAGCCTTATCGTCTAAGCTGATCTTTTCTCCTTCACTAAATTCTGAACTATGTAAAGAATAACTTTGAATCATGCAAAGACCAACTTGCAATTGTAACTCATTTTTGGATATTGTACTGAAATCATTTTTTTTCTTGGTGATACATTCACAAGTTTCTTTTCCCATCGTGTCATAAACATCTTGAGAAAACATAGTAGTTGAGAATATGAAAAAAGCTAAAAGAACTAGTTTCTTCATTTTATAGATCTTGTGCGTTAGCAATAAGCTCCGCAATGTCCATCACTTTTACCTCACCTTCTTTTTCTTTGTTCTTAATTCCGTCAGTCATCATCGTGTTACAAAACGGACAACCTGCAGCAATAATTTCGGGTTGTGTCTCAAGTGCATCTTCAGTTCGCTCGATATTTACCTCTTTATTTCCGTTTTCGGCATCTTTGAACATTTGCGCTCCACCTGCACCACAACACAATCCGTTTGCTTTGGAGCGTTTCATTTCCACCAATGCAGCATCCAATTTAGAAATTAACTCTCTTGGTGCTTCGTACACATTATTGGCACGACCTAAATAACAAGGATCATGAAAAGTAATACGTTTTCCTTTAAATTGACCACCTTCAATTGTCAATCTTCCATCGTCAAGCAATGATTTTAAAAATTCAGTATGATGAATTACTTCATATTGACCACCTAATTCAGGATACTCATTTTTAAGGGTATTAAAACAATGCGGACAAGCCGTAACAATTTTTTTGGCTTCATAGGCATTTAAAACCTCGATGTTCATCATGGCTTGCATTTGAAACAAAAACTCATTACCGGCTCTTTTTGCTGGATCACCAGTACAGCTTTCTTCCGTACCAAGCACTGCAAATTCTACTTTAGCACGGTTTAAAATACGTACAAAAGCTTTAGTTATTTTTTTAGCTCTATCATCAAAACTTCCTGCACAACCTACCCAAAACAAAACCTCTGGTTGTTTTCCTTGGGCCAACATTTCGGCCATTGTAGGCACTATTAAATTTTCTGACATACTCTATATATTGATAGTGTTATGGTATAATTTGAACTCAATTTATTTTTGCTTTCGCCAAAAAAACTACTCGTTTTTCCAGTTCAAACGGTCTTGTTGATTGTACTGCCATGGTGCACCATTGTTTTCAATGTTAGTCATCATAGCGTTTAGAGGCATTGGTGCAGCACTTTGTTCCATAACCAAGTAACGACGCATATCTAAAATAATAGATAAAGGACTTATGTTTACTGGACATTCTTCGACACACGCATTACATGAAGTACATGCCCACAATTCCTCAGGGGTGATGTAATCGTTTAATAATGTTTTGTTATCTGGAATAAAAATTCCTTTGTTTGCATCAATGTTTCGACCTACTTCTTCTAAACGATCTCTTGTATCCATCATAATTTTACGAGGAGACAATTTCTTTCCAGTAATATTCGCAGGGCACGATGATGTGCAACGTCCACATTCAGTACAGGTGTAGGCATTTAAAAGTTGCACCCAATTCAAATCTTGAACATCACTAGCTCCAAATTTACTCTGAACCGCATTCTCATCAACTGGTGCTGCTGCAAAAGGATCAGCATTTGGATCCATCATTAACTTCACCTCTTTAGTCACCGAAGCTAAGTTATCAAACTCGCCTTGCGGATTCAAATTAGCAAAATAGGTATTAGGAAACGCAAGCAAAATATGCAAATGCTTTGAGTAGTACAGATAGTTCATAAAAATCAAAATACCCACAATGTGCAACCACCAGAATAACTCCGAAAGCAACATTACTAACTCATTAGAAACGCCATTAAACATTGGAGCAATAAACTGACTTATCGGGAAGGATCCTGCTTTGATAAAATGCGAATAGCCACCTGGCACATTTTGTAAGTGTAAGTCAGTTGCGTTCATTAACAAAAATAGCGTCATCAATACCACCTCAAAATACAAGATGTAATTAGCATCGTTTTTTGGCCAACCTTTAAGATCGCTGCTAACAAAACGTTTCAACTTTATCACGTTTCTTCTTGTCCAAAATGCAAAAACCGCAAAAAGCACCAAACCTGCTAAAATTTCAAACGAAGCAATTAAAACATCGTAAGTAACACCGATAAAAGCAAAAACTCTGTGCGTACCAAAAAGGCCATCGATAATAATTTCGAGTAACTCAATATTGATAATCACAAAACCTACATAAACAATGATATGCAAGATTCCTGCAATAGGACGCTTTACCATTTTTGATTGCCCAAGAGCAATCATCGCCATATTGGTCCATCTTGCTTTTGGATTGTCGGTACGATCGACGTTTGTACCCAGATTGATGTTTCTCCTTAATTTTTTTACGTTATTAAAAAAATAACCAAAACCAACTGCCAATAAAACGGCAAATAAAATGTTGTCTAGATAACTCATATTATTTATTTATTTTGTCTTGAGGGATAGAATCATTTTGCGGACCTGTATAAGGCTTGTTTTTTTTTCCAAACAAAGAAATATTTACATATCGTGTAGGATACAAGCGTAAGTCTTGCAATAACAATTCTAATTCTTTCGTCGAAGCTTTAATGTTGTTATAAAAAGCTTCATCTTGCAACAATTTACCAATAGAGCCTTTACCTTCTTCAAGCTTTTTCATTATACCATCAACACGACCCAAAGTAGCATTTAAATTTTTAACCGATTTACCTAAATCAGCTTTTACCAAGGAATCCGAAATTTTAGAGAAATTACTAGAAATTTTACCAAAGTTTGATACCACACCGTTTAACTGTGATTTATTGGTGTTTAGCAACTCATTCACACTAACAGAAAGCTTGTGAAACTCCGCTACGGTTTGACTCATTTCCGATAGGGTTAGCTTTAAATCTTGCTGTCCTTTTTGATCCAAAACGTTATTAAGACCCGAAATAAGCTTATCACTGCTGCCAAGCAATTTTTCTAATTTTTCTTGTAAAGGAGCTAATTGATCGCCTACTTTGTCTGCTAGTCCCATTTTAGTAGTTGCTAACAATCGTTGTCCGTCTTCGGCTAACGTCTTGTCATTAAAATTAGGTACAATTGCAATTTGTTTTCCACCAATAAAACCCGGCTCATAAATCATGGCAGCACTTGATTTCGAAATAGGAAAATCTGTTTGTAATTGCAATTCTACCAGCAAAGCGCCTGTATTTTCATCAATTGCTATTTCATTAACCTTTCCAATTACCAACCCGTTAAGTGTAACAGGAGCAGATTTCGCTAAACCTTCAACACTTTTATATTCAACATAAAAAGTTTTATAGTTACCAAAAAGGTCTTTGCCTTTTAAAAAACTATATCCCCAAATAAACAATAATATCGATGCAATTACGAGAACTGCTGCTTTTATTTCTCTAGTTATTTTCAAAATTTCTGTATTTTGTACAAATTTAATATAAAAAAATCGACTTGTAATAATTATTTCAATGCTTCTTTTAGACTAATAGTTTGGCCATTTTTCACTGCAATTATGTATGCCGAAGTGTAACCTTTATCTTGTACGACCTTTAAGTTTTGCTTAGCAATTTCGTAACTTGTTGTATTACCGTATCTGTAATTAAACAATTTAGTACTAGTTGCTAATATAGATACGTCTTTTAAGCCTTTAAAGTTTGATGGAACTAATTTTAATTCTCTTGTTCCCGCAGCAAATTGCACTAAAAACGAAACTTTATCATTTTCACTTGTGCTTTTACTCGAGCTTGTTCCTTTACCATTGCGTTCATTTTTCGTAACTTCTTTATCAGCGCTTTTGCTATCATCATTTGTTACAGAAGTACTTCTATCGTCAAAATATTCTCTTTTGTAATCCACAATAGCAGTTGCGATCGCTTCAGCCATTTGGCTTTGACCCGCATCTGAATTCAGATACAAACCCTCGTTTTTGTTACTCAAAAAACCCAACTCAATTAAAACACTTGGCATAAATACCGCATCTAAAACCCATAGAGGAGTTTGCTTAATACCTCTTGACTTTCGATTTAATTGCTTCACAAAATTATTCTGTATTTTTGATGCCAATGCAATACTTCTGTTCATATAATCTTCTTGAAGCATTTGCAAACCTACCATTCCTAGCGGATTTTTTGGATCAAAACCTTTATAGGCACTCTTATAATCTTTTTCGAGTAATATTACCGAATTCTCTTGTTTAGCAATTTCTAAATTTCCTTTACTTCTAGATAGTCCCATTACGAAAGTTTCTGTCCCGTATGGCTCAGGATTAGTTACAGAATTGCAATGCACCGAGACGAACAAATTGGCATGAAGGGAATTGGCTTTGCGAGGACGATCTTTAAGAGGAATAAAAACATCACTTTCTCTAGTGTAGACAATTTGAATGTCTTTGTGTTTTTTTAAAAATTGCTCCAATTTTAAGGAAGTTTTGAGCGCGATTTCTTTCTCTACAAAACCGTGGTAAGAGTTCCCAGGGTCTTTTCCACCGTGGCCAGCATCTAAAATTATGACGAACTTATTTTTTGATTGGGCCAGAATCGGCACAGTAACAATGAGAGCTAAAAGAACTAAAAAGATACGACAAGGGTGTAATGTAATTTTCAAAATAAGGGTGGGAATAGAAATTGTGTTGCAATATTATTGAATTGCTTCTTGAATGTTTATCTTTTTTCCTTGTTTAAATGCAATTAAAAAAGAAGAATTATAGCCTTTCTCTTTGGCTTGCTTCAAGTCTTTTTTTGCAGCCTCAAAGTTATTTGCATTACCATATAAGTATTTGTACACTCGATCCTCGTATAATACGGATACATCAGACAATCCATTGAAGTTTTGTGCCAACAAGTCAATTTTTTTGGAGCTTGCAATCAGTTGTACTTTAAAAACTACGCCTGGATTGGTAGTTGTCACTGCTAAAGCTGGTGTAACAACTGGCGCAACGACTTTGGGAACAACAACCGCTGCAGCAACAGGAGCCACAGTTTGCAATGCAGATGCGGCATCGTTGTTAACCGGAGTCCCTGATTGCATTTCATTTTTACTATTTTCAATCATTTTTTCAGAAGGAGTCTCAGCAGGTGCTTCAACTTCGCCCTCTCCAAAATACTCTTTCTTATAACTTACAATAGCGCCAGCAATTGCTTTTGCAATTTCATCTTGACCTTCTTCAGAGTTTAGTCGATTACCTTCAACAGTATTTGATATGAATCCCATTTCAATAAGGACTCTTGGCATGTATGCTTTATGCAAAACCATGAACGGAGCTTGCTTTACTCCCTCTCCACGAATTTTTTTTCCTAAATCACCAAAAGCTTCTTCGACTTTACTGGCCAATGCAATACTATTTTCTAAATATTCTTCTTGCATCAAGGTCATACCAATCATGGTTTCTGGAGAGTTCGGATCAAAACCTTCGTATTTTTCTTTGTAATCTTTTTCTAAAGTTACTACCGAGTTTTCCTTCTTTGCAGCTTCTAAATTGGAAGCTACTTTACTCAAACCCATTACATAAGTTTCAGTACCATCAGCAACAGTGTTTCTATTTGCGTTACAATGAATAGATACAAAAATATGAGCATTAACGCGATTGGCAATATTTGCTCTTTCAATCAAATCAATAAAAACATCTGTCTTACGAGTATAATTGACCTGCATTTGCGGCGTAGCTTCTAGAATTTTACCAACCTTGAGAACCACTGCTAAGGCTATATTTTTTTCAATTCGACCTTCGTAAACAGCACCAAAATCATGTGCTCCATGTCCAGCATCAAGCGTGACTTTAAAAGCATTAGTTTGACCATATCCTACCACGGAAAATAAGGCAAGACATATTGGCAAAAAGAATTTGATTTTACTAGAAATGTGCATAAAGCTATTCGTTAATTTTATTAAAAGACTACAGTTATAAAATTATTTAATTGACTATTTTTGACAAAAAATAATATGTAAGTTTGACGTGTCAAAAAACAGGCCATAATTTTACAAAAATAGCATTTATACCGTTGCATACAAACTTATTTAATATCGTTTTATTATCATTATTCCTTTCTCTGGGTTCTGGTAAATTATATTCGCAAGATATCGTCACAAAGAAAGCCGCTATACAAGCTCCTACTAAAAAAAGTACTGCAACTAATCCTTCTGTACCCGTTATTACTCCAAAACCAGTGGTCGTAGTAGCTACCGACAGTATAAAAAAAGATAGTTTAAAACCTAAGAAAGCTTTTTTAGATGGAAAAGTACGCTATAAAGCTGAGCAATACGTTAAAATAGATCAAAAGAAAAAACAAATCACTTTATACGATCAAGCCGAATTGTATTATGAAGACGTTGAACTAAAGTCGGGAAAAATTATCATGGACTACGAAAAAAACGAAGTCTATGCCGGTAGATTAAAAGATTCGACGGGAGCTTACACGCAATATCCGAATTTTAAACAAGGTGCCAATGTCGTGGAACCCGACTCGATTCGATTCAATTTTAAAACAAAAAAAGCATTGATTTGGAATTCAAGATCAGATCAAGGAGAGTTTAAAATTAAGGCTGCCGTAACCAAAAAAGAAAATGATTCAGTATACTTTTTAAAAGGAGCACGTTTTACTACATCAAAAGATGTTGATAATCCTGAATATTACTTTCAAACCAATAAAGTAAAATTTATTCCTGGTAAAAAAGTAGTCACAGGCTTAACAAATATGGTTATTGCCAATGTACCCACTCCTATTGCATTGCCATTCGCTTTTTTTCCGATGAGTAAAGAAAACAGCGTTTCGGGTTTGATTTTACCAAGCTATAACGACTCCAATACCCGAGGATTCTCATTACAAAATCTAGGCTATTATTTTGCCTTGAGCGATAATTACGATTTGACCGTTCTGGGTGATTATTACACGAATGGTAGTTACGGTATGCGTTTCGAATCGGCTTACGCAAAAAGATACAGCTACAGAGGAAACATCAATGTTCGTTTTGAAAACTTAATCACCAGCGAAAGAGGTTACCCTGATTACTCAAAACAGAATATTTATAACATTCAGTGGTCACACGCTAAAGACAGTAAAGCTAATCCGAATTCTACCTTTTCAGCATCTGTAAACTTAGGAAGTAGTCGCTATTTTCAACAATCTATTAATCAAGTAAATATTGGTTCTAACTTAAATAATACTTTAAGTTCATCGGTATCTTACTCAAAAACATTCAATACGGTTCCGCAATTGCGCATGTCATTAACAGCTACGCATTCGCAAAACACACAAACGCAAGAGATCAACATGACGCTGCCTACTTTGCAAGTGAGTGTTGATCGTATTTACCCTTTTTCGACTAAAGATGGAGCTCGTAAGGGATTTATTAAAAACATCAATTTACAATACAACTTAAACGGTCGTAATAGTATTGTGACTAACGACTCGCTATTCTTTAAGCCGCAAATGTTCCGCGATGCCAGAGTTGGTTTTCAACACAGTATTCCGTTAAGCACCAACTTTAAATTGTTCAAATATTTTAGTGCTACTAGCTCCGTAAATTATGAAGAAATTTGGACTACTAAAACAATTGAAAGAAGTTTTGATGTTGACCAAAGTCAAGTAGTTGACAAAACGGTTAACGAATTCGATGCATTTAGAACATATAATTTTTCAACTAGCATTGGCACTACAATTTACGGGACTTTTAATTTTGGAGAAAATAAAAAAATTAAATCGATACGTCACGTCATGCGTCCTTCTGTATCATACGGGTATACTCCAAGCTTTGAAAAATACTACGACACTTATGCTACCGATGCATCAGGAACAATGCGCCAGCAATACACTCGTTTTGAAAACGGTCTTTACGGAGCTCCTGGACTGAATAATGCAAACACACTTGGATTTGATTTGAGCAATACATTTGAGGCTAAAGTAACTGATAAAGACAGCACCAAGTTAGAACCTAAAAAAATCATGTTATTGAATAATTTAAACCTTTCGACATCATATAATTTAGATGCTGACGGAGTGACCTCACTTGCCTTTGCACCTATTCGTGTAAGTGGCGGAACGAATTTATTTGACAACAAGATGAACGTCAATTTTGGAGCTACACTCGATCCATACGCAATTGATAATTCTGGAAACAGAATTAATGTCTTTAACATTAACAATGGCGGTAGTTTGTTTAGAATGACCAGCTCAAATATGACCATTAATTATTCTTTATCAAGCCAAGGAAAAGATAAAAAGAAGAAAGACAAGAATTCATTAAGTCAACGAAATGGTGGTCGAGAAGATGACTTGTTTGGTACCAATACAGACTTGGGAGACAGCCGAAGAAGTCAATTTGATGATGAAGAAGAAGACGAAGGCGAAGACAAAATTGCAGAGTTTTTTAATGCAAAGTTACCTTGGGATATGACTTTTGCTTACTCCCTTACTTACGGAAATAACAATCGAGAAAATCAAATTATTGGCAATTCCATTATGATTTCTGCTAATGCAGATTTGACCCCAAAATGGAAAGCAGGAATATCAACAGGATACGATTTTGTTCAAAAAGGTGTCACATTTACACAACTTCGTTTTGAAAGAGATTTGCTAAGTTGGAGAATGGATTTTAATTGGTCTCCGTTTGGAGAAAATGCCAACTGGGGATTTTTTATTGGTATTAAATCAGGAATCCTTAGTGATATTAAATGGGATAAAAGAAGTGTAATAAATCGTTAAGAACTCTTCTTTTAAATTTCTTAGCTTTAATTCTATATTCAAAAACAAAACTATTTTTATGAAAAAAGTAATATTTACAACTGCTGCACCGGCTCCTATAGGACCATATAGTCAAGCTGTATTATCTGGAAACACCTTATATACATCAGGACAAATTGCATTACACCCTGAAACTGGCGAATTAGTAACTGCTAACATTCAAGAAGAAGCAGAGCAAGTAATGCAAAATATGAAAGCAGTTTTAGCTGCTGCAGGAATGACTTTTGATCACGTGGTCAAATCAACCATTTTCATTATGGATATGAATGATTTTGGAGCAATCAATAGCGTTTATGGCGCTTACTTTAACGAAGAAACCGCTCCAGCTAGAGAAACTGTGCAAGTGGCTTGCTTACCAAAAAATGTGAATGTTGAAATTTCGATGATTGCTGTTTTGTAAAACACTAGCGATGCTAAAATAAAAAAACACTATTTTCTCAAATGAGAAAATAGTGTTTTTTTATGCGAATTATTTTGAAAGGGCCTATTTGTTCAGGTTATGATAAGCAATCAAACCATCGATAGGTCTGCGCAATACGTTCCCTAATTGCAATTCGTATTTATCAAAAGTTTCTTGTAATTCCTCTTTTAAGTAAAAAGCAATTGATCCAACAAAATGAACTGGAACTTCTTTGTGGTTCTCGTATTGCTTGATGTAGTTCTTTACAAAAGATTTCATTCCTTTAAAAATGATTTTTCTACAAAACTCAGAATCTTTATGTTGAATTAAAAATTTAGCAAAAGTTGCTAAATAAGCATTGGGATTAGGCTCTTTGTACAATTTGCTTTTAATTGCATCTGGGTCTAAATCGTATTCTTTCTCGAACGCCTCAGCCAATTCTTTTGGCATTTTGTTGAAATAATACTTTCTGATCAATTCTTTCCCAAATACGTTTCCGCTGCAATCATCCATAGCAATGTAGCCTAATGATTGTACTTTTTGGAACAACTCTTTGCCATCAAAATAACTACAATTAGATCCTGTTCCCAAAATAGAAACTATAGCTTTTTCGCCAACAGGAGTTGTAGCGTATACAGCAGCATAGGTATCCTCACGAACATCTATAATAGCGTTAACAAAATACTTTTGAAAAACCTGCGAAAGCGTCACTTTCATTTTTTCGGTTCCACATCCGGCACCGTAAAAAAACAAATGTGTTGCATTTTTCTTATTGTGTAAAATATCAAAACGGTCATTTAACCGCTCAATAATTTCATCTTCCTCCAGAACTTCTGGATTTAGACCTAGTGTTTGGGTAGTAAATAATATTTTACCATTATCATCAATCGCAATCCAATCGGCTTTTGTAGAACCACTATCAACTATTAATCTCATTTTCTATTGGTTTATTTTGGTTTGGCCACGCTTTGATCAATTAAAACATTAAGGTTAAAATCCGCAAAGCGTTAAAAATAAAATCCCGCTATACATGTACATAACGGGATTTGTAAATATATAAATTATTATTTTAAACCAGCAATGTGTACTGATAAATCAATCAATTTACTTGAATAACCGTACTCATTATCATACCAAGAAACTAGTTTGAAGAAAGTAGAATTCAATCCGATACCAGCAGTAGCATCAATGATAGAAGTTCTTTTGTCAGAAATAAAATCTTGAGATACAACAGCGTCTTCCGTATATCCTAAAATGCCTTTCATAGTGGTTTCAGAAGCATTTTTCAATACTGCCATAATCTCTTCGTATGAAGTTTCTTTAGCTACTTTTACGGTTAAGTCTACAGTTGAAACGTCAGCTGTCGGTACACGAAACGCCATACCAGTTAATTTTCCGTTTAATTCAGGGATAACTTTTCCTACTGCTTTTGCAGCTCCTGTTGAAGAAGGAATAATATTTATTGATGCAGCACGTCCGCCTCTCCAGTCTTTTCTTGACGGTCCATCAGCAGTCATTTGAGTTGATGTTGTAGCGTGTACTGTAGTCATTAATGCTTCAACAATTCCGAAGTTATCATGAATTACTTTAGCCAAAGGAGCCAAACAGTTCGTTGTACATGATGCGTTTGACACGATTAAATCAGTTGCTTTTGCAGATTCGTGGTTAACACCCATTACAAACATTGGAGCATCAGCTGATGGCGCAGAAATAATTACTTTTTTAGCTCCACCTTTAATGTGCTCATTTGCAGTTTCGATAGTTGTAAAAATACCCGTACATTCTGCAACTACATCTACATCTACTTCATTCCATTTCAAATCTGCAGGATTTCTTTCGGCAGTAATACGAATATTTCTTCCGTTTACAAATAATTTTCCTTCTTTAACCTCTACATCACCATCAAAACGACCGTGAACAGAATCATATTTTAATAAGTAAGCTAAGTGATCTACATCTAACAAGTCATTGATTGCAACAACTTCTACATTGTCTCTATTGAAAGATTCTCTGAAAACAATTCTTCCAATTCTTCCAAATCCGTTTATTCCTAATTTTACTTTTGACATTTTACTTTAATTTTTGTTTATTTTACTTCGCTCTTCCTAAAGTCTAATTTCCTCACAATAAACTTTAATTATTTATGTAGACATAATGTCTGATACTCTCAATAATTCACGATCAATCATCGTTTTCCCTTTAATAGCTTGCTCTAGTGGTGTAAGTGCTACTTGATCGTTTTGCAATCCTACCATGTAATTTGATTTACCATCTATCAAGGATTCTACTGCTTTTACACCCAATCGGCTTGCAAGCACACGGTCAAAACAAGATGGTGAACCACCACGCTGCATGTGACCTAGCACTGAAACACGCACATCATATTCTGGTAAATTGGCTTCAACATAATCTTTCAATTCAAATACGTTTTTACCAATTTTATCGCCCTCTGCAATAACCACAATACTTGATGATTTTCCTGATGCTTTACTTTTTTGTAAAGATTCTAGTAAACGATCTAGACCTAAATCTTCTTCTGGAATTAAAATTTCCTCTGCTCCTGCGCCAATACCTGCGTTTAATGCAATATGACCGGCATCGCGTCCCATTACTTCTACAAAGAATAATCTGTTGTGAGAACTGGCTGTATCTCTAATTTTATCAATTACATCAACAACTGTATTTAGCGCTGTATCGTACCCTAAAGTATGACTGGTTCCAAAAATATCATTATCTATAGTTCCTGGAATCCCCATTACTGGAAAATTAAATTCAGAATTAAAAAGCAATCCTCCGGTAAAAG
Organism: Flavobacterium sp. K77; assembly: GCF_021608205.1. Classification (NCBI taxonomy): domain Bacteria; kingdom Pseudomonadati; phylum Bacteroidota; class Flavobacteriia; order Flavobacteriales; family Flavobacteriaceae; genus Flavobacterium; species Flavobacterium sp. K77. Next base: position 273,274 of record NZ_JAKIHO010000002.1, on the reverse strand, counting down.
TTCCGTCTCCACCAATAACTACTAGAGCATCAATTCCTGCTTTAGTTAAATTTTCATGGGCTTTTTTTCTGCCTTCTGGAGTTTTAAACTCCAATGAACGGGCAGATTTTAAGATGGTACCGCCTTTGTTCACAATATTATTTACACTTCGAGGTCCCATTTCTTTGAAGTCGCCTTCAATCATTCCTTGATAACCTCTATAAATTCCTATACATTCTATGTTGTGATATGCGCACGTTCGTACTACTGATCGAATCGCAGCATTCATTCCAGGGGAATCACCTCCGGAGGTTAAAACCCCAACTTTTTTTATTGTTTTTGGCATTATTTAAGTATTAAAGTGTAAAACTAGCAAACATTAACCACTTATGAGACAGTGTTTTTATTTAATTAAGAATGAAATAGAAATTCAAACGTTTTCGTTGATAAGTTTTTTGTTTCGTGAATAAAGTTGCATTTTATTTAACAAAACTCAAAAAAGCATACATTTAATTTAACAATTAGCAACTTGCTCCTTTTTTTAAGTAATCAAGACCGTGTTTAAAAAAGTGATTTTGTACTACTTTCAGTAAAATTTAAAAGGAAAGAGAAAGTAGTAAATTGAGATTCATTGATTTGTTAAAAACCTCATTTTTGAAATAAATAGCGACTAATATTCCTCTGGAAGTGTGCTTTCTTGATTTTTCTTAACAGGAATTGAAGGCTTTTGTGGATTAGAAGACTTTTTATTTTTACCGCTGTTGAAATTTATGTACTCTGGTGAAAGGTTAGAATCTTGATCTTCAGCTGCAGGCACAGTGTAGCGTTCGATTTTTAAATTTTTGAATATCTTATTAGCAAACTCTTTAAAGGTATCAAAATCAACTTCGTATGAAACCCCTAAACCTTGAGTATAGCCAATACCTTGACCAACATAATTAATGTCATTTTCCTTATTGAACAATCGCAAATTCAAAGTTCCATCGTCATTTACACGGTATAAAACTTCGACATCACCTACGATTGCTGATTCATTAATTCCGCCAAACGGTACTCCCAATTTACCATTAATAGTTACTCGTTCATTAATTTTAGATGAAATTGTAGCTACAAATCGACCGTCGGTTTCTTTACCAATTCGTCTGTCAGCGCCAATAAAATTAAGCCCTACTTTAAATTTCTCATCATCAGAGCGAATAATACCACCCAAAATACTCGATGCCGTTTCGAATAAACTTCCTGAAAAGTCAGATTGACTAACACCCTCTGGACTCAAAAATCCACCTGATGACAATAAGTACAAAGCTTGTGTTTGTCTCACATCCTTGTCATTCAACTTGTATTGAATCTCTGATTTTAGAACATTACTAACCGTTGGAAATTCGATATTAAAATCAGGCTCTGGACTAGTTAAATCGCCGCGAACACCAATTACTACCTCTACTGGAACCTTGGAGTTGAATGAAGCGTTATCTAACAAAACTGCGGGATTAGCAATGGTTTTATATACAGCCTCAAGATTCAATTGCGCACGCATCGGGTTGCCTTCCCAAGAGATCGATCCTCCTTTTCGAACTTGAAATTTTTTATCAATCAAGCCACCATATTTAAAATTGTAGGTCCCTTCATAAGCTTGAAAATCGCCCCACATATTGAATTTTCCTAAAGTATTGATTTTAAATAACAACGAACCAAATCCCTTGCCTTTCATTCCATGACCTGTATTTCGGTCCAGGATCACCTCTACTTCGGCATCTGGCGTGATATCAAAATCAAATTCTAATTCTAATCCGTTATAATTTCTGAGATTCTCAACAATACCGTTTTTTAGATTGTATTTTTCTCTTTCGGTTACAAAGTGCATAAACACATTATCACTTACACTCTCAGCGTTGTTTATCGGAATTTTAATGGCAGTACCTTTTTCTGATTTAGCATCCACCTTTATAAAAAGGGCGTTTGTAGGTCCTTTTATAGTAGCCATTCCGTCAATAAAAGCGGTTCCGTAATAGGCCGCATCCTCGGTATCTTTGGTATCTAGCGCCACCAATCGATTAGAACTTATAGCTAGATCATGCTTCCAATCGCCAAAATTATTGTGCTCGATACTCCCGTTTAAATTACCGTTGGTATCGTATTTTGTGTCGGTAAGACTGTTATTTCGAAACAAAAACTTTTCATCAGTTAAATCAATAATTGAGTTATCCTTAAGAGCATAATCCACATTCAAATACGGGACTGTAACTCCTGCTCCATCTAGAAAAAGTCGACCATTAATTGCTGGTTTTTTTAAATTACCTTCGATTGTAGCATTTCCTCCAACCGAACCACGAATATTAGACAGTACGTCACCACCTAAGGCGTTAAGTGTTCCTAATTTAAATTTATCGAATTTTAAATTTAAATCAAGAATAGTCTCTTTGTTGACAATCTCGAAACTTCCATCAGCAACAAATGAGTCAATATTTTCATTTTCTAGATTAGAGTCAATTGTAAATTTGCGCAAACTTTGATCGCCTTCAATATCAAAATTTAGCGTTCCAAGTGGCGTTTTGTTCATTACCAAATTATCGATTACAATCGATGCTGTTGGCTGAAAAACATTTTTATTTTGCTTAAAATCGACTTCGCCATTTATATTTCCGAAAAAAGCAAACTTATTACTAGCAGGGGTGATTTGATTCAAATCGACATCTTTAAAACTAAGATTAAGATCTTTAAAATCAGCATTATTAAACGCCCCATCTAAGGTAATCGATTGATTTTCATGAGACATTATTAAATTATCCAACTTAAAATTATTGAACGACTTGTCAAAAACAATTTGATTATCAGCACCTTCTTGCTCATTCAAAAACCAGAGATAATCTTTAAATTTCACCTCCGATTTGCTAATTCCTACCACATTGTTATTGTCCTTATTTATGGTATGGTACAAGTTAAGGTTATAATAATCCTCAGCTTTATTACCACCCTTAAATTCAGACCTAAAAAACAAAGTATCCTTCATGGTAACGTTAATCAAACTAAAATCTCGAATTTTATAGTATTTAGTTTTGATACTATCCAATTCAATAAAAGCATTGTACAGCGGATTTTTGTTATCGATTGCTACATTAATATTGTCAAAAACAATATTGGATGCTTTTATTTGAGGCGAATTAAAATTTAATTTAAAATCTTGATTATCTGATGAAATTGCACCTTTAACAATAGTATTAGCACCAATAGTTACATCGGGATAAAAAATCTCGATAATCTTGTTGTAAATAGAGAAATTGAATTTTAAAAACTGTCCTTTGTTAACTTTGATAGGTTTAAAATTGGTATACAAACTACCCAACGAGTTTTTAATCAAACTTTGCACTTGATTAAAAGCATAGCGACCTACTATTTCACCTTGAACAATATCTGGCGAATTTACAGTAATGGTGCGCACTTTGTCTCCATCAAAAACAGAGTTGATAGTAAAATCATCAAAATTATAGGTGTCTTTTGTGTTTTGATAGGAAGTTTTGTTGATGTAAATATTTCCTTGAAAGTTTTCAATTGAATTTCCCGAAGCTTTAACAACCACATCACCTTTAAAAATAGAAGTGGCATCTTTCATGAAATTCAAAGTATTCAAATTGGCATAAACCACATTCACATGAAAATCATATTGACTGTCTTTTTTACTTAAATCAAGTAAGCCTTCAAAATTAAGTTTAACATTGGGATCATTAATTGCCAGTTGTCCCTCGTAAATTGGGCTTTTCAAAACACCATTTACGTCAATGTTAGTGTATTTGTAATTTTTAAAAACCAATTCACTCACTACACCTTGTAGCGCCGTGTTTAGGTATTTTTGATTAAAACCCTTACCGTCAACATCCATATTCATGCTCACAAAACCAAAATCTTTTTGATTAAATAAGGTCCCAACATCAAAACGATCTAAAATAACGTTGCCTTTGTAAGCCGCTTTATCAATCACATCAATATTTTGTAATGCTAAAGCTGCCGTTACTTTACCCAAAGCAGTAGTCATCGAAAAATCAGCTGAAACGGCAGTCGTTGATACAGTTGAAGTCCCAATAGCCGAAAATCTTCCTAATTTTTGAAGGGAAGTTGGCAATTTGTTCCCTAAAATATTGGGTAAAATAACCACCAAATCATCGTAGCTTGAACTCAATTTGTCAAACTTGGCAAACATGGAAAATTTTTGACCTTTTTTTGCAAATAGATTTTTAAAATTTATGAAACCTATAAGAGTAGTTTTTCGTCCGTCAATTAAATTTAATCGACTAAATTCAAGATCATTTAAGGTTCCTTTAATTTTTGATTTAATATAAAACTGCTGGTTTTTACCTAGTTCATCGTAATAGTAACGAATATCATTCGAAGCAATTTTGGCTTTATCTAGTTGAATATCAAATAAAACTTTGTCATTAAAATTGACAAAATCTTCTCGTTTGTATTTTAAGATAACCGTACCTGCAAAAGCGGACTCCTTGGTAAGAATGTTTAATTTTTCGAGTTTGATGCTTTTTTTAGAATATGAAAAATTGGATTGCAAATTCCTTACGTACAAGCCTCTAAAATCTAAAAAAGACATTTTATTAATCGATGCAGATACATCAGGACCAAAAATCAAAAAATTGGTTACCGACGCATTTAATTTTGTAAAATCAAGATTTTTTACAATTTCGCGGTTCTCATCTATCAAAACAAACCTACTGTTATATAATTTTAACTTGTTTGCTTTTAGTAAAAATTTACGCTTAGCTTTTTTTCCAGTATCAAAAGCTTTTACAAAAATGTCTAAGTTGGTCTCCTTATCATTTTTATACGTTTTCAGGTTAAAAAAGAATCCATTGATATCGAGATTATCAAACAAAAGATCGCCATTCAATAGCTTTTTACCGTCAAGGACTGTAGTAGAAATTCGTTCTGCGGCCAACAAAGTATCTTTTCGATGGTCTCTTATCACCACATTTTTGAACTTCACCCCTCCAAAAATAGATACGGCTACACCTTCAATAGCGATATTGGTTCCAAAATCTTCATTGATACTTTTCGTAAAATATTGTGCAATTTTAGTTTGAACAATAGGCATCGTCAGCGCAATTCCTGTCACTAATAAAAGCAAGACAAGACCAATGAGCACACGTAAAATTATTTTTAATACTTTTTTGATACCTATTTACTATTTAATGTTCTAAAATTTGTTTTTGCCTTGGCAAACACACGCACCTTAACTAAAAATTCTCTAATTTTGGCTTTTACAAATTGATTTTTCAAAGTTGTTAGTTCAAATATAAATCAAAATTAATGCCTTTTTATGCAAAATCCCGAGGTTTTTATTCTTGCGATCGAAAGTTCTTGCGATGATACCGCAGCAGCTGTTTTACACAACGATAAAGTACTAGCCAATGTTGTAGCCAATCAACTTATTCACAATCAATACGGAGGCGTGGTACCTGAACTTGCTTCAAGAGCGCACCAGCAAAACATTGTTCCTGTGGTTGATGCCGCCTTACGTAAGGCAAATATACAAAAAGAACAACTCTCTGCAATTGCCTTTACACAAGGCCCCGGATTGATGGGTTCGTTATTAGTAGGTGGTTCATTTTCAAAATCCATGTCGGCTGCACTTGAAATACCTCTTATAGCTGTCAATCACATGCATGCACACGTTTTGGCCCACTTTATAGACGAGGATGGTTTTGACAAACCTTCTTTCCCTTTTTTAGCCTTAACCATCAGTGGCGGACATACCCAAATTATACGAGTAGATTCATTTTTTGACATGACTATTATTGGTGAAACTACTGATGATGCCGTTGGGGAAGCTTTTGACAAAAGTGCTAAAATACTAGGACTTCCTTATCCTGGAGGGCCGTTAATTGATAAATATGCTCAACTAGGAAACCCAAAAGCATTTGCCTTTACCAAACCGAAAGTTGCTGGATTAGACTTTAGTTTTTCTGGATTAAAAACAGCGATACTATATTTTATTCAGAAACAAAAGCTACAAAATCCCGATTTTATAACTGAAAACTTAAATGATATTTGCGCTTCAATTCAACATACTATCATCGAGATTTTAATGGATAAAATAAAACTAGCTGTAAAAGAAACAGGCATCAAGCAAGTAGCTATTGGAGGCGGCGTATCAGCTAACTCCGGAATTCGTGCCGCATTAAAAGCAACTGAAGCTCGATATGGCTGGAAAACTTTTATACCAAAATTTGAATACACCACTGATAATGCGGCCATGATTGGCATTGTAGGTTATCAAAAATTTTTAAATCAACATTTTGAAACTGCATCAGTGGTTTCAAAAGCAAGAATACAATTCTAAACTATGCAATTATTTTATAATCCAACAATAAACGAATCAACTGAAGTTTTTTCTTTTGACAAAGAAGAAAGCAAACATATTATTAAAGTTTTACGAAAAAAAGATACTGATATCTTACACGTAACTAACGGTTTAGGATTATTGTTTATCACCGAAATTACTTTGGCTTCAGATAGCAAATGTGCGGTTAAAGTTAATAGTATAACGAAAGCAGAACAATCCAATTACAACTTGCACTTAGCGGTAGCACCAACCAAAATGAATGATCGTTTTGAATGGTTTCTCGAAAAAGCAACCGAAATAGGAATTCATGAAATCACACCAATAATTTGTGACCACTCCGAAAGAAAAACAGTAAATACAGAGCGATTTGAAAAAATTATTCTCACCGCTATGAAGCAATCTAATTCGCTTTTTTTACCAATATTAAATCCAGCAGTTTCCTTTAAAGATTTTATAAAGCAGGACCAATATGGCACAAAGCTCATAGCACATTGCGAAGAAACAGACAAAAAATCACTTAAATCAGTACTGCAGAAAGACACCAATTACACTATTCTCATAGGTCCTGAAGGTGATTTTTCAACCAAAGAAATACAATTGGCATTAGAAAACACTTTCATTCCTGTAACACTTGGTAATACTCGATTGCGTACTGAAACTGCTGCAGTAGTAGCCTGCCATAGCATTGCATTTACTAACGAAGATTAAAATATAAACCGTCACGATGAAAAAAATAACTTACCTACTACTCCTTTTAACGAGTCCGTTGTGGGCTCAAGAAATTGCACTGGTAAAATATAGTGGCGGTGGTGATTGGTACGCAAACCCAACATCTTTACCTAATTTAATACAATTTTGCAACGCTTCGATTCAAACAAGAATAAAAAATAAACCAGCAACAGTAGAAACAGCTAGTCCTGATTTACACTCTTATCCTTATGTTCACCTTACAGGTCATGGCAATGTAGTTTTTAATGATGCTGAAGTCAATAATTTACGAGACTACCTCATGGCCGGCGGTTTTTTACACATTGATGATAATTATGGTTTGGACCAATACATTCGTAAAGAAATAAAAAAGATTTTCCCTAATAATGAATTAATTGAACTTCCTGCCACACACGCAATCTTTCAAAAACCATATTCATTCCCGAATGGTTTGCCTAAAATTCATGAGCATGATGGTAAGCGACCACAAGCTTTTGGGATTTTTATTGCTAATAAACTCGTTTTACTTTACACTTACGAGTGTGATTTAGGAGATGGTTGGGAAGATGCGGAGGTAAACAATGACCCTAAAGATGTACGCGACAAAGCCCTTAAAATGGGTGCAAACATCATCCACTATGTTTTTAACAACTAGTTTCGATTGTTTACAGGTAAACCTACTTTTCTTCAACTTTTAAAAGGTGAATTTTTCTGTGCATCATCTAATATGTAATCACGTTTAAATGTTCAAAACTAATCTGCAAACAATTCTTTTTTAACAGAGTGCTTTTTAGTTTCGTTTATTAACACTTTTTAACAATTAAATAACTTCGATTTCTTGAAGTATGCATACTAAAAACCTAGATAATTCGTTTGTGAATAGTGCATATTCAAGTCCGAAAAAAAGTAAACCATTACTAAAACGATAAACTAATATATTATCTATTTAATAAAATATTTTACTTTTTATCACCAATAGCACAATAATTCTACCAATTACTAGATAGTATTATCAATTTACGACACAAAAGATTGCTAGAGAGATTCTTAAAAACATAAGAAAAAACTTAATCTATGAAAATTTTTATTTTACGGAAACCCGTAAAATCAAAGAGTTAAAAAAAAATTAAAAAAAATAATTTGAGAAATTTTTTTTTATCAAATATATGTTATAGAATTGCTAAACAATTAACCAAACTATTGATTATATAACAAATTTATTATGAAAAAAATTCTTTTATCAGCAGCAGCCCTCTTGATGCTATTTTCTTGTCAAAATGACACAACTGAAATGTCAACTCCTGAGGCTAGTGCATCTTTAAGAAGAGGATGTGCTTCAGAAGAAGTACTAGCGCGTCAATTAAAAGCTGACCCGACTTTGGCCTTAAGAATGAATAAAATTGAAGAGATAACTAACAGAGCAATTGCGACTGGACGTTTAGTAAACGGAAAAATTGAAATCCCAGTTGTTGTAAATGTATTGTACAGAACTGCTGCAGAAAACATCTCATTAGCTCAAATTCAATCTCAAATTGATGTATTAAACAACGATTTTAACGCTTTAAATTCAGACTTCAATTCTGTTCCAGCTGAATTTTCAGGAGTTAAAGCGAACGTAGGTATAACTTTTGTACTTCAAAATGTAGTAAGAAAATCAACTAAAACAACTTCTTTTTCTACAAATGATGCAATGAAAAAAGCATCAACAGGAATTGCCCCAACTACTCCTTCAACTGTTTTAAATATGTGGTCTTGTAACTTAGGTGGTGGAATATTGGGTTATGCTCAATTTCCAGGAGGATCATCTGCTACCGATGGAGTTGTTATGGATAATAATGCATTTGGAACAACAGGTACAGTTACAGCTCCTTTTAATCTTGGAAGAACAGCTACTCACGAAGTAGGACACTGGATGAACTTACGTCACATTTGGGGTGATGCAAACTGTGGATCTGATTTAGTTTCTGATACACCAACACACGATTCTGCTAACTATGGTGTTCCAGCAGCAGGTCACAGAAGTACATGTACTGGTACTCCATTAGAAATGTTTATGAACTATATGGATTATACTGACGATAGAGGAATGTTTATGTTCTCTAACGGTCAAAAAGCTAGAATGTCAGCCCTTTTCGTTTCTGGAGGAGCAAGAGCTAGTTTCGGTATCTAATTTTAATCACACATACTATAAAAGTGGTGATTAACTAAATCACCACTTTTTTAATGACTTTGCGTCAAGGAAATAATTTATTTCAGATTTCTTTTTTACCGTGTTAAATACCACTTTCGAGGAAAATAATAATTTTTCCAAAAAACCAAACAGGTAAAAAATTAAACCAAAAACAAAAAACAATTTTTACAAAACAAAAAAAATTCAAAAAAAATGAAAAAATATCTTTTATCAGCGGCAGTAATTGCAATGCTATTTTCTTGTCAAAATGACATAACAGAAACTACTTCTGCGGAAGCTTCAGTTGTTGCTCGTCGTGGTTGTGCTTCAGATGAAGTACTTAAAAAACAACTTGCTGCCGATCCGACACTTGCATTACGAATGAACAAAATTGAGCAAATAACAAATGATGCCATTGCATCAGGACGTTTGGTTAATGGCAAGGTAGTTATTCCTGTAGTAGTAAATGTTTTATACAGAACGACTGCTGAAAACATTTCTTTAGCACAAATACAATCACAAATTGATATTTTAAATAGAGATTTCAATGCTACAAATTCCGATTTCAATCAAGTGCCAACAGCTTTTTCATCTGTAAAAGCCAACATTGGAATCTCCTTTGAACTAAATGCTGTTTACAGAAAAGCTACAACCAAGTCTTCTTGGGGTACAAACGATGCGATGAAACTTGCATCACAAGGCGGAATTGCAGCTACTACTCCAACTACAACAATGAACCTTTGGGTTTGCACAATTGGTGGTGGAACATTAGGGTACGCGCAATTTCCTGGTGGAGCTTCATCAACTGATGGTGTAGTTATCGACTCTAAATACGTTGGAAATACTGGATCAGCAACTGCTCCATTTAACTTAGGTAGAACAGCTACTCATGAAGTAGGTCACTGGTTGAACTTGCGTCACATTTGGGGTGATGCTACATGTGGATCTGACTTAGTTTCTGATACACCAACACATGATTCTCCAAACTATGGTGTTCCAGCAGCTGGACACAGAAGTACTTGTTCAGGAACACCACTAGAAATGTATATGAACTATATGGATTATACTGATGATAGAGGAATGTTCATGTTCTCTAACGGACAGAAATCTAGAATAAACGCATTATTCGTTTCAGGTGGTGCTAGAAGAAGCTTCGCTCTATAATCGAACTTACCAATTTCAACTTAAAAACTCGCTACTTAATAGCGAGTTTTTTTTATCTTTACCCTAAAAAGATAGCCTATGCTCACCTCTAAAATTATTGCCAACGGTATCGTGAGAGCCACATTAATCCTTTGCGGAATATCACTTGCCGCATACCTCATATATCAAATCCAGTCGGTGATTATCTATTTGTTAATTTCGTTGATACTAACACTAATTGGCAATCCTATTTTAGATTTCTTAAAAAAAAGACTCAAATTCAATCACCTTTTTGCGACCATAACTACAGTTCTTTTCTTCGTGCTTTTAATTGTTGGTTTTATTATGCTTTTTGTGCCATTAATTGTCTCTCAAGGTCAAAATCTATCCTTACTCAATACCGCCGCTATTGAAAAAGATGTATTGCGACTAGTAGACCAAGTAACTTTGTTTTTAGAAGGACATGGAATGAATGCTGAGCAATTGCTAAAAGAATCTAAAATTACTTCGAAACTCAATTTTAATTTTATACCCAATTTTATAAATGGAATTTTAAACACATTGAGCAGCGTAGGTGTAGCCTTGGGTTCTATTTTGTTTATCACCTTTTTCTTTTTAAAAGACCGTGTACAATTTATTGTTGTTACGAAAAAAATTCTTCCAAGTAGTCATGAAGAGCAAATTTTAAACTCGCTAGAAAAAATCAACCAATTGTTATCCCGTTACTTTATTGGTTTACTCCTTCAATTATTTATTGTTTTTGTTTTATACACTATTGTACTGTTGGTTTTTGGCGTTCCAAATGCTATCGTAATAGCCTTTTTATGTGCTGTTTTAAATATTATTCCATACGTAGGCCCTTTGATCGCCTCTCTCTTGGCAGCCATTTTGTGTATGTTAAGTCATTTAGGAAGTGACTTTCAAACTATTATTTTACCGACAACAACCTATGTTTTAATTGGATTTTGGATTGTACAATTAATTGATAATAATGTATCGCAACCCATTATATTTTCAAAAAGCGTTAGTTCACATCCTTTAGAAATTTTTCTTGTTATTTTAGCTGCAGGATTTCTATTCGGTATTTTAGGAATGGTAATAGCCGTGCCTTTGTACACCATTCTAAAAGTGATTGGTAAAGAATTTTTTCCAGAAAACAAGATTATAAAAATACTTACCAAAGACATTTAACGTGAAGACAGCTTTATTGAATCCTGAGATTCAAGACTACATCAATACCAATATTGGACAAAATATCTCCACATTGGCATTACAAAAAAATCCATTTCCAGATGTGAATTGGATGGATATTTTGAACCAAATTGAAGCTAAAACCAAGGCAAAAGAAAAACTTCCTTCTTGGTTTGCGCAAAAAAACATTATTTATCCGAGTAAAATTTCAGTAGAACAAACATCGTCAGAGAAAACCGCTCATTACAAAGCATCACTAATTAAAGGTGAATCATTAATTGATTTAACAGGAGGTTTTGGTGTAGACGATTTTTATTTTTCGAAAACTATCAATCAAATCGCACATTGCGAAATGAATGCCGATTTATCAACAATTGTGCAGCATAATTACACCCAACTCAATGTATCAAACATTAAAACTTATGTTGGCGATAGCATACTAACCTTACAGCAACTCAATCAAAAATGGGATTGGATATACATAGATCCTTCTCGCAGAAGCGATGTCAAAGGAAAAGTCTTTCTGTTGAAAGACTGCTTACCCAACGTACCCGAAAATTTAAACAATTATTTCAGTTACTCTAAAAACATCCTAATAAAAACAGCTCCTTTACTTGATTTAACTGCAGGACTGGCAGAGCTGAACTTTGTAAAAACCATTTATATTATCGCTGTCGAAAACGAGGTGAAAGAGTTGCTTTGGGAAATTGAGCAAAATTACATAAAGGAGCCGCGTATTAAAACTGTGAATTTGAGACAAAATCAAATTGACACTTTTGAATACGCTTGGAATCAGGAAACAAGCTCCCTAAGCCTTTCTGAGCCTTTACGATATCTATACGAGCCCAATAGCGCCATTATGAAATCAGGAGGATTTGATGCTGTTGCACAGCAGTACCAGCTACAAAAACTGCACAAACATTCGCACCTTTATACTTCAGATGAGATACTATCTTTTCCTGGTAGAGTTTTTGAAATTCAAAATAATTTTGAATACTCTAAACCAAACATGAAAAAATATCTTGAGAACCAAAAGATTAACATTACAACGCGTAACTTTCCTGAAACCGTGGCCAATATTCGTAAAAAATGGAAAATAAAAGAAGGAGGATTGGGTTATTGTTTTTTCTCAACCGACTTAAATAACCGCAAAATTGTATTAATTTGCACAAAAATTGAACACTCATGAAATTTCTTTTTACGCTTGCTTTTGTACTTTTTACAATTCCTTTCTTTGCACAAAAAAATTGTGAATACAGCGCTAATGTTACTGATTCTATTGGTACTTATAAATCTACCAAAGAGTATATGATTGCCGAAAAAAACTTTGGCGGTACCTCTGATTATTTTTTCTTTTCCTTGGCCTTAACTGATGATATCCCGACTTTAACATTACAGCAAATTCAAAAAAGTAAAGATTTTTTGAAAGTGAGTTGTTTTGATAAAACTTCAAAATTGTATTTACAATTAGCCAATGGTAAAATTGTAACCTTACACCACATTAATCAAGAAAATTGTGGCACACTACTTCGCGATGACAAAGGATTTGATAACCGTGTCAATTCGGGAACATTTTTTATCATTAAAGATAATTTCGAAGATTTAAAAGAGTCGCCTGTAACGATGATTCGCATTAAATACGCAACCAATACCGAAGATTACGTACTTAAAAAAGAATTTACCTCCGAACTTACCTCGCAAGTTTACTATCCAGAAAGTTATTTTATCAACTACATCAAGTGTATTGAGTAAACTAGTTGCAATCCCATTTTGTGTTAGAAACGGATTCGTTCAAACCTAATTTTAAATTATAATGCCACCATTCTGATTCAAATGCATTGAATCCGTTGCGGATCATAATTGATTTGAGCAAGTATCTATTTTTTCTAACTTGTTTTGAAACGCCTTCATAATTGTGCGATGCTTCTTTACCAAAATGGTCAAAACCGGTTCCCATATCTAATTCATCTCCATTGGCACTGACCAATGTAATATCAACGGCACCTCCACGATTATGGATTGAACCTTTTGCAGGGTTGGCTACATATTTGGGATTAGAAACCATAGCCCACATTTTTTTTTGAATATCTAATGGTCGGTAGCAATCGTATAATTTTATTTTATACCCCTTTTTAATAAACTGCTCATTGGCTTTTATTAGTGCTTTTACAGTTTTTAGTCGCAAAAAGCACGAGGCACAATCATATACTTGCTGCTTTAAGAAATTATCTGGTGTAGCATACTTCATATCATATACAAAATCACTGCTGTATGCTTTTAAATCTACGAAAGTAGAATCAGGAACAACTATAGTATTTTTATCTTTATTCTGCCCTATACTTAGTTGAAAAACTAATATCCATAAACTGACAAGCCAAAATTTAAAAGTAAACGACGCCATATAATTGTTTTAAAAATATTTATTTTTATAACGCCAATGTACAAAACAAAATCAACCTAAAAATAACACTTTAAGCCTTAGTTTGCCCAAAGTGTTTATGAATTTCAATTTAATCCCAGGAAAGCCAGAACGCTACTCTTAAAATTTATTTTGCCGCTATAAGATTTAACAACTTATGTTAAACCATTGGAAAAATTAGCTTCGAGATTTGGTTTTACTGTTGTAGCGCTTATTTTAAGAAGTTGTCGCTCTAAAATTGAATAATCCTTAATTACTTTAATCGCAATAATTGCAAGTGGAATACCTAAAACATGCCCCACCATACTTACAATTGTAGCATTTGACAATTCATCAAGTGATACCGCGTCATTGGAATATCGAAATACAAATTGTCCAAATATACTATTTACAATCCAAAGTCCCCACCACCAACCGATGTGATTAACCGAGAAATTTACCGGAATATTCAGACCATTTTTCTCAATCAACACATGAGTTTCATTATACAGTTCTTTCATGATCTGATAAGGTCTTGATAAGTTAATAATAGGAACAAACCAGCAACCTGCGGCCCACCCCTCTGTAAATGAAAGCTCTTCTGCTCTCAAATGTAAATTATAATAAGCTCTCCTAAACCATTGAATAAAAGTAACTGCAGAGGTAAGCAAGACAATCAAATTAACAACCGCAATTACTTGCTCTCTTAAATCATTGGCATTAGCTGCTTCTGGAGAAATTCCTCCACCGTTTATTGCAATAGCGATTAACTCAAATTGAACATAGCCAGAAATTAAAGAAATCACCTCTACTGCTAATGCAATCCATATTAAAGTAATCGCGTTTTTTGCTCTTTGCTTATTTGGTCTTAAGATTTCCATTGATTATTTGTAAAGAAGTACAACTGTGTAACCTTCAATTATTTTTTTTTGCTTTTTTTAAAGTTTAGAAAGTAACTCTCTCTGGTGGTAAATGTAGGAAAATATAAAATAAAAAAAAATGCAAAAAACACATTATCCAAAGTAGGTTTTGTTGTAAAAGCAGTGAATTCGAAATTTAGAAAGTCCCATTTGGAAAATGGGAATCCTTTATTTATCGAACAAATTTATTTTGGAAGAAAGTGCTTTTTTCTTTTAACGCCTTGAAAATACTTTGGCTTAAATATATTAAAAACAAAAAACCCACCAAATGGTGGGTTTTGTGAAGGCAGAAGGATTCGAACCTTCGACCGCCTGCTTAGAAGGCAGGTGTTTTATTTTTTCTTTTTTATTCTTTTTGTTTACTTTGTTGATTTTTAACATATTATATTTAATAAATTATTCTTATTATTGATTATTTTATACTTTTGTCACACAGATGTTCGTCAAATGTTCGTCAGAAAAAATTAAAATATGACTTCAGTCAAATTTACAATAAAAAGTAAAGCAAACAAGGATGGGAAACATTCGATCGTTTTGGTCTTAATAAAAAACAGACGTAATACTACAATGGCTACCAACTACACATGTGAATTTGATGCGTGGAGTTTTGAGAGCAATACATTAAAGACAAATAAAAAAGGTCAAGAACTAAAAAGGATAACGGAAATAAATAATTTCATTAGTAAAACAAATCTTAAGATTGAAGATTTCATAAGAGAGAAACGTCGCTTGAATGTAGATTTTACAATCAAGGATATTGCAAATGAAATTAAAGCAGATGATATAACCAAAGCACCAGCATTAGATTATTATAAATTTCATCAAGAAATTACAGATGAGTTTCTAAATTCGAATAAAATTGGAACTGCAAAAATCTATAAAGAAACTCTGAGTTCGCTCAAGAAATTCTATACAAAGACTGAACTAAAATTTCAAGATTTAAATTTTGAGTTCTTAGAAAAATATGATTCTTTTCTAAGAAGTAACAATGGGTCTGATAGTGGAATAAGCATCAAAATGAGAACGATTAGAGCCGTATTTAATAATGCTATAAAAAGAGAAATAATCTCTTCCAACACCTACCCTTTTAAGCACTATAAAATATCAACGCTGAAGAAAGAAGCAAAACGAGAGTATTTGACTGATGAAGAGTTACAAAAACTAATTGCCAAAGATTTCAGCTCAAATAAAAAACATCAATTTGCAAAAGATATGTATCTATTTAGTTTCTACTGTAGAGGAATGAATTTTATTGACTTACTAAAATTAAACAATTCAAATTTATACGATGAAAGACTATCCTATTTAAGAACTAAAACTGGAGTACATTTAGATTTTAAGCTGCGTGATCACTCGCTCGAGATATTAAAAGTATACAACCAAAAATCCATGAATTCTTATCTATTTCCTCTTTTACTAGATGAAAACATGACCATAAAAAAAATTAAAAACCGAAGTCATAAATTACTTGGACAAATAAATCCAGCTCTGAAAGAAATGATGGGAATTTTAAAAATTAGCAAACACATCACTTTTTATACTGCTCGCCATACATTTGCTACATTTTTGAAGTTTGAAAACATTCCTATCGATGCTATTAGTGAAATGTTAGGTCATACCGATATTAGAACCACTCAGGCTTATTTAAACAAGCTACCTAACAAAAAGCTTGACAAAATTATTGATGATGTATTTGAAAATTCAAAATATTTCTAAAATGAAACCCTATAAAAATCGAATTCCTAGTGTTTAATTACCGCATGAAAGTAATTTTGCGGTATAAATATGTTTAATACGTCGCAAAAATGCGGTGATTAATTGATTTATTCACCGCATACTATTCAGAAGCTACATTAGGTTTTGAACTAAATTAACCCGTTTTCGAATTGGCCACCCGGGCGATAGAGAACAAGCGAAGCAAATCACCTCAAATACAAAACCATATTCCCATTAAGCCCAATGCTCAAGTACGTTGTGGTGGCTGTTACGAAGTATAATAATTCTCAGTTTGTTTTTTTATTTCCGTTTTCGTCGAATCCATTTGGCCATTCTCCATATCTATTTTTGCACTCAAATACATTTTGAGGTTGTCCCATATTGCCATAAAATTTTTCATCTTCTTTTTGTTGAACTAACCTTTTCCACTCCTCATCTTCCATCGCTTTTTTATTGAATGAGGACAGTTTTTCTGATTCAGAATATTTTTTACTATCAATTATTTTATTGATTCTTTGTTTTTGATCAGAAGTTAGTTTACCAGCAATTTGCTTCCATAAATCTGATATTGGATTTTTAATAACTAGTTAAGATAATATTTCAATTTCCTCATCAATTAGATTTCTAGGAAATTCATCAGGATTAAAGTCTTTCATAAATAATTACTTCGTTTTCAACTTTCAGTTTCTAATTATACCTCCTAACGTTCTAGTAATATAGCGGCTTAGGGTTTAAATTAAGCCCATTATTAGGATTTGCCAAATCATCCAACACAAAACCACTTTCAAATTAATCCAACTGCCCAAATCCGTTATAGCGTGTATTGGCAGTAGTTTTTTTATTTAGATATTTTTCAAAACAATTAACTTATCTACAGAACCAGTATTAATCTCTGTTTGCAAATTAGATAGGCTTTCAACATTAAGATTATCAATTATTTCAATATTGCCTAATCTTGCAAGAGAGCCTGTTAATGTTAGATTATAAGACAAAGGAATTGTAATTCTGTCTAATTGAAGTCTTTTGTCTATTAAAGTATTTATTTTAGCAAAGCTTGTAGGATATTTTTCAGCAACAATTTTTTTATCATAATCTGATTTTAGTTTACCTTCCAAATGTTCCTCTGAAAATTTTTTTGCGGATATTATACCAGAGGTGTTTTCACGATATAAAACTTTCAATGCATTGACCGATTCTATCTTGTAAGTTTGTTACATTTTGTTCTATGAAATAAGTTGTATCGTCATAGAAGTTTTTCGATTTTAGTTTATCGTTTTTTTCAGTAGTTAAACCTAAAAAATGAGAATAAAAATATTCTGTTAAATCTTTCTTTTGTAATGAAAATTGGTCATCAAACATAAAAGGCAAGAAATGAGTAGCGTTTTTAATAAAAAAACCAATTTTATAGAAATCTTTAGCAGGTGAAAGAAAAATATCTTTTAACAAATTTAATTTTCCAGAACTAATATTAAATGCTTCTTGAAGTTCTGCTTTAATGATAAAGAAAAAATATATTCCTTTATCTGTTAGTCCTTGTCCCATTAAACAATAACCTCCTGGGATGTTTATTCTAAAATGTGTAGAAGCTAAATTTTCAGCTAATTCTTGAGTTGTTGTAATATATTTTTTTTCATCTTTTGATGAAATTGTCTTTAAAACATCATAAATACTAGCATCACCTTTATCTTCAAATTCTAATTGAAAAGTTTTCGAAGTATTCGTTAAAGCTTCTTCTAATCTGCTTATCAAGATATCTTTTTCAGCTTCGCTAAAAGTCAAAAGTTCCGTTCTATTAATAGAATAGGCATCTTTAGTTTTAGTTTTTGGAAATACCTGATGTGCTATTAATCTATCTATTGACGCAATTTTTAATGTATTTATATTCATAGTTTATAGATATTGTTCAATGTAAATTGAAATAAATTATTCGTATATTCTCTTAAATTAGGTGTTGATAAAACGGAATTGTTTAAATGTTCCAAAACCATCATATATTGATAAATTAAAACATTTTGTTCTTCATTAATATTTATTAAAATCCAAATATTTTCTTCAGTTTCAAATTCTGGATATAAATTTATTTTAAGCTTGCCTACTTCAAATTCTTTTTTATTTACATTTAAAATCATTCCTTGGTCTAAAAGAACGATGAAATTTGGTAATTCGGAATTCGGTTTAGAATTAAAAAATTTACCAATTTTAGTTGCGTCTAATTGTGATGAATTTATAAATATCATAAAACTTAATAGAGGATTTCTACAAGGTAAATTAGTTAAATTTTGTTCTATATAAAACCCCGAATTAGCAGTTTCTATAAATTTAGGGTCTATCAAATCTCTTTTTAATTCTTTTTTTGTTCGTTTAATGTTTTTTGAAAATGATGAGATTAAATCATTTTTATAAAACGATTTTTTTATTTCCGCAAAGCAATAAACTGTTTCAAAATAAATTAATTCAGATTTATCTGAAAGATTAAATAGAATAGGATTTTTCGAGTTTTCTGAAATTATTAAATCATATTGCGGACTAACTTTCAGCGTTTTATCAATAATATGACCATCGCAAACATGATATTTTGGAAAAAGTTTTTCCTTAAAAAAATTTTTAACAGAAAGTTCTACTTCATCTCCTGATGCTCTTATATTTTTTAATTCACTTTGAATACTTCCTGACAATCGATAAGCCATCAAAATTTTTTCAACATCGTGTTGAAAATATTTTGATAATGTCAATTTAGAAAATGGCTTTAAATCATCCATATTTTAATTATAAAATTGCGTTAGATTCTTGACTCTTCGGTAGAATTGCAACCAATGTTCCCAAGTTATGCACAGTTTGGGACTAAAGTACGCCCATTATTAGGATTTGCCAATCTTCTAAATTCAAGACCGGTCTATTAAGCCAATTGCCTAAATCCTTATTAGTGGTTATTGGTGGTTGTTATTTAACATTAAACTTTATGAGTAGTTTTTACAAAATACACTTCAGTGTTCTTTTCATAGTAAAATACTAATCGCAAATTTTCAGCATCATTTATTTTAACTTCAGAAACAAATGTGTTTTCTTCAACTTCTTTCACATCTCCTGAAAAGAAAGCGCTAATTATATTATAAACCAATTCTTTAGGATGTTTTAAATCGTTAATTTCTTTACTTGTAGAAAGAGGTACGCCTTGAAAGCTAAAATGTTTGTAACAATGAAATATTCCTCCAATAAAGTCAAATCCTTCTTTTTTATTTTCTTTAATATCACGATATAAATCAATTCTTAAAAGTTTCTCTTGGAGCTTCCCTTCAATAACTTCAACAACATAACAAAATTGTTCTGTTTGTAAAGTTTCAATAAATCTTTCTAAAGTAATCCAAGGTTCTAAAT
Source organism: Flavobacterium sp. K77 (assembly GCF_021608205.1). Classification (NCBI taxonomy): domain Bacteria; kingdom Pseudomonadati; phylum Bacteroidota; class Flavobacteriia; order Flavobacteriales; family Flavobacteriaceae; genus Flavobacterium; species Flavobacterium sp. K77. The sequence continues at coordinate 253,325 of NZ_JAKIHO010000002.1, read as the reverse complement.
CATAAATTGCTTTGATAACATCTTTAGCATTACCTGTTCCAAATCTTTCTGGATACGTTGTACAAGCAATTCTAATATTTCTTTCAATTATCGCTTTAAACATATTTGTGGGTATCACATAAAATCGTTTTCCGCCAATCACAACTAATTCATAATTATTTATTGCTATGCCAACTTTTGCGTGATTTTTCTTTTCGTGGTCCATTAATAAAACAGACTTCTGCTTTATAAATTCTCTTACGATTTTATATTCTTCAATTTGTAGCATATTTGGGAAATTACGGCTAACTAGATTATATGCTTAAAAAAGATTCTTATATACACCAAAACTTGAGTAAAGTGGCAGATGTTTGTCTAGCTTTATCGCTTTTCAAATATATATAACTTTTATTACAATATTACAATTTTATGGAGATAATTTCCTTAATTTTCATGGTGAAGGATGCAGAAAGTTTTTCCTGTTTCATTCTCCACTGATTGTCTAACGAATGGGTAGCGAATTTTATTTCTTGGACCCATAACTATTTTTAAGAAGGTTGAAATTGGTAGTTAGGAAATAGAGGGAAATATTTATCAACATAGTGATGCTCCCCCCTTCAATTTTTCATGCTTTATGAAACTAAAAATTCTAGAAACTCTATATAATGACTAGCTATGCTTGACGTTTGGAGCAACAATTTAATATGATTGAGCCCCATCTTTAGTGAGTTGGAGTAAAAGTTAAGCAATTTAATATTGATTTGATTTTAAAACATTTTGCTTTAGCGTTTTATTGGGTTCTTTATTTTGCCTTTTTCTTTATCGTCATATTCACTTTCCAGTCCGAAAGAAGAGTACTTTTTATTTTTCCAGGACCCATTTTTAAATTGAAAATAGTACTTTAGTGGACAGTCATTTTGATCATTGTTTAGTACTATTTCTAACACGTCTTTATTTTTAAAAACTAATATTTTGTCAAATGCATCTATTTCTGATAATCGATTCAATATCGTTTTTTTATTTATGTTTTTATTTATGTCAATGGTATAATTGGGCAAGTAAACTTCGCCAACAATCATTAAGTATTTATCTTTATTGTACTGATGCAAAACCCAGTAATGTTTCAAGTTATGAGCATTTATAGTAGCACTACTACAAAATTTAATTTTTTCAGATACTTGACACATATAAAAGTATATATTTTGTACTTTAGAGATCTTTTGAAAATATATGTTCTATTTATTTAAAATAGCTCATTTTTATTTTTCAAAAAATCAAAAATAATTTTGTCTACTTCAGATATTATGTCCAGATCTTTATAACTAAGCCACCTAATTTCTGCTATTTCATTATTTTTCTTTAAAACCCCTAAGTAGTCTGCTTTATAACAGTTCATTTTTACATTGATACCCTTTGTATCTCCGTCAGATTGAGCGATAAATGTTCCTACGTAAATAATTGTTTCCTGCAAAATATCAACACTCAATTCTTCTTTAATTTCCCGTATTAACGTTTCGTGATCCTTTTCATTATTTTCTCTTTTTCCTCCCGGTATGTAATATTTATTTTTGCCTATCGATTTAGTGCTTAAAATTTTCCCGTTTTCTAATACTATCAGGGCAACTTTATCTATTTCTTTCATCATATAAAATTTTTCTAAAATTAATAAATTATCAGATTTTACACTAACACAGGATAATGAAGAAAAACGATTTGTTGAATAAAATAATTTTTAAATAAATTTTTAGCGGCAGTAGTATTGCATTTTGCGACTAGTTTAAAAAATAACCCCGAAGTTAGGAAACTTCGGGAATTTCATTTTCCCCGCGTTTTTAGATGACTCTCTGGTGAAAATATAGATTTGAAACGCTTAAATCAAATTAGCAGGACGATAACTTCATAAAGTTTAGAAACGATTTACTAACAAGTGATCGGCTATTTTAAAAGTAATATCATCAAATTTTCTTGAGTATATCTTCGATAGAATTTTAAATATCCCAAATAAGAAATATAAGTTAAAAATGCTGAAATAAAAAAGATAATTGATTCATTATTAAATTCTTCGCTTAAATTTATATTTAGATTTTCGTTAAATAAAAATATCTTCAGAAACATAAAAACACTAAGTAAATTAAACACTAAACTAATTACTCTTAAAAAACCGTATAAGGAAACATAATTCATCAGTTTAGGTTGGTGTGGGGCGTTGACGTTATAACTATAATGTATTAATAATTTGTTATAGTCGTGATTTATAAAATCAATTTGCAAGTTATTATTTAGCCTTTTAAAAACAACTTCAATTTCAGTTTTAATTAAATTAATATATGGTTCTCCTAATGATTTCTTGTAAACAGAGTTGTTTAGGTCTAATAACTTACCAATAGTGATACTTGAAATTGAAATCGGAGACAAGAAAACAAATAGTAAAAATCTAAGACTATAAGATACAAATGTTGCTTTTTTATCAATATTTTCATTTTTTCGTTTTTTTTCAAAATATGTACCCGAACCATTAATAAGTAGAAGATTTTTAGAAGGATAACCAAACATCCAAACTGTAAAATTTTCAATTGTCAAAGTAGAAAGAAAACTTAAAATATGACCTAAAGTATATGATAATATTACGAAAAATGTAATATGAACAATTGAAATATCCGTATTTAATGTTTTGATATTTTCATAATAAAAATAATATTCTAAGCCATTAATATTTTGCAAAAAATAAAATAAAAATAAACCAAAGGCACCGGGTATGAAATAACCAAGAAAGTCAAAAAGAGAAAAAGGATTTTTTTCCATAAAATGATATAAAATTATTGATTTTACAATTTTTAATCTATTCTAAAGTGTTAAAAGTAAACATACTAATACACTCTCTTTATTTTTATTCAATCTAATAAGTTTCAATTTTGCTTTTTATATAAAGTATTAATTAAATTAAACCAATCTTTAAAGGTCATACTTTTATATTTGTCAAAATAATACTTGGTACAAATCTCAACCGCTTCAAGAACTCTGTTTTTTTCTAATAACGGGTTTAACAAATTCAATACTTGAGTGTCTGTTATTTCATAAAGTTTCTCTGGAAAATAAATTTCGGCTGGCTCCGAGACTAAATCCTCATTATCTTTAATTTTAATTTGATTATCATCAAATAAAACAGGAATTTTTTCAAAAAATAAATCCAAATTTTCTCTTCTAAAAAGAATTATTTTTTCTCCATTGGAAAGGAAACCTGTTTTAATTTCATCCTTTTTAATATCCGATTGAAGAGAGTTTCTGGAATATAAAGAAACATTGTTCCTCGCATTTAATCGTTCCTTAATTTTTGATGGGTTCCAACAAACCACAGTATCATTATCCACATCATAACCTAGAATTACAAATGGTATATTGGCTTTAAATATTTTGTCAAAATGGTCGCTAAATGGCAATTGAACACGAGTTACATCTGGAGAGTTTTTGAAATATGCTGGAGATAAATTTTTAAGAAAAATAAAAAATGGTTTATCGTAAATTTCTATAAAAAATGGATTTCCATCTTCATAACTAAATCCGTCAATACCGCTAAGAGTTTCAACGAATTTTATTTTAAGTTCTTTGGCTAATATATTCCTCATATTGTAGATTAACTAATTGTCTGTTTTATTAAAGATTTATGTAACAAAGAATTGGTTGGCATTTTTTTTAATTCTTCAGTTTTTGATAAATCGCAATCAAAATGAATATTTGAAACTTCTAGTCTAATGGACGAAGTTTCAATTTTAGGAACTAATTCACTATCAAAAAAAGCCAATGAATCGATAGCAAGTTGATAATCAAAATAGTGTTCAAAAATTTTTTCAAAATCGATCCCCAACGTTTCTACAAGCACTTCATTTATCCTAAATAATACATCTTTGTTTTTTACTTTTTCGTCAATCAATTTAACAACGTCAAAAATAGTTTTACCTTTTCCTGTTTCAACTGCAAATACAGAAGCTATGATGAGTTTTGAATTTTTGTTAGGGTTTAGTTGTTCCAAAGAAAAATTATGTATTCTTCTACTTTTGGATGTGCTTTTTACCTCTATTTTATCTATACCATCATTAAAATCAAATTTATCTTTTGGAGAATAATGCCAAGCTTTTACTAAATATTCTGGATTGCTTGATTGCTCAATAACTAATAATTCTGCCCAAAGCCCTTGAACTGTTTTAGTTGGCAATTTTGAGAATTTATTAAACAAGCTAACTAGTTTTTCAACTTCAATTTTAAGTTCTTTTAACTTTGTTGTTTCTGGAAGCTTTACGATAACAAAATATAAGATATTTAAAAAATACTCTTGTAAATCAATTGAATCCGTTTTTAATGCAATTACAGTATAAACACCATTTGCAATTTTTTTATCATTAGATAATAATTGACATTTTTGATTAAATTGAATTGATATAGATTCTAAATTATAGTCCAATGATTTTTCATTAGTTTCATTCTCACATTTAATAAAAAACAAAGGCAAACCGTCTTTAGACAATCCAATTTTATGATTTTTTATTTTGGGTAAATTAGCAATAGTGAAGCCATCTATTTTACTAGGTGTTTCATTCTTTAAATCTTGAAATATTTTAAAAATAGAATGCATAGGTTTATTTATTAATGCCAACAAATGAATGTGCAAAATCTTCTGGATAATATATACCAAGAGTGTGAACTAATTTATTGTCCCATTGCATTGATGGATGTTTTAATCTAATCCTATGTATTTGTATACAAATTGAATCTTCAAAACTCACACCTTTATCTCCAGGATATTTATCCGTTCCAGATAATGCCCGACCTGAAAAAATATTACTAATTTTTAATTTACCTTCTTCAGTATCTAAACTTCTTCGTCTTCCTTCTTCAACTGAATAAGCCATTTGAAAAATATAAACATGATTTACTTCTTTTTTATCAGCTAAAAACCTAAGATACTGAATAGTAGAGGACTTTCGTAAGGCATCTGGCATATTAGCAATTTTGAAATTCTTTAAAAATTCTATTGCTGCATTAATATCAATTTTTATATATCTATGGCGTCTGTCAGGAGTGACAAAATCCTCAAAGTTTGTAAAAGTATTGTTGGCTATAAATTTCTCTACAAAAACATTATTTTCATCTATATGTTGCAAAGCATTAAGTTGTCTCCATCCGCTAAGTTTATGCTTTATCAAATCAACTGATAAAATGTTATTTCTTGTTGGATTTACATTTCCACTTAAAATTAAAAGTTGCTCATATTCTTCTAAAGAATGCTCTTTTAAATTAGCTCTAAATATCTCTTCATGCTCAACATATTCGCGATATTCCATTATAGATTCGTTTGGTAGATATACTCTACAACTATCTAGGAAATTTCTTTTATATCCAAAAAAACGACAACGCTGCTGAATAGTATCTGCATTAGATTTACCAATACTATATCTTGGCATATATGAAACCATTAAGCCTTCTACTGTATAGCCACGATTAAGCATATCGGCACCCACCAAAATATGAGCTGTTGCATTACTCCAATCAATCTCTTTAGAACCTGCGATAACTAATTCAATATTTGTATCAAGTATAACTTGCAAGACTTCAACCATTACCTCTTTAAACTCTGGTGGATTTTGAATCCTTCTAACTGCCTCACTATAATTCTCTTTGAATTGTTCAATAAGTTCTGATTTGCTTGGATCTCCATCAGGCAATTGTAATCTATCTTCCCAGCTATCTTTTAACATTTTTACCCAATCGTGAAATTGACGACTAACATCTTTTAAGCTATCTGCGTGAATTAACATAGATAGAAAATTCTCTTTCCCTTTTATATTTACAGTAATTGCAACACCACATATAAAAACTTGTAGTGCATTAATTAAACTTTGTGGGCATTCAGAAAGTTGATTTTTTTTATGATGATATACTTCATTTTCAGGAATAGAAATTATCAAATCCGTATTATCTTCAAAAAATGTTTTGCCGCCAGTATATGATTTTCCTGGAGTTAATACTTTGTGGAATTTTGGAGAAAGTAAATCCATTATATTAATCAATAATGGACCTTGTGGTGTTGCTGTATATTGAATATAAGAATGGTTAGTTAGTGCAGCTCTCAAATTTAAGATGCTTGAATAAGTAGAACTAAATTCATCTTCTTCCCAATCTTCACTTTTGCTGTTTTTTCTTCCATAAGTATTCAAACTGGCTTGGTCAGCTTCATCATCAATTATTAAAACACCATTATTACCAAGAGCTTCTTTTACTTCAAATGTTTCAAAAACTTTAGTTAATGAGTCAATTGAATCAAATCGCTTTAAAATAGTGATTAAAATTGCAGGTTTTTGATTGAGTAATAAAGCTCCTTTTATTTTTAAATGAACATTATTTTTAATAGTAGGGTTTTGATATACTTTATAAAACCTACTATTATCTGAATCAGTAAGTAAATCTTTTTTTAATCTATTTGTAGTCTGCTCAAGGAGGTTATTTTTAATTCCAGCAAAATATATTATAATGCGAAAGCCATTATCAATTGCTAACGCAGTTAATGTGGTAAATGACATAGTTTTACCACTTTGAACATAACCAATAGCAATACCTGTAGTACTTCCAATAGTTTCAACAGGATTTATACAGTTTTTTAAAATACTTTCAGATTCATGTAACAAAGTTTCCTTTTCCTGACTATCTAATTTTGTAAGCCGATTTATTAAATCTAAGGTTCTTGAACCTTGAATTATATTAAATTCAGATTTATTTTCATTGATTATTTTAATTGTATCCGCCATATTTTAAAGGTTTTTTATAAAAGAATTGAAATTCAATCTTACATTTCCAGCTCCTTTAGTTCCCTGAGATGGTGCAATAATTTCTGCTAAAACAAGCGACCTAATAATTAACAGAATGGGTTGATAATCCTCTTCCTTTTTTAATTTTTCAAATCGAGTAAAGAAAGGATGAGCCAAATTTATTTTATAAATTACTTTTTTTGAAAAAAGTTCATCTTCCAGAATTATCATTGAATATAAATCAGATACAGCATGTTCAGTTATTAAATCAAGGCGCAATTTATATTTTTCACCTTTCAATTCAATGATTTCTTCATGTGAGTCAATTGTTTCTGCTTTATTAGAAAACTCAATATTACTTGCAGCAAGAGATAGATTTTCAATTTCTTTTATTGAAGTATCTAATTTAGCTTTAAGCACTTCTTTGTCAGCAGTTTTCTTTAAAGTATTAACAATGTTCTTACCAACAACTTTGTTGTCTTCAATGGTTTTAGGTTTTATATATTTTTCTGCTTGTGTATATAAATCAAAATCTTTACTTGATATTTCAGTTTTTAAAGCCTCCATTAATGCTTCTAAATCATCATGTTCCTGAAAACTCCCTTTATTAAAACTAACTGAAAATCCTTCTAGTTCTAACTCTCCAAAAATTCTTTTATATCTTGGAGAACCATTTTGTCCACATAATACTTTTGGTCTATATTTTTCATCATGACTACCTTCAATAACTCTTCCTCTACGAAAAAGTGATAACCCATTGACAGTACTTGAACTCATTGTACTAAGTATTGCAATGAAACCATTCACTTTATATTTTCCTGATGAAAAATTTATTTCTTTTTTCCATTCAATAGAAGAACCATTAAGATCAGTATAAAAAGGAGCTTTTAATATTTCCGGCTCTTCATATATTAATTCTTCATCATTGATAAAAAGTTTCATATCACCGTTGCGAATGAACTTTCTATAAATGCTTAATAAATGTCTTTTTATCTTGTCAATCTGATGATTAGATGGTGCATTTTTTGAAAGTTGATTTAAAGTTAATTCGGTGAAATGTGTTGTCATTTCTTTCCTTAAAGTTTCTACTTCCAATAATTCCTTTTCTTCAGCTAATACTTTTTTCAAATCAAATTCAACCAATCTTTCTTCATCTTCATCTAGCGCAGCAGTTCTAACTGACCATAAATCAGCTAACCAAATGGAGGCAGTTTTCATACCCATTCCGAATTCATGAAGACCTGTATTATCAATAGGAATTTTTGCAGGTTCAAAAGCCCTTACATAATTGTCAATATCAATCCCAGCTGCATTGTCGTATATTTTTATAAAGTCATTGTCTTTATCAATATTAATTCTTACTTCAAATTGGTAATTGTTATTATTGGCCGCTTTTAGTCTTAATTTATTATTTTCAAAACTTTGAACAGCGTTATCTACATATTCACCTAAAGCAAACCAAGCAGTATTTTTTAAGTTTCTAAATTGGCCGTAAACACCAGTTTGGATTTTTATTGATACGTTTTCTATATTATTCATAATCTCTAATCAGATTAATTGCTATTTTTTTTACAACTCCAACATTTACTGCATTTCCTAATGCTCTAAATGCTTTTGCAACTGTAGGTGGTAACTCTTTTAAGTCTTCCATACACTGCAATTTAGCTGCTTCTTTTCTAGTCATATATCTTCCGAGCCATGGGAAAATTGGAATTTGTGTTGTTGTAAGCACTAATGCTGGTGAGTAAGTTGGTTGCTTCACTCTTATACCAGATGGTCTGAATTGAACTATTTTATCGTTAATTGTTAGTGGTCCTTTATCACCACAGTTCCATTCAAACTTTTGGTGACTATTTTCAAATTCTAAAATTTTTGGAATCCAATTATCTAACCATTCCTTATGCTTTTTATAAAATTCTCTATTAGCACGGATATAATACTTTTTCCAAACAGGAAATTCACTTTGATTAGTTTTTAACCCATCTTGAGCATAAGTCGGTAAACATTTAAGCATGTCATCAAATGAGTTTCCTTGTATTAAAGTTCCAAAAGTTCCTCTCTTGTTTTTCAAATCTTTTGCATCTAACTTAATTGGAGCTTTACCTTCAAAAGGATAGTCTGCCCCAAATTCCATAGCCCAGATTGGAAATCTAGGAACTTCTTCAGGTTTTAAATAATCTAAAAACTCCTGCCAAATCGCTAAATGGTTTTTTGTAGTATCTTTAAATGTCATGAAATCATTATCATCAAGAATGATTATATCATGTATACTTATATTTTCTTTTTCCTCTTTCTCAGGAAATTTAAAATCTTGTAATCCTCCTTTTTCTTTTAATCTTCCAACAATATAAAATCTTGAACGGTGTTGAGCAATACCGAAATGATGTGGTGATAAAATCTCTTCTTTTACTTCATATAATTTTGATAATTCATCAAATATTACTTTCCAAGTATTACCATCATCATGACCTTTTAAATTTGCAACATTTTCTAAAAAGACAAACTCAGGCTTATGACGATTTAATATTTCTACTATTTTGTAAAATAAATTTCCATTTCTTGGGTCTTCTAAACCTAATCGAGCACCAGCTTTTGAAAAAGGTTGACAAGGAAAACCAGCACAAAGAATATCATGACTTGGGATTTTATTTACATCAACTAAATTAATATCACCTTCAATTTTGGTGTCATGATTTTTTTCATATAAATCTCTAAGTTCGCTATTTAATTCACTTGCAAAAACACATGAATGACCTAAATCATGCAAAGCCAAATGAAAACCACCTAGACCTGCAAAAAGGTCAATAAATTTTAATTCCTTCATTTATTAATTTAGTATTCTTATATTTTGTTATTAATTACCGTAAAATCAAATTCTAAAAACCATGAAAATTTAGAAAGATAATCCATACTAAAATTAAATTTACCTCCTTCAATTTTTGATATGGTAGTTCTACTAATATTCATAATTTCTGCTAATTGCTCTTGATTATACCCTCTCTTTTCTCTGATTTCACGAATAGATTCGCCAATCTTTACGCGGCAACTATTGAGATACTCATCTATATTTTTGGATGTTAGTTTTACCTCGGTTTTCATTTTTTAAGCTTCTGTTATTTGTCTAGTAATAATTTCAATCGCTTCTTCTTTACTAACCGTATTTCCAAATTCTTGTAAAGATTCTTCGTCTTTGTAAACACCATTACGATCATTCCAACACAACCATTCTATTAAATCTAACCTAGACCAAGAATTTAATTCTTTTTCCAAAGCTTCTCCTTTCAATTCCATCAATTTATAGTATGGATGTTTTAGTTTTTCTTCTTCACTAATGTATATACTCATAATACTAATGTTTTAATTTTGCTCTCTTTTGATTCTTTACTCTGGGTTGACAAACAAGGTTCCTAAGTGCTCTACACCATCATTATCAACCACCATAAGCCAAACATTCGTTACAACACCATGAACTCCATTAGAAAGATTAACTTCTACTTTTTGTTCACTCACTTTAATCACTCTTCCTTCCACTTGAGAATAGTCGGATTTATTGATTGTTACTTTATGACCAATTAAATCATTTGTATCAACTTCTACTACTTCTAAATCACCTAAACGAACTTTATTAATTGGCGGAAAAGATTAACCTGTATTCAAAGCTTGAATATCTGCTCTAGGTCTTTCATCATCAGCTGTTACCTCCAACACAACAAACAATTGATTCGGATTCTCTTCTTGTAGCGGCGTATGAAATTTTACGATTTGTCCTTTTTCAATTGGTTTTATAATTAATCCCTTTATGTAGATTATTTCGTATTTTATTGAACAAAAATAGTAAACCGAGCACAATAAAGTGCAATATATTGAACATTTTATTAACAATTTTATACAATTTCAATAAAATAATAATTAGTTTAAGGTTAGTAACTGATTTTAAAGTAAAAAATTTCTTTTTTGATTATTATAAAAATAAGGCTAGATAGCTCTTGTAGTGAAAACTACAATAGATTTATAGTTCTATATAAATGTAGATTTATATATTTCTATTTCAAAATTAATAAAGTTTTTAGGACTAATAATATGTCTTTAATCGCAATATCTCTCTAACATTTCCTCTATTTCAAGAATTGAAGATTTATTAACCAATGAAAAATCAAACTCACAAGCAAATCCGATACGTAAATTTCGTAATTCTTTACGCAGTTCTTCCTTTAGTTCTGATGATTCTGGATTGTACAGTTTGTATGCTAATTCGCTACTGAATTTATAATTAAGGCGTTCAATGCAATCATCTGAATCTTTTAAATCAACTTTAAAGTTATCGTATTATTCCATGTATTTTTTATTTAATAAATAGAAATATAGCGAAGTGAGTTCCCCTTTAGGACAAGCATTTAAAAAATCAATAATCAAAAGCATCATATCATGCTGTTGCTGACAATCGGGTAAGTCGCCCAAATAAAAGTTGCAGTAACAATTAAGTCTGAAACATTTTGTTGCTCCCCGTAAATAGTGAAACTAAACTGAGTTAATAGTTTTCGGAGTACTGCATTCTTTAGACAATTAACTACTATGCTTTTTACTTCTTTGGTTATGTATAGTTTATAGTAAATTGTAATCACAGCAAATAAATTAACAGAGTTGTTAAAATAAATGTAAGAAAAAAATAAAAAAATATGAAAATAACTTTTGGCAATTCTGATTAGCACTTTTAATATTTTCTATAAAATTAGAATTATATAATTCTATAAATCTAGTTTTATAGAAACGTAATTTTTTTTGTACTGATCAAAAAAAAATCATTTTTTGTAATTATTTCCTTTTAAGCGAACTTCCATAAGTTGGTAAAAGTTCTAAATTCTTTTTTGGAATCATAGTCAAATATAGATTGTCATTGTCTCTTTTCCATAGTCCATAAATATATTCTACTCCAGGTTCAATAACTATTTTCTGATTGAAGATTATAGTTCCTGTATGAGAAGGACGATCAGGGTAATGTTGATCTTTATTAGTGGTTAATCTAAATTTTAATTCATTTGTTTCAATATCTAGATCAAATGAGCTTTTGGTAATCGTTTCTTTTATTGAGATTTCATTTTTAAAACTAGCTAGTTTATCTAAGTAACGATAATTTATGATCTCTTTCGTGGTTGAGTCTCTTTGTAAACTCAAAAGATTATAAGCCTCAATAGCTTCCAATGATTCAATAAATAGAATCCAATTATCTGAACCTAATAAGGGATGATAATGTTTTTTTAATTCAACAAAATTCATTTTGAAGCAATTACATAGCATTCCTTTTTGAAAATTAGAAAGGTGTAGCCAATTTTCAGTTTCAATGGCTTTTTCTAAATTTTCATTTATTTTTTTTTGTTCTTGAACATTTTTCAAATAAGCTTCTTCTAGTTCTTTACTGTTGCAAAAATTGCACTTATAAGTTGAAATAAGATTACTTGTCAATGCTTGATTTATAATTGATTTAAAATTCAATCTACTAGATGCTTGAAAATCATCAAATTTAGGACAAGACCCACAAGGAATAGAAAACAGTAGTAAACCACGTGAAGAAATAAGTTTGTTTAGCTGACTTTGAGAAATTTCAAAAGTTTCCATGATACTTTTGACTGTATTTAAAAATTCAAAACCATTAAACTTCCAGTACAATTCAATGATTGATTTCTCTCTTTCAGTACATTTTTCTGAAACTTGAACTCGAATATTAGAGACTTTTTCGTTTATATTTCCCATGACGTTTTTAAAAAAAGCGTGGAACTGTTTCTTGTTAGCACTATAGGTATCGCCAAACACCCGCACACCAAACAAGAACAGCCCACGCTAGGCATGGGCGTCTTAGTTTTGATATTAGCGTGCTATTAATTTTGGCGATTTTATAGTACTAATTCAAAAGCTAAACACTTTATATTTTTATTTCTAAAACTGTATTTTGCTACATCTTATATTAGTTTCAAATTTAGTCAAAGTTTTTAAAGAGCGATATCAATTTTAAATTAATTAATCTATCAAAGATCAAGTTTAAATAAGAAATGATTTCACAGCCTCGTTGACAATTTGCTTCATACTGGTATTCTCTTGCAGGGCTTTAAGCTTTAGTTTTTTAAGTAGTTCTTTTTCAATATAAAAAGAAAATTGGACTTCTTCTATTTCTTTGGTAACAATAGGAACAATTTTTTGAATTGCTTTTTGCTGATTGCTTGATTTCGCCTTGTTAATTAGGTCATTGATGTTTTGTTTTTCCATAATGATAGATTTGTATTTTTATAGACTTATAGACTTATAGATTTATAGATTTATATTTTTCCATAATCATATTAGCTTGGTTAAAATTTCTTTTGTAAGTTGGTCAATCTGTTTTTGTGCATTTTTATCATTGGAAACCCCTTTTAACAAGACTGAGCGTGTAAAAGCGACCAAATCACTAATATGCGTAGTAGCTGTTTTCACGTTATATTCTTCTAAGCCAATTAAAATGTCTAGGGTTAAAGTCGTGTTTGGTTTTATCATATTGAAAACAACCAAGGTATCCATAGTTCTTTTCTCTTGTTCAATAAGGGTAAGGGTGCTTTTTATGGCAAGCAGATCTAGAATACCTGCTTTAGTTGGCACAATAATTAAATCTGATATTGAAATCAGTTTAGCTAAATGATTAGATAAATAAGGGGGAGTGTCTATGAATATAAAATCATATTGCAGCTCTGAAATACTTTCCAATTTATCTTGATAGGGAATTATTTTAAAATCAGTAACCAATTCTTCTAATTGGCTCAAACTTCCTTGTAAATCAAAATCTAATACGGCAACTTTAGAATTTGCAGCAATATTTTGTGCAAGATTAAAAGTAAGAGTGCTTTTACCAACTCCACCTTTTTGGTGTGTTATTAATATAATTTTCGGCATGTTTTAAAATTTAAACGGTTATTATTTTTGTAAACTTAGCGAGGGGATTAGTAGCCCAAATCCTTACCACTATCAAGAATTTTCCTCACAACTTTTATTGACAAATCCGTTATGGATTTTGGGAAACTAGTCGGTATCTTAGCAAATGGGATTTGCTCTTTTATACTTTGAATTGGGTTCAATTGTTGCTTTACCTCATTTAACCCAGTGTGCTTAAATATGAAATTTTTAGCCTCGTTTTTTACCCCACTGGATATTTTATTTCCTAATTCTTTTTCGGACTTTTCAATATTATAATTTTTCTTTTTATCATTAAAATATTCATACGATTGGTGAATGGGTCTGGCATATTCGAATTTTTTATCGAAAGTTTGCTCTGCCGTTTTGAAAAAAGCACTACGATTAAAACCAACTTGATTTTTTCCAGCTAAAAGCATTTTGTCCCTTGCGGCTGACAATGGAGACAGTGATATTTTATCCCGTGCGTTATGATTGGTTTTATCATGTCTAGAGACTAAAACATGTACGTGAAAGTTGTCGCCACCTTTCAAAGTGTCGTGTTTGATTACTTCCTTGGTTAATGGATCTCTGTTTAGTTTGGCTTCCAATTCCTTTATTTTTGCAGGATTATTTTTTTCGATTTCAATTTCTCGTAACAGCTCCTTATTTCTTATAACCTCCCTGTCTTTGTGGTTGTAATGCCTTTGTGTCTCTACTTTTCCATACCAAAGTAAATCATCCCCCGTAAGCTGTCTTTTGCTCAAATCAAACCCTTTTTGTTGGGCGAGGCCTTTGTAAATACTTTCTTTTTTGGTTCCGTATTCTTTCTCAATTGCTTCATTTACTTTGTTATCATACAATTTTTGAGGAATTTTATAGGTTCCATTTTTTTGTTCATGTAAAAGTGTTTTTGGAATAGAAACCTCTTTGTTTCCAAAACCTTCCAAATCCAGTTCAACTTTCAAAGATTTTTTATTTTCCGAAATAATTTTCAAATCTTTCAATTCCTTCCATTCTTTCGGATTTGTATTTTCTTTGATCTCTATTCCTCTTTCTCTCAAGTAGTCTTTGTAAATTTTATTAGTTTCCATTTCTAGAGCTTTCTTTTCCTCATTGTTCGGAACCTTGTGGGGATTAATAAAGACTTCCCTTTCGAAATTTGAAGCATATTCAGACATTAGATTTTTGGTGTAAAGCTTCAATTGCATTTTGATAAGCTCTTGTTTGCTTTCTTCATGAACAGGACTGTTTTTATCGTATCCTCTTTGGGTTAATTCGGCAACGGCAATTTTTTCTAGGTGTTTTAATTCATCTTTACTCGGCGAAATATTTAGCATGTAAAAATTAGATTCGCTTAGTTTCCGAGACCCTCTATTCGAATCCACAGTATCTTTGACGTCATCCATTTTTATGTTTTGCAAAGGTTGTGTCTCTGAATATTCTTGATTGAAAAAATTCTCCTGAAGTCTTACCTTATCAGTGTCAATTTCGTTTTCCTTATTTAGATATTCTACAAGCCCTGAACAACTGGAACTTGATTTGGCATCGTGCGCGATAAATTTTATATTCATGATTTTATCGTTTTCGTTTAAAGACTTCTTTATATTCTAAAATATCTTTCCAATCGTCAATATCCCATTCAATTACCACTTTATCCTTACTGATAAGCTGCTTTTCTATTTTTGTGTTTTCCCTTAAGATTTGATGTAATCTTCTGTAAAATTCTAAATCTTCATTTATTCCTTCTATAGTTTTTTCCATGGAAATAAGCAGTTGATTTTTCGATGATAAGTCCCGTGTGAGGCTAATTATTTTTTTATCTAGCTCCCAAATCTTATTAGGTTCTTCCGCTTTTTCAATCAAAGATTCGTTTCTTTTATCAATAGATTGAATGTTTCTATTTTCAAAAAGGGCATTTATTTTTCGGCTCATAGGAGTCAAAATATCTCTCTCGCTTATTTTTAAAATTTTCTCGTTCACTTTAAAATCGTCTTTCATTACCTTTTTTAAATTATTGATTTCAAATTTTAATTCTTCGAAATTTTTCAAAAACATGTTTGAGATTTGTTCGTTCGGAGCTATATTATTTACCTTAAAAAAATAATGGATTTGAGAAATGCAATCGTTAAAAGTTGTAAACGAATAAGTTTTTTTCAACCAATCAAGCTGGCTTTTACATTCGTTGCTAATTCTGATGTTTACATCCTTCTGCATGTAATTATGTTTACTATTATTCATCGTAAAGTGTTGATTATTAGTTTATTATTGTCTTTTTTAGTAAAAAAGGAGAAAGATTGCACGCATTTATTAATACTAAAATAAATTAAAACATTAAAAATCAGTCAGTTGTAGTTTGGATTGTCGCATAGCGCAATCCCCTCTTGCTCCCTCATATCTTCAAATTCTATCTTTAATTTCACTGCCACTTACCAAGCATTCATTTAAGTCTTTAAATCCATCAAATAGCACTCTACAATCTTTCGCATTTTTAAATTTCCCTATTACCAATGAAGTGTATTTATCCCCTGTGGTGTCATTGTCTAAGTACAATTCTATAAAATCATAATCACTCAAAACCGAAATATTTTTCACTAACAATGCCACAGAATTTAAAATCAAATAATCCGATTCCTCTATTTTTAAATTTCCCCGAATCTGTACAAAAGACAAATAGTCAAAAAAACCTTCGTAGACCCTTAGCGTTTTTAATCCATTATGGATTAATGAAATGTCTTTCTTTCCTAGGCATATTTTTACATATTTAGATCTGATTTCCCAGCCTTGACTTTTATTTTGAAATCCTAAAGCGAAGTAGTTTTTGTCATTTATTGTGTAATGAATTTCTTTTAGCTGTTCAATATTTTTGGAATTACTTATTTTTCTTGTTTTTAAATATTGAACTAAAGCAACATGTTGAACCGGTAATATTTTTTCAATTTGATTTTTATTATTTAGTTCCTTAGTTACTGTTTCAAAAATTTGCTTTTGAAAAGAAAAAAAAGTGTCGAATTTTTCTAGGTAACTCAAAGCTTCATTAACACTAAATCCAAACTTTTCAATTACCAAGTCTATAACGTTTCCACCTTTTTGTTCTCCATGGTCAAACCATCGATTAATTTTTCTATTGAGCTTAAAAGAAGCTGTTTTTTCAATTCTAAAAGGGGATAAATACCAGCTTTCATTTTCAGTAGATTTTATAGGTTCACAGCCTAAATTTTGGAGTACTTTTTCAATTAATATTTCTCTTGCTTGGATCGTATTCATCTCAATTTGTTTAGTGGGTTAAAAAATTGCAAAAAAATGATGATTTGATGACAAAGCTCCCTTAAGTCAATATGATAAAGGGTTTGCGTTGTCATCATTTTGTCATCACGTCATCAGTTTTGATTTCTTTTTTATGCTCGTCATCATTTTTCTGTCATCACTTTTATTTTTGATGACAAAATGATGACAAGATTAAGCCCTGTAAATAGTGGGCTAAGACTAGTCTGTCATCAATTCATCAATTTTTCAGCTAAAAAATTTCTAGAAACTGAATAATGTCTTCCTTTGGATTGATTTTGATAAAAATCTAAATCCATGGTGAGTGTTATTTTTTGGTATTTATTAGAGTTAGATGCTGGGACTAATTGCCAATTATCACGAATGATTTTTTTTATTTCAGCAGCATCATACTTTATCCTGAATTTGTTCAAAATATTTAATAAATCTGAAAAACAAAATTCTAAAAGTTCAGTATCTAAACTTTCCATCGTATTCAATAAGACGTTTGCTAATTCATTTTCAATTTTACTCGAATGATAGCGTACCAGTTTTTGCAATGCTTTAGTTTTTATCTGTTCTGGAGTAAACCACATTCGGGATTGATTTTCGGTAGATAATTTTCTAGTTGTTAGAAAATGTAGAAATGCAGGAATTTCGTCAGTTAATTTTTTTAGAAAATTAACATCCTCTTTTTTGTAACGATTCACTTTTATGATCCAAAAGCGAATTTCATCAGCATCAATTTTAATAAATGATGTTTCATTATTAGAACAAAGAATAAATTTTCCAAAAAAAGAAGCTTCTTTTTTGTCTTTTCCTTTGGCTTCCGTTTTGTGTGTATTTGTAGTAGAGAGGTATTTTATCCGTTCTGTGAGTTCATCAGTTTTAAATAAAACTTCATCAATGCAAATCAATAGTTTTGAACTCCAATCGGAGTTAAAATTTGAAGTAAAGTCACTGTTAGTTAAGAAAGTCAGATTGTATTCAAAAATTTCTTTTAACCACTTTAGGAATGTTGATTTACCTGTAGAACGTTCCTTACTAACTAAACAAAGAATTGGTAAAATTTGAGTCGGCTTTAAATAAATTAATTGCAAATAATCAAGCCCAAGTTCAAGTTGCTCACCAAAAATGTGAGATAGAAACTCCAGAGTATTAATAATTTCGCCTTCTAAAGGCGATTTACTTATTTGATGATAGGTGTTGTAATAATCCTGAACTCTTTTTTTGAAGAACTCGGGGCGATTCTCAGGGATGCATATGAACCCATCAAATCGTTCAATTTCTGAAAGGACATTTTTGCCATGATCTTGTCTGATTAACTCGGCAGACCAAATAACTAAAATTTCAATAAAATCACCTGATGGTAAAGGATATAAGGATTTCTTAAAATAGGTAGTTCCTATTCTTAAATACATGTTTTTCATTATACAATATGAATTTTATTGTATCTTTGTGAGATACGAATGGATTAAAAACAAAATAGAACACAATCATTATAGTCGGAAGCTATTATGATTGTGTTTATTTTTTCCAATGATTCTCAATTGTATGTTCCTTATAGATTGCAGGGATTTCATTACGAAGTAAAAAATCCTCTAAATCAGATTTTTGAAAATAATTCAACTTTCCTAATGGACAGAAAAATCTTATTTCCTTTCTTGCTGTAAGCTTATATAAATATGAAGGTTTCATATTTAAAAACTCTGCTGCTTCTTCATGAGATAAAATAGTCTTAACTGCTAGACTTAACTTTTGAATACTATTCTCAATGTGGAATAGTTTCTCTTCGATTTGTAGATTGCTCATAGTTTTCTTTTTTAAGATTTTAGATTCTCTTTGTGAGAACCATGAAGCAAAGGAATAGAAAGGATAAAAAGAAAAAAAGACAGTTAATCTATTATAACTGTCCTAACTCTCAAAAGAAACTCTCCTATTTTTTTTTCATCCAATCTCCAATTAACTTAGGATATACCTCTTTCTCCTTTTTAGGGTGTCCAATCTCGTTAAACTCAAAATATTTGTTTATCATGGTTACACTTTCGTTTCTATCTTTAGTCAATATCTGATTAGGAAACAAATCATTAATATAATCAAAAAGTAATTGTCTGTTTTTATGACCACTATCCGCAACTGGTTTCCAAATTATTTTTTCAATAGGTTCTTCTAACAAAATGAAAGTTTTAAAAACTGATAATTCACAATCAAACAATTTGTTTTCCAAAGCTTCCACATGCTTTCGTTTAATTTCATCATTAGTAAAAGAAAAAGAGTTGTCTATTTTCTTTACATCTTCTAACAAAATATTATTTTGATCATTGATTACATTTGAAACTAATATAATATCGTTGATTTCGTTAGAACAATTATTAAGATTTTCTTTTGAAGGAGTTCTTATTTTATTTTCCAAAAAAAAATATATCCCAGCAAACGCGACAGAATCGACAATGAAAGTAATCGTAATATCAAACAAAGGTTTAGGTTCAATAAACGATTGGTAACTGAACCAAATTAAAGAGGAAGCGAGCAAAAATAAAATTAAATATATTTTCAACTTTACAGAGTTTATTTTCTCATTCCATTCTAATTTTTCATCAAAATAATAAGTAGACAAAACAGGAGTGATAATATAAGACAATCGCCCTACTATTAAAAGGTAAAATAGAAAAAGTATACCCCAACATCCCGCAATAATTTGAACAGTTTCCATATTTTAATTTTTAACTTTATCAAAAATAGGAAAAAATAATCAGAGTATGATTTACTTAATTTGACTATAATGTTCGTCAAATGTTCGTTACAAGGCATAAAAAAAGCCCTTACAAATTTGTAAGGGCTTGATTTTCAATGTGAAGGCAGAAGGATTCGAACCTTCGACCGCCTGCTTAGAAGGCAGGTGCTCTATCCAGCTGAGCTATGCCTCCATTTTAAAAATCTCAATAGACTTTTAAAAGTCGGGGTGGCAGGATTCGAACCTGCGGCCTCCTGCTCCCAAAGCAGGCGCGATAACCGAGCTACGCTACACCCCGAAAAACAAAATTAAAAAGCGGAGGGACAGGGACTCGAACCCTGGCACCGATCACTCGATGACAGTTTAGCAAACTGCTCCATTACCACTCTGGCACCCCTCCAAGCTCAAGAAAACGTGTTCTGTTTTGCGGTTGCAAATTTAAGACATCTTCAGACTTCTCACAACTATTTTGCGACTTTTTTTTATATTTTTTTTATTAAAAGTCAAAAAAGCTTCACAATCAAAGATATAGAATAAAAAATATTTTTAAACTTATAAAGCATTTTCCAAAATATGAAATTACTTAAAAAAGAGTAAATTTGCTTCATAAACTAACATTATGAAAGTCATGAACAAAAGAGTTGTTATCGTTTCTGCCGTTAGAACACCTATCGGAAGTTTTATGGGGGGATTATCTACTGTCACCGCACCACAATTAGGCGCAGCTGCCATTAAAGGGGCTTTAGACAAAATACAATTAAACCCTAATTTAATTGATGAAGTATACATGGGGCAAGTCGTACAGGCTGGAGCAGGACAAGCACCTGCAAGACAAGCTGCATTATTTGCTGGATTGCCTCACCACGTAGCTTGTACCACTGTAAATAAAGTATGTGCCTCTGGTATGAAAGCTGTAATGCTTGGCGCGCAAGCTATTCAATGCGGCGATGCTGAAATTGTAGTAGCTGGTGGAATGGAAAATATGAGTTTGATTCCGCATTACATGAACCTACGTACAGGAACTAAATTTGGTCCTACAACTATGGTTGATGGAATGCAAAAAGACGGATTACAGGATGCTTACGATAACAGTGCGATGGGAGTTTGCGCTGATTTATGTGCTACTGAATACGGATTTTCACGCGAAGACCAAGACGCATTTGCAATTCAATCCTACGAGCGTAGTGCTGCTGCATGGAACGCAGGTAAATTTGATAATGAAGTAGTTCCTGTTGCAGTTCCTCAACGCAAAGGCGACCCAATAATGGTTACTAAAGACGAAGAATACAGCAATGTAAAACTAGATAAAATCCCAACTTTAAGTGCTGTTTTCACAAAAGGAGGAACGGTTACTGCCGCTAACGCATCAACAATTAATGACGGAGCTGCTGCAGTGATATTAATGAGTGAAGAAAAAGCAATCGAATTAGGCTTGAAACCATTAGCGTTCATTAAAGGATATGCAGATGCGGAGCAAGAGCCAAAATGGTTCACCACAACTCCTGCGAAAGCAGTTCCAAAAGCGTTAGCAAAAGCTGGCATCACATTAGACGATGTTGACTTTTTTGAGTTTAACGAAGCGTTTTCTGTGGTAGGTTTGGCTAACTCTAAAATTCTTGGATTAGACGGATCTAAAGTGAACGTAAATGGTGGTGCAGTATCATTAGGTCACCCTCTAGGATGTTCTGGTGTACGTATCATTGTTACTTTACTTAATGTTTTGGAGCAAAACGATGCCAAAATTGGTACTGCTGCAATTTGTAATGGTGGCGGTGGCGCATCTGCAATTGTTGTAGAAAGAATATAATTTTTTTATCAGTTATGAGTTGTATCAGTTGGTGCAACTCATAACTTTTTTAACAATAAATCAAAACCTTCATGTTCGGAATTTGTAATTTAGCCATGATCCCGCTTCGTGCAGAAGCCAGCGACCGCAGTGAAATTGTATCGCAAGTATTATTTGGAGAGCATTTTGCTGTAAAAGAACAATCTAAACAATGGTACAAAATTAAATTACATTACGACAATTACGAAGGATGGATTGATAGTAAGCAATGCCAACTTATATCCTCTGAAAATTACATACAACTGAGTAATGAGGCAATTGTTCTCAATGCAGACTTAATTGATTACATTACAGCGCCGTCTAATTTTATGTTGCCTATTCCACTGGGAGCATCGCTTTCCTTTTTGCATCATCCTGAAATTAACAGTACGCAATTTGAGTTCGAAGGCACTAAAACTAGTGGTAAAAAAGAAAAATTCAACCTCATTAACACGGCATTACTGTATTTGAACGCTCCTTATTTGTGGGGCGGAAAAACACCTTTTGGTATTGATTGTTCTGGTTTTACGCAAATGGTGTATAAATTAAACGGTCATTCGCTTTTACGAGACGCATCGCAACAAGCAACTCAGGGTGAAGCGCTAAGTTTTATTGAAGAAAGTGAGCCAGGAGATTTGGCTTTTTTTGACAATGAAGAAGGTAGTATTATTCATGTCGGTATTATCATGGCTGATAATTACATCATTCACGCAAGCGGTAGAGTGCGTATTGACAGACTCGATCATTTGGGTATTTTTAATGCCGAAACTAACAAACACACTCATAAGCTACGTGTGATAAAAAAAATAATCTAAGGATTTATTGCGTTACAATTCCGTTTTGGTCTACTAAATACAATAGTGAAGCCATCGCGGCAGCTCCTAATTCAAGCTCTCTTTTATTAACAGCATCAAACGTATCATTGGATGCATGATGATGGTCAAAATAGCGTTGCGAATCAGGTTGCAAACCTACTTTTACAATTTTCTTGGATTGCAACGGTCCAATATCAACTCCAGAGCTTCCTTTTACAAATTTGTGAATCAAATACGGTTCAAATAATGAATTCCAATTTTTGATCTGGTTAAAATTAGCCTCATCTCCATCAATAGAAAAACCTCTTGGCGAAAATCCTCCTGCATCACTCTCTAGTGCAAAAATATGATTCTCCCCTTTTTTAGCCGACTGATTTTCATACTCTTTACCACCACGAACACCATTTTCCTCGTTCATAAACAATACCACTCGCAAAGTGTTTTTTGGCTTGTAACCAATATTCTTGAAGATATTTAAAACTTCCATACTTTGTACACAACCAGCTCCATCATCATGTGAACCATCGCCTAAGTCCCAAGAATCAAGGTGACCTCCTACTACCATAATTCTCTCTGGATGCTCAGTACCTGTCATTTCCGCCACCACATTATACGACAGTACATCATCAAAAGTTTGACACGATTGCTTTAGATAAAAAGTCGCATTGGGATTCGATTGTAAACTTTTGCTCAATAATTCAGCACCATTGGTACTTATTGCAGCTGCAGGAATGCGTTGGTCTTTACTAATATCGCCATAATTAGTAGCACCCGTATGAGGCAAATCATCCATGCGCAAATTCATTGAACGCACAATTACTGCCAAAGCACCTAATTTTCCAGCCTCTCTAGCTCCAGATGATCTTTGATCTACACAACCGCTGTAGGCTTTAAAAGTCTCTACAAATTCAGGATTCATAGGTCGGTTAAAAAACACGATTTTTCCTTTTACTTTTGCTTCGCCCAAAGCAGTTAATTCTTCAAGGCTCTTAACTTCAATCACACTAGCATTTAAACCAGATTTGGGAGTCGCCACCGATCCACCCAATGCGCAAATTGGAAAAGTAATTTTTTGTTTCCCTAGTTGTAAATAGCCTACTTCTTTTTCACCTCTCACCCATTTTGGCACCATTACTTCTTGAAGGTACACTTTGTCAACACCTAAAGTTTCTAATTGTGCTTTGGTATATAAAACCGCTTTTTCGGCACCCGGGGAGGCTGATAATCGAGAACCAATATTGTTAGATAAATGATCCAGCCAAGGGTAACATTTGGCCTTGGTTAATGACGATTTGTAAATTTCTTTTAAGGTTTGCTCCGCAGTAGTTTGTGCAAGGAGCGGTAATGTGCCGCAGAAAAGTGCAGCCATAACAATTGATTTTTTCATAGTTTAAAAAAGTTATTGCGAGTGATTTTTGTGTTTTTTATAATAATCCAGCAATTTCGGCATTCTGTTTGGAATTTTTGCTTTCGCCAAAAAAAAAACCTGCAAAATTATACTCTTGCAGGTTTGTAAATTATGGAATTGGCTCAAAACTAACAGCTGTACCTCCGCCCGCTGCCAAGATTAATTTTAGTTTCGATTTACTAGTGACCGTCATTGTTTTGATTTGGTATGCAATTGGATTGTTTTTCCAGTGAGCGTTGGCTGCATCGGAATATACAGTTGCTTTATACTTTTTACCTTGAGTAAGAAAATCTAATTTCACCTCTGATGTTCTTTCGTTTTCATCCGTGATGGCTCCTAAGAACCACGTCTCTTTTCCTTTTGTTTTTCGGGCAACGGTAACATAATCTCCGGGTTCAGCTTCTAAATATTTACTTTCATCCCAATCTGTTTCCACATCTTTGATAAACTGAAAAGCATCCGGATATTTCTCGTAATTTTCTAATAAATCAGCTGCCATTTGCAAAGACGAATACATTGTTACATACAAAGCCAATTGTTTAGCGAGAGTAGTATGCACCTGTTCTGTTTTGTTTTTGTCGTAATAGCTCATTTTTACTTCAAAAATTCCCGGCGTATAATCCATCGGACCTCCCAATTGTCTGGTAAATGGTAAAATGGTTTCGTGTGCAGGTGGGTTTCCTACGCTCCAAGCATTGAATTCGTTACCACGAGCCGCTTCGGCTGCGATATAGTTAGGATACGTTCTACCCACACCTGTTGGTCGGGAGGATTCGTGAGAGTTGATCATAATTTTATAATCAGCAGCGCGTTTTACCACAAAATTAAAATGATTCACCATCGATTGTCCGTCATGAAACTCGCCACGCGGAATGATTTTGCCCACATATCCAGATTTCACAGCTGGATAATCGTATTTTTTCATCAAATCAAAAGCGCGATCTAGGTGTCTTTCATAATTACTGACAGAACCAGATGTTTCATGATGCATGATCATTTTGACATTTTTTTCTTTGGCGTAAGCCGAAAGCGCTGCAATATCAAAATCTGGATATGGCGTAGTAAAGTCAAAAACTTCCTCTTTCCAGTTGCCATTCCAATCTTCCCAACCTACGTTCCAACCTTCAACTAAAACGCCATCAAAACCGTTTTTAGCGGCAAAATCAATGTATCGTTTGGTATTTTCGGTAGTAGCACCATGTTTTCCCGAGGCTTTTGGAGCATCGGCAAAATTGGTGGCATTTTGAGAACCTGCATAATCCCAAGTTGATTTTCCTACGTGCATTTCCCACCAAATCCCCACGTATTTCATCGGTTTTATCCAAGAAGTATCTTCAATTTTTGAAGGTTCATTGAGGTTCAAAATGATTTTAGAAGCCACAATATCTCGGGCATCATCGCTGATCATAATGGTTCTCCAAGGCGAAACACAAGGCGTTTGTAAATAGGCTTTGTCACCAATAGCATTTGGAACTAATTCGGCTTTTAATTTATAATTGGTCACATCGGCATTCAAATGCATTACGGGATAATTAACTACCGCCGCTTCAAAAATATTGAGATACAAACCAGATGGTGCTTTCATCATCAATGGCGTTTGAACGGTATATTTTCCAGGAATCGATTTTACACCAATCCCGTTGTTCATATTGATTTTAGAATTATCAATCTCTGAAAACCTCGTTTCGTTGTACTCGTATTCATTACTATCAAAATCACCCGGAAGCCAAAATACTTTATTATTTTCAGTAAGATTAAATTGAGTAAGCTCATCCGAAATGACGAAATAATTCAGCTCTGCTTGTTTCGGAAAATCATATCTAAAAGCGACACCTTCATCAAAAACTCGGAAAATGATATTCATTTTCACCTTCGTTTCCTTGTTGATGAGCGAAACACTAAGTTCGTTGTAGTGATTTTTAATACTCGATTGTTCCCCTAAAACCGGTTTCCAAGATTCATTGAAACTGGAAGTTTTTGAATCCAGAATATCAAAATTAGCATCCAA
This sequence comes from Flavobacterium sp. K77, assembly GCF_021608205.1. Classification (NCBI taxonomy): domain Bacteria; kingdom Pseudomonadati; phylum Bacteroidota; class Flavobacteriia; order Flavobacteriales; family Flavobacteriaceae; genus Flavobacterium; species Flavobacterium sp. K77. The sequence goes on along the minus strand of NZ_JAKIHO010000002.1, from coordinate 227,583 downwards.
AGCTGGTTTATCTTTTAATTTAATCCCAAGAGCGCTTTCTAAAACCGTTGGCTTATTTTTGTAATTCACAGAGTAGCTTGGTTGTCCATTGGCAGCTAGCTTAAAATTTACGGCTATTTTACCCGAAGGTGATTGAACACTTTGAGCAACAGCAAGATTAACAAAGACCAGTAGGGAAATAAGGATGACTTTTTTCATTTTTTTGTAATTTTATTTGTTTAACAATTCAAAAACTTGATTGGCAATTTCAACTTCTTCATTGGTTGGAATCACTAAAATTTTTGTTTTTGAATCAGCTGTATTGATTTCGCGAATTTCTTTGGATCGTGTTTCATTCTTAGATGCATCTAATTGCAAACCAAAATAATCCATGTCGGTGCAGACTAATTTCCTGATATAAGATGAATTTTCTCCGATTCCGGCGGTAAACACAATCGCGTCTAAACCGTTTAAAACGGCAGCATAAGAGCCTATGTATTTCTTGACACGGTAGGCATTCATGGCCAAAGCCAATTGACAATCAGCATCGCCATTTTCTGCTCTTGCTTCAATATCTCTTAAATCGCTGTAACCTGTGAGGCCTAGCATTCCGCTTTGTTTTTGAAGCATGGTATTTACAGCATCGAGCGAATATCCTAAAGTATTCACCAAATAAAAAATTACTGATTGATCGACATCACCACTACGAGTTCCCATAATTAATCCGTTCATGGGACCAAAACCTAAGGTGTGATCGATACTTTTTCCGTCTTTAATAGCAGTCATGCTGCAACCATTCCCAAGATGAATGGTTATAATTTTGGAACCTGACAAATTTGTATTTTGCTTTAAGTAGTCAATTGCTTTTTGTGAAACATACTTGTGACTGGTACCATGAAAACCATACAATCTAATTTTACTGTCGGTAAAAAGATGTTTTGGAATAGGATATTGATGCGCTACCACTGGAATCGTTTGATGGAAAGCAGTGTCAAAAACAGCAACTTGTTGTGCCGATTTAAAGATTTCTTCAGCAACAGCAATTCCCTCTAAATTAGCTGGATTGTGTAAAGGAGCCAAATCAAAAAGTTGTTTTATTTTTTCTTTTACATCCTCTGTTATTCGTACTGTATTAGTAAAATCGCTTCCGCCATGAACCACGCGATGTCCTACGGCTTGAATTTCGTCAGTACTTTTGATTACACCAATTTTTTCATCCATCAACAAATTGGCGATTTTCTCTAAACCTACTTTATGATTCGCAATCGAAAGTGTTTCCTCTAATTTAGTAGAACTTGTTACGTAAGTTAAATTAGAACCTTCGAGGTCAATTCGATCAATCATCCCAGAGCAAATCACTTCGCCAGAAGGCATGTCAAGTAATTGGTATTTAATAGATGAACTTCCTGAATTTATAATTACTATTTTCATTTAATTTTTATTTTTTTATGGTTCTAAGGTTCAAAGGCACTAAGGCGCTTAGTTACTTAGAACCTTAGTACCATTTTACAATCCTTGTGCTTGAATTGCCGTAATCACGACAGTATTTATGATATCGTCAACCGTACAACCGCGACTTAAATCATTAACCGGTTTATTTAATCCTTGCAACATTGGGCCAATAGCTAGCGCTCCGGTTTCTCTTTGTACAGCCTTATAGGTGTTATTTCCAGTATTTAAGTCCGGAAAAATAAGAACACTTGCTTGACCTGCCACTTCCGAATTGGGTAATTTACTTTGGCCTACAGCCATATCAACGGCGGCATCGTATTGTATAGGACCTTCGATTTTTAAGTCTGGACGTTTTAGGCGAACAATCTCGGTAGCAGTGCGAACTTTATCGACCTCATCACCTTTTCCAGATGCTCCAGATGAGTAAGAAAGCATAGCAATTTTTGGTTCAATACCAAAAGCCAAACTCGAATCGGCAGATGAAATGGCTATTTCAGCCAGTTGTTCTGCTGTAGGATTTGGGTTAATAGCACAATCTCCAAACACAGAAACTCGATCCTCTAAGCACATAAAAAATACTGATGAAACAACCGACGAATTGGGTTTGGTTTTAATAAACTGTAAAGCCGGCAAAATGGTATGTTGCGTGGTATGTGCCGCACCAGATACCATTCCGTCAGCGTGACCTTTATACACCATCATCGTCCCGAAATACGAAACATCTTCCATTAAATCTTTGGCCATACCAATGGTTACATTCTTCGCTTTGCGTAGTTCGTAATAGGTGTTTACATAATCGTCGTAATGTTTGGATTCGATAGGATTTATGATTTCTACTTTATCAAAATCAAAATACAATCCTAATTCCGCAACCTTACTCTCTATTTGTTTTTTGTTGCCAATAATCGAAATGTCTACTACATCCATTTCGAGCAATCGAGATGCCGCCATCAAAATTCGATCGTCATTCCCTTCAGGTAAAACAATGTGTTTGCGATGTTGTTTGGCGCGCTGAACCAAGTTATATTGAAACATTTTTGGAGTCATTCCTTCAGGTTCAAAGGTGATTAACTTTTCGGAAAGCAAATCTAGTTCGACAAATTTCTCGAAGGTAGAAATCGAAAGCTCAATTTTCTGTTTGTTATTCGCATAAATTTTCGACTTGATACTGCCGATTTTATTGGTAATATAGTACGTTCCTTCCTCCACTGCGATGATAGGTACAATAGTGGAAAGACCTTCAATTAACTTTAAAATACTAATTTCAGGTACAATATTTCCTGTTAGAACAATACCAGAAATCGAAGGATAATTGGCCGATTCATTGGCTTGTAGGGCTCCTAGTATAATATCTGCACGATCACCAGGCGTGATTACCAAACTATTCTCTTTTAAATGCAATAAATAATTACGAAGCTGCATGGCTCCAACGCTAAAATTACCCGTTTGATTATTCAAATGGGCTTCGCCAAAAAGTACTTTTGCACCTAACTCTTTTACAATTTCTTGAACGGTCGGATTATTTAAATTGTAAATCAACGGGATGGCATTGACCAAAATACCTTTGGGCAAATTTTTAGTGAGTCCGTTGGTTACTAATTCTATGTTCTCGGGTTGTACTTTATTAGCAATTACCGCAAGCACCTCTACATCTTTCACTTTGAAAGAATCGTAGGCTAAATATAAACTGTCAATTAACTCCTCGAGTGTTTTCCCTACGCCAGAGCCTACAATCATGGTAGGAATTCCAAGATTCTTAGCAATGAGGACGTTCATATCCAATTCGATAACCGTGCCCTCGCCTGTAAAACTGGTTCCTTCAACCAAAATAAAATCAAAGCGTTGCTCTAGTTTTTTATACTTTTCGATAATCAAATCGAGAACTTCGCCTATTTTACCCTTGTTTTTCTTTTTAATCAATTTGCTTTTGGTAATGGCATAGGCATCTGCAAAATCGATATCCAATCCAAAATGACCAATAACAGTTTCAATATGGTTGTCGAAACCACCTTCTTCAATATCTTCTATGATCGGTCTAAAATAACCTACTTTGGCAGTTTTTCCGATGAGCATGCTCATTAAACCCAGCGTGATAATTGACTTACCGCTATTTTGCTCGCTTGTTGCTATGTAAATTGCTTTATTCATTTTATAGTTTTTAGAAACATATTAAAATCTTTTGTCAAGGAAAAATATCAAAACCATCGTCGTTTTTTAAAATACACGATCATACCAATTACCAGCAAAAACATAACTCCCATTACTATTGGGTAGCCATAGGTACTTTTCAATTCAGGCATATTTTCAAAGTTCATTCCGTATACACCAACAATAAAAGTTAGCGGAATAAAGATAGAAGACACAATGGTCAACGTTTTCATTACTTCATTCATTTTGTGTGTTTGCGCCGAAAAAAAGAAATTAGAGGCACTTTCTAGCGTATCCATATCAGAATCAATTTGCTCCAAAAGCTCTAAACTTTTTTGATGCAATCGCGCGAAAAAACTGAAGGTATCGTCTTGAATTTCGTTAAACACCGTATCGTCTTTTATACTTTTAATTTCGTACAAAGAATCTCGAAGCGGAATGATAGAACGTTTTAAAAAGTTAAAATTATCGCGGTGTTTTTCGATGCGTTCTAAAATAATTGGATCTGGATTTTGCTTAGTCATATCAATTAATTCTTCTACTTTATCCTCTTCGTTTTCAAGAGTGATGTAAAAATTTTCCATGATTGAATCTAACAAAATATATAACAAATAATCGGCTTTTCGACTGCGTACCAAACCTGAATGACTGCGAATACGCTCCCTTATATGGATAAAGAAATCGCTTCTTTTTTCTTGAAACGAAAGCAAAACATCTTTTTTTAGTAAAAAACTAATCTGCTCTACCTCGATAGCATCTGAACCCTCAGAAGGCAATAAAGACTTGATATTAAAGAATAAACAATCGTTAGTTTCTTCTAATTTTGTTCTGCGTACCGTATTCAAAATATCGGCCAACATAAAATTATCAATCGAAAAGTAATCACCTATTGCTTGCAGCCACTCCACATTATTTAAACCATGAATATTCAACCAATTTACTTTATCATTTGCTAAAAATTTATCTAAATGAATTAGTTTAAAAGCCTCATATTCAGCTAAAGTTTTATCATCATAAACAAAAAGTTGTAACTCAGATTCAATATTTCGATGCGCTCCCGTGTATTCAAGCGTGTAAGGCTGTAATCGTTTGCCTTTTTTATATTTAATTTTTCTCATTAAACCGTTGTTAGTATTCCATCGGAACTTTTAAAAAGCCATTTGATCACAGAACCATGTAAATGTTGAACTGCAAAAATTATGAATGCTTGAAAAACAAAAGTACTCAGAAAATACTAGTCTTTTGAAAGTACACACGCTAAAAAAGCACAAAAATTTTGATTCTACATGTGTTAATTTATGTTAATGTTTTATAAATGAAATTAGAAAACCTCAAATTGTGAAAATATATCAATAGATTTGAAAATTAATGCTGAATTTATACCATATCCTTAGTATAATTCGGTAAAAAACTAATTATTAACCGTAAGATGTAGAATTACATGATTCAAAAAAAACTAACTCTATTGATGTTATGTCTCTTATCTTTTTCAGCTACTGAGACCTTTGCTCAAAGCAAAAAAAAGAAAAAGAACGACAAAACTGCCGTTGCTGCACCAATGGCTAAACCAGCTGAAGGCAAAAAAGAACCAAAGCCTTACAAAAAAGTAATTGACTCAACTGCAGTCACACAAAAAGGTTTGATTGATGTTCACAAAACGGACAACAAGTACCTATTTGAAATTCCAGATTCTCTTTTAGGAGGCGAAATCATGACTATCACCCGTTATTCAAAAACACCGGCAGGTGGAGGAATTTTTGGTGGAGAAGAAATCAACCGCCAAGTAATTCGTTTTGAAAAAGGACCAAACAACAACATTTTGATGCGTTCAGTAACGTACGTAATCATGTCACCTGACCAAGACAAACCGTTGGCGCAAGCGGTTAAAAATTCAACTGCCGACCCAATTATTGGAAATTTTGACGTTCTTGCTTATAAAAAAGATAATGACGGAAAAATTACTGGTTACGTAATTGATATGACTACTACTTTTGATGCAGATGTTCAAACATTCTCATTAGATCCGATCAAGAAACAATTATTAAACATCCAAACGTTTCAAAAAGATCGTTCTTACATCTCAAAAATTAGCAGTTTCCCAATCAACACTGAAATTAGAACTGTAAAAACTTTTACTACAACACCACCTAGAATTAGTACAACACCTACTCCGCAAATTGGTGTCAATCTACCTTCGGCTTTAGATGCAGGAGTTGTGACTGTTGAAATGAACACCTCTATGATTTTGCTTCCTAAAACACCAATGCGTAAGAGAGAATTTGATGCACGTGTAGGATATTTTGCAAATGAATACGGCGTTTTTGAAGAAGAATCTCAAAAATCAGATACTAAAACTTTTGCTGTTAGATGGCGTTTAGAGCCTAAATCTCCAGAGGATGCTGCCAAGCAAAAGAAAGGAGAACTTATTGAGCCTTTAAAACCAATTGTATACTACATTGACCCTGCTACTCCAGACAAATGGAAAAAATTCATCAAGCAAGGTATTGATGATTGGCAAGTAGCTTTTGAAGCTGCTGGATGGAAAAATGCAATTCGCGGAGAATACTGGCCAGAAAATGATCCAACAATGAGTTTAGAAGATGCCCGTTTCTCAGTTTTGAGATACTTTGCAGCTGAAATTCAAAATGCTTACGGACCAAATGTTCACGATCCAAGAAGTGGAGAAATTTTAGAAAGTCATATTGGTTGGTACCACAACATCATGAGTTTGTTACGCAATTGGTACTTAATTCAAACAGCAGCAGTAGATCCAGCGGCAAGAAAAAAACAATTTGATGACAATTTGATGGGCGAATTGATTCGTTTTGTATCGTCTCATGAAGTAGGACATACATTAGGATTGCGTCATAACATGGGAGCAAGCTCTGCAACTCCTGTTGAAAAACTAAGAGATGCCGCTTACCAAGAGAAAAACGGTCACACATCATCTATCATGGATTATGCTCGTTTTAACTATGTAGCGCAACCAGAAGATAATGTAAAACACTTGTTCCCAAGAATTGGTGATTACGACAAATGGGCTATCAAATGGGGTTATTCTTATTTTGAAGATGCAAAAACCGAAGCAGAAGAAAAAGCGGTGTTGAATAACATGACTAAAGAAGCATACAAAAACAACAGATTGTGGTTTGGTACAGAATCTAGTCCTTACGACCCGAGATACCAAACAGAAGATATTGGAGACAACGCTATGAGAGCCTCTGAATATGGTATTAAAAACTTGAAAAGAATTTTACCAAACCTAATAACTTGGTCTAAAGAAGATGGTGAAAGCTATGCAGAATTAGATGAATTGTATGGTGCTTTAACTGGACAATTCAGAAGATATTTGGGTCACGTTACTAAAAACGTAGGAGGTATTTATGACAATCCTAAAACCTACGACATGACTGGAAATCAGTTTCAAGTTGTTCCAAAAAGTATTCAAAAAGATGCTATTTCGTTCTTAAACACACAATTGTTCAATACCCCAAAATGGTTGCTAGATCAAAATGTTCTTGCAAAAATTAACCCCGATAGTGGTGTAGAAGCTATTAAAGCGATGCAAGATGCTACTTTATCGAGTTTAATGGCAGGAGATCGTATGGTACGTTTGATGGAAACATCTGTGGCTAGCAAAGACAATTATAGCGCAGATGAAATGGTAACAGACTTGAAAAAAGGAATTTTCTCAGAGTTGAAATCAAATGGTGCAATTGACATGTACCGTAGAAATATTCAAAAAATCTACGTTGATAAATTGATTGAGTTACTAAAACCAGGTTCTACAACGGTTCGTTCTAATGTAGTTGGTGCAACTTATGGTTTCAATACAAGAAGAGTGAATTTAGCTCAGACTGATTTACCTTCTATTGCAAGAGGGCAATTGGTCGCTTTGAAAAACGAATTAAAAATCGCATCTAGTCAAATGACAGATCGTTTGAGTAAATACCATACTCAAGATTTAATTTCTAGAATTAGCGAGGCATTGGATCCAAAATAGTCCAATTATAATCGTAAAGGAGAAAGGGGAAATGAGCAATTCATTTCCCCTTTTTTTATGTCTAATACTAAACAAATAATCTTTCGCCTTTATTTAAAATACTAATAAGTCTTTTATCGGTAAGACTCCAGTACATAGTTAAATTTTAAAGTAAAACAATAACAAGATATAATAAAAGATGTAGTTGTTAACATTACAACACATTTGTACAGAAGGTTATAACTAATCGAAAAATAGTATTAGTTAGCAGAAATCAGAGATAGCGTTTCGACTATTCTACTTTCAATGTATAAAAAAAACCGAGCTATTTCTAGCCCGGTTCATCACTACATTATAATAAAAAAAGAAAATTAATCTTTAGATGACTTCACAGCAAGACTGTAGATTACTAAACCAAATCCAATTTTATTGATTGCATCAGCAATATTGTACGCTACATCAATATTCCCTGATGGAATTAGACCATTGTACCAGCCTGTCGTTCCCATCATGTATCCTAAAGGATAAATGGCCCAACCTACTAACACGAACCAACATAAAATTTTGTGTGCTTTTTGCACTTCGCCACCGGCTGCTGCTGCTAATTTAGAAGCTTCACCCAACCAAATTTCATACACAATTAAGAAGTACGCCGCTCCTGAAATACCACCCCAAAGTGCAGCACTTTCTGGTGCAACAACCTCACCAAAATAACCTGTTACAAGCATGATTACTGAATAAATAATCATTTTCCATAATAATGATTGCTTAGCTCCTGCTACTTTTAAAATTAAATAGAACTCTAAACACATTAACGGAACTGTTAGTACCCAGTCTACATAACGAAAGAATGTTGGCGACTCACCAAACGAAGCCCAATAATCTCTCATGTAAAAATAGTGCACAGCTGCAATAAAAGTAATTAAACCAGAAACCAATACTGATGTACGCCATTTTTTATCAAATTGACTTAATGATAAAAAGAAAAATGCTGATGCAGCCATCATGGCCATACAACCTACAAAAAAGGTAAACCCAACATAATCGGTTGGAGATAATTTACCCACTAATCCTGAAATAAACATAAAATTTGTCATAAATAATAGTTTTTAAATGGTTTTGTTTATCCAAATATAGAAAATGTTAAACACAAAAAATAATTTTTGTTTAAATATTTTTGCGTAATTTTAAACAAAAATTATTTTTTATGCGCAAATATTCGAATATCGCAATGGTAGCAAGCTTTTTTGGACTATGGCTAGATTCCTATCTATCAGATTCAAAACAAATATATTTAGGTTTTTTCTTAATTTTTACTTTTGGAATCTTGCACGGAGCGAATGATTTGATGTTAATTAAAACTATTAAAAATGATAAACAAAAAAAATCTTGGCTAAAAGTATTATCTTATTACATAGTAGTGGTGCTTTGTGGAATTGTACTTTTTTATTTAATACCACAATTTGCACTATTATTATTCATACTAGTTAGTGCCTACCATTTTGGGGAGCAAGAATGGCAACAAACCCTATTACAATACGGTAAATGGTTTACTTTTGCTTTTCAAATTATTTATGGCCTACTCATTTTATCGCTGTTGTTTATTTTTCATAAAGAACAAGTTCAAGAAATTATTATAAACATTTGCCAACTTAAAGTACCAATAACATACTTTGATTTATTATTCGGAATTGTTTTAGCACTCTTTTTAAGCTTGTGCTCTGTAGTTTATCTGCAAAACAAAAATCAGATCCAAAATATACTACAAGAATGTTTTTACATCCTTTTGTATGCCATTATTTTTAAATCATCAAGTTTGATTTGGGGTTTTGCTATTTACTTTGTTATTTGGCACAGTATACCATCAATAATGGATCAAATTCGTTTTTTAGATGGAACATATACCACTGCTAATTTTATAAATTATTGTAAAAATGCAGCTTTATACTGGTTTGTTTCTATAATAGGTATCGTAGTAATCTATTACTATTTTTCAGAGCAAGAACAACTGTTTAACGCTTTGTTTTTCTCATTTTTAGCAGCTATTACATTTCCGCATGCGGCAGTTATCAGTACCATGTTTCATCACTCTGCAGTAATTCCAAAAAAATAAGGCAAAAAAAAAACCGTTTACCAGTGGCAAACGGTTTTTAAATCAACAGTAAAGACAGACAGAAGTCTATCACTACTGGAAATTATTATTTTACTTCTTCGAATTCAACGTCTTCAACGTTATCTCCTTGAGTAGCTTCACCTTGTGGTTGAGCAGCACCTTGACCTTGTTCTCCTTGAGCATACATAGCCTCAGTAGCTGTTTTCCAAGCAGCATTTACATTGTCTAAACCTTTTTGAATTGCATCAAGATCTTGAGATTGGTGTGCCATTCTCAATTCAGTTAAAGCATATTCAATAGCAGTTTTGTTTTCGTCAGAGATTTTATCTCCTAACTCTTTCAATTGAGATTCAGTTTGGAAGATTGTAGAATCTACCTCATTCAATTTTTCTGCTCTTGCTCTAGCAATTTTATCAGACTCAGCATTAGCTTCTGCATCTTGTTTCATTTTCTCGATTTCTTCAGAAGTTAATCCAGAAGAAGCCTCGATACGAATATCGTGAGATTTACCAGTTCCTTTATCAGTAGCAGTTACTTTGATGATACCATTAGCATCGATATCGAAAGAAACTTCGATTTGTGGAACTCCTCTTGGTGCTGGTGGGATACCATCTAAATGGAAACGACCAATAGTTTTGTTATCAGCAGCCATTGCTCTTGCACCTTGTAATACGTGTAATTCAACAGATGGTTGAGAATCAGCAGCAGTTGAGAAAACTTGTGATTTTTTAGTTGGGATAGTTGTGTTTGCTTCGATCAAAACAGTCATAACACCACCCATTGTTTCGATACCTAAAGATAAAGGTGTAACGTCAAGTAACAATACATCTTTTACATCTCCAGAAAGAACTCCACCTTGAATAGCTGCTCCAATTGCAACAACCTCATCAGGGTTTACTCCTTTAGATGCTTTTTTACCGAAGAATTTTTCAACTTCTTCTGCAATTCTTGGCATACGAGTAGAACCTCCTACAAGGATAACTTCGTCAATATCAGAAACTGTTAAACCAGCATCTTTCAAAGCTCTAGCAACTGGCTCCATAGAACGTTTTACTAAAGTATCTGATAATTGCTCAAATTTTGAACGAGATAATTTTTTAACTAAGTGTTTTGGTCCTGAAGCCGTAGCTGTAACGTATGGCAAGTTGATTTCAGTTTCTGCAGAAGCTGATAATTCAATTTTAGCTTTCTCAGCAGCTTCTTTAATTCTTTGTAAAGACATTGGATCTAAACGTAAATCAATACCTTCTTCAGATTTGAATTCGTCAGCTAACCAGTCAATAATTACTTGGTCAAAATCGTCTCCTCCTAAGTGAGTATCTCCGTTTGTAGACAATACTTCGAAAACTCCGTCACCTAATTCCAGAACTGAGATATCAAATGTACCTCCACCTAAATCGTAAACAGCAATTTTTTGGTCAGTACCTTTTTTATCTAATCCGTAAGCTAATGCAGCTGCAGTTGGCTCGTTGATGATACGCATTACTTTAAGACCTGCAATTTCTCCAGCTTCTTTAGTAGCTTGACGTTGCGCATCATTAAAATATGCTGGTACAGTAATAACCGCTTCAGTTACAGTTTGACCTAAGTAGTCTTCAGCAGTTTTTTTCATTTTTTGAAGAGTCATTGCTGACAATTCTTGTGCAGTATACAAACGACCGTCAATATCAACACGTGGTGTATTGTTATCTCCTTTTACGATGCTGTAAGGAACTCTTTTTGCCTCAGTAGAAACTTCACCAAAACCTTGTCCCATAAAACGTTTGATAGAAGCAATAGTCTTAGTTGGATTAGTTACTGCTTGTCTCTTTGCAGGATCACCTACTTTAATTTCTCCACCTTCAACAAAAGCGATGATAGATGGTGTTGTTCTTTTTCCTTCTGCGTTAGGGATAACAACTGCTTCGTTACCTTCCATTACAGAAACACAAGAGTTGGTCGTACCTAAATCAATTCCGATTATTTTACCCATTTTTAATATATTTAATTTTATTGTATATTCAGTTATATTACTTGCTGTCCGTAAGTCAATCTTTATGCCAATACAAAACAGCTCTGTAAATTGTCAGTTTGTATTAAAAATGACATAAAATAATATGACAAGATGACATTTGTAAGTGCCAAGTTAAAATCGATAATCTTCAGAAAAGAATTTAGACTGCAAGCATGGCGGATCACGAACCGTTGATTACTTAACAAACTTATTCATTATTGAAAGACAGATATGTCTTTGAAAAGCAAAATTTAGCAAGACAAAAAGTATAAAAAAGAGTCAACACCTTTTTAATAAATTTTATTTTTCGTGTACGACAAATCACCTATATTTACGGAAAAATTGAAACGAAACGTTATGCGAAAATTAATTCTTAGTGCTATTACTCTAGCATTAGTTAGTTGTGGAGCAAGTATTAAATCTAATTTCACTACCCAACTAGCGCCAATTTCTATGGACCAGAAAGTAGCAATACTTGATTTAAAAAACGAAGTCCCTTCTGGAGCACAAAAAATAGGGACAGCTTCGTTTGGTGACACCGGTTTTTCTACTGATTGTGATTTTAATAGCAATTTAATTAATGCTCGTAAAATTGCACGACAAAACGGAGCCAATGTAATTAAGGTCACTGAAAAAAAAGAACCTAATTTTTTTGGTTCGTCATGCTACCGAATAAAAGTTGATTTTTATTCTTACCAAGGCGATGTGACTCAACTAGACCAATATCAAATTCAAATTAACTAATTATAATTTACAAAATGAAAAAATCATTTATTTCTGCCTCTTTAGCTTTTGTGCTTTTATGCTCCAGCTGTGCAACTATTGTTTCAGGTTCAAAACAAAATGTAAAATTCGAGAGTAACCCAAGCCAAGCTACTATTTTAGTTGATGAAGTTGAAGTGGGAAAAACACCTTTCGAAATAAAACTTTCTCGTAAAAGCGAACACGAAGTTTTAATTAAATTAGACGGTTACAAAAACTATCAAACTACCTTAACTAAAAAATTCAATGCTTGGTATTTAGGAAATATTTTGATTGGTGGACTTGTAGGTTTAATTATTGATCCGGTTACTGGAGCAATTTACAACCTAACACCAAAACAAGTAAATGCCGAAATGACAAAAGGAACTGCTTTCAATTACAAAAAAGGGGACGTTTATGTCGCTGTAGCTTTAGAGGTTGATCCTAACTGGAACAAAGTAGGTCAATTGAGTAGCGCACAATAAAACCCTATGTCCTAAAAGAATTGTAATGCTTGATTGCGAATTTTGTTCCTCAAACAAAATTCGCAATCTTTGTTTTAAGATAAATCCAAATCAAAACATACAAGCATGAATTCAACCAATTATCAATTTAAAAAAGCTACAACTGCTGATCATACATTTATCTGGGAAATTTTAGCCGATGCTATCGTGCGTAGAAAAACAGATGGAAGTACACAATGGCAAGACGGCTACCCCAACCCTACTGTTGTAGAAAACGATATTAGGCAAGGTAATGGATTTGTTCTCCTAGAAAATCATACAATAGTAGGTTACTGTGCTTTGATCATTAATTATGAGCCTGCTTATGAAGCCATTGAAGGCAAATGGCTATCGGATCAAGATTTTGTAGTCATTCATCGTGTAGCAATTGCACAAGAACAACTTGGGAAAGGCTTAGCAAAAAAAATAATGACTGAAATAGAAAACTATGCTATGCAACATCATATTTTCAGCATCAAAGCCGACACAAACTTTGACAACTTACCCATGCTACATTTGTTTGAAAAATTAGGCTATAGTTATTGTGGCGAAGTCTACTTTAGAGGAAGCGCCAGAAAGGCATTTGAAAAAGTATTAAAGTAACGCCTATATTTTTTCTGTAGCTTAAAAAAAATGCAATCAAAAATGGTACGTTTTGACAATTATTGATTGCATTTCAACTTTATTCTTCTCTTCTGAATTTACTCAACTTCTTCAGTTACAAATTCCATGTGGTCGATTACTTCCGCTTCTACTTCAGGCTTTGATGCTTTTATTGCATTAAACTTTTCAATTTTTTCTAAATCTTCTTCTTCTCCACTAAAATAAGGAAAAACATCTAGTATTGGCGATTCGGCAATAGCCGGAATCGTATAATCGCCCATTGTACCTTTCATAACAGTAACCGTATTATCGTACGCTTCTTTTACATCATTGGCTTGAACCAAAAGATACATATTGGTTTTGCGCTCTTTTCCACTTTCTTCATCGTAAGCAAGTAACGAAACTTTAGATCTAAACCAACGGTCCGCATTTTCAAAAGGATGAATTTCGGCGTAATTAGCAACCTTAATTGTTGTTATTTTAAACTCTTCACTGATGTATGCCGACATTTCTTCGTTTATTCTGCTCTCTGCTTCCGTATACGACAAAGCATCAACTAAATAAGGTTCATTTGCCATTTTTTGAACACCACTTTCATCTGTTTTTCTATATTTTACTTTGCATTCGTACCAAATTGTGCTCATCTTTTTCTCTATTTTTTTTTAAGGTCGTCAAAGATAAATTTTCGAATTAATAAAAAAGCAGAACCAAAAAATAGATATTCACAATTTGACACAACAAACTAAAAGCAAATAAATATAGCGTAATAACATTCTTGAATTCAAATATTTATGAACTACATTATTTTTACAATTCAAAATTCATTTTAAAATTTATCCGGACTTCTATCTTGCTAAAAAAGCGTTAAATGCATGTTAAAAAAAATTAAACAACTGTTTAAATTAAACAACTGTTTAAATTTGTACAAGGAAAAGAAGAAAACGCGTGACATCCAATTTCAACGACAAGCAAATTCAAATTTTACAAGTTGCCGAAACCCTTTTTGCTGAAAAAGGTTTTGATGGCACTTCGATACGTGCTATTGCCAAATTAGCGCAGATTAATATCGCCATGGTCTCGTATTATTTTGGTTCAAAGGAGCGCTTACTTGAAGCACTTTTAATTTACCGAACAACCGACCTAAAAAAACAACTCGAAAATTTATTGCAAGAAGATTTACAACCTCTAGAAAAAATCAATAAACTAATCGAACTCTATATTAGTAGAATTAGTTCTAATAAAGGGATTTATCGCATTTTACACTTTGAATTTTCATCAAAAAAAAGAGAGCAAAACCTTGAAGTTTTTACCGAATTGCGCAAAGGAAATTTAAAAGCGTTAGAAGCTATCATTCAAGAAGGCCAACAAAAAGGAATTTTCAGAAAGGATGTCATTATACCTTTAATAACTCCAACAATTTTAGGTACATTTTTTCATTTTCATATGAATAAGCCTTTTTTTGAAAACCTCCTTCAACTCAAAACAGAGGATCTTTACAACAACTATATCAAAACAAACTTGACCCAGCACATTCAACAAACAATAAAAGCACTTCTTATCTATGAAAGTTAGTCAAATCATGCTCTATGGGATGTTCTTTATCGGAATTTCGTCCGTTGGGGCACAAGAAAAAACAAGTTTAAGCTTAAGTGAGGCTATAAACAAAGCTTGGGACAAAAGCAACGAAGTATCGCTTGCCAATACAAAGGTACAGTCTAAAAAATTTGAATTACAAGCCGCAAAAAACAATCAATACCCCGACTTAAAAGCGTCTGGCCAATACCAACGATTGACTAATGCATCAGTAAATTTCAAATTAAATCAGGATAATAATGGTCCAGTACCTGCAGTGAACCAATTGATGGTGGGTCAAATAACGGCTGCTATACCTGTTTTTTCGGGCTTTAAAATTCAAAACGGAATTAAAGCACAAGACCAATTGTACCAAGCAGAAATGGCTACATCATTGCAAACAAAAGAAGATGTTGCATTGCGTGTTATTGAATATTACGCTAGCCTATACAAAGCTCAAAAAACAATTGAACTTTTAAAGGAAAACCAAAAAAGTGCCAAGCAGCGTGTAAAAGATTTTATTGAATTGGAAAAAAATGAAATCATTCCTCGCAATGATTTATTGAAAGCCAAGTTACAAGTTTCTAAAATACAGTTGTCATTAGATGAAGCTTCTAATAACTTAAAGACAATCAATTTTTACTTAACCACACTTTTAAAATTAAGTCCGGATACGCAACTTGAAATTCGCGAAGCTGATTTTGCTGATTTTCAAATGAATAATGTCCCTGACAATGACCTACCAGCACTCGAAAATCGTAAGGACTTACAATCCATTCGACTCAAGAGCAAAGCGAGCGAAACAAACATTAAAATCGCTAAAAGTGCCTACTACCCTACTTTAGCAATTGTAGGCGGTTACACGGCATTAGACCTAAGCAATGTAATTACGGTTCAAAATGCAATGAATATTGGAGTAGGAATATCATACGATTTGAGTGCACTAGTTAAAAATGCGACCATGGTAAAACTAGCCGAAAGCAGATTATCTGAGGTTCAAAGTAATGAAGCACTACTTGTAGATTACATCAAAGTTCAAGTTCATAAAGCAATCGAAGATTATGAACTTGCAGTAAAACAAAGCTTAGTTTACAATGAAGCTCAGGAACAAGCTAGCGAAAACTACCGTATTGTTAAAGACAAATACGACAACGGCTTATCAGACACCAACGATTTGTTAGAAGCTGATGTAGAGCAACTCAATGCAACCATAAACAAAGCTTTGGCTCGCGCTAATACCATCCAAAAATATTACGAGTTACTTGCAGTAACAGGACAGTTATCACAATCATTCACATTAGCTCAAAAATAATTATACTACCATGGAAAAGAAAAAAACAAACAAAAAATTCATCATTATCCTTGTAGCTCTGGTAGTTTTGGGTGGGACGTATGGTACATACAAATACATGCATTCACAAGCTCATGAGGAAACTGATGATGCTCAAATTGAAAAAAATATGAACCCCATAATCCCGAGGGTTTCTGGCTACGTTGATAAAGTGTACATCAAAGACAATGATTTTGTAAAAAAAGGCGACACGCTTTTTACTATCGATAAAAGAGATTATTTACTTAAAATTGACGAAGCTACCGCCGCATTAATTGGTGCCGAAGGAAATCTTGAAGTCTCAAAAGCAGACATCGGTAGTGCTTTGGCTAGCATATCGGTTTCAGATGCTAACGTACTTTCTGCAGGCGGCAATATTGAGTCGGCTAAAATTCGTTTAGACAGAGTTTCTAGCGATTTTATCCGATATGAAAACTTATATAAAAGTCATTCGATTACCAAACAACAATACGAACAAGCGCTTGCTGCTAAATTAGAAGCTGAAAATCAAATAAAAATTCTGAAACAACAAGAACGAGCTACTGCTTTTCAAAAATCAGTTATTATTGCCAAATCAAAAGTTTCAAGCAAGCAAACCGAAGTTGCCGCTGCTAACATCAAAAAAGCACAAGCACAATTGGATGCAGCAAAATTGAACTTAACCTACACGGTAGTAACTGCTGCAATTGATGGTCAAGTATCTAAAATTGACATTCAACCGGGGCAATTAGTACAACCGGGACAATCATTATTTTACATCATCAACAACCAAGAAGCTTGGGTAATTGCTAATTTTAAAGAAACGCAATTGAACAAAATGGTTAAAGGTCAAAAGGTAACCGTAAAAGTAGATGCCTATCCTGGCTATTTATTTCAAGGCACCATAACTTCATTTTCACCTGCAACAGGATCTCGTTTTTCATTACTTCCGCCTGATAATGCTACAGGGAATTTTGTAAAAACCATTCAACGTTTGCCAGTAAAAATTAGTCTGGACGCATCAAACGATCCTGAAAAAATAAAATTGCTTCGACCAGGAATGAATGTTGATGTAGACGTACATGTAAAATAAATACTTGGTTTACCTCAACACTGTAGAAGATAAAAATAAAATTGGCTTTCAATAAAGGACAAAATGGTGCAATCAGGAGAAGACGATTTAGTAGAATACGGCTTTAGAAGAGTCATAATTACCATCACTGCAGTACTATGTGCAATGCTTGAAATTGTAGATACTACAATTGTCAACGTAGCATTAAACAATATGCGCGGTAGTTTGGGTGCCTCCCTAACTGACGTGGCATGGGTTATTACCGCCTACGCCATTGCCAATGTTATCGTAATACCAATGACAAGTTGGTTGTCACAACAATTTGGTAGACGAAATTATTTTGCTGTATCTATTATCATATTCACAACGGCTTCTTTCCTTTGCGGAAATGCCACTAATATTTGGGAACTTGTTGCATTTCGTTTCATTCAAGGATTAGGTGGAGGTGCTTTATTAGTAACTGCCCAAACTATTATTACCGAAAGTTATCCGGTTGCTAAACGCGGAATGGCGCAAGCCATCTATGGTATGGGCGTAATTGTAGGACCTACGTTAGGACCACCCTTGGGAGGTTATATTGTAGATCATTTTTCATGGCCGTACATTTTTTACATCAATATTCCAATCGGAATTATTGCAACTTTACTAACTTTTTCATTTGTAAAAAGTCCAAAATACGGTACAAAACTTAAAGCAAGTCAAGTAGATTGGTGGGGAATTGTTTTATTAACGGCTTTTATTGGTTCGTTACAATATGTTTTGGAACACGGACAACAAGATGATTGGTTCAATAACGGAACCATAATTATGCTAAGCGTAGTAACCGTTTTTGGATTTATATTGTTTATCTGGCGTGAACTTACATACGAGCACCCTATTGTAAACCTACGTGTTTTAAAAGATACCAACTTACGAGTTGGAACTGTGATGTGTTTTATACTCGGTTTTGGGTTGTACGGTTCTACTTTTATTATTCCAATTTACACTCAATCGGTTTTGGGTTGGAGTGCATTAGACGCTGGTTTATTGCTTATTCCTAGTTCGATAACTACCGGAATTATGATGCCTTTTATTGGTAAAATGATTCAGCGCGGGATTCCACAAGCCTACATGGTTGCTGCAGGCTTCTTTCTGTTTTTCTTGTTTACTTTTTGGATGCAGCAAGTTATCACACCTGATTCTGGCGAAGAACATTTATTTTGGCCTTTAATTTTGAGAGGAGTTGGATTAGGATTACTTTTTGTACCAATTACGACATTATCATTATCTACTTTAAAAGGAAAAAGTATTGGCGAGGGTGCTGCTTTTACAGGAATGATGCGCCAGTTAGGTGGGTCGTTTGGAATTGCAATTATTACTACTTTTTTGGCACGATTCAATCAAGAACACCGCGTAAACTTAGTATCACACCTCAATAAATCATCGTTTGAAGTACAGCAAACAGTAAAAGAATTGCAATTGGGATTTATGTCTAAAGGTTTCTCTGCAAATGAATCGTTAGCAAAAGCTTACAAAGCATTAGAATTCAAAGTAATGCTTCAAAGCAGCGTACTCTCTTACATGGATATCTTTTTATATCTAGGTGGACTATTTTTACTTTGCATCCCCTTTATCTTATTGATTAAAAAAGGAAAAAACAAAATAAATCCTGCTGATGCAATGCACTAGCAGGATTTATTTTGTTTTTATTCCCTTTTAAATTATCTGGTAAAAATTAGATTGTTCCCCTTTGACAGGTTAGCATCAAATTGATACCCATCATAATTGAATCTTTTTAAATCTTCTAAAGTCTCAGCATTAGTGTCGATAATGTAGCGCACCATCATACCTCTAGCTTTTTTGGCAAAAAAACTAATGATTTTTAGTTTACCATTTTTGTAATCTTTAAATTCAGGAGTAATTACCGGGACTTTTAGCACTTTTACATCTACTGCCGAAAAATATTCTGTGCTTGCCAAATTAACAAAAAGCTCGTCATCAGCTAACTCTTTGTTCAAAGCTTTAGTTATAGTTGGTTTCCAAAACTCATATAAATTTTTACTTTCGCCAACCGCCATTTTCGTACCCATTTCTAAACGATAGGCCTGAATCAAATCTAAAGGTTTAAGCAAACCATACAAACCAGATAAAATGCGTAAACGTTCTTGTAAAAAATCAATTTTTTCGGGCGCAAGTTCGTAAGCATTCAATCCAGTATAAACATCGCCATCAAAAGTATAAACCGCAGGACGTGCATTTTCAGCGTTAAAAGGAGTTTTCCATTGTTGGTTGCGCTGCCAATTCAAATCTGCTAATTTTTCAGAAATACTCATTAAACTAGATAAACCCGTTGGATTAATCTGTTTCAAAACTTGCTGCACTTTTTTTGATTCTTTCAAAAATAAAGCTTCAGAAAATTGAGTGGTTGGCAAAGCTTTTTCGAATTCTAGTGATTTGGCTGGAGAGATGACAATTTTCATATGCTAGTAAGTACTACTTTTTTATAATTTGATTCAAAAGTAATGATTGCAAAATAAAATCCAATGCTAAGTAGATTGATTTGTCGAATACCGTTATAGAAATTGAAAATTACCATTTCTTTACCTTATTTTTGATAATCAAACATCACATTTATGGATTCGCTTATCATTGAAACTGCTACACTAGCTCATATCGAACAATTACAAAAATTGAGTATTACTACTTTTACCGAAACCTTTGCAGAAGTAAATACAGCCGAAAATTTGCAAAAATACTTGGATAAAAGTTTTAATAAAGAGCAACTCACTGCAGAACTAAGCGATGAAAATTCACAATTTTTTATTGCCTTTTTAAATGAAATTCCAGTAGGCTACGCCAAAATAAATATAAACACAGCACAAACAGAACAACATGACTTAGACGCCATGGAATTGCATCGAATTTATGTACTACAAGAATTTCATGGCAAAAAAGTAGCTCAAAAATTATTTGAAAAAGTATTACAAATTGCACGAGAAAAAGAAGTTCCACAATTGTGGTTAGGTGTTTGGGAAGAAAATAAGCGAGCCTTACAATTTTATAAAAACAATGGCTTTACTGTTTTTGACCAGCACGATTTTTGGATGGGCGATGACAAACAAACTGATTTACTTTTACAGCGTACACCTTAAAAAAGTTAAAAACCAATATTATTACACCTACTTCCACTAGCAACAAAACACTTATTTATCCTATTTTTGTAGTGAGCAAGACTTATAAAAAATGAAACAAGATATTATAATAGTTGGCGCAGGTTTGGCCGGATTAGCCGCGGCTGTACACTTGCACCGTCAAGGACGAAAAGTACTTTTATTAGAAGCTTCAGACCGACCTGGCGGACGATTAAAAACAGACCTACACGAAGGATTTTTATTAGACAGAGGATTTCAAGTTCTATTAACTGCCTATCCAGAATCAAAAACTTTACTGGATTACAAAGCTTTACGATTAAAAAAAATGTTACCCGGCGCAACCGTACTTTATGAAAAAGGACAATTCGAAATAGCTGACCCTATGCGACGCCCTTCTGCTGCTTGGGCAACTCTCATAGCTCCTGTTGGTACCATAAAAGATAAATTAAATACCCTGTGGCTAAAGAATCACTTGCAGAAATTAACTATTGACCAAATATTTAGTCAACCTGAAAATACAACCGCTGCACAATTAAAAGAATATGGCTTTAGCGACAAAATGATTGAACGTTTTTACCGTCCATTTATGTCTGGTATTTTTTTAGAAAATCAGTTAACTACTTCACGACGCATGTTCGATTTTGTAATGAAAATGTTTTCAGATGGTGATGTTGCCGTACCTGAATTAGGAATGGAAGAAATCCCGAAACAATTGGTTACCCTGTTACCACAAGGCAGTATTCAATGCAATACAGAAGTCGTAAGTCTTGATCAAAACAAAATTACAACCGCAGATGGCACTGTTTATGAAGCCAATCAAATTCTTTTGGCTACCAATGCCAATCAGTTCTTATCGAAAATAGTTCCTGAAACCAAAACTACAGCGCACCAAGTAACTTGTGTATATTTCGAAACACGTCTGCCACCATCACAAAAAGCGGTAGTGATTTTGAACGCGGCTCAAAATAAAAAATGGGTTAATAATTTAACAGTAATGAGTGCCGTTTCGGCTGCTTATGCCCCTAAAGGTAAAGCACTAATTTCCGTTTCCTATAACGGAATTCCAGATGTTGACGATGCAACACTAGCTGAAAATATGAAAGAAGAAATATCTCATTGGTATGGTGCTGATGCAGCATCTTGGAAAATGCTAAAAGCCTACCGAATTAGCTATGCTTTACCTACGCAAGAGCAGGTAACCAATGAGAAAGATTTGGCCTCTTTTAAAATTTCAGATTCGTTATTTATTTGTGGAGATCATCTTTTAAACGGCTCCATAAATGCAGCGCTACAATCTGGCCGATTAGCAGCTGAAGCAATGCAACGATAAATAAAAAACCATCAAAACAATTGTTACTTACAATTGTCTTGATGGTTTTATTTTAACTTCTACTAAATTATTCGAGAACCTGATATAGAGGATCTTCAAGAATATTTACATCAATAACTGCGGCTGCATTTTCTAATAATCGCACACAATCAGGGCTTAGATGTTGCAAACGGACTGTTTTATTTTGGGCAGCGTATAGCATTGTCACTTTATGTACGGCATCAATCGCACTCATATCGCAAATTTTACTGTCTTTAAAATTAATGATTACTTCTACAGGATCATTTAACACGTCGAATTTTTCAATAAAAGCAACAGTCGATCCAAAGAATAAAGGCCCGTACAGTTCATAGTGCTTTACCCCTTGATCATCGATATGTTTTTTAGCACGAATTCTTTTAGCACTTTCCCAAGCAAAAACTAGAGCAGAAATTATAACACCAATCAAAACAGCCAAAGCTAAATTATGTAACACAATAGTAATGACTGCCACTACAATACCAATAAAAATATCTTGTTTCGGCATTTTATTAATAATCTTGAAACTCGACCATTCAAATGTTCCTATGGCTACCATTATCATCACACCCACAAGTGCTGCCATAGGTAAAAGTTCAATTACTGGTGCACCAACCAACACAATGAATAAGATGGTTAAGGATGCAATGATTCCTGACAACCGCGTCCTAGAACCCGCATTTAAATTAACCAATGTTTGAGCAATCATAGGACAACCTCCCATTCCAAAGAAAAAACCGTTTAAGATGTTAGCACTTCCTTGCGCAATACTCTCTCTATTTCCATCACCCTTGGTTTGAGTGATTTCATCAACTAAATTTAGAGTAAGTAAACCTTCGGTTAAACCTACCGCTGCCATAATTACAGCATAAGGGAATACGATTTGCAAGGTATAAAAGGTAAAAGGGATATTCGGAATATGAAAAGGTGGTAAACCTCCGCTTACTGCAGCAATGTCGCCCACGGTCTTGGTATCAATTTCACCACAATAAACAATCACAAAAACAATCGCAATGGCAACTAAAGAAGATGGAATGGCTTTCGATATTTTAGGAAAAAGTAAAACTATAGCAATAGTAAGTCCTACTAATCCGAGCATTATCCATAAAGGTGATCCTTGTAACCATTGCGTAGCTGGTGCTAAACCAGTTTTGAACTGATTAAGTTGCGACATAAAAATTATAACTGCAAGTCCGTTTACAAAACCAAACATAACTGGCTGAGGCACTAATCGGATAAATTTACCCCATTTAAAAATACCCACTGCAATTTGCATAACACCAGCAAGTGCTACTGCCGCAAATACATATTCTATTCCATGCGATTGCATCAAAGCAATAAGAACAATTACTGTTGCTCCTGCTCCACCAGAAACCATTCCGGGTCTACCTCCAAAAATTGCGGTAACTAACCCCATAATAAAAGCAGCATAAAGTCCTGACAAAGGCGAAAAACCTGCCAAAATAGCAAAAGATAACGATTCAGGAATCATGGTCATGGCAACTGTAAAACCGGCAAGCAGTTCAGTTTTATAATTTACTTTTTGTGAAAAATCAAAAAGATTAAATTGTTGTTTCATAAAAATTGTGCAATAAATAAATGTTTGGGGGAAATTGTCACTGACTTTTTAAACCTCGTGAAGTTCGTATTCTGAAATCAGTAAATTGATAAATTAGGTCCAAATTGACATTAATTGGTAAAAGTGCAAAGGTGAAACTTTTTAAAGGAATACCAAAACTACCGCAGAAATTGTTTAACTTTGCGCCAGTTTACCATTTTTTTACTGCTAGTACTGCAAAAAATTAAGTTTCGAGTCTAAAAAAACGAAAACAAAAAATGCTTTCAACAGCGTGCGAGCAATTTCTTTGGTAAAACTACTTGACACTATTACCAATATCTATGAAAATATTACCAACACTATTGTTGTTCTTAACTGTAACAGCCGGCTACTCGCAATCCGTAAGTGAGTATTTTGAAAAAATAAGAGACAACGAAGCAGAACTGACTGCTTTTTTCTCTCAAATGCCAAAAGGTGGCGACTTACACCATCATTTTTCAGGTTCTATTTACGCAGAACCTTTACTGCAGCATGCAATCCAAACAGACTTTTACCTAAATACCGAAAGCATGGACGTACGCAAGGAAAAAGAATCTATGGGAAATTGGAAATTATTTTCCGAACTCAAAGCCAACGGTACTTTAGAGTTTTACAAGCAAAAAATCATGCAGAAATGGTCTATCAAAGACTATAATTATGTTGATTATCCTTCTGATAAGTTATTTTTCGAATCCTTCATGAAATTTGAACCAGCCATTAAAGGTAATTTCGGACAGGGATTATTGGAGTTGAAAAAAAGAGCAATTGCTGAGAATGTGAGCTACATTGAAACGCAACTCTCAACCATTCCTAACACCATGAATACGGATGATTTGGTTACTTTTAACGCCAAACTTCGTGAGTATGCTCTAGCTAAAAATGAGAAAGAAGTATTGAAAACTTTAGACCTAATGTATAAGAGCATCCTTCAAAAAAATGCTAACAATTATGCTAAAGAATTCAACAATAATTTTGTTACCAAGTTACACAACGATCTAAAAATTGATGATGCTCAATTTACAATGCGTTATCAAAATTTTGTGTTGCGTTTTATGGAACCTGTTGATTTGTTTAAAAATTTGGTTATTGCATTCATCTCTGCCAATGAAAGTGATTTGATGGCTGGTGTCAATATTGTATCACCAGAAGACGGCGAAACTTCGATGAAAGATTATTGGTTGCACATGATGATGTTTAAATTTTGTAACTCAAAATACCCGAATGTAAAATATACCATGCACGCTGGTGAGCTTACGTTAGGATTGGTTCAACCTGAAGAATTAACTTGGCATATTGGCGCGGCAGTACATACCGCTGGCGCCCATAGAATTGGCCACGGTGTAGACATGCCTTATGAAAAAGATTCATACGAATTGCTTCGTCACATGGCACAAAAAGATATTCCTATTGAGATTAATTTAGTGAGTAATGAATTTATTTTGAAGGTCAAAGAAAATCGTCATCCACTTTCCTTGTATAAAAAATTTGGAGTTCCAATTGTAATTAGCACCGATGATGCAGGAATTTTACGAACTAATATGACCGAACAATATGTACTATTGGCAAAAAGATATAAAGATATTTCGTATCAAGACATTAAACAATTTGTGTACAATAGCATCAAATTTAGCTTTATAAAATCAGCTTCAGTTAGAGCACAATTACTGGCAGATTTAGAAATGCGATTTACTACTTTTGAAAAAGAATTCACGAAGCAATAAAACAAAAAAAAATCTGCTCGAAAGCAGATTTTTTTTGTGCCGTTTAAAGCTATGAAGGATTTAAAATAAGATCAATTCTCTTTATTGCATCAGCATAATGATATTTTGTTTCCGTATTTACAGCTGCAGCTTTGGCAATATTAAGTGTTGCTTTTAAAGCAACCAACTCACCACGTACTAAAGCACGAACATCTGATTGCGCTACATTAAAATATTCTGAAGGACGACCGCCTTTTATTTCTTCTTTCATCAAAAAGCCCATACGCTCAATGTAGGCTCTTTGTAAATTTCTTCTATAAATAGTTACATTACTACCAGCTGAAGCTTCTTTCCAGATTCCTTTGCGCATGTCACCTAATAAATCCAGCGCTTTGTAATTATTATTTCCCTGAATTTCTGCATCTAATAAACGCCCTAAACGATCAAAACTCATCACATTGTTTAAGTGGCGTACCTGTAAACTTCTGAAACGCTCTGTATAACCAGCGTAATCAATATTGCGTAAAGTACTCACGTTAACCAACCAAGTTGGCGATGCAAAAGCATTTGCTTGCAACCATTGCATAGCTTCTTGTTGCTGTGCTTTTGAAACCACTTCATAAATCATCCCTTTCTGGTTTGGTTTTTTCGTCGCTTCAAAAACACCTCCTACATTTGTCACTACGTGTCCTACATAACGTCCCCAAACATCGAGCATTTCTTTATACAATTCATCTAAATCATCGTAATTATTGGTTTTATCACTTGTCCACTCGTGTAAATGTGCAGCAACATATTGCAGATTTTTAAGTCCGTATGTACTTGCTTTCATGGAACTGTTTCCAATATCTTCGGTTTGCGAAGTAGGATCAAAACTACTGCTTTGTTTTCCGAACTTATAAATAGGATTGTCCGCTTTTTCCATAATCCACTTGTCTAAAGTGGAAACTTCAGCTTCTGGCGAAGATGCATGTGGAATAAAACGATAACCCCAGTTGGTAGCGTAATGATCATAAGGTCCCATTTGACGGATGAATCGAACATTTTTATCACCTGGTTGTGCGATGTAGTTAAAACGCGCATAATCCATCAAACTCGCTGCAATTCCGTTTTTTTGTGTGAATTCACCATTACGGTATGATTCTGTATCGTAAGCACAACTCGCTCCCATATTGTGCGGAAATCCTAGTGCATGTCCTACTTCATGTGCGATTACCATGCGCATCATATCGCCCATTTCCTCATCACTTGTTTGCAAAGTTCGCGCGGTTGGATTAGCCGCTCCAGTTTCTAATAAATAACGGTTTCTATATGAACGCAAATGGTTGTGGTACCAAATAACATCACTTTCGATAATTTCACCTGTTCTTGGGTCAGATACACTTGGCCCTACCGCATTTCGGGTGGTACTTGCTACATAACGAATTACAGAGTAGCGAATATCTTCTGGACTAAAATCAGGATCTTCCTCCTTTGTAGGTGGATCTTTAGCAATAATTGCATTTTTAAATCCGGCGGTTTCAAAAGGCTTTTGCCAATCTTCAATACCTTGCTTGATGTATTTGCGCAATTTTTCTGGAGTTGCAGGATCAAGATAATATACAATTGGTTTTACTGGTTCAACGAGCTCTCCTTTTGCGTAAGCGACAGGATCTTTTGGCTCTAAACGCCATCTGCGAATATAGGTTTTCACATCCGACTTCAATTCGTTACTTCCATAATCAATTTGATCTATGGTGAACCAACCCACTCGCGGATCAGCCAAACGAGGTTGCATAGGCTTTTCTGGCAACAAAATCATAGATTGATTCATTTGAATACTAATGGTCTCCGCATCTCCTTGCACAGGTGGTTTGGCCGCATTGTAACTAAAGTCCTGAATGACTTCAATATTCATAGGGAAACTTTTCATCGTATTGATAAAACTACGTGATTCATCCAACCCACGTACTTTATAAGTTTCACGCATATCGGCTGATAGTCCGCTGATTGCTTTTACATCAGTACCATAAAACTTGCTTACATCAATTACTGTATTTGCCGAATCCTTACTAAAAGCCACAATATCAAATGCGAATAAAGTTGGCTCATAATTGTTTGCTTTTACTGAAATGCTAATAGGCAAACTGTCATTTGCCACGGCATTAAATGATTTAATTTTGATGACAATCTTATCTTGAAAGCGTTGCCAAACAATCAACTGTTCATTGGTTTCTGAACCTGCATTGACATAACCACCACCCAAATTAGCAGGTAGTTTTGATAATCTACTCACCAAAAGCATGTCTTTATTCAAGAGGGTATTCGGGATTTCAAAAAAATATTTTTTATCTACTTTGTGCACGGTAAACAAACCAGTATCGCTGATGGCATCTTTGGTGATCACTTTACTGTAATCCTTAATAGCCGATTCTGGTTTTTTCTCTGGCAATGGCGCTACAGCAACAGCATTTTTGTCTTTTTTCTTTTTTGACTGCGCATAAACAGCAGGTGGAGCAAGGGCAAGCGCAGCAATCGCTGATAAAATGAAAACTTTCTTCATTTAGTGGTTATTTTTTGGTTAATCAATATCAAAAATAGAGGGAAGCATTCTAAAAATGAATAGTATTCAGTGGTTTAACTTTTAATTAACAACGGTTGATTTATTGGATTTCGTATGTAAGTTGAAGCAGTAAAATTGAAGTATCGACTCTTCCAAAAAAAGCATAAAAAAACCCAAAGCTAATGTTGCTTTGGGTTTTGTATGAGTTTCGATTGAATTAATCTTCACTTTCATCATCCGTTTGGTGCGACTTTGAGTAACCTCGCCATTTTTCGATACAATTTACAAAATCTTCAGGCAATTCAGTATCAAAACGCATCATTTCTCCTGTTGTAGGATGAATAAAACCGAGCGTTTTGGCATGCAATGCTTGCCTAGGCAATGCCTTAAAACAGTTTTCAATAAATTGCTTGTACTTTGTAAAAGTTGTTCCTTTTAAAATTAAATGACCACCGTAACGCTCATCATTAAACAAAGGATGTCCAATATGTTTCATGTGCGCTCTAATTTGGTGCGTACGTCCTGTTTCTAACTGACAAGAAACAAGTGTAACGTAACCAAATCGTTCTAAAACTTTGTAATGGGTAATCGCAGGTTTACCAATTTCTGGATCAGCAAATACTGCCATTTGCATACGATCTTTCAAGTGTCTGGCTAGGTTTCCTTCTATCGTTCCCGCATCATCAGCAACATTACCCCAAACTAGGGCAATATATTCGCGCTCTGAAGTTTTTGCTTCAAATTGTTTCGCCAAGTGTGTCATCGCCGCCTCAGTTTTAGCAACCACTAATAAACCCGAAGTATCCTTGTCAATACGATGTACCAAACCTGGACGCTCGCTACTATTCATTGGTAAATTATCAAAATGATAAGCCAAGGCATGCACCAAAGTTCCTGTGTAATTACCATGACCAGGATGCACCACCATTCCTGGCAATTTATTGATTAACAATAAAGTATCATCTTCATAAACAATATCAAGCGGAATGTTCTCCGGAATGATATGATTTTCATATGGCGGGTGCGAAAGCATCACACGCACCACATCAAAAGGCTTAACTTTATAATTGGATTTTACGATAGCATCATTCACAAAAATATTTCCTTCTGCTGCTGCCGTTTGTATTTTGTTGCGAGTCGCATTTTGAATAAGGCTCATCAAGTATTTATCAATTCGCAAGGACGCTTGGCCTTTAGGAACTTCAAACCTGAAATGTTCAAATAACTCGTCTTCTAAATCTAGTGTTTCTATATTATTGTTCATCAACTGGTATTTCTTCTTCTAGCGGTGCAGCCAAAGTATCAGCAGCACTCTCTTCTTCTTCATAGCTCATTTTCCCATCACCAAGTACTAAATCAATCTTACTGGATTTTAAAACACGATCTCCTGCCTTCAAATTACGTCCTTTGTAACGCATTTCTAGCACCATATCTTTACCTAAATTGGGTACATAGGTAATATTTCCTTCTTCAAGACCAAGCGCTTTTAAGGTTGGCACAGCCTCACGGTAGGTTTTGTTTACCAAATCAGGAATACGAACTGATGAGTATCCGGCAGTATTTATTTTAATGTAAATCTTGCGCCCAACTTTTACTTTAGTTCCTGGCAAAGGATCTTGTTCCACCACACTATACTGCGGAAAATCGCTTCTAAAATCCACACTATCAAGTAAAACATAGTCTAAATCTAGCTCGTCTAATTTTTCTTCTACCTGCTCCTCGGTCAATTTACTCAAATTAGGAACCGAAATTTCATTGCCATGATCGGTTGTAAACGTGAGCCAATGCATGAAAAAATAACCCAAAGCAGCAATAATAGCTAATGCAACAAAGACTTGTCCAAAGAAAACGCGACTAGTAAGATACTTCCGTAAACTCATAAATTTATTTTTATATGCCACAAAGATAAACCTATTTCGTTTCAAAAAAAATGATAATTTTGTTTAATCGTTTTTAGCACAAACAACTCCTTTTTTTAGGAGCTTTTTCCCGCTATTCGCTTGTATCTTTGCTTTTTTTTGACAAAAAAACCAAAGGATACCGCTGCTATCGGGGCTAATTCAAAACAGTAGTAAATAGGCTATTTGGTGCTTAAAAGAACTCAATTAAAACAGTAAAAAATGAAAAACATTGCCATCATCATGGGCGGGTATTCCAGCGAATACAAAATATCTTTAATCAGCGGCAATGTCGTGTACCACTACTTAGACAAAACCAAATACAACAGCTTTCGTATTCACATCTTCAAGGAAAAATGGGTTTATGTTGATGCACAAGATAAAGAATTTCCAATCGATAAAAATGATTTTTCGGTTACTGTTGCTGGACAAAAAATAAGTTTCGATTGTGTATTTAACGCCATTCACGGTACGCCGGGCGAAGATGGTTTAATGCAAGCTTACTTCGAATTATTGCAAATTCCGCAAACTGCCTGTGATTATTACCAAGCAGCACTTACCTTCAATAAAAGAGACTTGCTTTCAGTTTTAAAACCCTACGGGATCAAAACCGCAACTTCTTATTACCTAAACAAAGGCGATGTAGTTGATACAACCGCCATTGTAAACAAAGTAGGATTGCCTTGTTTTGTAAAACCAAATAAAGCAGGTTCAAGTTTCGGAATCTCAAAAGTAAAAACAGAAGCCGAATTGCCAACTGCAATTGAAACGGCTTACAAAGAAGATAACGAAATTATAATTGAGAGTTTTCTGGATGGAACCGAAGTTTCTGTTGGAGTTATCAATTACCAAGGCGCCATTACAGTTTTGCCAATTACCGAAATTGTCTCCGAAAATGATTTCTTCGACTACGAAGCAAAATACTTAGGCAAATCACAAGAAATTACACCTGCACGAATCTCTGACGAAATGACTCAAAAAGTGGGAGCTATTGCAAAACGCGCCTACGAAGTGCTTAAAATGAAAGGTTTCTCCCGTAGCGAATTTATTATTGTTGACGGCGAGCCACACATGCTCGAAATGAATACCATTCCGGGTTTAACCACCGAAAGTTTAATTCCGCAACAGGCCAAAGCGGCAGGAATTGAACTAACAGACTTGTTTACCAACGCCATCGAATTGGCATTAGCATAACCCTCTACCATGAGAAAAGCCATATTTCCGGGTTCGTTTGACCCAATTACACTTGGTCATGAAGACATCATTAAACGGAGCTTGCCTCTTTTTGATGAAATCGTGATCGCCATTGGCGTTAATGCCGAAAAAAAATACATGTTCTCACTAGAAGATAGAAAACGATTTATCGAAGAAACTTTTCAACACGAACCTAAAATTTCAGTGATCACCTACGAGGGATTGACTACTGACTTGTGCCGAAAACTCAATGCCAATTTTATTCTTAGAGGTCTTCGTAACCCTGCAGATTTCGAGTTTGAAAAAGCAATCGCACACACCAACAGACGCCTCGCAAAGATTGAAACCGTATTTTTACTAACTGCCGCCAAGACATCTTACATTAGCTCAAGTATTGTTCGCGATGTCATTCGCAACAACGGACAATACGAAATGCTAGTTCCTGATGCGGTTCGAGTAACCAAATAATTTTATTTTAAAAAGCGAATTTTCGCAACAAAAACAACAACAAAAACAATGAGCATCGAAAGAGAATTAATGAAACGAAGTGGCGGAAAGTGTGAACTATCAGGCGTTACCGAAGACCTACAAGTATACACCCTCACTCCTACACGCCGTGGCGGACTCGATGAAAACGTACTAATCTCGAAAAACTTAATTGCACAAATCGAGCAAGCCGAAACTATGGATCCAAATTCATGGCGATGCTTAAACGATAGTATGTGGAGCGAACACGAAGCAGTTCAAGTATTATCATGGCGAATGTTAAGCCGTTTAGGAAATCAAGAATTGCTAGAACAAATGTACCTTGACGAAGAAACATTAGCGTGGGCACAAGCAACAGGCGAAGGTCAAGAGGATGAAAATAAAATAGTGCATCGCGATAGCAATGGTGTAGTTTTACAAACAGGCGATTCAGTAGTTTTAATCAAAGACCTAAAAGTAAAAGGTTCTAGTATGGTTGCCAAGCAAGGTACAGCAGTGCGTAACATCAGATTAGATCATGAAAACGCCGAATATATCGAAGGACGCGTTGACGGACAAACTATTGTTATCATAACACAATACGTGAAGAAAACATAGTTGAAAGTTTGCAGTCGCAGTCGCAGCACTCAGTTTGCAATCGCAGTCTCAGAGCACAGTAATTAAAGTGGAGAAATCAGTTTGCAATCTAAGTCGTAACGAAGAGTTAGCAGAAATTTTAAGACATCCGCATATAAATGAACAAATCGATAATTATACTAGCATTTTCACTTTTTATTATAGGTTGTAATAACAAAAATGAAAATTCCGAAAAGAATATAAAACTTATTGCAAAACAATTTAGTTTATCAGAAGTAAAAGATATTAACTCAATTGTTGAAGCTATAATAACACAAGACAGTTTAGAAGTTTTAAAATCTGCTGATTATTCAAATTATCTATGCGATGAATTAACAAGATTACCAATAGATTTCCCAGAAAAACAGGCGAATGGATTAACTCCACCTCTTGCACCAGGCCGTATCTATTTGACTGAACTATTGAATGATAAAATAAACGACGAAATATTCTTTGCAAAAAAAGATTCATCTAATTTAATTGCACAAAACTCCAAGCCTTCCATATTCAAAATAGACAAACTACTTCTAATTAATATAAATACAACCTCTTTTGAGAAAGAAAACATCAAACGCAAAAAAGGTAAAAACTATCGTTTTTATGAAATGACTATTCCAATTTTTTCGCTGGACAATCGAAAAGCTTATGTTGAATTAGGTTATCACTGCGGAGCTCTTTGTGGACATGGAAAAGCTATCTTCTTGAAAAAAATAAATGAAAAATGGATAATTGTAAAAAAGTTTGGAACTTGGGTAAGTTAAAAAACTTCTACTAAATCCGTTTCTCGCAATTGGGAATTTTGTGGTAAGTTCAGGATTACGTTTCGCAAGAATTTTTATCTTTCACAGAAAATAAAAAGTTCCTAAGTTCGTAACACTCGAGAAGCAGCGGACCGTATACACCAAATACTCTCCATTTCCCAAATATTTGAACAACAAAGACATACTTAAAAACTACCGTAAAGCTAAAAACCGTTGCTAATAAATTAAATTTACTAGCAACGGTTTTTTTTATGAACACTACTATTGTAACCGCAAACTGAGACTGAATACTGAGACTGCAAACTGAGACTGTAAACTGAGACTGAGCACTAAAAAACTTACTCCTCTTCTTTCTTAATCACTTTTCGGGCTACTTCAATTTTAAACTTTTTACCCTTCATTTTTTCGTCTTTAATTGCATGCAACAAATCTTTTACTTTGTTGAATTTTACAGCTGCAAACGAGATAAAATCTTTTACTTCGATAAGTCCTAAATCACCTTTTTCGAGTTTTCCTTTCTGCGAAAAGAAACCAACAATATCAATTTTATTTAACTTATTTTTCTTTCCGCCACTAATGTAAATGGTTTGAAATTGCGGCGGTTTTGGCAATGCTTTGGCTTGATCTACTGTCAAAACTTCCATAAAATAATCTAGATAATCCAATTTTTTTTCACTTTCGTGCGCTACAATATAGGCAGTACCAGAAGCTTGCATACGTGCAGTACGCCCGTTTCGGTGTGTAAACTCGTCTTCCTTAGCAGGTAAATGATAATGAATAACGTGTTTCATTTCAGGAATATCGAGTCCGCGTGCGGCTAAATCAGTTGTAATTAAATAACTCATGCTGCCATTTCTGAACTGTATCAAGGCTCGCTCTCGCTCCTCTTGATCCATTCCGCCATGATAGTACGTAGCGTAAATTCCCTTTTCATTTAAAGTATCGCTAATTCGTTCTGCTGCATCGCGATGGTTGCAAAACACAATTGCAGCTTCTGACTTCAAAGAGCAAATCAGTTGAAACAAGGTGTTTATTTTATCTTTTTCTTTAGATAAAACCATTTTCATTGATAAGTTAGAAACCGTCTCTTCTTCAGGAATAAAATCTAAAACCACAGGATTAACCACGCGAGTGTATTTCGGAATCTCAATATCTGACGTAGCCGACACAAGAACTCTTTTGTTCACCTTAGTCAATTGCCCAATGATATAGGACATTTGCTCATGAAAACCTAATTGAAGCGATTTATCAAATTCATCCAAAACAATAGTTTGAATTTTATCCAAACGAAAAGTACCACGATCAATATGATCAGCAATTCTACCTGGAGTTCCAATTAAAACTGCTGGCGGATTGCTTAAATTTTTTATTTCGGTTTCAATAGAGTGCCCGCCATAACAAGTATTAACCTTGTATGAGGTGCCCATTTTTTTCCAAACTTGCTCAATTTGAAGACCTAATTCGCGAGAAGGAACCAAAATCAAACATTGAACCGATAAAATTTCAGCTTGCAAAAGTTCAAAAACAGGAAGTAAAAATGCGAGTGTTTTACCCGAACCTGTTGGCGAAAGCAGCAAAGTATTGTTTTCGTTTAAAATGGTATCGTGTGCAACTTCTTGCATTTCATTCCAACTTGTAATGCCTAAATTGGAAAGTGTCGTGGTAGCGGATTGCTTTGTATTCATATTTTAAATTTGTGCAAAGATAATTTTAAAAAACGACTAAACTCATGAGCTGCTATTTGTTTTTGCAAAACCACCTGGCAACAATTATACATTATCATTTCTTCGTTAGAGCAAAAGGCAGCTACTTTTTTAAAGAACTTCACTGAGAATTTTATAAAAAAAGCTACATTTGGGACACTATTTTTAACCTAAAATCATGAAAAACCTTCCTATTTATCTCTTATTCCTAATGGTATGCAGTTGGGGTCAAGCCCAAAATAAATACGCTACAGTTTTTGAAAAAGGAAACGGAAACCAGTCTGCAACCTACGCCGAAACTATTGCTTACTACCAATTATTGGCACAAGATTTTCCTACCATTGAAATACAAGAAATGGGTTTAACGGATAGCGGATTACCTTTGCATATTGTCATTTTTAATCCTGAAAAAAACTTCAATTTTGAAGACATCAAAAAAAATAAAGCTGTCATTTTAATCAATAATGGTATACATGCAGGAGAGCCAGACGGGATTGATGCCAGCATGCAATTGTACCGCGACTTAGCAACAGGTAAAGTAAAAGCACCAAAAAATACGGTTTTAGTTTGCATACCTGTTTACAACATCGGCGGCGCATTAAATAGAAACTCTAGCACAAGAGCCAACCAAGATGGACCCGAAGAATATGGCTTTCGCGGAAACGCCAGAAACTATGATCTTAATCGAGATTTCATGAAATCGGACACTAGAAATACCAAAAGTTTTGTTTCTATTTTTCATAAAATAAACGCCGATGTGTTCATTGACAATCACGTGAGTAATGGCGCTGATTACCAATACAAACTTACCTATATAATGACACAGCATAATAAATTAGGAACTGTTTTAGGAGGTTTTTTAAACACCGAAATGATGCCTGCCGTTGTACAAGATTTACAAAAGAAAAAAATTGAATCAACTCCTTACGTAAATACTTTTCAAGACACGCCGGATAAGGGATTTGCACAATTTTTTGAGAGTCCGAGATTTGCTACAGGCTATACCTCATTGTACAACACGCTTGGTTTTGTGGTAGAAACCCACATGCTGAAAAAATATGCTGAACGTGTAAAAGTTACTTATGAATACATGCGCTCTACAATCGACTATACCGATGCCAATTACGCCAAGATAAATGAGCTCCGTTTGCAAAACGAAAAACAATACCAAGCAGGTAAAAAATATGCGATTAAATGGGAAATTGACAGCACAAAAACCACCAATTTTTCTTTCCTAGGATATGAAGCTGGTTATAAAAAAAGTGATGCTACAACAGGTAAACGTTTATTTTACGACCGTAACAAACCATTTAAAAAAGACGTTCCTTACCAAAAAGAATACAAAGCTACCAAGGAGGTAACAATTCCTGAAGCGTACATTATTCCGAGAGGTTTTTGGCATGTAATAGATGTTTTAAAAACCAACAATATCGAATTCAAAGTTTTACCAAAAGACACTGTAATTTCAGTAGAAAGCTACCGCATTGCCGATTATAAAACAGGATCATCTGCATACGAAGGACATTACTTGCATAGAAATACTTCTGTAACAAGCACTATACAACAAAAGGCTTTCGCTAAAGGAGATTTCTATGTACCTACCAACCAAAAAGGGATAAAATATTTGCTCGAAGCGTTGGAGCCTGAAGCGATGGATTCATTTTTCAATTGGAATTTCTTCGATACTATGTTACAACAAAAAGAAGGTTACTCTGACTACGTATTTGAAGATACGGCAGCCCAACTGCTACAAAAAAATCCAGATTTAAAATCGAAGCTAGAAAGCAAAAAACAAAGTGATCCTAAATTTGCTGGCAGTCCAGAGGCACAACTCGATTGGATATATAAAAATTCGATCTATTACGAAAAAGCGCATTTACAGTATCCTATTTATCGAATCATGAAACCATAAAAAAAGTCCCCAAAGAATTCATTTGGGGACTTTTATTTTTGAGTTCAATCAAATTACTTTCTCTTCTTGAAAAAGTAATTTGATATTTTCATAGGAGTTTGTCAGTGCTTCCTTAATTTGTTCTGGGTTCAACCACGCAACTTTTTCAATTCCTTCCTCTAATTGACCTTGTGGTGTTCCTTCAAAATCAGATTGCATTTCGAACCAATGCGTAATTTTCAATTTGTATTTTCCATTTCGCCTGAAAACGTGGTAGGTTTTTTGTAATTTGTGGCCAATATTTAATTTGTTTACGCCCGTTTCTTCCTCTACTTCGCGCATAGCAGTATCTTCAATATCCTCTCCTTTTTCGATTCCACCCTTCGGTAAATCCCATTTTCCATTTCGAAAAATAAATAAAACCTCACCTTTTTTATTGTAAACCAAACCACCGCCCGCTTTACAAACAGGAATCTTAGCTTTTAAGGTCTTCAAAATCAAGCTTTCGTCTGGATGGTACAAATAGGCCTTATTAATTTTATTTTGAAATATTTTCACAATAAGTTGCTCAATATCAATACTCTCCAATAAAAACAATTGAAAATCAGTCTCCTTAGAGATCTCATTTGTCAAAAAAAGTGGCTTGTCGTTAACAAAAACTTTATACATTTGTACTATGATTTTTAATAAAGATACAGCCGAAAAAACAGCCGAATTTCTATTGCAAATAAATGCAATTAAATTGAATCCAAGAAATCCTTTTACATGGGCTTCAGGATGGAAATCACCTATTTATTGTGACAACCGCTTAATACTCTCATTCCCAGCGGTACGAAATTATGTTCGCGATGAATTTTCAAAGAACATCGAAAAACAATTTGGAAAACCAGATGTTATTGCTGGAGTAGCAACAGGCGCCATTGGTATTGGAATGCTTGTAGCTGAAAGCATGGGTTTACCTTTTGTTTACGTGCGCCCAGAGCCAAAAAAACATGGTAGGCAAAATCAAGTAGAAGGTTTTTTACAAAAAGGTCAAAACGTAGTAGTTGTTGAAGATTTAATAAGTACTGGAAACAGCAGTTTACTAGCAGTTGAAGCTCTTCGTGCCGCTGGTGCTAACATCAAAGGAATGGCTGCCATTTTCACTTATGGATTTCCAGTAGCTGATGCTAACTTTAAAACTGCAAACTTAGATTTGTACACTTTAAGTAACTATCAAAACTTACTTAATTTGGCTGTGGCGAAGCGTTACATCACCGAGGAAGAAGAGCAAACATTAAGAGAATGGAACCAAAGTCCATCTACCTGGAATGTTGAAGTTTAAAACCCAAATCTAATAAATACACCAATGAATTTAGAAAGTCCAAAAGTTACCGTAGAAAAATCAGCTCAAGAACTGTTTACTGCTTTGAGCGATGTAAAGAATTTTGAAAAACTGATGCCTGAAAATATAGCAAAATTTGAAGTACTAGGCGATGATGCTTTTATATTTGGACTTAAAGGCATGCCAGAAATCAAATTAAAAATGAAAGAAAAAGTAGCACCAAGTAAAATTGTTCTAGGAGCTGCTAGTGATAAATTACCTTTCACTTTAGTAGCTACGATTGAAGCACTAACGGAACAAAGTAGTGCTGTAAAATTAGATTTCGAAGGAGACTTTAACCCAATGATGGCCATGATGATTAAAGGACCAATTGGAAAATTCATTGAAACTTTGGCTACGAACATGCCAAAACTATAAATTCAAAAATTATCAAAATACAAAAAGTCTTCTCGCAATAGCTAGAAGACTTTTTTATTAATACAACATTTGAACTTCTTTAATATCAAACTCTTCAACTGTATCATCCTCTAGCATTATTTGCAATTTTCCAATTGGAGAGACTCCCGTAATTATACCCATAAAACGACCTTTTAACGGTGCTTCAAATGCCATAGGAACTCCTTTTTTGAACAAAACTCCATCGTATTGATTCCAATAAAAAGCTGAGTTTCTCTTCATATCTGAAGTTATTTTAAAAATGGCTTCACCAATTTTGACAGCTAAACTATCCACTTCAAAGTTACAATTGGTCACCAACGCTAAAGATGACGCTTTAGGCAACATTTCAAAATTAGTTTGATTCACATTAAGACCAAGACCAACAATAGAGCTAAATGTCGCATCACTTTTAATACTGTTTTCTATTAAAATGCCACCAATTTTTTTATTGTATGACATTATGTCGTTAGGCCATTTTATACTCAATTCAGGAATATCCATTTCCTTTAAAACCGAATGAACCGCTACTGCAACAGCAATGTTTAAATCGAACAAACGATTAATATCCGACAAGAAATCTTTAACCAAAATACTCATTATTAGATTTTTACCCAATTCTGTATTCCAAACGGAGCCCATTTGCCCTTTCCCTTTTGTTTGATTTTTAGCCGTAACAATCGTATAATTATCAACCTCTTGTTTATTTGCCAAGCCTTTTAAGAACTCATTTGTAGAATCTATGGCATCGAGTTTGATTACTTTCATAAACATTATTTTGTGAAACAGAATTTAAACTTGTGTTAAGGTTCAAAAATAACCACAAAAAATGGTAACTTTACAAACTTATATAAAAATAATTCATGGCGAAAAAGACTATAAATAATGACTTGCTTTTGGCAAATATCATTAAAGGAATTGAAGAAGTAAAAGGAAATGACATTACCATCTTGGACTTAAGAGATATCGATACCTCAGTGTGCGATTATTTTGTAATCTCGAACGGTGGATCTAACACTCAAGTAAACGCCATTGTAAACTCTATCCAAAAAACGGTTTCAAAAGAAATGAAAGACAAGCCTTGGCATGTTGAAGGAACTGATAATGCCGAATGGGTTTTGATGGATTACGTAAATATCGTAGTGCATGTATTTCAAAAACACATCAGAGAGTATTACAACATCGAAAGTTTATGGGGCGATGCTAAAATAACAACCATAGAAAACAAATACTAAAGACACACATCCATAGTAATGGCCAAAGAAAACAATCCAAACCCAAATAAGTTTAAAGTAAGCCCTTGGCTGCTTTACACTGCTGTAATTTTAATATTGCTGTTCATTAGTTTCATGACTGGTGGTTCTAGCTTAAGCGAACCGGGACAATTAACTTCTTCTAAATTCAACGAATATCTAGAAAAAGGTCAAATTGAGCGCGTAATTGTTTATAATAAAGCAGAAGCGGAAGTTTTTTTAACTCCAGCTGCTATCAAAGACCTAACTCATAAAAAAGTAGCAAAAGATGTTTTTAACGAGCCAAACAAAGGCCCGCACTACACTTTTGAAATTGGTAATGATCAAATCTTTCAAAATAAACTTGAAAAAGCAGTTAAAGAAGGAAAATTAAAAGACTTTAATTTCAAAGTACAAAATAATTGGTCGGACATCTTCTTTAGTTTACTACCTATAATTGTAATCATTGCTGTTTGGCTTTTTGTAATGAGAAGAATGTCAGGCGGAGGTGCTGGTGGCGGAGGACAAATTTTCAACATTGGCAAATCAAAAGCGAAACTTTTCGACGAAAAAACGGATATTAAAACCACATTTAAAGATGTTGCTGGTTTAGAAGGAGCTAAAGAGGAAATTCAAGAAATTGTAGAATTCCTTAAAAACCCTGAGAAATATACCAATTTAGGTGGTAAGATTCCAAAAGGAGCCCTTTTAGTAGGACCACCTGGAACAGGTAAAACCTTATTGGCCAAAGCCGTAGCTGGTGAAGCTCAAGTGCCTTTCTTTTCAATGTCAGGATCTGACTTTGTAGAGATGTTCGTAGGTGTTGGTGCTTCAAGAGTACGTGATTTGTTTAAACAAGCTAAAGAAAAATCTCCAGCTATCATTTTTATTGACGAAATTGATGCCGTAGGTAGAGCAAGAGGAAAAAGTAACATGTCAGGCGGAAACGATGAGCGTGAAAACACTTTAAATCAATTATTAACAGAGATGGATGGTTTTGGAACCAACTCAAACGTAATTGTTTTAGCAGCTACCAACCGCGCTGATGTATTAGATAAGGCTTTGATGCGTGCTGGACGTTTTGACAGACAAATCTTCGTAGACTTACCAGACATTAGAGAACGTGCTGAAATCTTTCAAGTACACTTGGCTGCTCTGAAAAAAGCAGAAGGTTTAGATACTGACTTTTTAGCAAAACAAACTCCAGGATTCTCAGGAGCTGACATTGCAAATGTTTGTAACGAAGCAGCTTTAATTGCTGCCCGTAACAACAAGTCTGCAGTTGAAAAACAAGATTTCTTGGATGCGGTAGACCGTATTGTAGGAGGTTTAGAAAAGAAAAATAAAATTGTTACTCCAGAAGAGAAAAAAGCAATTGCCATACACGAAGCGGGACACGCTACAGTTAGTTGGATGTTAGAGCACGCAGCACCGCTAATCAAAGTAACTATTGTACCAAGAGGACAAAGTTTAGGAGCGGCATGGTACTTACCGGAAGAACGTTTAATTGTGAGACCAGACCAAATGCTCGACGAAATGTGTGCTACCATGGGAGGAAGAGCTGCTGAAAAGGTCACTTTTAATAGAATTTCAACTGGAGCATTAAGCGATCTTGAAAAAGTAACCAAACAAGCGAGAGCAATGGTAACGGTTTATGGTTTGAATGATAAAATTGGAAATGTTACTTATTACGACTCAACAGGTCAAAGTGAATATAATTTTTCAAAACCATATTCAGAAGAAACTGCAAAAGTTATTGATACTGAAATTTCATTACTAATTGAGGGCCAGTATCAAAGAGCCATTCAAATTCTAGAAGAAAACAAAGACAAGCTAAACCAACTGGCGGATATCCTGATTGAGAAAGAAGTTATTTTTAAAGACGACCTTGAAGCAATCTTCGGAAAACGTACTTTTGATAAAAATCTAAGTGAAGTGGTTTCCTAAAAATTAGAGCCTTTTTTCAAATATTCTTAAAATCTTAATTCAAAATCTACTTTTGAATTAAGATTTTTTTATCTTTGGACGTTCTCAAATACAAATTATAGCCGTTTACAAAAATATGAGTCTTTTTAGAAAATTTTTTAGTTCCAATCAACCTACTTCTGAAGAGGAGAAAGAAAGTGAATTTAACCTTTCTGCTTCTGAAAAAGCAATATCTATTGACGAACACTTTATTTTCAACTTCAAAAAGAATGGCGGCAAGTTCTTATATTGTGAAAATTCACATGAAGTAAAAGAACAATTTGAAAACATCTTAGAGGAAAATGACTGGTTTGAAAACGAAGTTTTATGCTTTAACCCAACTTTATTCCCATTATTAGAAGACAATAAATTACCTTACACAGGAATTAATAATCCAAAATTTCTAATTGCTACATGCGAAAGTTTAATTGCTGAAGAAGGTTCTATTCTTTTTTCATCAAAACAAATCAAGCAAAATAAGCCAAATGATTTGCCTGCCAATATCATTGTCATTGCCAAAACAAGCGAAATTGTTGCTACAAAAAGCGATGGCTTGAGCGCAATTAAAAAGAAATACGAACGCGATTTGCCTACCAATATTACGACTATAAAATATTTCGAAAAAGCAAAAGAAGAAGATTTTACACAATACGGAAGTTCTGCAAAAAACTTGTATTTGTTGCTATTAGAAGATCTATAAAATGAATGAAACTCTAAAACGAGGGATATCAGGAGTTGTTTACATAGTTTTATTAATCAGTTCTATTTTATATTCGACCGAAACTTTTTTTATTCTTTTTGGATTATTCCTTCTTATTGCTGTATACGAATTTTGTAATTTGGTTCATATACAAAAAATATTCCCCCTTTTATTTGCAGCAATCTCGTACACTAGTATTACACTTCTAAGTCATTACAATGATGTAACCGAAAATTTCATCAATGAACAATTTGACACGAAGCTCTCGCTAAAAGTAAATATTGAGCAACTTAACATCGTTCTTTTGGTAACAACGTTGGTAGTGTCAATCAAGTGTATTTTGTTTTTATTTTATGATAAAATTCAATCTATAAGCACATCG
This sequence comes from Flavobacterium sp. K77, assembly GCF_021608205.1. Classification (NCBI taxonomy): domain Bacteria; kingdom Pseudomonadati; phylum Bacteroidota; class Flavobacteriia; order Flavobacteriales; family Flavobacteriaceae; genus Flavobacterium; species Flavobacterium sp. K77. Next base: position 185,212 of record NZ_JAKIHO010000002.1, on the reverse strand, counting down.
TCTAAGTACTTGTATTTACTAGGATATATTATCTTACCTTTCATTTTTATCACAAAGATTTCATTCGGAATTAATGACTACAATCCAAAAATCATCATTGGTTTGTTTATTTTGATCTGGACTAACGACACTTTTGCTTACATCGTTGGTAAATCAATTGGAAGAACTAAATTACTAGAAAAAATTTCACCAAAAAAAACCATAGAAGGATTTGCTGGCGGAATTGTATTTGCAATCGTTGCTGGTTATCTCATATCAAAATATTACATTAAGGCGAAACCCGAATTTAGCGAAAGATCTATTTTAATTTGGACTTCAATTGCCTTAATTGTAGGGGTTGCAGGAACTATTGGCGACTTAATCGAATCTAAATTCAAACGAATTGCTGCAGTAAAAGACAGCGGAAACATCATGCCAGGACACGGAGGCATTCTAGATCGACTAGATAGTGTTATATTTGTAGCACCTTTAATATTTTTATTTTATCAAATTTTAAATTATGTTTCATAAAGAAGGAACCCCGTCAATTTTATTAGGTACAATTTTTACCTCAGTTGTGCTGTTGTTAGCTGACAATTTTATTACAAGCAGTTGGCTAAAAATGGCGATACAAATAGTTGCATTACTACTATTAATCATCATATTGCAATTTTTTAGAAACCCTAAAAGAAGTGTAATCTTGAATGAAAATCAAATTATTGCACCGGTAGACGGTAAAGTGGTAGTTATTGAAGAGGTTTACGAAGGTGAATATTTTAAAGAAAACAAATTACAGGTTTCAATATTTATGTCACCAATCAATGTACACGTAACACGTTACGCAATGAGCGGAGTTATTAAATTTAGTAAATACCATCCGGGTAAGTTTTTAGTTGCTTGGCATCCAAAAGCTAGCGAGGAAAACGAAAGAACTACTGTGGTGATCGAAAATAAAAATTTTGGCGAAATATTATATCGTCAAATAGCTGGAGCACTTGCCCGTAGAATTGTTAATTACGCTGAACAAGGAATGCAAGTTGTTCAAGGTACCGATGCTGGTTTCATTAAATTTGGTTCAAGAGTAGATTTGTTTTTACCTCTGGGAACGCCAATAAATGTGGTTTTGAATCAAAAAGCGATTGGCGGAAAAACTATTATTGCAACAACAAAATAATGACTGACGCTACGTTAGAAAATCGATTTTTAGAAGCAGTACAAAAAGCTTCGGAAATGACACAAGCATCGCTGCCTCAAGACGTGCAATTGCGTCTCTACGCTTTTTATAAACAAGCGACCTTTGGCTATCTTGATCTAAAGCAAAACCCATCTTATCATTTAAGAGATGCTTTTAAAACCAACGCATGGATGCAAATTAGTCATCTCAGTGCGGATGAAGCCAAAGAAAATTACATTGAAATCATAAATTCATTATTACAAAAATAATACACGATGAGAAAATTACAAGTAATCCTTCCTATCTTGTTTTGTTGCGTTTCATTGCAAGCATGCAAAGACGATAAATTAATTGAAGTGGTTGAAGTCCCTCTACCAGAAGAGACCGAACAAAAAACCGTAGTAGGAAATCCTGATGATGTTGTGGCTGATGCAGGTTCATTTCAGATAGAAAAACTACCATATGGTTATGATGCGCTAACACCAAGTATCAGTATTAAAACAATAGAAACACATTACTCCAAACATTACCTTACATACACGAATAACTTAAACAAAGCACTTGTAGGGACTGCTTTAGAAAACCTTACCATCGAGGAAGTTCTCGCAAAACTAGACCCTAACGATGCAGCGATACGAAACAATGCTGGCGGTTATTATAATCATTCTTTGTACTGGAAGTGTATGGCTCCAAAATCCGGAGGTCAACCTACTGGCACTTTATTAGATGCTATAAATAAAGACTTCGGGTCGTATGATTTGTTTGTTTCTCAATTTAAAAGCGAGGCTACCAAACACTTTGGTTCAGGTTGGGTTTGGCTTATTGTAGATCGAAGCGACAAATTAGTTATCACCACAACTGCAAACCAAGACAATCCGCTAATGCGAAATGCATTGGTACCAGGAAAACCTATTTTGGCTCTTGATGTTTGGGAACATTCTTATTACTTGGATTATCAATACCGAAGAACCAATTATATTGATGGCTTTTTTAATGTTATCAATTGGAAAAAAATTCAAGAAAATTTTGAAAACACCCAAATATAAAAAAAGCTGCAGCCTATTGAGACTGCAGCTTTCTTTTTAAACTATATTTAATTTTCTACCTCTGTAATTGATTTGTAACAACTACAATACTGAGCGGCGACAGCACTACTTTTTTAAGCCTTTTACGAGTAAAAACATCTGTAAATGAGCCACTTTGTAACTTAGCATTATTTACCGTTTAACTTTTAGAACCTCGGTTGATAAATACTAAAACTTCTTCGGTACCTTTAGTTCTGCTAAATACATATAACTTTTGCTCATCATTGATCTCTAATGTTTTGTAATCTCCAGTGCGAATAGATTCGTATTTGTTGCGCAGTTGAATGAACTTTTTGTACCACTCCAATAGGTCAAAATTCACCAAAACATGATCTACATCATGCTGAGATTGGTCTGGATTCATCACTTCATCTTGGTATTTCATTTCTTGCCAAAGCATCGGTTTTCGGCAATCAGGATCATTACTGCCCCACATACCAACTTCGTCACCATAATAAATCATCGGTGAACCTAGATACAACAATTGAAATGCAGCAATAAGTTTCTGTTTTTCAATTTGAATCGTATTGGGTTTACGAGCATTGTATTGCTTGTTATTGCTTTTTTGACTCCAATTAAAATACGGTCCCCAATCACTGAATTTTTTACCATCGGGATTAGTAACTGCACTACCAATTCGCGTTGCATCATGACTACCTACTAAATTTTGAATGTTGTAAGCAACCCCTTTTCCAAAAGCATTTCGCAATTCTTTTAATTGATTATCAAAATTAGTTACGGAACTTCCTGTGGAATCTTGAACAAAAAAATCGTGTACAATGAAAGAAAAATTATAATTCATAGTGGCATCAAATTCGTCACCACTTAAATAAGGTACTGTTTTATCAATAGGATCTACTAATTCTGCTGTAAGATATGCTTCGCTATTGATTGATTTTACAACTTTACGCCAATCTTTCCAAAAAGGATGCGCAATACAATAGGCTACATCCAATCGCCATCCATCAATACCAAATTCTTTTCCTTTATTCATCGGATTCATCCAACGTTTAGTTGCATCAAATATGTACTTCTTTGGACCTTCAACTAAACCATTAGCATCTTCTTTAAATTCTGGTAAAGTTTTTACACCAAACCAACCTTGGTATCTAAACTCCGTACCTGCGGCAACATCTTTCCAACTATCAACCATAAACCAATCTTTAAAAGCTGATTTTTCTTGATTTTGTGCAACATCTTTAAACGCAAAACTATTTGCACCTAAATGGTTAAAGACACCATCAAAAATGATAAACATTTTACGCTTATGTACTTCGTCAATTAATTTTAAAGCTAGTAAATCTGCCTTGGTCCAAACCCATTTTTCAGGATTTAAGGGATCTTCATTTAAAATCATTTTTTTATCCCCTTCAGGATCCGGTCCCAATGTAGGATCAACATGATGGTAACACAAAGCATCATATTTATGTGAAGAAGGCGCCCAAAAAATAGGGTTCATATAAATTGCATTGATACCTAATGATTGTAAATAATCCAATTTATCAATAACACCTTGCAAATCTCCACCATAGCGACGGCGCTGTAAATTATAATAAATATCCTTGCCATTACTTTTTTCGTATTCTTGCAATTGGTACCAATCGCTAATCCAAGGATGAATTTTGAAGTCTGAAGTAGTATCAAACGGATACGCTCCTTCCTGATCATTTACTTTAGGATCATTGCTTGGATCCCCATTATAAAAACGATCAGGGAAAATTTGATACCAAACTACACCTTTGCTCCAAGATGGTGTAAAATCAGTTTGTGCGAAACTTAGCGTGCAGCAAGATAGTAGCAAAAAGAGCATTCTTTTTTTGAACATTGTGGTTAAATTGGAATTAAAAATTAGTATGAGTTTACAATTGAAAAATAAACGATTCCGACGGAGCTATAGAAATCTTTATTTTTCCCTCACCGTTTTGTACTTCTAGTATTGCAGTTTGTTTTTGGTACAATTGGTCTTTAATAGAATACGAACCGTCTCTTAAATTCCATTTTGAGATTACATCCGAAGGAACTATTAAGTCAAAAGAACTTGTAGTTAACCAAGAAAAATTAGTTACAACTAGCAATTTTTGTTGATCAGACCAACGTACAAACGAGTATATTCCTGGATCATAGCCAGCGGTAAGCTCTCTATTTACCGATTGAATCTCTTGAAATTGCCCCATTAACGCCGAACTATTTGTAGAGAAATTCAACAGCCTTTTATAAAAATCACGTAAATCTTTCTCCTCTTGTGTTGATTGACCTCCGTCAAATTTACCACCATTCATCCATCTTTGGTGATTGGGTACTCCGATATAATCAAAAATTGAAGTTCTAGAATGGGTACCAAAACCAGCATTTTCATTACCTGCCTCGCCTACCTCTTGACCAAAGTACACCATAGTTGGTGACGAGCTAATTGTTGTAGAAACAACCATTAACGGCTTACCTTTTTGTGGCGTTCCGGCAAATTCAGGACTAGCCAATCGCTGTTCATCATGATTATCCAAAAAATGAAGCATATGATGTTCAATATCAGCCATACGATTTTGAATGCTAGATAAATCATCTGGCAGAGCTCTACCTTGAATAATGTCTTTTAACTTGTCATACGTCTCCACTTTATCATATAGGTAATCCATTTTACCTAAACGAATGTAATTGCGGTATTCAGCTGGGTTGTATACTTCGGCCAATAAAAAAGCATCTGAATTTCGCACTTTAATAGCCGAGTTCATGTAACTCCAAAATTCATACGGAACCATTTCGGCCATGTCAAATCTAAAACCATCTACGCCTTTATCAGTCCAATAAAGTGCAATATCTCTGAATTTTTTCCAAGAATCTGGAACGTCTTTGTCTTTCCAAAAATCAAAATGCTCTTTATATGATTTTGTATCAAATCCCCCTGGAAGTTCCGGAAAATCTTTCGACCCGTCTGGGCGAATTCCATAATTTACTTTAACCGTTTCGTACCAATCGTTGCGATCAGGTTTTGCCATTCGGGATCCGTTACCTGTCCATTTTGCAGGAAACTCCGAAAATTTCCCATCAATTGCAGGATTAAATTCGCCGTTTAATGGCTTATCCGTATCTGGAATTTCGAAGGCAGTGTTCGGAATGTAATAAAAGTTATTATCACGTTTATATTCTACAGAAACATCATCATTGGCTCCAAAATCAGTTACACCTTTGGGGTTGTTTTTGCCTTCATACTTTCGCGCAATGTGATTGGGAACAATATCTATCAAAACTTTCAGGCCTGCTTTGTGTGTTCTTGCAATTAATTCTTCAAATTCTTGCAGACGGTTGACAGGATTCACTGCTAAATCTGGATTAACATTGTAATAATCTTTCACCGCATAAGGAGAACCCGCACGACCTTTTACCACCTCTGCGTCATCATTTGAAATGCCTACATTGGTATAGTCTCTAATCACAGCATGATGCGGAACACCTGTGTACCAAATATAGGTAGCACCCAAATCTTTTATTTCAAAAAGAGCTTTGTCAGTAAAGTCATTAAATTTCCCAACTCCATTTTCTTCAATGGTTCCCCACGGTTTATTGGTCGTATTGGTATTGCCGAACAAACGTGTAAACACTTGATAAACTACTTCTTTTTTTGGAGTATTGCTGTCATTGTACTTTTTATCCATCGTGATTCCTTTTGTTTTACAAGCTGTTGCACAAAGCACTGCACTCAGTCCTGCAACGATAGTTATTTTTTTCATAATATAAAATTATCTAAACTACTTTAAGATGTTTAGCACCTTAAAAAGAAATTAAAGTTGAAATTTAATATATTTTTGCTGCAACTCCGATTCTAGCTAAAAATTTTATCCGCCATAATTTGTTTTCAAATTTACTACAACGAAAGAGTTTGCCAAACTGTTGATAACTTTGACTAAAACAACATGACCCTCCTGCTAAGACCGCTTATAAATAAATCTTAATATGGATTAGTATTGCTTGCTTTTTCATAAATTTGTGAAAAATTTAATCCCTTGAAAAAACTGTTGCTTTTTGCTCTCTTTGCTTTCCTTTTTTTGGTTAGCAGCACTCTTTTGGCACAAGCTCCCAAAAAAATAATCATCGAAAATGCTGATTTTTCAGATGTGAATCAAGTTGAAGTTCCTGATGCTGTTTTGTTGATCGGAAATGTTCGTGTGAATCACGACGGCATTGTGCTTACCTGCAACAAAGCCTACTACTTCGAGAAAGAAAAATACATCAAAGCCTTTGGAAATGTACAAATGGTTCAAGGTGACACTTTGTTCTTGAACAGTAAATACGCTGAATACAATGGCTTGGTTAAAAAAGCTTACGCTTCAGGAGAGGCTGTCATGAGTTCGCCTGACGCCACTTTAATGACTGAAGTTCTTAATTTTGACCGAAACATTCAAGAGGTGTATTACGACACACCCGGAACTATCATCAATAAAGACAATACTTTAAAGAGTAATTCTGGGCGGTACTATGTAAAAGAGAAAAAATTTCAATTTTTAACGGCTGTTAGCATCACCAATCCTACTTATGTAATCAAGTCGAATCACTTAGATTATTTTAGTAACTCTGGTCACTCCTATTTGTTGGGACCATCAACAATTACTAGTAAAGCCAATTATATTTATACTGAAAAAGGTTTTTACGATACTAAAAAAAATCTCGCCCATTTTTTAAACAAATCTTATATTAGGTATGACGATCGGTTAATAAAAGGAGATAGTTTGTACTACGATAGAAATCGAGAATTTGCATCGGCTAGTAGGAATGTAAAAATAACCGACTCTATTAACCGCGGAATAGTAAAAGGACATTACGCCGAAGTTTACAAAAAACTAGACTCCATGTTTGTAACCAAGAGAGCAGTTGCAGTGAATTTTGTAGAAAATGACTCGGTTTACATTCACGGAAAAAAATTAATGGTGACCGGGAAAGAGGGAAATCGAATCATTAGAGCATTTAACAATGTTCGCTTTTTCAAAAAAGATATGAGTGGTAAATGTGATTCTATTCATTCTAGCTCGAAAACAGCTTTAACAAAACTAATTGGAAATCCGATTTTGTGGAACGCTGAAAACCAAATTACAGGCGATGTCATGCACTTGATTGGTAACAATACAACAGAAAAGTTGGATTCGCTAAAAGTTCTCGAAAATACATTTATTGTCTCAAAAGACACAATCGGGACCGGTTACAACCAAGTCAAAGGTCAAAACTTGTATGGGAAATTTAAAGAAGGAAAACTGCACGATGTAGATGTGGTAAAAAATACTGAAGTCATTTATTACATGCGCAATGACGACCAAGAATTAATTGGTATTAATAAAAACAAAAGCAGTAAAATCAATTTGATTTTAGAAAACAATGAAGTGGAAACCATTACTTTTTTCCAACAAGTTGATGGCGATATTTTTCCTGAAAAAGAATTACCTGAAAACGCTCGAATTCTGCGAGGTTTTGTTTGGCGTGGCGACGAGCGAATCAAATCAAAAGACGATATTTTTCCGCCAGAAGAAAATAGCGACAATGATAAAATTGAAAAGGCTTTAAAAACTGCAGTAGCCAAGAAAAACGTTCCTTTGAAAACTAGAAAAGAAACGCTAAATTTTGACAAAAAGAAGACTAAGAAATAGTTGCAGTTGGCAGTGCATAGTCGCAGTTGACAGTCGCAGTATACAATAACAATAATATAGTATCAGTTGGCAGTGTGCAGTCGAATTGAACATTTAGCTAGAAAAAAAGCATACAATAAACGAATAAACAATAATTTGTGAAGACAGATTTTTTAACATACCAAGCTCAAACATCTCCGTATCCGTTAGGAATGGAGATTTCGCATGCGGTAGGAAGCTACATTTACAATACCAATCAACAAAAATACCTTGACTTTGTAGCAGGCGTTTCAGCTTGTTCACTTGGTCATCAACACCCACGGGTGAATCAAGCTATTAAAGATCAGCTAGACAAATATTCACACGTGATGGTTTATGGTGAATACGCTCAAAGTCCAGCCGTAGAATATTGTAAACTTATGGCTACCCTTCTACCCGATCCCTTAGACACCACCTATTTAGTGAATTCAGGTACAGAGGCAATAGAAGGCGCTTTAAAATTGGCCCGCCGTGTTACAGGTCGCAGTCAGCTTATATCCTGCCACAATGCCTATCACGGCAACACAATGGGATCGTTGAGTGTGATGGGATTTGAAGAACGTAAACAAGTATTCAGACCGTTGATTCCTGATGTAGATTTTATTACTTTTAATAACGAAGCCGATTTAGAAAAAATCACCACCAAAACAGCTGGAATTTTACTAGAAACTATCCAAGGTGGAGCCGGTTTTATACAACCAGAGAACGATTTTTTACAAAAAGTACGCGCTCGTTGCAACGAGGTTGGCGCATTATTAATTTTAGATGAAATCCAACCCGGATTTGGGCGTACAGGAAAACTGTTTGGTTTTGAACATTACAATGCAATTCCTGATATTGTAGTCATGGGTAAAGGAATGGGCGGCGGCATGCCAGTGGGTGCTTTTACTGCTTCTGCCGATATGATGAAACTTTTGAGTCACAACCCCAAATTAGGACATATAACCACTTTTGGAGGACATCCTGTCATTGCGGCAGCTTGTTTGGCTACTTTGAAAGAAATTACAGAGACAAATTTAATGGCCGAAGCGCTTGAGAAGGAAAAACTGTTTCGCTCGCTTTTGGTACACCCTTTGATACAGGAAGTTAGAGGAAAAGGATTGATGCTAGCCGCAATGACCGCAGTTCCTGAAATAACAAACGAAGTAATTTTAACCTGTCAAGACAGAGGATTGATCTTGTTTTGGTTGCTTTTTGAAGGATGTGCTATTAGAATTACGCCTCCATTAACTATTTCTGAAGATGAAATACGCGAAGGTTGCGCCATCATTTTAGAAGTTATGGATGAAATTTACGCTAGAAACAACTGATAAAAACGTAAAAGCTTAATATTTCAAATAGCTTTCTCTAAAGATACAGAACTCCAAAGGCGTGTTAATTAAATTGTTCACAACAATTTGACAGAGTATCCGCAATACAAAACCGAATACCTAATTTTAGGTAGGTCAATTAAAAATACAAAGTATGCAATTAAGCAACGAAGAAGAAGACTATAACTTATCTCTTTCCAAATTTGAATCGATGTTGAAAACGAACAAGGTTTTCTTTTTTGACTCGGAAGAATTTGAAGAAATAATCCTGCATTATCTTGATATGGGCAAGGCTTCTTTGGCAAAAAAAGCACTCAAATTAGCATTAGAACAACACCCTAGATCTACTGGTTTAAAGTTGGTTCAAGTGGAAATGTTGGTCTACGATGACAAACTAGAATTGGCTGAAAAATTGCTGAACGAATTGTATGCTATTGAACCCAATAACGAGGAAATTTACATTCAAAAAGCAAATATTTGTTCCAAAAGAGACCAACACGAAAAAGCAGTTGAATTGCTTAAAATTGCTTTACAATACACCGATGACTTGGCTGATGTGTACAACTTGATTGGAATGGAATACCTTTTTATGGATAATTTTGAATTGGCAAAAACAAACTTCATCAATTGTCTAGAGGAAGATCTTGAAGATCAATCGGCGTTGTACAACGTTGTGTATTGCTTTGAGTTTTTAGACCAAAATCAAGATGCCATACAGTTTTTAAAAACCTATATCGACAAAAAACCATATAGCGAAATTGCTTGGCACCAATTAGGTCGCTTGCACTATAGTGAAAAAGAATACCAAGATGCCATTCGCGCCTTTGAATATGCTACGTTAATTGATGACGAATTTTTAGGTGCTTTTATGGAAAAAGCCAAAGCCTACGAACGACTCAAAAAATATGAAGAAGCTATTGAAAGCTATACGCGCACCATCGAATTGGATGATGCTACTTCCTATGCTTTATTGCGATTGGGAAAATGCCACGAAAAATTAGGCAATAGTGCCTTGGCAATCAAATTTTACAACCAAACCGTGCACGAAGACCCTTTGTTAGATAAAGGTTGGATTGCCATTACTGATTTTTATGTTCGATTAAAAAATTATCAAAAAGCATTGTTTTTTGTCAATAAAGCGTTGGCAATTGACAATCAAAACCGCTTGTATTGGAAACGTTACGCGAGTATCAACAAGCAAATGAACTTTTTTGAAGAAGCAGAATTTGGCTATCGCAAAGCAGTTGAATTTGGAGAAACTGGTTTAGAAACCTGGCTATTTTGGGTAGATATTTTGCAATTTTTAGGCGAATTTGAAAGCGCCGTGCAAACTTTATTGCAAGCCTCTGAGTATTTCCCTGAAGAAAACGAAATAGAATACCGCTTGGCCGGAATTTATTACATGATTTCTGATGCGACTAAAGCTAAGTTTCATTTGAGCAATGGATTGCGATTGAATTTTGAAAATCATACCCTTCTTGAGGAACTATTCCCGGTGGTTTGGGCCAAAAAATCAGTGCAAAACTATATTGCCAAAAACAGAAAATAAAGATGAGTGAACTGCTTCGCAAACATTTTGGATTATTAGGACGCAACATTAGCTATTCTTTTTCGAAAGGATATTTTACAGAAAAATTTGATAACGAAAATTTTGAAGGTCATAGTTACGAGAATTTTGACATAGCTACGATTGACGAATTTCCAGAAGTTATAAGCAACAACAAAGATTTAAAAGGCTTGAATGTGACCATTCCGTACAAAGAAACGATCATTCCTTACTTGCAAAAACTATCTAAAAAAGCAGCTCAAATTGGTGCTGTGAACACTATAAAAATTACAAAAAAAGGAAATTTAAAAGGCTACAACACGGATTATTTTGGTTTCAAAAAATCACTACAACCACTATTGCAAGCACATCATAAAAAGGCATTAATTTTAGGTACAGGCGGCGCTTCAAAAGGAGTCGCATTTGCATTAGATGAACTCGATATTCCGTACACTTTTGTTTCTCGTGAAAGCAAGGAAAACAGTATTGGATATGAGTTAATAAATGCAACCACTTTTGATAATTACCAAATTATCATCAATGCAACTCCTGTGGGTACAAGCCCCAACACCGATGCTTGCCCTGATTTGCCTTATGAATTTTTCACGACAAAACACATCGCTTACGATTTAATTTACAATCCAGCCGAAACGCTTTTCTTAAAAAAAGCGGCGGCGCAAGGCGCACAAACCAAAAACGGTTTAGACATGCTGATTTTTCAAGCTGAAAAAGCTTGGAAGATTTGGAATAGATAAAACCTTTCTCTTAGTTTTAAAACTCCCAAAACGATTTTGTTTTTGGGAGTTTTTTGTTTTGGAAAAGTATCAAAACAAAACTCCTAGACCAGATTGAAACGATATCTCCGGATTTTAAAAAGCAAAATCCTTTCGGCCGCTGTTTTTTTTTCGAAAATATAGCGGGGTGATAGACATCGAAGATTCAGCAGAGCTAAATTGCTCCTAATGAAAATTCTCTTTTGCAGTGTGAGTAATAAAGTACGTTGTATATTTTGTATTTTCGAACGGCTTTACTACCTTTCGACTTGATTATAAACCACAACTTATACATTGAACCAATGTTAGAAGAACAGAACGATAACCTGTTGCGTACGGAAAACGACACAGATGGAAACACCGCACAGCACGAAGCAACTGAACCAACTGTTGCTACTACTGAACCGCAAACTGATACGCACGCACAAGCCGTAGAAGCTATTGCAGCTACTAATGCCGCTGAAAGTGAAGAGGCTACGCCTAATAAGGAATTGCAAATACCGATGCAAGATTATGAGGCTTTACCACTAGAAGATTTGGTGAGCGCACTCAAAGATTTTGTGAGTAAAGACCAACCTTTGAGCTTCAAAGAACACATTGAGGAGATTAAAAAAGCATTTTTGGCTAAATACAATCACTTGATTGAAGAAAAAAGAGCTGCTTTTTTAGCTGAAAATCAAGACCCAACTGAGGATTTTGAATACCACTCGCCACTGAAAGCACAGTTTGACAGCTATTTTTCAAAATACAGAGAACTAAAAAACAATCACTTTAAAAGTGTACAAAATAATTTAAAAGCGAATTTAGAGGAACGTTTGGCTATTGTCGAAGAACTAAAGGAGCTTATTGACCCACAGGCGAACATTAAAGATATCCTGAAACCCTTTAATGAATTGCGTGAGCGTTGGAAAAATGCGGGTCCGATTCCTAAAGACAAATACAACCATGTTTGGAACAACTACCATTTTCACGTGGAGAATTTTTACGATTATTTGCACCTCGACAGAGAGGCACGCGACCTTGATTTTAAGCACAATTTAGAGCAAAAACAAAAAATTGTAGCGCGTGTAGAAGCCTTGGTTCATGAAGAAGATGTTGCTAAAGCTTTTAGAGAATTACAAGATTTGCACCGTATTTGGAAAGAGGATATTGGTCCTGTTTCACGCGAGCACAGAGAAAGTATTTGGAATCGTTTTAGTGAACTTACTAAACAAATGCACGATAAAAGAGAACTTTTGTTTGAAAACCAACGTGCAATTGAAAATGATAATTTGAAACGCAAAGAGGAAATTATTGCGCAAATTGAAGTTTTGGCTACTGAAAAAGTAGAGGCTCATACACAATGGCTGGCGCAAATTGCAAAAGTAGAAGCTTTGAGAAACGCCTTTTTTGAGGCTGGAAAAGTTCCTGCTGAAGTAAACGAAGCTACTTGGAACCGTTTTAAAATAGCCGTTCGCAACTTCAATACTTTTAAAAACTCGTTTTATAAAGACATCAAAAAAGATCAAAACGACAATTTGAATAAAAAATTGGCTTTGGTTGCCAAAGCACAAGAGCTTCAAGAAAGCACTGACTTTGCTGCTACTACACCTATCATGAAGCAAATTCAAGAGGAATGGAAAACTATTGGTCATGTACCTAGAAAACATTCTGAGAAAATTTGGAAGGATTTTAGAGCGGCTTGCAACCACTATTTTGATCAATTGAAAGCACACCAAAACGACGAAAATAACGAAGAAGTTGTTGCTTTTGAAAATAAGAAAAATTATTTAGAAGGATTGCGCACTTTTGAATTATCAGGAGAGCACAAAGCCGATTTAGATGCCATTAAATTGCATATTGAAACTTGGAAAAACTTTGGTAAAGTACCGTTCCCAAGAAGACATATTGAAGGTAAATTCAATAAAATTTTGGATGCGCTTTTTGAAAAATTAAGTTTGAGTAAAAAAGATTCTGACATGATGCGTTTTGCTAACAGAATGGATCAATTATCAGAAAGTAATGATAGCCGTAAACTGGATAGCGAGAAGATTTTTATCATGCGCAAAATAGAAGAAGTTCAGAACGAAATTTTTCAATTGGAAAACAACATTCAGTTTTTTACCAATACCAAAAATGCCAAAAAAGAAAATTCAATTGTACTAGAAGTTCGTAAAAACATCGCTATACACAAGGAAGGTCTAGCAGTGTGGAAAGAAAAACTTCAGCAATTACGTAACATTAAAATTGAAGAGTAGTATTACAACTCATAAAAAAAGAGGCCAAATGGCCTCTTTTTTTATATCCAATTTCGAATTAAATTTAGGACTGTCCTTTTTTATTCATCACTAAATAATATACCGGAATTCCTAAACCCACGATACACAAGCCTAAACCAGTATTGAACGTATCGTAAATCAATAAAGTGATACAAATTGCAACCGTTACTACAATATAAAGTGCAGGAACTACAGGATAGCCAAATGCTCTGTATGGCCTATCGGCATTAGGTTCTTTTTTGCGTAAAATAAAAACTCCTAAAATAGTAAGAATATAAAATAATAAGGACGCAAAAGTGGCATAGGTCAATAAATCACCAAACTTGCCAGAGATACACAAAACACAAGCCCAAATACATTGTACCCACAAGGCTTTTGCAGGAACTTGATTTTTATTTAACTCCGTAGCTTGTTTAAAAAACAAACCATCTTTAGCCATCGCAAAAAATAAACGACCTCCCGAAAGAATCAAGCCACTATTACAACCAAAAGTAGACACCATAATCAAAGCAGCCATCGCTAAAACACTCACATCACCCATTATCATACTTGCAGCTGCCGCTCCTACTCTGTCATTGCTTGCAAACATAATTCCGTTAGCCGCAATATCAGTAGCTGCAGGTGTTCCTTGCAAAGGTAATAATGCCAAATAAGCCACATTAGCTAAAACGTAAACCACGGTAACAATTAACGTACCCAGAAACAAACTACGTGGAATATTCTTTTTTGGGTCTTTGATTTCACCAGCAATAAAAGTAACATTATTCCAAGCATCACTAGAAAATAATGAGTTTATTATTGTTGCTCCAGCGGCTCCCAAAAGCGCCATCCCGGCGAGTTTTGTTACGGTTACTGAACCGTCAGGCTGAACTACGGTTTTACTAGCATCCCACATGTTTTCAAAATTATCCGACAAAACGTTGGTTTGCAACCCCACATATAATCCTAAAATAATCAATGCAAATAGGGCAATCAATTTGGCAGATGTAAAAATAAGTTGGACTGTTTTACCACTTTCAACTCCTTTGGTGTTGATGTAAGTTAGTAAAACAATACTAAAAATAGCCAGTACTTTTTGATAAGAAAAAACAAAATTTTCGCCTACTGTAAATAACGTTTGATCTAATACTGGAAAAAAAATAGCGGCATAATTTGCAAAAGTTACTGCTATCGCTGCAATAACTCCGGTTTGAATTACCGTAAAAACTGTCCAACCGTACAGGAAAGAGACCAACCTACCGTAAGCGCGCTGTATGTACACAAATTGTCCACCGGCTTTTGGCATCATGCCTGCCAGTTCCCCATAGCTCAATGCTGCAGCCACAGTAATGATTCCGGTTATGATCCAAATGACTAACAACCAAGCAGCAGAACCAATATCTCTGGCCATTGCTGATGTTACAATAAAAATTCCAGAACCAATCATGGAACCAGCAACTAAACTCGTTGCATCAATTAATCCTAATGATCTTTTTAACTCGGTTTTATCTTCTGACATTGGTAATTTTTTATAAATCTAAAACTAAACTTTAACTCTGAAAACAAAAACTACAACTTCTTTGCCTCTTCCCAAAAAACATCCATCTCTGCTAATGTCATATCCATGAGAGGTTTTCCCATTTCACCAGCTTTACTTTCTAAGTACTGAAAACGTTTGATGAATTTTTTATTGGTTCTTTCTAGCGCATCCTCGGGATTCACTTTCAAGAAACGGGCGTAATTGATCATCGAAAACAAGACATCGCCAAACTCAGCTTCTATTTTATCTTGATCGCCAGCAGCAACCTCAACTTGTAATTCTTGCAATTCCTCTTGTACTTTGTCCCAAACTTGTTGTGGTTCTTCCCAATCAAATCCGACGCCTTTCACTTTGTCTTGAATTCGGCTGGCTTTCACTAAGGCTGGTAAACTTTTTGGGACTCCTTCTAAAACTGATTTCTTGCCCTCTTTAAGTTTCAGTTTTTCCCAATTTTGTTTTACTTCTTCTTCATCTTCAACAACCACATCCCCGTAAATATGTGGATGACGGTGAATCAATTTCTCTGAAATTTCATTGCACACATCAGCAATGTCAAAATCATTTGTCTCACTTCCTATTTTGGCGTAAAAAACCAAATGCAGCAACAAGTCGCCCAACTCTTTTTTTACTTCAGTCAGATCATTATCCAAAATAGCGTCGCCCAACTCATAAGTTTCCTCGATAGTTAGGTGACGTAAGCTTTGCATGGTTTGTTTTTTATCCCAAGGACATTTTTCACGCAAATCGTCCATAATGTCCAATAATCGTTCGAAAGCTTTCAGTTGGTTTGCTCTAGAGTTCATCTGTATTGTTTTTTAGTAAAAATAAAAAAATCCTGTTCAGAAAAAACTGAAACAGGATTAATTTGTAATTTAGTTATGCGCTATTCTTTTTTAGCTTTTGCTTTTTTAGCAGGTGCTTTTTCTTCGGTTGCTTCCGTTGCTTCTTCTTCTGGAGTTGCCTCTGTGGCAGTAGGACTTACCAATAAATCTTTTGCTTGCAAAATACCGTACCAGTTTAAAATTTTCTTGATATCTGATGGGTACACGCGTTCTTCATCGTAATTTGGCAAGATTTCTTTAAAGTAAGCCGCTAATTTAGCGTTATCTTCTTTGTGAGAAAGTGCTGGACCATTATTTTCTTTATCAGCAATAGTTTGCATGATTTCGGCCAAAGGTTTTTCACCTTCGTACGTATAAATTGAAATTTCAGAAAGCAAACTTACATTGCTTTTTAAATTTACTGTAATTTTTTTTCCATCAGCCAATGATTCAGCTACGAATCCAGTTCTGGTTTGTACTCTCAAAATGTATAAACCTGGTTTCCCAGAAATAGCTAATATTTTTTCTAAATTCATGTTGGTGTAATTATTATTAAGAATTTGATTAATTTATTGCTGCGTGTGGACCAAAAATCATTCCACTTGTCGCGTTTGGAATTTATCTTCCTTTTTTACCAAAAAATTTCATTCGGTATTCTTGGAAAGTCTTTCCTTCAAGTATGTTTTTTAATTTCTTTTGAATCAATCTTTTTTTCAAGGAAGATATTTTATCGGTAAATAAAATTCCTTCAATATGGTCGTATTCGTGTTGAATTACGCGAGCGATGAGTCCGTCAAAAACTTCTGTTTTTACCACAAAATCTTCTTCGCAATATTCTAAAGTGATAGTAGGATTACGATATACATCTTCACGAACGTCAGGAATACTCAAACAACCTTCGTTAAAAACCCACTCTTCGCCTTCTTCTTTAATCATTTTGGCGTTGATGAAAGTTCTTTTAAAACCATTCAATTTTTGTTGTTCGGTAGCCGCTAAATCGTCATCATCACTAAAAGGAGTAGTATCGATTACAAATAATCGCAAAGCCAAACCTACTTGAGGAGCAGCCAAGCCCACACCATGCGCATTATACATGGTCTCGTACATGTTCGCTATAGTTTCTTTTAAATTAGGATGCTCAGGTGTAATTACCTCGCCTACTTTTCTTAAAACGGGATCACCGTATCCTATAATTTGTAAAATCATGGTGTTGAAATATTAATGATAACCGGAACGAAGACAGTATTGCCTTTTGTTTCGGTGTGCAAAAATAGTAAAAAATTAGACATTGAATAATGCGTAGGTCATTATTCGTAAGTAATAGTCATTTTTAATAAATCAGATCGGGATTTCTTTTGCAGGAGAGCGCTAAAACGTATCTTTGTTTCAATACGGTTATATGTTACAATCTATCTCAAAAGTTACCAACACTACTTATTTTACCAATGCTGTAAAAGTGACATTGGCAGCGGTCATCCCGGTACTAGTCTTGTCCTACTTTGATCATTTTCAATGGGGATTCACAATGGCTTTGGGAGCAATTTTTGTGTATCCCACTGATATACCATCGAGCTTACAACACAAAATAAGAGGGATGCTTTTTACAGCAGTCCTAGTAAGTACCTTAACCGGAGTTGTGCAATTACTAATGCCGTACTCTGTTGTGTTTTATCCTTTAATGCTACTTTTGCTGTTTTTTATTTCAATGCTTTCGGTATACGGGCAGCGAGCGAGCATGGTATCTTTTACAGGACTCATAGCTATTTCTTTGGCATTTGCAAATGTAAGCACGGGTGCAGCAATTTTTACACACGCCGCTTTTGTTTTAGTTGGGGGACTATTTTATTCACTTATCTCTGTTATTTTTCATTTTGTTAGACCCAACCGCTATGCTGCGCTTGAAATGGCTTCTTGTATTAAGCTTACTGCAAAGTATTTAAAACTAAGAGGTGACTTATGGAGTATTGATGCAGACCGAAAATCTATAATAGAGCAACAATTACATTTGCAAGTTGACCTCAATACCACACAGCAAAATTTAAGAGAGGTCTTGATTGGTAGTCAAACTGCTGCCGGTTCCTCTGAACAAAATAGAAAAATGCTATTGATTTTTATTTCCTTAGTTGAAATTCAAGAATTGGCTCTTTCTACTGCATTTGACCATGATACCTTACATCAAAAATTCGATGCCCATCCGGCCGTATTGCGTACTTACCAAAACCTAGCTTACAACCTAGCGGCTAGCTTAAAAAAATTATCAAAAAACATTAAAAAAAGTAAGATACATCAAAGCGAGCACACTCTGAATAGCGATTTAAATGCCTTGCAAGAAGCTATTATGAGTTATCAAAAGGAACTTGGTACAACTGCAGCTGCAGAGGGTGTTTTGATGTTAACCACTATGTTGCACTACGCTGAAAAGCAAGTTGAAAAAATAAAAATTGTTGAGCGAGCTTATTCTTCGACTTTTAGCAATGCAGATTGGAAAGGTATTGACAAGGACTTAGAAAAATTTTTAACCCCAGAGTATTATCCTTGGAGAACTTTAGTTCAAAATTTTAGTTTTTCATCGATACTTTTTCGACACTCCTTACGATTAACGCTAACACTAGCCGCAGGTTTTGCATTAGGCCATAGCTTTGATTTTCAAAATGCCTATTGGATTTTGCTCACCATCATCGTAATTATGAGACCTGGTTACGGCCTGACGAGAGAGCGTTCTTTTCAGCGAACACTTGGAACTATATTTGGCGGTGTTTTAGCATTTGGCCTTTTGTTTGTGGTTAGTAGTACGCCATTTCTTGCGCTACTATCCATTATTTGCATGCTATTGGGATTTACTTTTACACAAGTCAATTATAAATTAAGTGCCACTTTTGTAACTATGTATGTGGTATTTATTTACGGGATTTTGACACCAAACAGCAGTGATTTAGTACAATTTCGAATTTTAGATACAGCTATAGGTGCAACTTTAGCTTTTTTAGCCAATTATATTTTATGGCCATCATGGGAGTTTTTACACGTACCAAAACATCTTGAAAAGGCTATTAAAGCCAACCAAGATTATTTAAAAGAAATAGCTCTTTTTTATCAAACTAAAGGTGCAATTACTACCTCATACCGCTTGGCTCGCAAAAATGCTTTTGTGGAAACAGGAAATTTAATGGCTTCTTTCCAAAGAATGGTGCAGGAACCTAAATCTAAACAGGTGCATTTGGCACAAACCTACAAATTGGTAGTACTAAATCATTCCTTACTATCGTCGCTAGCCTCAATGGGAACTTATATACAATCACATAAAACAACGAAAGCGTCAGAAGCTTTTCAAATTGTAGTGCAAGCAGCCATTCAAAATTTAGAACAGGCTATTTTGATTCTACAAGCAAACGCAACTAACGAAATATTTGAAACTGATAACGAAGCAGTAAAAATTAGATTTTCAGAACTGCAACAAGTAAAAGAAAAAGAAATAAAGGCCAATATTGGACTGGATAAAGAAGCTTTTCAAATCAAGATGCAAGAAGCCCAATTGATAATTGAGCAATTGCTTTGGCTGACTAACTTATCTAAAAACATTGTTAAAGCGACGAAAAGCATGCAATAAAAAAAAAGGTACTAAATAGAAGTTTTTCTACTTAGTACCTTTTTAATTACAATAACAAAATTTTAGTTCGTCAATTTCAAAATTTTAGAAGTCTCCTCGCGTACTTGCGCTAACAAAGCTGGATTTTCATTCAACTTTTGACCATACGAAGGAATCATTTTCTTTAATTTATCTTGCCACTCGGCTGTTTTCATCTCTTCTTTGTAACAACGCCCTAGCAAATCAATCATGATTGAGACTGCTGTTGAAGCTCCAGGTGATGCACCTAATAAAACAGAAAGTGTTCCATCAGCAGTAGCGATTACTTCGGTACCAAATTCTAAAACACCACCTTCTTTTTCATCCTTTTTGATAACCTGAACACGTTGACCGGCACGTTCTAAAACCCAATCCTTAGATCTTGCTCCTGGCACATATTCACGCAAGGCATTGATTCTGTCTTTAGGAGATTGGCGTACTTGCTCAATCAAATATTTGGTTAACGGAATATTTTTGATACCCGCAGCGATCATCGGAATGATATTGTCTGGTTTTATTGAAAGAGGCAAATCAGAATACGAACCATTTTTTAAGAAACGAGTTGAAAAACCAGCAAATGGACCAAAAAGTAATTGTTTTTCACCATTAATCATTCTAGAATCAATATGAGGAACCGACATTGGTGGGGCACCCACACTTGCTTTACCGTAAACTTTCGCTTCGTGTTTGGCAATAACATCAGGATTCGTACATTTTAGCCATTGTCCGCTTACTGGGAAACCACCGTAGCCTTTTCCCTCTGGAACATCAGCTTTTTCTAGCAAAGGCAATGAACCTCCACCAGCACCAATAAATACGAATTTTGTGTATGCTTTTCGTTTTTGTCCCGTGGCCAAATCGGTAATTTTAATTCGCCACGATTTATCATCACGTTGTTTTAATTTTTGAACTTCGTGATTAAAATGCATGGTAACACCATCCATTTTGGTAAGATATTTAAAAATACTGCGTGTTAATTCTCCAAAATTCACATCAGTACCTAATGCCATAGATGTAGCTGCTACTTTTTCACCTTCTTTTCGGCCATCCATTACTAGTGGCATCCAATTTTTAAGTTCGGCAACATCTTCGCTGTATACCATTTCTTTAAACAAAGGACTAGTTTGCAAAGCTGCAAATCTTGTTTTTAAGTATTGTACATTCTTTTCACCCCAAACAAAGCTCAGGTGTGGTATGCTTTTGATAAAATTTTCTGGAGAAGGCACTTTATTTTCTTGCACTAAATAAGCCCAAAATTGTCTAGAAACCTCAAATGATTCAGCAATACTGATGGCTTTGTTAGGATTAATGCTACCATCTTCGGCTTCAGGGGTATAATTTAATTCACAAAAAGCAGAATGCCCAGTCCCTGCATTATTCCATGCATCAGAACTTTCGGCAGCCGCCATATCTAATCGTTCGTAAATTTCTATTTTAATATCCGGTTGTAATTCTTTCAGAATTAAACCTAGAGTAGCGCTCATTATTCCAGCTCCAATAAGCACTACTTCACTATTTGTACGTATGGTTGTATCAGACATAACTCGGTTTTAGACTGCAAAGATAAATCATATAATTGCAAAAAAAAGCATAAAATAAGCCCGAAAATCTACATTTTTCAAAACATTTTGGTTCGAAAACGTTATTTTTTCTTGAAAACGCTATTTTTTACGAGCTAAATAATCTTGTAACATAATTGTAGCTGAAATTTCATCGATCAAACCTTTATCCTGACGCTTCTTTTTACTCATTCCGCTGTCAATCATCGTTTGAAATGCCATTTTTGAGGTAAAGCGTTCGTCCATGCGAATCACAGGCATATCCGGAAAATGATTGCTAAAATGTGTTACAAAACCTTTAATGATGGAGGCGCTCTCAGATGGCTGTCCGTTCATTTGTTTGGGTTCTCCTATCAAAACCGCCTCGACTTTCTCTTTACTAAAATACTCTTTCAAAAAAGGAATAGCTGTTGCTGAAGGAATCGTTGTTAATCCTGATGCTATAATTTGCATTTCATCAGTAACTGCAATTCCAGTGCGTTTTTGACCGTAATCAATAGATAGAATTCTTGGCATTAGTTTTTTTTTACAAAGATAAGTATTTGAATCAACTGTCAAACAACGATGATTAATACTAATTTTGATATCTAAAAACGCTAGTTTTCATGCCGAAAACAAAGACCTATAATAAAGTTAGAAATGTAACATTTTGATAGCAATTTGCTATTTTGCTTGTGTCTAAAATTGGTATATTTGCCAAAAATTTATAACATGAATCCATTACAAACAATTATAGAGCAAGCTTGGGAAAACCGAGCCTTATTGCAAGAAACTACAACTACTGATGCCATTAGAGCGGTAATCGAGCTAGTTGACAACGGACAACTTCGAGTTGCTGAACCAGTTGCTGACGGATGGCAAGTAAACGAGTGGGTGAAGAAAGCGGTAGTAATGTACTTCCCTATTCAAAAAATGGAAACATGGGAATCTGGTATTTTTGAATACCATGATAAAATGTTACTAAAAACAGGTTACGCTGAAAAAGGAATTCGCGTAGTTCCAAATGCTGTAGCACGTTACGGAGCTTACATTTCAAGTGGTGTAATTTTGATGCCAAGTTATGTAAATATTGGCGCTTATGTTGACGAAGGTACAATGGTAGATACATGGGCAACTGTAGGTAGCTGTGCACAAATTGGTAAACACGTTCACTTGAGCGGTGGTGTTGGTATTGGCGGTGTTTTAGAACCATTACAAGCTGCGCCAGTAATCATTGAGGACGGTGCTTTTATTGGATCTCGTTGTATTGTTGTTGAGGGTGTACACGTAGGAAAAGAAGCGGTTTTGGGAGCAAACGTTTGCTTAACTGCCTCTACAAAAATCATTGACGTTACCGGAGAAACTCCAGTTGAAATGAAAGGATATGTACCAGCTCGTTCAGTAGTTATCCCAGGAAGCTATACTAAATCATTCCCTGCAGGAGATTTTCAAGTTCCTTGTGCATTAATCATCGGACAAAGAAAAGCTTCGACTGATTTGAAAACATCTTTAAATGATGCTTTACGTGAATATAACGTAGCAGTATAAATTAATCACTTTACTATTTATTCTATTGGATATATCAATAATCATTGTCAATTACCGCGGCTGGAAAGCGCTAGACGAGTGTTTAGAATCGCTAACAAAAATCAGTGAATCACAGCACTCTTTTGAGGTTATTGTGATTGACAATTTTTCGAATGACGGTCAATTGCCGAACTTTCAAGTTAAATATCCACAGTTTATTTTTAAAGAAAACACAGGTAATAATGGTTTCTCTAATGGTTGCAACACAGGTGCAAGCATGGCAAAGGGAAACCATTTCCTTTTTTTAAATCCTGACACCAAACTGACTACTACAGCTTTAACTGTTTTGGTAGAAACTGCAATTGCGAAACCTGAAATTGGAATTTTATCTTGTTTGCAGATCAATGAAAATGATAAATACTACAAACAAAATAATTTGTTTCCAGCGGCAGGACGTTTTTTTGGTATTTCGCGATCTATCTATCGTAAGTGGAATTCAAATGCTTTAAAAAATCGATTTCAAAACACTAACGAATTGTTTTACCCTGATTGGGTGACTGGTGCTGTCGTAATGATCAGCAGAGCCTGGTTCGAACGAATTAATGGTTGGAACGAAGATTATTGGTTGTATTTTGAAGATGTTGATCTTTGTAAAGAAGCAGTTAAAATGGGAGCTAAAATAGCGGTGACTCGCAAAGCAACCATTTTTCATCAGCATGGAGGTGCCTCTCGTTTGAATGTAGTTACCAAAGCGCTGACAAAAACAGAAGTTATTATCTCTAAACATACCTACATAAGCAATGAATTTGCAGGCTTTACTAAGTCATATTTTCAATTCATATTGGTTGTAAGTGTATTACTTGAAAAAAGTATTTTATCCCTTTTTAGTTTGGTTTTATTTTTTGTTCCAAAACTAAAAGTACACCGACTCATGTTGCGAAATTTAACAATGTACTACAAACATGTTCTTCAAAACAAAACTTGGATTAGTCCACGCGCAATGAATTTTAAAAGAAAAATTGTTCTTTAAACCTACTTGATTATTTCCATGAAAATATTAGTAATTCAGCAAAAAATGATCGGCGATGTATTGGTAAGCTCTATTTTGTGTGATAATTTGCGCAAAGGATATCCTAATGCACAAATTGATTACATGGTTTATCAATCAACAACTCCAGTGCTTGAAGGACATACAAGTTTCGACAAATTGATCCTATTCGAAAAAAAACACCAAAATAGTAGATGGGAATATTACAAATTCATTCGATCGATCCGAAAAGAGAGATATGATATCGTTATTGACGCTTACTCGAAACTTGAAAGCTGGTTGGTCGTTTTATTTTCAGGTGCAACTAAAAAAATATCGTATTGGAAAAAAGGGCGCTCTTTTCTATACACTGATACTGTTGTCAGACATGAGCAAGCCACAAGCAATGCGGGTCTAATTATAGAACAACGTTTATCATTACTCAACCCATTACAATTGAATGTAAGCTTGGACAATTTCCCTAAAATTTACGTAGCTGAAAATGAAAAAACATTTGCTCAAAAATTGTTCGAAGAACATGAAATAGATACAACAAAAAAAACAATAATGTTAAGTATTCTTGGTAGTAGCCAAGATAAAACTTATCCTTTGTCTTACATGGCTCAAGTGATAGATTTCATTGCCGACCATTGTGATGCAAACCTACTTTTTAATTACATGCCTCAACAAAGCAGTGAAGCTACTGAACTATTAGAGGCTTGTAAATCGAGTACTCAAAGTAAAATTTATCCAAAAGCAATTGGCCACAGCATACGCGATTTTATTGCCATTATGAATGCTTGCGATTTTATTATTGGTAATGATGGTGGTGCTATTAATATGGCAAAAGCACTCAAGAAACCCTCATTTATCATCTTTTCTCCTTGGATTGATAAAAAAGGCTGGGCTACTTTTGAAGATGGAATTCGACATGTGTCTTTGCATTTGAAAGAATTCAAACCTGAATTGTTTTTATCAAAATCAGCGAAAGAAATCAAACAAGAAAGTGACAATTTATACCATAAATTTCACCCTGATTTAATTTTTCCTGCTTTAAAGAATTTTTTAAATACGCATGCTAAATGAACTATTTGAGTGCAATTTCTCAAATGCAAACGTTTACTTTTATTTTTAAAACCAATCCTAGATAATGACCACAGATTTCCCACTTGCTTTATCCGTTTTGATCATAACGCTAAATGAGGAGCATCAAATGCCTACCTTATTGAGTGATCTTGATTTTGCAAGCGAAATTATAGTGGTTGACTCCTTTAGTACAGATGGTACAGCAGAAGTCTCCAAAGTGTTTTCTAAAGTAAAATTTTATCAAAATAAGTTTGAAAACTATGCTGCCCAGCGCAATTATGCATTATCATTAGCAAGCAATGATTGGGTTTTATTTCTCGATGCAGACGAACGTTTGACACCTGAATTGCAAAACGAAATTAAAACTACTTTACAGAATCCTGCTGCAGTAGCGTATTTGTTTAGGCGCACATTTATGTTTGAAAATGAAATATTACGTTTTAGCGGAAATCAAACCGATAAAATATTCAGGCTTTTTAACAAAAAATATGCTCAGTACGCAAATGATAAATTGGTACATGAAAAACTGCACGTACAAGGAAAAATTGCTGCCCTACGCCATCGATTGATTCACTATTCATACACCGACTATAATTCATACAAAGCGAAAACAGTCAGATACGGTGAATTAAAGGCTCAGGAGAAATTCTTAAAAAATGAAAAAGCGTTACTTGGCAGTTCTTTTTTTCATCCCCTCTATAATTTTTTATACAATTATATTGCTCGATTGGGTTTTTTAGATTGCAAAAAGGGACTAATCATTTGTTACTTAAATGCTAATTCGGTTCGGGTTAGATATCAAAAATTAAAACAACTTTGGCAGGAATCCAACTTACCTCCAAAAAAGTAGTTTCTGCTTTCGAGCGCGCTTTCTGTGAAATTTAGTTTGAAAATCGATAGTATAAAAATTCATTTTTGTAAACACTTCATCATAAGGAATAGCAGCTAATTTGCTATACTCATCACTCATAACAGCGATCATTTCTTCTTTTGGCGTAAGCCTAGAAAAGTTTTTCATTCGCAAATCAAAACTCATTTCACGATGAAAATTCATTCGATTTAAATCAACTAAATAAAAACTATAGCGTCCGTTGTCGTCATTTTTTATCAGTGTGTTTCCGGGCGAATGATCTAAAAACTCGATTCCTTTTTCATGCAACAAAAAAGTAAAAGCGGTAAATTGACGTAAAATATTTTCATGATCCGGATAATCAGGCTGCAGGACTAATTCTCGGTAAGTTAACTCTGTTTGTAAATGCGCACTTGCATAAAAACTAGATTGCAAACCCAACCAATTAAAATGTTCTACATAGGCCAAAGGTTGTGGTGTACCAATGCCATTTTCTAACAATCGAGTAGCGTATTCGTAAGAGCGTCGCGCTTTTGATTTGCGAAAATATTTGTACGCAATTTGATTAATAATATTAGGAATTTTAAATGATTTGATATTAACCATCGTACCATCCACTGTAAATAATTTGATGATGTTTCGCTGACCGTCACCAAAAACAGTTCCAGTTGTTTTAAAATTCTTTATGCAATCGGCTATAGATTGAGGGACCATCATTTTTTTCAAATTATTTTTTATACTGCTGTAAAAGTGGTTTCCAAAAATGGGTAACTTTATTTTTATTGATACCATGACAACCAAATGGCATTTGATTGTTATTGAGCTTCATGGCCAATTCAGGCTTTCTATCCATAGCAAAGCCAAGTGCTTCTTGATACAGAGGAATTTTAAAATTTAGATATAATTCTGGTACACGAATGGACCAAAACACATCTTCAATGGCGCATAAATCGCGTTCTTTATCGGCTAACAATTTTTTAATAGCATCTTTTTGTTCGGTTGCTATTTTTAAATGAGTAGCTGTTTTACGTAGTGAAAATCCACCATTGCCTACTTTATAAAAAATCACATCCCTTCTTTTGGTGCGGTGTGATTTAAATGGTTTTAGCACAGCATTAATTTGTTTCAATGGGAATTTTTCTTGAGTTGCAATCCAAGGAGCTCCAACATAATCATAGTCTTTAGCACACCATTGCGCCAACTGATCTGAAAAAACAAAGGCATCTAACTGGTAAATTAAAATAAACTCCGATTTTATAAAACGTTCATAAAAAGTAGAAGAAAGCAACAACTCATTGTATCCATCAATACTTTGAAAATAAGATTTTGGAAAATACTCGACCTGTACTTTTGGAAATTTACTAGTGATAAAACTTGTATCTAAACCTTCTGGTTGCACTAAAACGATGTCATAATTAGACAAAACAGCGTGACATTGCAAAAAGGATTCTTCCTCCAATTCTCCAAAAAAACTTCTGTATACAGGAATAACTACTTTTACTTTTTGACTCATTCGATCTTGGATTATTTATAACATACACCGACTTAAAAACAATTTTAAAGATGAATCATGTTATGAATTGACAAAAATAATCTTATAATTAAGAAAAACATATTTATTGAAAATTAAATTTATAGCAATCCTCTTGGATATTGCTTAATTTTGCATCGAATTTACCTCAGAAAAATGGATATTAACAACGAAATACACAAAGCTTACGAAGTGATCAAGGAAGGCGGAATTATCTTGTACCCTACTGATACCGTTTGGGGAATTGGCTGTGATGCCACCAATCCTGATGCCGTAGCCAAAATATACAAACTCAAACAAAGAGCCGAAACGCAAAGCATGATTGTGTTGATGAATGGCGAAAAAATGATGTACAATGTTTTTAAGGACATTCCGGAAGTAGCTTGGCAAATAATAGATTTATCTGAAAAACCTACTACCATAATCCTTGATAATCCCAGAAATGTCGCTCCTAACGTTATATCGGCTGATAAATCGCTTGGTGTACGCCTAGTAAAAGAGCCGTTTTGTTTTAAGCTGATGGAAAAGATGAAAAAACCATTGGTATCAACTTCGGCCAATATATCAGGACAACCCACTCCTATTGCATTTAAAGATATCAATCCAGAAATTATAAAAGGTGTGGACTATGTTGTAAATTTGCATCAAGATAAAATTGGAGGGAAACCATCAACTATTATCAAATTAACGAGTGATTCGCAGGTTAAGGTGATTCGTAAATAATTCGCAGTACTCAGTTTCCAGTTTTCAGTTTAGCAACTTTGGACTTTAAACTTCAAACATTTTTAAAATGAGCATTACAACTTCATACAAACAAGCATTAAACAATAAAATATTCGAAATCATTTCCCAAGCTTCGCAAGAACTGAACGTAGAAAGCTACGTGATTGGTGGCTTCGTGAGAGATTACATTTTAGGAAGAGATTTCAAAAAAGATATTGATGTCGTTGCCGTTGGTAGCGGTATCGAATTGGCATTAAAAGTATCTCAACTTTTGCCAAACAAACCAAAAGTACAAGTTTTTAAAACCTATGGCACCGCCATGTTGCGTTTTGAAGATACCGAAATTGAATTTGTTGGAGCCAGAAAAGAGTCGTATCAATCAGACAGTCGCAACCCAATAGTTGAAAATGGAACTTTAAAAGATGATCAAGACCGTCGTGATTTTACGATCAATGCGTTGGCTATTTCTTTAAATGAACCAACTTATGGCGACTTGCTTGATCCGTTTCAAGGTTTGCAAGACATGGATAAAAAGATCCTGAAAACACCTTTAAATCCTGACATTACTTATTCTGACGATCCGTTACGAATGATGCGCGCTATTCGATTTGCAACGCAATTGAATTTTGAAATTGAAACCGAATCGTTGCAGGCTATTACTAAAAACGCCGAGCGAATTAAAATCATTTCTGGCGAACGCATCGTTGATGAACTCAACAAAATTTTACAAACCGCTAAACCTTCTGTTGGCTTTTTATTGCTGTATCAAACAGGCTTGTTAGATTTAATTTTGCCAGAGCTTACTGCCTTAAATCAAGTCGAAGAAATCGAAGGTCATACACATAAAAATAATTTTTACCACACTTTAGAAGTCGTAGATAATATTTGCCCAAATACAGATGATGTTTGGTTACGCTGGGCTGCTTTGTTGCACGATATTGGTAAAGCACCTACCAAACGATTCAATAAAAAACAAGGATGGACGTTTCATGGACATGAATTTTTGGGCGGTAAAATGGCCAAAAAAATATTCGAACGCTTGCACATGCCTTTAAACCACAAAATGAAATTTGTTCAAAAAATGGTTTCGATGAGTTCAAGACCAATCGTTTTGTCTCAAGATTTGGTAACCGATAGTGCGGTTCGCCGATTGGTTTTTGACGCCGGTGAAGACGTTGAAAATTTGATGATTTTGTGCGAGGCAGATATTACCACCAAAAACCCAAACAAGTTCAAGAAATACCATAAAAATTTTGAAATAGTTCGTAAAAAAATCATTGAGGTAGAAGAGCGTGATCATGTTCGTAATTTTCAACCACCAATTAGTGGAGAAGAAATCATGGCGATTTTTAATTTAAAACCTTCTATGGAAATTGGCCGTTTGAAAGAGGCAATTAAAGAAGCGATTTTAGAAGGTGAAATCCCGAACGATTATCACGCAGCCTATGATTTTATGTTGATCAAAGCCGCAAAAATGGGTTTGGCCAAAGTTTAACTATTGTTTCAAATAGCAATGCTGGGCTTTTAGCTACTTTTGCAACAGCAAAACAATTTCAATTTTAGCGCTAAAAAAAATAAAAAATGGTCGATAGATAGACCTCAATTTTTCTACCAATTCAGATGAAAAAATACTTTTTAAAATCAGCAAAAATAGCCTTAGTACTGGTTTATTTGGTCATATTTGCCGGAGCTTTTGTTCGATTGACAGGCTCTGGAATGGGTTGCCCGGATTGGCCAAAATGTTTTGGATATTACATTCCACCAACCGAAAAAAGTCAACTCCTTTTTACACCAACTAAACAGTATGAAAAAGGGCAAGTGATTATCAAAGATGAAGCTCTTTTGGTGGCCAAAACTGACTTTACCTCAGCTAGCAATTTTAACGCTGCGAATTGGGAAAAATATACCAAACACGACTACGCCATTTTTAACCCAATGCACACTTGGGTCGAATTTATAAACCGACTTTTTGGAGCTCTCGCAGGTATAGCTTGTGTGATTACATTTGCGTTAGCTTTTGCATACCGCAAAGAAAACAGCAAACTAATTTACCTTTCCTTTGCCGTTTGTATCTTGATGGGATTTCAAGCCTGGTTAGGTAAAACAGTTGTCGACTCTGATTTGAGTCCGTATAAAATCACCACACACATGCTGGCGGCACTACTTATTGTTGCATTGCAATTGTATGTTATTTTTAATGTTCAAAAAAACAATAAACCTGCAGTTAACGCTCCTACGAAATACAAGAATCTTTTAATATTTGCTTTGTTACTAACTTTGGTTCAAATTATTTTGGGTACTGATGTTCGAGAACAAGTTGATATCGTGGTAAAAACAGGAGCTCCAGAAATAATGTGGTTGCAAAACCCAAGCTGGATTTTTTACTTTCACCGCTCCTTTTCAATAGTTGTTTTGTCTATCAATGCCTATTTATTGTACCTCAACAACCAATCCAATTTAGGATACAGCAAAACGAAATGGATTATGTATTTGCTTGCTATAGAAATCGCTTCGGGCATTGCTATGTATTACTTTGATTTCCCTTTTGGAACGCAAACAATTCATTTGGTTTTAGCAACAGTGTTGTTTGGTGTGCAATTTTACCTATTTTTGGAAACCAGAAAGAAAAATATACTTTCTGCATAATACCCTGACTATATTGTCGCAGTTCTTGTTGCCTATTTAAAATTAAAATGTCAAAACTTGCTAGCCAAGATCAGTTTTTAGATTTGTCTGATTACGGAAGATCATTTGGAAGATTGCTTGCCAATCAATTAAAAAACACTCGCTTTACTCCCATACACGTTACCTTACTTTTTGGTCTTTCGGGTTTAACAGCGATCTATTGCATGCTAGTAGGCGCTTATGTTTGGGCTGCTTTTTTTATTGTTCTAAAGTCAGGTATTGATGCCGCTGATGGCGAATTGGCTCGACTCAAAAATACTCCTTCATACACCGGAAGGTACTTAGATAGTGTGTTTGACATTATCCTCAATTTTATGTTTTTGATGACAATCTGTTACATCTCAAAAACAACTTTGTTACCAACATTACTAGCCTTTTTCGGTATTCAGCTGCAAGGCACATTGTATAATTATTATTACGTTATTTTACGTAATAAATCAGTCGGCGGTGATACAACAAGTAAAATATTCGAATACAAATCGCCACGCGCTTTGCCAGGCGAAACGCAAAAATCAGTAGATATTTTGTTCAAAATTTACACTGTTGTTTATGGCTTATTTGACAAAATTATCCATACTCTTGATGCTGATGCGTACAAAGTAAAAACATTCCCAAACTGGTTCATGACCTTACTTTCTATTTATGGTTTGGGTTTTCAACTACTACTGATTGCCGCTTTACTTGCTTTTGATAAAGTAGAATGGATTATTCCGTTTTTCATTTTTTACACAGGATTTATTTTGGTTTTAATTGCAATTCGAAAAACATTCTTCAAGGTTTAAACCGAAATAGATTTAATCTATAACTCTACACTAAAATATTAAAAACCAGTATTTATCTTCTTTTATATTAAAGTTAAATATGAAGTGTTTTGATAAGCTTTTCTATCAATAAAGCCAACTATCTAATGGTCAGTGAATTTTTATAAAGTTATTTATCAGCTACTAACTAAAGTTTAAATATAGTTAAACCGATTATTATTTTCTTTTTAATTTGTCCCAATACAACCATTTAAAATTGAGGAGTATCATCACAATTAAAATAAGGCCGATCCAAAAATAGTCAAGTAAAGAAATGTTTTTGAAGTGAGGTTGCATTATCTTTCCAAATAGACCAATAGTATATGGAACAAGTAAATAAACAGTTGCCAATAAAAATAAAATTTTAAAAAATTTCTTCATATCAATGAACTTTTGATTGTAGAATAACAAACATTTTCAGACTATTATTAAAAGAAAAGTTGATAGTTCATAACCGTAAAAAAGTGTTTATTTCGAAACAAGATCTTTTAAAATTTCGTGCAAATGATTTTCAGAATTTAGTACGCTATTTTCTGCTTTAGCAAATTCATTTAATATCTTATCGAACAAATCTTCGAGATTTTCTGCCAACACGAACATGTCTTCTTCATCTCGACCAAAGTTGATAACTTGTCCCCTTTTTCCTTTTGAATCAGGGTCAAGATCGATTCCGATATAGTTTCCAGCATAATCTGAAAATACAGGCAACCATTTATAATGAAAATATTTTTGTTTGATTGCTTGCGACGGAGTTGACGTGAACGGAATTTCATTATCAAAGTCGTATGCAAATCGTTCCAATTCGTAGTTTCCATCTGAAAAAATCACAAATCGTAACTCGTCCCAGCGATAAGTTGGCTGTTCAAGATTATATAAATCATTGACGCATTCTTCAATTTCGCTTGTATCTACCCGCATTATCTCTCTGTTATGAGCTGTTGTGCTTTCAGATTTATAAAGATAAGGACCTCCAAAACTATTGAGCCCACATTGAAATTCTATTTTATACCAAGCTTTTTTTAAGCCAAAAAAGCTGCTTTTAGGTGCCAATTTGGCGTAGA
Source organism: Flavobacterium sp. K77 (assembly GCF_021608205.1). NCBI lineage: Bacteria > Pseudomonadati > Bacteroidota > Flavobacteriia > Flavobacteriales > Flavobacteriaceae > Flavobacterium > Flavobacterium sp. K77. The sequence continues at coordinate 152,646 of NZ_JAKIHO010000002.1, read as the reverse complement.
AAGCAACAATTTTCTTTATTAAATAATCTGATTGATCAGGGTTAGCAATGGTATTTTCTTCATACTTTATTAGAGTTCTACTGAAATTTAATTGTCGAATAATTTCCTCCGAGTTGCAAAATTTTTCTCCAAAAAAAATCCCATTGCCACTATCATTCTGCCCATTTGCATATTCATAAAGTGCTATAATTTCATTTGGTAATTTTTCCTCTAGCAAGGCTTCAATTTCTTGAATCGCATTACTGTCAATTGGCTCATTCAGTGTCCCAAATTTTATTTTAGTTTGTTCTTCTTGAACTCTTATAATTTCCTGTAGTTTTTCTACAACATTCATACGCAATTCTGTTTAGTCATAAAATATGCTAACTAACCCATTTTTATCCCAACCAATTTTTAAAATCAGCCACTTTTTCGCGGCTTACAACTACCTCATCATCCTTGTACGTAGGTAGCACAACGCGCAAGCGAGAGTTACTATACATTACTATTTCTTTAATGGCTTTCATTGGCACAATAAATTTTCGGCTAATGCGATAAAAATCTTTCGGATCTAATTCTTGCTCAAGCTGCTCTAAAGTAGACTCAATCAAGTAATTCCGATTGTCAACAGTATGCAAGTATGTTCCTTTGTTTTCGCTAAATATACATTCAATTTCGTCGACTGCTACTACTTTTAAATGCTGACCAATTTTTACAGTAAAGCGTTTCTTGTAGCTTTTGTCAAACGGATTAGCCAGCATTTTTTTGATTTGTTCAAAATCGATTCCTAGGTTTGGAGTAGACACTACTTCTTTGGGCAACAATGATTTGAATTTACTTACCGCAACTTCAAGATCATCTTCGTCAATTGGTTTCAAGAGGTAGTCAATACTGTTTAACTTGAACGCTCGCAATGCATATTCATCATAAGCCGTTGTAAAAATTACAGCACTTTTAATTTCAACTTTTTCGAAAATTTCAAACGATAATCCATCTGATAGCTGAATATCTAGAAAAATCAAATCTGGATGTTCGTTTGCAGAAAACCATTCGACCGCTTCTTCTACAGAGTGAAGCATCGTTTGTACTTGTACGCCTAACTTTTCTACTTTACGTTGTAAAAGTCGTGCAGCTGGTTTCTCGTCTTCTATAATTAGTGTTGTCATGAATGGTTATGCTTGCTTTATAAATGATTGTTTGGCTATTGTTGCTGCGTAAAAATAAGAATTTAGTTATTCCCAATTCGAGTTTTTTTGTTTCTCCATCAGCTCTTTGATTTTACGCTCTTCCCAGTCGCGTCCTAAAAATACTGGAGGTAAAAAAACCGATAATCCATGTGCGGCCAAACCAATTCCCCAAAAAATTGCAGTTGCAAAATTTCCCCATTGAAAATAGCTTTCGTCTGACTTAAGGTTTTGTGTGTTCAACACTACAATCATAATGTTGATAACAATGTAAACAATAAGGTGCGTATAAAAACCCTTAATTTTTCGAACTCTTTTTAGTGCATTATCGTATGCTATTTGATCTGTTGTAGTCATGATTACTCGTAGGTATTAGTTTTGTTTTTCTCTGCTTGTATGTATTGCTCAATTTTTCTTTCTTCCCAATCTTTTCCGAATACTGGAATCCAATTAAAAACTCTAATCGCGTGAAATAAAAGTCCTATTCCCCAACTTCCAAAAGTCCAAAGGAAAAATATGTAATTTGGAGAATATCTAAAATTTATTAGGATCAGAATTCCATTTACAAGTATAAATGCAGCAAGATGCGAATAAAACCCTTTTAATTCCTCCACTTGCTTTTTAGCGCTTTGATACTGCTCAAATTCGCTATTGTTTGGTTTATTTAGTTCCATTTGTTTGTTTTGTTTTTGTTTAAAATCTGTTGAATTTTTTGTTCTTCCCAATTTTTGCCGTACCCAAAGGTCTCGAGTGCATGAAAGGTAAGTCCCATTCCCCAGCCCAGAAGCGGGAACCAAAACCACTGAAAAGGATGTGGCGAACTCAGGTTAACTATGATTAAAATTGGGATTACGATACAGTACGAAATTAAATTTCCGTAAAATCCTTTTAATTTTTCTACTCTTTCTTTAGCTCTTGCGTACGCTAAATTTTCGTTGCTAATTGTATTTGTTTCCATAGCGGCTATTTGTTTGGTTAAAATAGGAATCAGTACTTTAAAGTGTGTTTCCGTTTGTTCTACTAAAACTTTTCTCTTTGATAGCAAGGCATAACGGCTTACAATGTTTTGCAATCCTACACCTTGACGGTCTTGTAATACTTCTTTTTTTTGCAAATTGTTTTGAACTACCAAGTAATTATCCTGAATGTAAATTGTAATTTGCAAGGGTTTGTTTTCACTTACTACATTGTGCTTGATGGTGTTTTCTAGCAACAATTGCAAGGATAATGGCACTACCCTAGCTTCTAAATTATCAAAATCAGTTGGTAATTGAAAGGTGATGCTGTTTTCAAATCGCATTTTCAATAAATTCATATAGGTTTTGGCAAAAGCCAATTCCTCGGCAACACTAACAAGTTCTTTGTCCTTTTGTTCTAAAACATATCGATAAATTTTAGATAAAGAGGTTGTAAAACGCTGTGCATTTTCAGGATTTTCTTCGATTAAAGAACTCAAAACATTCAAACTATTGAACAAAAAATGCGGATCAATTTGGTTTTTTAAACTCTCGAATTTGGCATTGGCTGTACCTGCAATAATTTTTTGTTCCTTGACTTTATTCTCATTATACGCTTTGTAAAAGGAAATAGCGTGTACTGACAGGGTTACAAAAAAAGTAATGATGATAGCAAACAAATATTTTGAAGGTTTTTCGTTTGCCAAGAAATAGTCAAATGTTTGATTTTCATAAACTACCACTTCAAAAACATGCATTAAGAAAATCACTAGTAATGAAACTAAAAAAGAACCTGTAAAACCTGCTACCAATCTCTTAATTGAAAATCGATCTGTAAAAAAAGAGTCTAATTTTATAAACAAAACCGCATTTGCTGCATAAAGTGAAAATGTATACAAGGCAGTAAATAAAAACTGTGTGACTAAATGGTGGTCTAGTCTTACAGTGCTTCCCATGACAGCGTTAATGATTTGCATAATAACAAATATCAACACGGTGAGTTTAATTACTTTTTGAAGTTGTTTATAAAGTATGTTCATTTTAAGTATTGTTTTGTATTGCGCCAGATTCAGCAAAGACTAATAATGATGTTTATTTGCATTTTTTTTGAGCAGCTAAGGCGTTATTCAAACCCCAACTTGGCGCAAATGGACTTTCAGGTTTAAAAGTAGCAAAAAGTCCGATAGCTTTTTCAATTTGCGCACACATTGGTTTGGTATCCGTTCCCCAGAATTTCGCTCCGCCTATTTCGAATTCGGCTTTGTTTAAAATTACGCGAGGATTTTGCGGTGCAAGTGCTTCTGCCTGTGCATACAAATCCATTACAGTTCCAGCTAATTTTTGACCGTTTGTCATTGGGTCAGCAGCAATCCAGGCAGTGTGAATCATAGCTTGAATTACAATTAACTCGGCATTTTTTGGATTTTTATCCATTTCAATGTCAATAGCTTTTTGTGCTTTGCTCAATAAAAGGTTTAATTTTTCGGCATCTTTTGTTTGGAATGCAGTTGTGGTATTTATCAAGCCAATGTAATAATTAGGCAACCAACTATTTTTTTCGGCTGCTGCAATACGCTCCAATAAATCGGTTGCCTCAGTTGATTTTCCTTCGCCCCATAATTGTAAGGCTTTGCCCATTCCTTGCTCAAATTGTGTTTGTGCACTTAATAAACTAGTAATAAGAAACGTGATGATAGTGATAATTTTGCTCATGATGTTTTGTTTTTAAAGTTGATTTTTTTGTGACGATTGAAACCTTGTTGTTATTTGATGATTCAAAAGTAGATTGCTTTTTACAGCTTAAAAATTGATTCCTACCGAACTGTAGAATTTAATGGATGAGTTGTATTTTTAGTTGCAAAGGTTCTTAGGTCCTAAGGTTCAAAGTAATAAATTTCGAGAATCACAGGCTTAGTACCTTGGTGTCTTTGCGACTTTGGACCTTTATAAATTCTTTAACTGATTGTCTTTTTTATCGTTGCTGATGGTCCAAAAGAAACCAACAAAGAAAAAACGATCTGCAGTAGGAATAATTTCTCTACGGTTGTAAATGCCAGCGCTGTTTGGATTTTTAGCGTATTCGTACCCAAATACATTTTGAGTTCCTAAAATATTTGAGACAGAGAAATATAAAATTTTCTGCGGAGCCAATAAATACGCCCAATTAAAGCTTAAATTGTTAAAATCTTTCGTTTTACCGTTCATGAATTTTGTTTCATTGGGATTGTTGTACGGTCGGCCAGAACTATAGGAATTCGTAAATCCTATTTGCGATTTCCAGTTTGTGATAAAGTATTTTGTAACAATAGACAAGCTGTGATCAGCAACAAAACTTGGTGTAACTGCGGCCTTGAAATTTCTATAATCTCTTTCGGTATCTATGTAGGAATAGGAAATCCAATACTCAAGATTTTTGATGGAATTGTTGTCACGCCAAAACAAATCTAATCCCTTTGCATATCCTGAACCAGAATTATCATAATTTGAATTGAAAGCAGCTACACTAGTATCAAATTTTACTAAATCACGATAGTTTTTGTAATAGGTTTCGGCTCTAAAGGTTTTTCCGTTTTTAGCATACTGAAAGTTTAAAAGATAATGTGATGCTTTTTCACTTTCTAGAGGATTATTTGCTGTATACTTGAGATAATCAGCGTTAGGAGTTTGAGTAAAGTCGCCATAAGCAAATGAAAACTGACTGTTTTTAGCCATTTTGTAAGCAAAAGAAACTCTTGGCGAAATAGCATTTTCACTTAGAACACTGTTATTTGCTGCGCGTATCCCCACTTTTGCAGCCCATTTTTTAGAGAAGAAAATATCAGCCTCAGAGTACACAGCTACAATGTTTGAATCATATCCACTGTTAAAAACCATACCTGAACTTTTGCTAAAATCCTCATGGAATTGGGTAACAAAATAATCAGCTCCAAAAGACAATTTTAATCGATCTGAGAAACTTTTTTTCAACTTAACTTTTAAATGAGCTGCATTTTCTTCATTGGTTATTTTATCTGAATCTAAGTTTATGTTATTGTTGCTGTAGCCATAACTCAATCCAGAGGTGATTTGCCAGTTGTTCCCAAAAACTCCTTTGTAAGACGTATTAAAATAGAAATTGTCGTTGTTTAAATCTACTCTTATTTTCTCTGGAGCATTGATGTTTTCTTGATTGATATCAAATTTTGAAGCGTCAAATGCTGCGTATACTTTTAAAATACCATTATTGAAGTTATAACGATACACCGTTTCACCAGACAAGGATTGAAAAGGACTGTTCCAATCTACGTTTTGAGGAATCGCAGCTTGATAAGGAGCAAGATTCAAATAATTAGCATTCACACTCAAGGAACTTTTTTTCCATTTTTGGGTATTTCCAATTCCTAAACCTACGGTCATCAAACTAATTTCGGTTTTGTTTTGATCTGGATTATCTTGAGTATTGAGTAACAACACACTGGATAATGCTTCGCCATATTCTGCAGAATAGCCACCGGTGGAAAAAGCGATTCCGCTAAATAAAAACGGTGAAAATCGGCCGCGAGTTGGCAAATTGTTGGAAGTTGCACCATAAGGTTGCGCTACTCTAATCCCATCTACAAATGTTTGTGTCTCATTAGCCTCGCCACCACGAACAAACAATCTTCCGTCCTCACCTACCGTTTGCGTTCCTGGTAAGGTTTGCAAAGCCGCAATGATATTCCCTGCTGATCCTGCTGTGGTCACAATATCTAGAGGTTTTAAAACCGAAACTCTCGATTTATCACCCGCTTCAAATGTTCCTGCAGTAATTACAACGGCATCAAGCGCAACAGCGTTTTCACGAAGGGTAAAAGTTTTTTCTTGGTAATTTGCCAGATCAATTGGGGTGCGTAAATTTTCAAAAACCAATGAGCTAATCACCAAAATTTGCTGTCCTGTTGCTGTGGTCGCAAAAGAAAATTGACCTAGTTCATTGCTGCTACCGCCATCATAAGTTCCTTCAAGATAAACATTGGCACCCGAAACAGCTTTTCCTTTTTGGTCGACTATCTTGCCCGAAATCGTAGTTTGCGAAAAAATGCAAGTGGTAAGCAATACTAAAAACAGCGTAAATATGGTTTTCATAAGATTTGATTTTTTATTTCGTTTCAAAAGTATTGGTCTTACTTGGTGCCGCAAATTTTACAATACCGAACTGTTGAAAATACCATCTGAGTTGTGAAATTTTTATTTTTAGGCTACATTTACCTAGTTGCATTAAATAAGTATACTAGGAATCGCGTGAGGGATAGCAGTGAAAATCCTTTGCTGACCCGTTGCAAAAAAGGGGCGGCAAAGATTGTAACGAATAGCCCGACCGGAGCTTTTGCGGAGGGCACGCCCAAAAAAATGAAACAATATGGATTTGAAATCAGAGAAGGAAAAAATGATTGCTGGCGAATATTATTTAGCTGGTGATCCGGTGTTGGTGAAAGACCGACGACGAGCGAAGTTGTTGTTGCACCGCTTGAATGTAACGGAGTATCGAATGACTAAAAAAGCGCGCGAAATTATTCAGGAATTGATTCCCAATGCAGGGACCAATTTATACATTGAACCACCTTTTCATTGTGATTACGGCTACAATATCGTGTGTGGCGAAAATGTGTATTTTAATATGAACTGTGTGGTGCTCGATTGTGCCACGGTAACTATAGGATCGAATGTTTTTATAGCGCCCAACGTGCAATTGTATACGGCTACGCACCCACTTGATGCGGAATTGCGCAAAACGCTCGAAAATGCTTTACCAATAACTATTGGCGATGATTGCTGGATAGGTGGCAATAGTGTTATTTGTCCAGGAGTGACTATTGGCGTAGGTTGTGTAATTGGTGCAGGATCTGTGGTTACGAGAGATATTCCTGATCATTCACTAGCGGTAGGAAATCCTGCGAGAGTGATTCGGAATTTAAAAGCATAAGGTTTTTATAATTTTTTTTGGTAGCTACAAAAAAATCCTATCTTTGATTTACTAACAACAAAAACATAGAAAATGAAACAGCTTAAATTAGTATTGGTATTTGCTTTATTTGTGGTTGCCAGTTCGGTATCGGCACAAAGTACATTTGACAAATGGCCGGCTATTAAAGAATTTCACGGTGTAATGTCGGAAACTTTTCATCCAGCCGAAGAAGGTAATTTAGCACCAATCAAAGCGCGCTCTGAGGAAATGGTTCAAAAAGCAGCTTCGTTATTAAAGTCGGATATCCCAACTGAATTTAGAACAGATGCTATTTTAGCTTCGGCAGAACGTTTGCAATTGCAAAGCAAAGCTTTACACAAATTGGTTGTAGCCAAAGGCGATGATGCTGCTATTGTAAAATCGATTACAACTTTGCACGATACCTTTCATGAAATTGTAGGTTTGTGCTCCGACTCTAAAAAATAAAACACCAAGCCCAATCGACTGATTGGGCTTTTTTTTCGCTTACTAAATATGCTTTCACTTTCAAAAATTCATCATATCGCTCTTATTTGCAGTGATTATCAAAAATCCAAAAAATTTTATACTGAGATTCTCGGCTTGCAAATACTTCAAGAAGCGTATCGCGAAGAACGCCAATCGTACAAACTAGACTTAACGCTGAATGGCGTTTATGTATTGGAATTGTTTTCTTTTCCAAATCCGCCCCAAAGGCTGTCTCGTCCAGAAGCGGCCGGTTTGCGTCATTTAGCATTTGAGGTAAATGACATTGCAGCTACTCACCATTTGTGCCTGCTTGAAGGCGTAATTGCGGAAGAAATTCGGGTTGATGAATACACCAATAAATCGTTTTTCTTTATCAGTGATCCCGATGATTTACCGATAGAGTTCTATGAAAAATAAAGTCTAAAAATTCGGCTTGCTTTGAAATCAATACTTGGCAATACACAAAAATCTTATCAACAAATCGAGAAAGTAAAATTTAAATCTGAAATTAAATTTTACCTTTGACCTTTCAATAAAAACAACGATTATGGTTTATAAATTTAGAGTCATTCTAGACGCCGAGGAAGATATTTTTAGAGACATTGCAATACTTGAAGACGATACTTTAGAGGATTTACATAATGCTATTTTCAATTCATTCGGTTTTGACGGAATGGAAGTAGCTTCTTTTTATACTTGTGATGAAACGTGGAATCAAGAAGAAGAGATTCCGATGTTTGATACCGGCGATATTCCTGGCGAACAAAAAACCATGAGCGACTACAAATTGTCGGACATTTTAGATAAAGAAAACACGAAAATCATTTACGTATACGACTTTATTAACATGTGGACGTTTTTAGTAGAATTAGCCGCTATTGAAGAAAAAGTTGCCGGAAATTTCTATCCTGAAACTTTATTCTCTCACGGTGAAATGCCCGATGAAGCAATGGAAAAAAACTTTGAAGCCGATAATGCAGATGATTACAATGACGAGTTCGAAGACGGTTTTGATGATGATGATTTAGATATGTTTGAAGGCGATGACAGTTTTGAAGACTACGGTTTTGAAGAGAATTGGAATTAGTTTTTAGTAAGTTTCTAAGAATTTAAGGTTCTGAGGTACTAAGTTCTGACAGGAACTAAATTTAATATTTTCACACCATGAGCAATTTTAGAAACCTACTGATTTGGCAAAAATCAATGTCATTAACTACTAAAATTTATAATTCAACCAAGAAATTCCCAAAAGAAGAAATATTTGCATTAACATCACAAATAAGGCGGAGCTCAGTTTCAATTCCGAGCAACATTGCCGAAGGGTTTGGAAGAGAAAGTAGTAAAGAATATCTGCGTTTTTTAAACATAGCCATTGGATCATTATTTGAATTACAAACCCAATTAGAAATAGCAAAAAACATCGACTATTTAATCGAAGATGAATTTAACACTTTGTACGAAGATAGTCGAGAGATTGAACGAATGCTGGTTTCGTTCATCAATAAAATTAAAGAAAGAGATTAAAACCTCAGTAACTCAGCAACTTTTCACTTAGCACCTCAAAAATAAATGATCAACTTATTCAACACCCATATCGAAAATTTATCCATTCACAGAGTGGGTAACAAGAGTAGAAACGAAGCTATATTTTTATCAGAGCAACCGTATGCGTTGCAAGATGAAATTGTGCCTCTAATGAAGGAATTTTTCTTTAAACCGTTTCGCGAAAAAGAAGAAAATTATTTCCAATTTGCACATGAAATCGATTTGGATTACAACGACATGTTCAAATACGCCACCGAGATATTTGACAATCCAAGCAGCGTTCACGAGGTTTCAAAAAAAATCACCACGCATTTGTTTGAGCAATCCAATCACCCACATATCAAAAATGGTGAGGTTTACGTAACCTATTTAACCAATTTAAGCATTGACAACAATGTAGTTGATGCCATTGGTATTTTTAAGAGTGAAATTCAAGCCGACTTTTTACAATTTGAAGAAAAGGCCTCTCAATTAGAAATGATTTTGCAGCAAGGCGTGAGTTTGAATAAACTTGACAAAGGCTGTTTGATTTTTAATTACAAGAAAGAAGAAGGATATAAAATTTTGACCGTAGATAGCAACCGTTATGACGCGCGCTACTGGTTAGAGCACTTTTTATCAGTAGATGCTTTTGAGGATGAAAATTTCATCACTAAAAAGTATTTGAAATTCTGTCAAAACTTTGCAAAAGATGTTGTTTTCCCGGCAGAAGATAAAAAAGAAGAAGTGATGTTTATGAACCGATCTGTAAATTATTTTGCAAAAAACGATCAGTTTGAAGAAACTAACTTTTTAAATGAAGTTTTAGATAATCCTGATTTGATTCCGGAGTTCAAAAACTACAAAACCGATAAAGGCGAGAAATACAGCATTGAGGATGTTACCTCCTTCCCTATTGCGAATGCAGCAGTATCTGATGCCAGAAAATCAATAAAAAATGTAATCAATTTAGATACGCACATTCAAATTAAAATGGATTTTATCAATCCTGAAAGTGCTGAAAAATTTGTTGAAAAAGGTTGGGACGAAGAAAAACAAATGTACTATTACTTAGTTTACTTCAACAAAGAAGAAAAAAACTAAACTTACCTGAAAGAAAAGAATCTTTACTCGAATTACCATTATATCTCCAAATGCCAAGTGCATTTGGAGATTTTTTTCTGGAAAAATAAAATGATTAAATAGCATCTAAAAACAGTGTTTCTTTGTAAATTTACCCTTCAAAAAATCACAAAAAATGGCGCAATTTTTCTTTAAAGAAAGTCCGTTCAAAACCTTAATTTCTTTTCACAAACTCATTGAAAATTTAGAAGAAATTGCCAACAGCGATGTGGATTATAGAGCCAAATACGCGCAAGCTCTTTTGCAAGAAATTGAACCTTTTCCGGAGTTTAGAACCGGTATCGAAGATTTTGATTTGATTTTTGAAAAATCTGCCTTGATTAAAAACTTATTGGCTGATTTATTCCCAACAGCATTGACGCACAACGAAATTAAAGCTGTTGCCATTCCGTTTCAAAATTTTACTTTTAATTATACCGAACGCTTTAAAAAAATTGTTGACGAAGCTGGTGTTTTGTTTGATATTGCCATAAAAGACTTTGATGCCGATCAATTTTACGTCATGAGTTGTACGCTCATACTTAACGAAATTTACGGTCAGCAGATTGATTTTAACAAACCTTTGTTTTATGAAATTCCGAATAAAAAAGGAATCATGAACCAATACCGAATTTTGTACAATGCTGACTTTTTAGAAATATTACCAACGGATTCAGCTCCTGAAATTACTCCTGAAGACATTGATTTACTGATGGATAATTTTGATAACATCGCTTTGTGGAAAGAAAAATTCCCAGTAGAAAGTTGGATTTTAAAAGGATTTGGTATTGCCATTTTATTCGATGCTACCACTGAAAGTTCGATATCAAAGCTAAAAAGTAATCTTTTGAAACCTGATAAAGAACAAATTGCAATTCAAGAAAATTCTGAGTCAATCTTTAGATCTATTTTTAAAATAGCCGACTTGCGAGTGGGAATCCTTTTGTACAATGCGGAAGAAGATCAATTTATAAAGCCCACCATTAACGACAGTAGCTTGCATAGTTTTATACTAAATGAACAGCAGGAAATAGCTTGTCAAGATGGCTTTTTGGGCTGTTCGTTTGAGAATTTACTATCAAATAATCAAATTGTATCTATTTCTAATGTGTCTAATTTTAGTCAAATAGCAGGAAATGAACAATTAGGACAACACCTATTATCACAAAACATTCAGAGTTGTGTTTTTGCACCTATTGTAAAAAACGGAGTATTACTTGGTGTTCTAGAACTTGTTTCAGCAAATGCGCGCGCATTAAACAGTATCAATGCTAGTAAACTAGATTTGATTTTACCGTATTTAATTGATACTGTAGAACGTTATAATATTGATATGCAAAACCAAATTGAAGCAGTCATTCAACGTGAATACACCGCTATTCATCAAAGTGTGTATTGGAAATTCAGAAAAGAAGCACTCAAATACGTACAATTGCAAACACGCGATTACATTTTTAAAGAAATTGTTTTCAAAGAAGTTTATCCGCTATATGGCCAAATTGACATTAAAGGCTCATCAGAACATCGCAATAAAACAGTAACTGTTGATTTGAAAAACCAAATACAAGCGCTCCTAAACTTGTTTAGCAACGATAATTCTAGTACTAATTTGGTACTCGTTGAACAACGAAAATTTGAACTTCAAACCCTGATTTCCGAACTGGATCAGCCCTTTAAAGCAGATACTGAGCAGCAAATTCAGCATTATATTGAAAATGAGATTCATCCTATTTTAAAAACTACCGAATTTAACGAGGCTACGCAATTTGAAGTCAATAATTATTTTGAAAGTTTAGACGAAAAATCTGGACTATTTTACCACTCCCGAAAAAAGTTTGACAATGCGCTTTCCATCGTTAATAAAAAACTAGCTTCGTTACTGGACGCTAAACAAGCGGAAGCACAAAAGATTTTTCCGCACTACTACGAGCGCTTTAAAACGGATGGCGTAGAACACAATTTATATATTGGTTCCTCTATTGCACCAACCAAAAATTTCGAAAATTTGTATCTGCATAATTTGAGACTATGGCAATTACAAACCTTGTGCGAAATGGTTATGGAGCACAGCCAACTTAAGTTTTCATTACCTTATGAACTGGATGTAACTACTTTGATATTGGTGTTTAGCTCTCCTATTTCTATTCGTTTTCGAATGGACGAAAAGCGTTTTGATGTTGACGGCACCTACAACGCACGCTATGAAGTAGTCAAAAAACGAATTGACAAAGCACACATCAAAAACAAAGAGGAACGCATTACAGGACAGGAAAAAATTACAATTGTGTATTCACACAATAACGAGGAACAAGAATACCTCAACTACATTAAATTTTTACAATTCAAAAAAATACTCGAACCTACAATTGAACAATTTGAAGTAGAAGATTTACAAGGTGTTTCTGGCTTACGTGCCATTCGTGTCAAAGTATGCAACAACATATCGTCTCCTCTTGAGAAACTGTATTCCTACCAAGATTTACTTGACGAAATTCAATAATGTTATGCCATTTTAAAAGCAATGACAAACGCAATTACAGAGACAATAATTCCAATCATGAAAAAATTGTAGGTCAAACGCAAAAGGCGGTATTTTTTTTCGAGCACAACACCTAAATAATACAAATCTTTAATCATTGAATTGTATAAATAATCCTTGTCTTTCATCATCTCGTTCATTGCCCATTGGTACTCTTCGAGTGGCATTTTATAGAAATTCCCAAAGAAAAGCAAATTGACTTTTTGATTCTCAATATCTTGGCGCGAAAAAACACCTTTCGTCACCTTTGGGCGTGTCGATAAAATAGCAAAAATGATAGTGGTGACACTTGACATCAACATGATGAATGTTGGGATCATCAAATGCACATTTTTAGGACTATCTAATTTTGGGATCAAAATAGAAAGCGCGATCGAAATAATAATAGCATTTACAGATAGTAAAATATTGGCTTTACTATCCGCAATCCCGCTCAATGTCGTATGATTGTTGAGCGTGACTCTAAACAAAGTATCAACAGCTCGATCGGGCTTTTCTTCTTTTTTACGATTTTCAGCAACCACTATTTCCTCTTTTGATTTTATTTTCAATTTATCAATTTTCTTTTGCAATCTTTTCTTGTTTTTATCTTTTAAAGGTTGCCAATTTGTAATGGCAAATGTGGTGTAATATTGGTGTTTGTTGGTAAGAAAGTTTAAATTTTCTTTCCACCACTCTGCATCCGAAAATGTTTTTTGATCCAAATTATGCCATTCTGCGCGCAATGCTCCGCAAGAATCTACATATTCTCGTTTTGAAAGATGGTAATAATCGGCATCCTTGATAATTTTTTCTAATTTATTTTGAGGCTCATAGCTATAAACCGTCGTCATAATGAGTTGTGCAACTTGTTCTTGATAAAGAGCGGCATTGGGTTGTGTAGCTAAAAACTCCTTTAAAAACACTACACTACTCTCTTCGTGTTTTAGACAGCCATGGATGTAACCCATATCATGAAACCAAGCAGCAAGAAGCAACATTTCTAGCTCTTTCTCCGTTACACCTTCATGTGCAGCAATAATTTCAACAGCGGCCACAACATCTTTTGTATGACTGATATTATGATAGGTATATGAATTAGAAAGTTTATCTTTGAACTGTTTTTCTACGAATTCTTTGGCTTGTTCTATTAAAATCATGGATGTATTTTTACTCAACTAAATTATGAAATTATTTTCAGTTAGCCGTTTTAAAGCTTTGATTAAACGAGTTCTTTTTTTCAGTGTCCTAATATTCATCATTCAATCGTGTGCTACATATCATGCGCAATATGGCAAAAACAGCAAAAACCCAACTCAAAACGCAGTTGATAGTTCAAAAATTGCCCATACCTTTTTTTTAATTGGCGATGCAGGAAATACCAACGAAAAACAAGCGCAAGAAACGCTACAATTACTTCAAAAACAACTTTCAAAAGCACCTAAAAAAAGTACTTTGCTATTTTTGGGCGATAATATTTATCCAAAAGGCCTACCTGATCATGAATTTACCAATGAACGATTAATTGCCGAGGACAAACTGACCAAACAACTCGATTTGTCTAAAAATTTTAAAGGATCAACGATCTTTATTCCGGGCAATCACGATTGGTACAGTGGTTTAAAAGGATTAGAACGTCAAGCGCAATTTGTTACCAATTACCTAAATAATAAAAAATCTTTTTTACCAAGTAAAAGTTGTGCTATTGAGGATTTAGAACTGAACGACAACCTGACTTTAGTTACCATTGACAGCCAATGGTTTTTAGAAAATTGGGATAAGCATCCTACCATAAACGATGAATGCAGCATCAAAACGCGTGAAGATTTCTTTACCGAACTAGAAAGCATTTTGGTAAAAAATCAAGATAAAACAGTCGTCCTAGCCGTTCACCATCCACTGATGAGCAACGGATCACATGGCGGACAATTTTCATTTCAAAAGCAATTGTTCCCACTTGAAAAGAAAATTCCGTTACCAATAATTGGTTCATTGATTAATTTAATCCGAAAAACATCTGGAATAAGTCCGCAAGATTTACAAAACAAACCGTACGATCTTTTTACAAAAAGAGTAAAAACCTTGCTACAAAGTCACGCAAATGTTATTGTTGTTTCCGGTCACGACCACAATTTACAATACCTCGAAAAAGACAATATCAAACAAATAATTAGCGGCGCTGGCTCTAAATTTGAAGCCGCAAAGGCTGTTTTTCCAAACGATTTTTCATACGGAAAAAATGGTTTTGCCAAGTTGTCTATTTTCGAAAACGGAGCTTCGAAAGTTGCTTTTTTCGGAATCGAAAATCATCAAGAAAAACTTCTTTTCGAAAAACAAATCAGCACAGCTAAGCAGGATTATGATATTAAAAGTTTAGCTGAAAATTTTCCTAAGCAAACAACTACTCAAATATATAACGCCTCGCAAACAAAAAAGTCAAGTTTATACCGTTTTTTCTTTGGTAAACATTACAGAACCTATTATAGCCAACCCATTACTGTACCTACAGCAACCTTAGATTCACTTTTAGGCGGACTTACGCCCAAACGCGCAGGCGGCGGACACCAATCCAACTCCTTGCGTTTACTTGACAGCAACGAACGCGAGTACGTAATGCGCGGCATGAAGAAAAGTACAACACGCTTCCTGCAAGCTGTTGCTTTTAAAAAACAATTCATTCAAGATGAGTTTGAAAATACCTTTGCCGAAAGTTTACTTGCTGACTTTTATACCACTGCACATCCTTACACCCCCTTTGCTGTTGGAAACTTGGCAGAGGCAATTGGAGTAGCGCATACCAATCCAAAATTATTTTATGTCCCGAAGCACGCGGCATTAGGAAATTTTAATGAACAATATGGTGACGAACTATATCTTGTTGAAGAACGACCAACGGACAGCCAACTTGGCGTAAAAAGTTTTGGTTCTCCTACCGCAATTGTAGGTACTGATGATGTTTTAAAGAACTTACGAAAAGACGAAAAATATGCCGTTGATGAAAATGCCTATATCAGAGCGCGTTTGTTTGATATTTTAATTGGTGATTGGGACCGTCACGAAGACCAATGGCGCTGGGGCGAATACCGTGTGGGTGAAAAAATAATTTACAAACCCATTCCTAGGGATCGCGATCAAGCTTTTAGCAAATACGATGGCACTTTGGTATTTGTGTTGATGAATAACGTTCAGTTGCGACACATGCAAACGTTCAAAGACCATTTAAAAAAAGTAAAAATTATGAGCCGCGAGGCCTATCCGCTCGATTTGGCTTTTTTAAAAACTAGTACTTTGGCCAATTGGATGCAAGAAGCTACTTTCATTCAGAACGAATTAACAGATGAAGCTATAGACAAGGCCTTTAATTCTCTACCACAAGAAGTTCAAGACGGCACCATTGAATCTATTAAAGCAAAACTAGGAAAACGTAAAAAACAACTGTTGCTTGCTGCAGAAACCTATTACAAAGTGTTACAGCATACCGTTTTATTGGTTGGTACGGATAAAAAAGATCGATTTGAAATTCGAAAAAACACTAAAAAACAAGTTGAAGTCGCAGTTTTTAGAAAGAAAAAGTCAGGTGATGAACTGCAATACAACAAGCAATTTTCAGACAATACTACCAAAAAAATATGGATTTATGGTCTTGATGATGATGACGAATTTCAAGTTACAGGTACAGCATCGTCTAAAATAAAAATACGTTTAATTGGAGGCCAAAACGAGGATACTTACCAATTAGAAAAAGGCAAAAACATTAAAATTCACGATTTTAAAAGCAAAAACAACAATTATCAAGTTGATGCCGCAACAAGAATGCGCATAACTGATAATTATGAAAGCAATTTATACAACTACAAAAAACCGAATTACAATTACTTTACAGGCTTGCCAAATATTGGTTTTAATCCCGATGACGGTATCAAACTAGGAATTGTAACAGGTTACATCGTGAACGATTACAAACAAAATCCGTACACTCAAAAACATACTTTAAAAACCAATTATTACTTTGCTACAAGTGGTTATGAAGCCATTTACAACGGTAAATTCCCAAAGCTTTTTGGTAAATGGGACGCCGATATTGAAGGACGATTTACAAGTCCGAACTTCTCTATCAACTATTTTGGTTATGGAAACGAGACAACGAATAATGAGGAAGATTTTGGGCGTGATTTCAATAGGGTAAAAATTAGAATCTTAAAGGTCATGCCATCACTTAAAAAAATTGGCTTGTTTGGTGGTACATTTCAATTACAAACCGTTTACGAACGCATTAATGTTGAAGAAACTCCAAACCGTTTTATTGAGAATTCAACTCAAGTGCGACCGGAGGTTTTTACCAATCAGCATTTCGCGGGAGCAATGGTTAAATATAGTTTTGAAAACTATGATGAACCTGCTTTTCCTTCAATGGGAATGGGATTTAGCATTAGCGGAAGCTGGAAAACAAACCTCGAAGATAGCAAGCGTAATTTCCCTACGATTGAAAGCAAACTGAATTTTAATCATAAAATTGATGCCAAAGGAAAGGTTGTACTAGCTACGATTGTAAAAGCCAAACACGTGTTAAACTCTAACTTTGAGTTTTATCAAGCTGCTACTTTGGGCGGAGATTACGATTTGCGTGGTTTTAGAAATGAACGATTTTTAGGAAACCAATCATTTTATCAAAGCAGTGATTTACGTTTTAACATCGGAAAAATTAAACGCAGTATCATCCCGATGAGTTTTGGAGTTTTGGCTGGCTACGATTACGGCCGCGTTTGGCTGAAAGGAGAAGAATCAGACAAATGGCATCAATCAGTTGGTGGTGGTGTATGGTTGAACGGACTCAATGCACTCACGGCCAGACTCACCTACTTTAAAAGCAACGGTGAGCCAGCGCGCATCGCTTTTGGTTTAGGATTTGGATTTTAGGTTTTTCAAACTTGTTTTATAGAGTTTTCCGCCATCTCCGCCCGCTTTTTCATCAGCAATCAAAATCGTTTCATTGTCAATAAATACAGCCGATTCTTTCTGCGAAAAATGACCTAGCTCTAAATTAGATTGTGTTCCGTTTAAAAAATTTCCATTGGAGTAACCCTCCAAAAGAATTAGTTTATCGTGCGTAAGTAAAGCAACTTTTGTTCCGTCAGGACTTATTGTGGCACTTGTTATCGCGCAATGATTGTAATTGTCGCAGGTTTTTAAGGAACCTAACAATACGGCCGCATGAGTTCCAGCTTTGTTCGGCACTTGATACAATAGAGATGTGCCATCAAAATTTTTACTACGGTTTTTGGTAAACAAATAAAAATAACCTTGGTGCTCAAAAAAACCTTCCACATCATACAAAAGTTCTTTCTTGGAAGGTGGAAATTCCTTTTGCTCCGGATAATAAAAAGCAATTTCGTAGGCTGAATTCGTTTCGCCATCCGTTAAAGACGAATGATCTACTTTATAAATCACCAAATCCTTACGTTCATTATCATTATTTCCAAAATCACCGATGTAAATATTGCCCTCTTTATCTTGAGTAATATCTTCCCAATCGGTATTGGTAGCATTGTTAATTTCGCAGGTCTTGGCAATAGACCCATTTTTATCTAAACCATAAATTTCATTTGGGTTTCCACTGTCGGCAAGCGCCCAAAGCATGTCCGCTTTAGCATCATAAGTGATTCCTGAAACTTCCTTTAACTTTTTTGGTAGCTCGTATTGTTCTTGTAATACAGTTGAATCTTGTTGACAGGCTCCAGCAAGAAGTGCTATAATTGGTATCCAATGTTTTTTCATATTCGATTTTTTATTAAACCTATATTTTGGTTGCTATATTTAGGAAACGAAAATTCCTTACATTTTATTTTTAAACAAATTGGTGTTTTTGAAATTCCGAATAATGAATTCAAAAGCAGCCGACATAACAGTTCCCATTGATTTTGCTTTTTTAAAATTCATGTCATTTGTGTAGCGATACAATTCCATTTTGAGCTGTTGCAAATGAGCCTCAGGTGCCAATTTGTCTTCACCCATAATTTCAAGCAAACGATTAATACGGTTTTCGGCCGACAAAATTCGTTTGGCCAAAACGGCACGTTCTTCATCTTTGTATTGCTCAATCGAACTTTCTTGCAATTTGTCTTTTACCAATTTCACCATCGGATAATTTTCCTTGAAAAATTGCGGACGATACACTTTAAAATTGCCTTCGTAACATTGTTGATCAAAATCAATTGCACGAATTTTATACACCACATGATCAAAATCATGTATTGGAACAATCACATAATTATAGGAGCGCATGTCACCTAGCAACCGAATCATGCAACGCTCATTGAATTTTACAAACTCTTTTGCAATTTGTGCTTTTTCAGTTTCAGATCGCTCTTGCAAAAGGGTCTTAATAAAAACATCGCCGGGAATTCCCATAATATGCTCTTCGATAAGAGTATCTTTATAAACTAAAAAATTGATTTTGTCAGGAGATAAAATGTGCTCTAACTCTAAACCATAAATACGCGAAGCATCGGCTTTTTTGACATAAAAATGCGTGTAGTTGTCATTTAGAATATTTCGAACCTTAATTCGAAAAGGTTTTGAATTCCCAAACGTACAATAATCAATAGAGTCAATATTTAAGAACTTGATGATACTCAAATTTCCATCAGAATGTAACAAAGAATAGATTTTTTTTAAATTCAAATCAATTTCTTCGCGCTCAAATTCGCTATAATACACTCTAATCCATAAAGTGTCCTGATCATTTCTATCATACACAGTAACCGAGCCCGAAAAACGCAGCAAATCATCATAAAAAACAGATACTTCAGATAAACGATCAAAGCGTTCAAGGTATTCTAACAGCGCCGGATTGACAGGATACGACGGTTTTTTAAAAACCATAATTGGCTCACTCATATCAAATGGATTTATAACAAATTTACAATAAAACTAAAGATTCGCAGCTGATACATTCATAGAAAATTGACTTTATTGAGGATAATACAGATATAAATCTTTAAAAAAAGTAGATAAAAAATAATTTTTTACTTCAAACTTTACTCAAAAAACAGAACTCAAAACCTAAAGCACTGAAAGGAAAACGATTAGATAAAAATGGCAAAATATCTAACAAAAAATATAACTTTTTATGTTAAAAAAGGAGGTTCCGTGAATATAAATTTTATATTTGGTCGCCCCAAATTAATTTAATACTTTATAACACCTACTAATGACCGATAAGCTTGAGCTCTATTTCAAGGCTGCAGAATCAGCTAAGATTGGCATCTGGAAAATGAATTTAGACACCAATGATATTTTTTGGGATGCGGTGACCAAAAGGATTCTTGAACTTCCGGATGATTTTATCCCTGTTAAAGGCAGTGGCATTCCGTTTTACTCCGAAGGTGAAAATAGAGATCGCATTTGCAATCACATTCGGCGGGCTGTGGAGGAAGGACTATCGTTTAATGATAAATTTCAAATTACAACGGCAAAAAACAATATTCGATACATTGAATGTATTTGCCAAGTAGAATTTAAAGATGGAAAAGCAGCCAATTTACTTGGTACTTTTCAGGATATTACCAATGAACAAAATCTTATCAACGAGCTGCAGCTTAATGTAGAAAAATTTTCATCTATTTTTTCCAGCGCCAATGATGCCATTTTTATCATTAACACTTCAACTGGTTTTATAACTGATTGCAATCCAAGATCTAAAGAACTTACAGGTTATCAATTATCTGAATTAAAAGGACTACACAACTCACAACTTTTTCCAGAAGACGCCCGAAAAGAGGTGCGCTTTTTTTTAAAATATAATTTAGAACGGAACGAATACACCGTTAATGAAACAGTTATAAAAGCCAAATGTGGTGAATTAGTACCTGTAGAAATTGCTTCGGGTAAAAAATTTATTGTAGACAATATTACTTATCTGGTATGCTACATTAGAGATATTAGCGAGCGGAAAAAATCAGAGAAAGAACTTAATTTATTATCACTTGCAGCTTCCGAAACGACGGATACTATTGTTATTGCAAATGAAAAAGGAACAGCTGTCTGGGCCAATCAAGCTTATCTAGATTTAACTGGACTAAGTATGGAGGAAGTAATTGGACAGAAACCTGGATACCGATCAATTGGACCTGAGACCGATCCTAAAACCAGTGAATTGTTACGGCAAGCAGTTAAAAACAAAGAGAGCATCAAAATTACGATCTTGAATTATACCAAACAAGGTGAAAAATATTGGTATGAACTCAATATTACGACCGCATTTGACGCTCAAAATAATTTCATGAATTTTATCGGAGTAGGTCGTAATGTTACTTCGAGAATTGAAAAACAACTGGAATTAAAAAAATTACTTGAAGTTACTAGTAATCAAAATAACAAACTTTTCAACTTCACTCATATCGTTTCGCACAACATTCGTTCCCATACAAGTAATTTGGCGATGGTTGTTGACGTAATTGAAAACACGGATGATGTTAACGAAAAATTATCTTACTTCGACTTGTTTAAGGAAGGCACTGAAAAACTGTCTGAATCGATTGATTATTTGAATGAAATTATTACCATTCAACAAAAAACAAACATTGAGAAAAAAGAAATTCTGTTAAAAGAGCAAATCGAGAAAACTAAAATGGCCTTGCGTCTCGCTATACGCGAAAGCAAAATTATTATTACCGATTCTATTCCCGAAGATTTAACCGTAACGGCTATCCCCGCCTATTTAGACAGTATTCTACTAAATTTATTTACAAACGCTATAAAGTACAAATCAGCTAAACAAACAGCTACTTTGCACATTGAATACGAAAAAGTTGAACCATATATCGTACTCCATTTTAAAGACAATGGACTAGGACTAAACCTAAATAAAAACGGTCATAAAATTTTTGGAATGTACAAAACCTTTCATGGTAATGAAGATGCAAAGGGTATTGGATTGTTTATTACCAAGAATCAATTAGAGGCTATGAATGGCAAAATTGAAGTTGAAAGTATCGAAGGAGAAGGGTCTAATTTTAAAATTTATTTCAATGAAAAATAAATTGACCTATATCATTGACGATGATAAGTTAACGGCTCGATTGATGACCATTTTAATTACCAAAAATAATTTTTGCGAAAAAATAGAATCGTTTCCAAATGCACAAAGTGCCATTGATGTATTGCGCGAAAATGTTCGAAATCAAGCGGAGTTACCCGATGCTATTTTGTTAGATTTAAACATGCCTATGATGGATGGCTGGCAATTTTTGGATGAATTTATGTTACTACCTTTTCTCAAAGACATTCATGTATTTATCATGACCTCATCTATCGATCCTGCAGATATTGAAAAATCAAAAAAATATGCTGTGGTGAAATACTATATCGACAAACCCATTACCATTCAAAAACTGCAATACATGCATCAAATTATTGAAGGAACAAATTAAAGCTGCAATTTAGTAACAAAAAAGGTACTATTTCGTCCTACTTTAAAACTAAACAACGAAACCTTTGAAACCTATCCTTACTATTGAAAACCTCAACAAGCGTTACGGCTCCGTTCAAGCACTAAACAATGTTTCCTTTACCATTCAAAAAGGTAATGTATACGGAATTCTTGGTCCGAACGGAAGCGGAAAATCAACAACACTAGGTATTGTACTAAATGTGGTCAACAAAACTTCAGGCCAATACAGTTGGTTTGGTGGAAGCATGGCTACGCATGATGCCTTAAAAAAAGTAGGTGCCATTATTGAAAGACCTAACTTTTACCCCTACATGACAGCACAAGAAAACTTAGAACTTGTGTGCAAAATTAAAGGTATAAACTACGCCAAAGTTCATGAAAAGCTGGAACTTGTTGGATTACTAGAGCGTAAAAATAGTAAATTCAACACCTTTTCATTAGGGATGAAACAGCGATTGGCAATAGCTTCGGCTTTGTTGAACGATCCCGAAATTTTAATTTTAGACGAACCTACAAACGGTCTCGATCCTCAAGGAATACATCAAATTCGAGACATTATAAAAGTAATTGCTGCGCAAGGAACCACAATTTTACTTGCCTCACACCTACTTGACGAGGTCGAAAAAGTATGCACACATGTCGTTGTGTTAAGAAAGGGCGTGATTTTATATACTGGTTTAGTAGATGGAATGGCTGCAAACGAAGGCTTTTTTGAACTGCAAGCAGCAAATAACGAACAATTGCAAAATGCACTTGAACAGCATCCCGCAGTACAAAAATGTAATATTGAAAATGAAAAAGTTTTGGTCTATCTAAAAGAGCCACTTGAAGCCAAAGATTTGAATCAATTTCTGTTTGAACGCCAAATAGTATTACAGCATTTGGTAAAAAGAAAAAACAGTCTCGAAGAGCAATTTTTGACGCTTACTGGTCAAAAATAACAACATCTTTCCAAATCAAGGTGGAGCATCTGCCTGAGCCAAACAATTAATTTCGTTTTAAAACTACAATCCATGAAGAGACTTCTTACTATCGAACTACAAAAAATATGGAAAAATAAAGCCAGTAGAGTATTAACCCTAACTTACTTTATCTTACTCACTTTTATAGCCCTTATCGCTTCTATCAAATTTGACGTCGGTATTTTCAAATTCCATTTAGCCGAAATGGGCATTTTTAATTTTCCTTTTATTTGGCATTTTAACACTTATATAGCTGCGATTTTAAAATTATTCTTAGCGATAGTAATCGTATCAATGATGGCCAACGAATACAGCTATGGTACACTGAAACAAAATTTAATTGACGGAATGAGTAAAAAAGAATTCATTCAATCTAAGTTTTTAACGGTGCTATTATTCGCCACTTTATCAACTCTTTTTATTTTTATACTTTCATTAATTTTAGGATTTAGCTTTTCGTCCTATACTGAATTTGGAATTGTATTCTCTGATTTAGAGTATCTTTTAGCTTATTTTGTAAAATTAATTGGATTTTTCTCCTTCTGTTTATTCCTTGGAATCTTAGTAAAACGCTCTGCTTTTGCGCTTGGTTTTTTGTTTGTTTGGAATATTATTGAAGGTGTTATCATCGGTATTTTAACCTTTAAAATTTTCCCTCAAAGCGATACCGCTGCAAAAATTACGCAATTTTTACCCTTACAATCAATGTCTAATCTGATTGTTATGCCTTTTACACGATTATCGGTTGTTAAAAATTTAGGTAATCAAATAGGAGTTGAAAACACTAATAGTTATGCTGTTGAACCAAGCGCAATAGTAATAGTATTGGCTTGGACTCTGATTTTTATATACTCTTCTTATCGATTGTTAGAAAAAAGAGATTTGTAGTACCTTTACGGGATGAAAAATCCGGTTTTCAAATTTACATTATATACATTAATTGCTTGTGCTAGTTGGTTTTCGAAGGCACAAGCAATTCGTGTTGATGACACTTTTACAGCCAACCAATTAGTTCAAAATGTACTCACAAACAGTTCGTGCATTGCAACTCAAAATGCTAATGCTACGGGTGATGATTTTTCAGGAAGCAAAAAAAGTTATGCCTATTTTAATGCCAATGGGAGTAACTTTCCGTTCAAAGAAGGAGTAATTCTAAGCACATCAAGCAGTCAAAATGCGGCTGGCCCTTACACCAATAGTGAAGGTGAAGGAGATTTACGATGGTTAGGTGACCGAGATTTACAAATAGCTTTAGGCAGGAACAATACCATAAATGCCACAGTGCTCGAATTCGATTTTACCGCCTTAACCAATACCATTAGCTTTAATTATTTGTTTGCTTCAAACGAATATCAATTGTATTTTCCTTGTGAATTTTCAGATGGTTTTGCTTTTTTAATCAAAGAAGTAGGTAGCACGGAGCCTTACCGAAATATTGCCACCATTCCAAATACAACTATTCCAGTTTCATCAACCAATATCAGACCTTTTACTCCCGCTTTTAACAATGGAATCATATCTAAACCGAGTTGCGAGGCAATGAATCAGCAGTTTTTTGCCGGTTTTAACACTACCTCAAGCCCGATTAATTATAGTGCCCAAACCGTTATTTTAAATGCAAAAACAACAGTAGTTGCAGGAAGAAATTATCATATAAAATTAGTGATAGCCGATGATTCAAATGAATTATTCGATTCGGCAGTGTTTATAGAGGCGGGAAGTTTTCAACCGCAAATCGATTTAGGACCTGAACAAACTGTTTGTAATGGGGAATCAATAGTTTTAGATACTGGCTTTAGCAATACTAATTATCAATACCAATGGTTTAAAGATGGATCAACTGTACCTATTGCAGGTGCCAACAACCCAACTTTCCAGGCTACTGATGCGGGAGAATATACTGCAAAAGTAACGCTCAACGGCTCTAGAATTACTGCTTGTGCAGCAACAGGCAATACAAAAATCACCTATAAACCAACCCTGCGCACCACATTAATGCAGTGCGGAGATAGCACCAATCAAGCATTTTTTGATTTATCAAGCGCTTCTAATGATTTAAGAATTTCAGAAAGTAGTATCATGACCTTTTATGAAACCTTTGCTGATTATCAACAAAAGCGAAATCCTATAACTAATTTAAAAAATTATTACTCGTCAACAACAATTATTCACGCCAGTATTGCAAGCCCACAAGGTAGTTGCCAGGACTATGCTGCAGTGCAACTCACTGTTTTAGCACTAGACTCAAACTTGCCAACCATAATCTTGTGCGATAATGATGCGATTCAAGATAGTATTATGACTTTTGATCCCGAAAAAGTATTGAGTCCAAAAATTTCTCCTAGTACGGTAGTTGCGACAAGCAAACTAACATATTATTACAATCAAGAAGATGCTGCTATGAAACGTAATCAGCTCAACAATAATTTCACCACAACCACTAATCCGCAAATTCTTTATGTTCGTGTAGAAAACAATGCTAATTGTTCGGGCATTTACCAAATTGCAGTTGCAATTCAACCGTACACAAATGCATCAAGTAATCTTATAGAAACTATTATGGTTAGTGATTTTTCTAATAATAATACTGCTAAAATCAACACCATCCCATCGGGTAATTATGAGTATTCTATTGATGGAATTACTTTTCAAAGTAGCGCTACTTTTTCAAGTTTATCAGCGGGTAAGTACGTTGCCTATGTCCGAGATATAGAAAATTGTACAATCGATTCTCGTCAATTTTTAGTTTTAGATTATCCTAAATTTTTCACTCCAAACGGCGATGGTTTTAATGATACTTGGTTCATTAAAAACCTTGATTTATACCCAAAAGCTAATCTTTCAATTTTTGATCGCTACGGAAAATTACTCCGCGAAGTTTCAGGGATTAATGCTACTTGGAACGGAATTTATAATGGCCAACTTTTACCAGCAACTGATTACTGGTTTCGATTGGTTTTAGATCAAGACAACATCATAAAAGGGCATTTTTCTTTGAAAAGATAAATTTTTATTTGCTATTTTTAGCGCATGAAAAAAACATTACTCGCTCTCTTTCTGTTACTTTCGGTTGCTACATTTGCACAATTTAGTAAAACACATTACATACCGCCCTTGTCAGGCTCAGATTTAATTGCTGCTCAAGATCAGTTTCTATATATCTCTACACCAAGTACAACTCCCGTTAAAGTAAAAATTAACGCTATTGGCGCTGGTACTACTGAAATCACCGTATCTAAAAATGCTCCAATTGCTTATAATGTGGGGTTTGGTACGGATACCCAGCTACATGCCAGCCCAAGTTTACTCAATATGCCACTATCAAATAAGGGTTTTATTATTGAGGCCGAAAGTTTGATTTATGTTGCGGCAAGAGTATTAGCAGGCGGAAATAATCAAGCGGGTTCACTCGTATCTAAAGGACTTTCTGCTATTGGACAAGAATTTAGAGTTGGTGCATATGTTAATACTAGAACAACCAATAATGCAGCTTTCCGCTACACTTTTATATCTGTATTAGCTACAGAGAACAATACTGTAGTAGAATTCGATGATATTAAAGAAGGGGTAACTTTAGTAGGAAATCCAACCGTAGGCAGCACACCGCCTAGTGTAACCCTAAATAGAGGTCAAAGTTATATCATAGCAACCGAAGACACTAGTTTAGCCAACAAAGATGGTCTAATAGGTGCCTTAGTTAAAGCAGACAAACCCATAGTAATGAACTGCGGATCTTTTGGAGGAACTAATGGAGAGGTAAATGGAAATCTAGATTTAGGTTTTGATCAAATTGTACCAGCATCTATAGTAGGACAACAATATATTTTTGTCCGTGGTCCTGGGCTGAATGTTACAGAGCGTCCACTTTTGGTTATACATGAAAATAACACAGATATATATTTAAACGATAGTACCACTCCTTTTAATACCACACCATTAAATGCTGGTCAATATGTTATTCTTGATGGTACAAACTATTCTGCCAATGGTAGCTTATATGTTCGAGCTACCAAAAAAGTTTTTGCATACCAAAGCGTAGGGGGTTCAACACAAGCTAATCAAGAACTTTTCTTTGTACCAGCTATAAATTGTTCTACTCCCAATATTGTAGATAATATTCCTTTAATTGAAGAGATTGGATCGAGAACTTTCACTACAAATAGTGGCTTAAACATTGTTACTGAAAAAGGGGCAACCATTGAAATTGCGATCAACGGAATTCGTCAGCCAATTGGCGTTGCACCCCGAGACGTGGTTGGTAACCCTGGCTTCGAAACGTATTCTTTATTTGGCTTAACTGGCAACATAGGCGTTTTTTCGACAAAACAAGTATATGTTTCGTATTTTGGTTCTAATAGTGCAGCTACTTACGGAGGTTACTACTCAGGCTTTGATATTAAACCCGAAGTTATTAGTGAGGGAATTACTGCGACTGGATCTAGTTGTATTCCAAACGTAACACTCCGCGTGAGTTCGCTTTCCTCTTATGATTCATTTGAATGGTTTTTCAATAATACGCCAATTCCAAATTCAAATTTCAATTTCTATAGGCCAACACAACCAGGTTATTACCAAGTAAAAGGTAGTATTTCAGGGTGTTCATCACCACCAGTTTTATCTGATTTAATACCAGTTAGCGCATGTACCACTGACATGGACAATGATGGTACAAACGACAATATTGATATTGACAACGATCAAGACGGCATTACAAATTGTACGGAGTCCTACGGAAACATTAGTATTGATACTAGCAATCCATTAAGTGGATCTATAGCTACTGGTAATTACTCCAACTCTTTTACAGCGTCTACTAACACATCATCAACTTCAAGTTTAACGCCATTTACAGGGAAAAATGATGGAAGTTTTGTCTCTGAGGTACCTGCTGGAAAAGGAAATTTTGTAACCTATATTACTAACTTTAATAAACCAATGACAGTTGGTATTAGGTATGTAAAAACGGCAAATAGTTCTGATTTAATGAACGCCGATGCGGAATACATAATTAACTCAGAAGTAAATAAAAACATTACAGTTTTAAACCCTACAGATCAACTTTTGATTGACACAAATTATGATGGTATTTATGAAAGTGGTGTCACTGAATTTTCGTCTTTCGAAATTCGATTTCGTCTAAAGAGCAATACACCTTTAGCAGCAGGTACTGGTACTTTTCAGTTCTTAACTTACTTAGCCAATTCAATCAAATTCACCCACAAAAATCTGTCTGAAAGCAGTACAAATAAATCTACATTTGAATTATTTGCCGTTTGTGTTCCAAAAGATTCAGATGGCGATGGTACAGCGGATCAATTGGATGTTGATAGCGACAACGATGGTATTTCAGATGTAATCGAGGCACAAAGCAATACTTTCAAACCTATTGCCAATACTGATATCAATAAAAATGGTTTAGATAATGCTTTTGAACCAGGTTTTACTCCTTTTGATAAGGATCAAGATGGTATTCCTGATTATTTAGATTTAGACAGTGATAATGACGGAATTCTTGATGCTGTAGAAACTGGAAACGACCTAGATGCTGATGGTGTCCGCAATTTTAGAGATTTAGATAGCGATAATGATTTATGTACCGATGTTATTGAAGCAGGCTTCATTGATTCAAATAATGACGGTTTACTTGGTGGTACGCCTATTTTGGTAGACCCAAATGGTATAGTTACAAGCGGAACTGGATATACATCTCCAAATGCAAACTATTTGATTGCTGCGCCAATTATTATTAACACTCAACCATCAAACACTGTTGTTTGCGACCAACAAGATGCTTCTTTTACTATCGATGCAATTGCAATTTCTACGTATCAATGGGAAGAATCTATAGATGGTGTAAATTGGACAACACTTACAAACAATGCTATTTACTCAGGTGTAACAACCGCTACGATTACTATTAACAAAGTAACAAATAGTATGAATAACAATAAATACAGAGTGTTTTTAAACAGAAATGGAAACTCTTGCGGATTGTATTCTGCTACTGCAAGTTTAGTTGTAAATGCTTTACCTACAATCACAAATGCAATCACAATAGTGCAATGTGATGACGATACCGATGGAATCTCAACGTTTAACTTAACACAAAAAAACAATCAAATTTCAACTAATGCTGCAAATGAGGTTTTTACTTATTACACAAATGCAACAGCAGCAGCATCTAAAAATAATGCCTTTTTAATTACAAATCCAATTGCTTACACTACGACAAACACAACAGTTTATGCAAGAGTAGAAAATGCAAACGGTTGCTTTAGAGTTTCAACAATGACTTTAGAAGTTTCGGTAACACAAATTCCGAGTTCATTTAAAATCGACGATTTTGTACAGTGTGATGATTATGTTGATGCCACCAACAACGATAAAGATGGAATTGCAACATTTAACTTTAGTTCTGCTACAGCAAAAATTGTAAACGTCCTGCCACCTGGAGGCAATTACACTATAAAATACTATAAAAACGAAGCCGATTTTTTTGCAGAAACTGACACAAACGGAAATTCATTAGAAATTCCTGCTGCTTCAATTTCAAATTATAGAAATAGTGGTTATCCAAATAATCAAACTATCTGGGCACGAGTTGACAGCACAATTGCGAATGACTGTTATGGTTTTACGACTTTTAACTTAGTTGTAGAAGCGCTACCAACTCTAAATGCTGTTGGAACAAATAACATGATTAGAGCTTGTGACGACGACCAAGATGGCTTTTTAGTTTTTGACACCTCTACGTTAGAAACTGATCTTTTACAAGGCCAAACCAATGTAACGGTTTCGTATTTTGATGCAAATGGTAATACATTACCTAGCCCTTTTCCGGCAACATTTAGAACTCCAACACAAACCATTCGCGCAGTTGTTACCAACAATACAGCTACTAAATGTGAAGATGAAACTACAATTTCTTTTGTAGTTGACAAACTTCCACAAGCTTTTACCGTGCCATCTGCAGTAACAACAGCATGTGATGACGAAGTAAACCCATTGTTGCAAGACGGGCAGTTTGCATTTAACACAAGTGGGATTGATCAAATCATTAGAGGAAATCAAACAGATATAACGTTAACCTATCTAGATCAAAATGGAGTAGCATTAACTAGTCCATTGCCGAATCCTTTTATTACAAAATCACAAGAAATCACAGTAGTAGTTACTAACAATCAAAACACGACTTGTACAGCCACTACTATATTGCGTTTTGTTGTAAATCCGCTACCACCAATCGACCTAAATTCAGATGGTGCAGATGATCAGCTTGTATGCTCAAACATCCCTACATTTATGGTAGAACTTAATGCGGGATTACAAAATGGTTCATCAACTACTGATTATAATTACAAATGGTTTAAAGATAATGTACTCCTACCATTAGAGACTAATTATACTATAAAAGTAAATACAGCGGGAACTTATAGTGTAGATGTTGGTACTGCTCAAGGATGCTCTAGAACGAGGATTATCAAAGTAACCGCTTCAGACATTGCAACAATAAACAACATCGAAATCGAAGATCTTACGGATATAAGTACTGTAATCATTAAAGTAAGCGGCTCAGGTGATTATCAATACAGCATTGATGATAGCGAAAGTCTTTTCCAGGACAGTAATGAGTTTACCAATATTCCGCCTGGTATTCATGAAGTATATGTAAGAGACAAAAATGGCTGTGGTATAGTTAGAAAAATAATTGCAATAACTGGAGTGCCAAAGTATTTTACTCCAAATGGTGATGGATATAATGATTACTGGAATGTGAAAGGAATCAATAGTGAATTTAATCCCAACACAATCATTTATATTTTTGACCGCTACGGCAAATTAATCAAACAAGTAATTCCTACAAGTCAAGGATGGGATGGAACTTTTGCAGGACAACCTATGCCATCTGATGATTATTGGTACACTGTAAAACTACAAGACGGTCGCGAGATAAAAGGACATTTTACTCTTAAACGTTAATTACTGCAACCTAAACTAAATAAAAAGTTCAAAGTCTATTTATAGATTTTGGACTTTTTTGCTTTAGTAATTTCTGTTCCAATCAATCTAATTAATTAAAAGTAATTGGCAAACATACTACATAAAGTAGCTCTGTTTTTCGAATGAATTTTTCCCAAACAAACTTCAACCCCATTTAAAAAACAAAAGTAAAAACGTGTAAGTTGGTATAATTCATTTATCACAAAGAACAAACTAGGCATAAAAAAACCCAAAATCTATAAATAGACTTTGGGCTTATAAAATATCGATTCGAATTAGATTTTGAATCTTTTTCTATCTGTTTCTGTCAAATATATTTTTCTTAGACGAATAGATTTTGGTGTAACCTCAACATATTCATCTTTTTGAATGTATTCTAAAGCTTCCTCTAATGAGAAAATAATTGGAGGAATGATTCTAGCTTTGTCATCATTTCCAGATGAACGTACGTTAGATTGTTTTTTCTCTTTCGTTACGTTTACACACATATCGTCTCCACGAGAGTTTTCACCAATTACCTGACCTTCGTAAATTTCAGCATTTGGTTCTACGAAAAACTTACCACGATCTTGTAATTTATCGATAGAGTAAGGAATTGCTTTTCCTTTTTCCATAGAGATTAATGAACCTTTGTTACGTCCAGCAATTTCTCCTTTGTAAGGCTCATATCCAATAAAACGGTGTGACATAATAGCTTCACCAGCAGTTGCAGTTAACAATTGGTTACGTAAACCAATGATTCCACGAGATGGAATATTGAATTTTACGATCATACGGTCACCTTTGGTTTCCATACTTAACATTTCACCTTTACGTAATGTTACGAACTCAACCGCTCTACCTGATAGATTTTCTGGCAAATCAATAGTTAACTCTTCAATTGGTTCACATTTTTTACCATCAATTTCTTTGATAATAACTTGTGGTTGACCAATTTGTAACTCGTACCCTTCTCTTCTCATTGTTTCAATAAGAACAGACAAGTGCAACACACCACGACCAAAAACCATGAATTTATCAGCAGAATCAGTTTCACCTAACTTCATAGCTAAGTTTTTCTCTAATTCTTTTGTCAAACGCTCTCTAATGTGTCTTGATGTTACAAATTTACCCTCTTTACCAAAGAAAGGAGAGTCATTAATTGTAAACAACATACTCATTGTAGGCTCATCGATATCAATCGTTTTTAATCCTTCTGGGTTTTCATGATCAGCGATAGTATCACCAATTTCAAAACCTTCAACACCAATAATAGCACAGATATCTCCGGCAATAACTTGCTCTACTTTTTTACGACCTAGACCTTCAAAAGTATGCAATTCTTTAATACGAGATTTAGAAATACTTCCGTCTCTTTTTACTAACGAGATTGGCATACCTTCTTTCAAAACACCTCTTTCAAGACGACCAATAGCAATCCGACCTGTAAAAGCAGAGAAATCAAGAGATGTAATCAACATTTGTGGCGTTCCTTCAGAAACTTTTGGTGCTGGTACGTTTTGGATTACCATGTCTAATAATGGCTCAATATTTTGAGTTTGGTTTTCCCAGTGATCAGACATCCAGTTATTTTTAGCTGAACCGTATACGGTAGGGAAATCAAGTTGCCATTCTTCAGCTCCTAATTCAAACATCAAGTCAAAAACTTTTTCATGTACCTCCTCAGGAGTACAGTTTTCTTTATCAACTTTATTGATAACTACACAAGGCTTAAGACCTAAATCAATTGCTTTTTGTAGTACAAAACGGGTTTGCGGCATTGGCCCTTCAAACGCATCTACAAGAAGACATACACCATCTGCCATGTTCAATACACGCTCTACCTCACCACCAAAATCGGCGTGACCAGGAGTGTCAATAATATTGATTTTTGTTCCTTTATAAGTAACCGATACGTTCTTAGAAGTAATAGTGATACCTCTTTCACGCTCTAAATCGTTATTATCAAGAATTAGATCACCTGTGTTTTCGTTGTCACGAAATAGTTGACAGTGATACATAATTTTGTCTACCAAAGTAGTCTTACCGTGATCGACGTGAGCAATAATTGCAATGTTTCTAATAGATTCCATCTGTGATTTTTAATGGGTGCAAAGGTACACTTTATTTTGATATAAAAAATAATTATACAATAGTTTACATATACTTAACTCATTACGAGCAAAAATGAACTGATTAAAGAAATAAGTTGAATGCGAAACTTACTAGTTAATTAATTATTATTTATATTTGAGTAATGAAAAGCAAAACCAACCAAGTCACACTCATTTACATCATCATTTCCCTTTTTGTGGCAATTGTTAGCTACAAAATTGCTTGGCATTGTATTCAACCACAACACCTCTACCTGTACTCGTTTGCTAAAGATTTCGTTTTTATAATACTAACTGGAGTTCTTTTTCGATATATTTTGGTTAAAAATGACAATCGTAATATTGCAATTTTCAAACAGTTAAAAAAAACAAATGACGAAATAAAAGAGTCAAACGAAAAATATGATATTGTAGCCAAAGCAACTAGCGATACGATTTGGGACTGGACTCTTGAAGACGATAATTTTTCATGGAATAAAGGAATTGAATCGGTATTTGGCTACGAGATTAATGAGGTCGGAAACACATCTACTTGGTGGTTCGACAAAATTCATCCTGAAGACAGTATCAAAATGTCGATAAGACTTTACTCTTTCATTGAACAGAAAACTGAAAAATGGCAAGATCAATACCGCTTTAAATGTGCTGACAATACATATAAATACGTATTAGACCGCGGTTTTTTAATTAAGGATGAATCAGGCAAAGTAATCAGAATGATTGGAGCCATTCAAGATATAACCAAACAGAAGGAAGAAGAACAAAGACTCAAACTCTTAGAGACTGTAATTACACAATCAAAAGATTCTGTTTTAATTACTGAAGCAAAATCAGATAAAAATCAAATTCCAAACATTATTTACACGAATCCAGCTTTTAGCCTAATGACAGGATACACAAGCGAAGAAATATTTGGTCAATCACCTGATTTTTTCAATAGTCCAAAATCAGACCTAGAAGCATTACAAACTATTTTAAACGCCATTGACAAAAAAGAAGAATGTTTAATTGAAACAGTAAGCCTCTCTAAAAACAAAGAAGAATATTGGATTCGCCTTTCAATGATACCTATTTTTAACACCGAAAACGAAATATCTCATTGGATTTCTATCCAAAGAGACATTAGTGAAGATAAAAAACGTGAAAAAGAAAAAGAACAATTAATTAGAGAATTAACTCAAAACAATAAAGACTTAAAGCAGTTCTCCTACATTACATCGCACAATTTAAGAGCTCCATTATCCAACCTAACTGGCTTACTCAATTTACTAGAAGACATACCAATTGAAAATCAAGAACTACAAGAAATTCTTGCGGGATTCAGCAAATCTACCCACCAACTAAACGAAACCATCAACGACCTTGTTAAAGTTATCATTATTAAAGATAATCCTTCCATTAAAAAAGAGGACATTCAAATTGCTGAAATATTCGAAAATGTATTCAATCAACTCTCTTTTCAAATTGAATTATACAAGCCAATTATAAAGTTAAACTTTGCAAATGTTTCTATAATAAACACCAACAAAGCATATATTGAAAGTATTTTGTTAAATTTACTTTCAAATTCTATTAAATACAAATCAGAGAACAGAAAATTAAAAATCACAATAGCTTCGCAAAAAACTGACGAAGGCATTTTATTGCTATTTAAAGATAATGGAATTGGTATCGATTTAGAACAACACAGAAACAAAGTATTTGGCTTATATCAAAGATTTCATAATTACCCAGATAGTAAAGGACTTGGTTTATACTTAGTAAAATCGCAAATAGAAACGATGGGAGGATCAATAGAAATTGAGAGCGAAGTAAACAAAGGAACTACGTTTACATTAATATTTAAAAATAAAAACTAATGTTAAATCAAATTTTATGTATTGATGACGACCCCATTACTCTTATGCTATGCAAAAAAGTCATAGCCAAATCTAACTTTTGCCACGAAATCATAACATCATCTAACGGAGAAGATGCACTACAACACTTCGCCACAATGAAAGAAAACATAAGCATTACGCGTCCCGACCTCATTTTTCTTGACCTTAACATGCCTATTATGGGTGGATGGGAATTCCTGAATTTTTTCAAAAAAACAGATTTTTCAGAATTCAAAACAATTAAAGTGGTAGTACTATCATCAACAATTGATCCCGAAGATTTAGAAAAATCAAAGCAATACGAAATGGTTATCGATTTTTTACCAAAACCAATAAGCACACAAATGCTAATCTACCTATCTGATAAAATGGGTTTTTAATTTAGAAAACTAAAATCAACGTACCCAAAACAAAAACGACTTCAATTATTACAAAAAACAAAAAAGCCTCACTTTAGTGAGGCTTTTACTGTATATTCTACATCTAACTATAGTTTTGAAACTAATTTAGTTAACTTAGATTTTAAATTAGAAGCTTTGTTATCATGAATGATATTCTTCTTAGCTAACTTATCAATCATTGAAATTACGCTTGACAATTTAGCACTAGCATCAGATTTATCAGTAGCCAATCTCAACGCCTTGATCGCGTTACGAGTTGTTTTATGTTGGTATCTGTTTAATACTCTTTTCTTTTCGTTACTTCTAATTCTCTTTAGAGCTGATTTATGATTTGCCATTTTATTGCTTTTTTTATCTTTTATTATTTCTTTTAATTAGTCTTTATTAAAGAACTCGAAAGTTATCTTATATTAACAGAGCATCAAGACTCAAAAACCCTGTTTAAACACTAAACTAAGAAAAAGTAGTAGCCCGTAGCGGAATCGAACCGCTCTTACATGGATGAAAACCATGCGTCCTAACCGATAGACGAACGGGCCATTATTCTAATTAAAGTTTAGAAAACTTATTGCAGTAAAAAAATAGTAGCCCGTAGCGGAATCGAACCGCTCTTACATGGATGAAAACCATGCGTCCTAACCGATAGACGAACGGGCCTTGCTTCTCTAATGCGGATGCAAAAATACAACTATTTTTAGAACGCACAATAGGTTCTGCATTTTTTTTTATTTTTTTTTAATACGCCTTCGCAAAGAATACTCTTCCCGCCGATGGCGCACCTGTAAGGACACAAACCCCCTCTTCTTTCTCTTGATCAAGAGGTACGCATCGGATGGTTGCTTTGGTTAAATCTTTTATTTTTTCCTCGGTAGCGGCAGTACCATCCCAATGGGCTGATACAAATCCTCCTTTAGTCTCTAAAATCTCTTTAAATTCATCAAAATTAGAAACTTTTGTAACATGCGTATTTCTATACTCTAACGCTCTATTAAACAAATCAGCTTGAATTTGCGCTAATAAGTCCTGTATGTATACTTCAATACCGTCACTTGCAACAACTGTTTTAGTCAACGTATCGCGACGTGCTACTTCAAAAGTACCATTTTCAAGATCCTTAGGTCCAACTGCTATACGAACTGGAACCCCTTTTAACTCCCATTCTGCAAATTTAAAACCTGGCTTTTGAGTGGTTCTATCGTCAAATTTGACAGTAATATTTAATTTTCTCAATGCCAAAACTAAGCTATCAACAGCTTTTTTGATTGTTGCTAACTGTTCGTCACTTTTGTATATAGGCACAATTACAACTTGAATTGGCGCTAAACTTGGTGGCAAAACCAAACCTTGATCATCTGAATGCGTCATTACTAACGCCCCCATCAATCGTGTTGAAACTCCCCAAGATGTTCCCCAAACATACTCTTGCTTGCCTTCGGCATTAGCAAATTTAACATCAAATGCTTTTGCAAAGTTTTGACCTAAAAAGTGCGATGTACCTGCTTGCAATGCTTTTCCATCTTGCATCAAAGCCTCAATACAGTATGTTTCTTCTGCACCTGCAAAACGCTCTGTTTCTGTTTTTATTCCTTTAACCACAGGAATCGCCATAAAATTTTCAACAAAATCAGCATAAACATTCATCATTTTTTCTGACTCTTCCACCGCCTCCGCTCTTGAGGCGTGTGCTGTATGACCTTCTTGCCATAAAAACTCGGCTGTTCTTAAAAACAAACGTGTTCTCATTTCCCATCGCACTACGTTTGCCCACTGATTAATCAATAGTGGCAAATCTCTATAAGATTGTACCCAACCTTTATAAGTAGACCAAATAATAGCTTCACTAGTTGGTCTAACAATTAATTCTTCCTCTAATTTTGCGTTTGGATCAACGATTAACTTTCCAGGCTTATCTGGATCATTTTTTAATCTATAATGTGTAACCACCGCACATTCTTTTGCAAAACCCTCCGCATTCTTCTCTTCAGCCTCGAACATGCTTTTAGGTACAAACAACGGAAAATATGCGTTTTGATGACCTGTCTCTTTAAACATTCGATCTAATTCAGCTTGCATCTTTTCCCATATTGCATAGCCATAAGGTTTAATAACCATACAACCTCTTACCCCTGAATTTTCGGCTAAATCAGCTTTTACCACCAATTCATTATACCATTTCGAATAATCTTCCGCTCTTGTAGTTATGTTCTTACTCATACTGAATAGTTTGGCACAAATATTGCTCTGTTAATTTAAAATAAATAGTTCAGCAAAACTAACTATTTTTGTAATGTGCAACAATAAAATCTCCATATATATGAAAACTAGTACTCTTACTTTAAAAAATCGTGCGCTGCTATCCTCCATGGGTATTTGGTGCATTTTATTTGCATCTTGTGGCTCATATCAAAACAGCTCTTACTACGATTCAGATGGTATTTATGGCGCAACTTACGAGCGTGCTCCTGAAAGAAAAGTAGTAGTGGATAATAATAGTCCTTACAAAGACTACTTTAGTTCTTTACAAAACAATGATCAAAATGTAACCATTTTTACAGATGTAGACAACTACAATTCATACGATACTGAAAACGACTCTATTTCCAACAACAGCTATCCTGGATGGGGCAGCAATCCTCAAACTGTTGACATAAACATTTACAACAATGGTTGGGGCGCTAATAATTGGGGCTGGAATGGCGGTTTTGGATGGAACAATTGGGGATGGAACAATAATTTCGGTTGGGGTGGCTACCCAGGTTGGGGATGGAACAATTGGGGATGGAACAACAACTTTGGTTGGGGTGGCTATCCTGGCTGGGGATGGAATACAGGTTTTGGATGGAACGCCGGATTTGGGTGGAACAATTGGTACGGAAACAACTGGGGCTATACCACAACATACAACAATCAGGTATATACACGTAACGCAGGACGAAGAGGATCTTACACCACTACCTCTAATAATTCTGGCCGAAGTGTAAACGCTTACAACCGAAGTGCTACTATCAATAATGGACGAAGAAGCGGTGAAACTTTCAACAGAAATGGCGAAACTTTAAATAGAAACAATACCACTAATTTTGGCCGAGGTTCAGCAACAAGATTTAGCAGAACAAACCAAACTGCTACACAAAGTGAATCTCGAAACAATACAGGAACCAATCGTAGAGGCTCCTATAATACTCAAAACCAAAGCGAAACAAGAACATATACACCGTCTAGAACCGAAAATAGTAGTCGATCTTACACTCCTAGCTCAAGCTCTTCAAGAGGTGGAGGTGGCAGCTACGGCGGTGGAGGAGGCGGAAGATCTACTGGAGGCGGAGGTCGTGGTGGTCGTGGTTAAAATGTGTAATGAAACAAAATAGATAAAAACAAATCTTTGATTTAGATGAAAAAATATTTTTTAGTAGCAGTTTTTGGTCTCACCGCAATTGCTACGCAGGCACAAGAAGTAGGAGATGCATTGCGCTACTCTCAAGACAATCTTACAGGAACAGCTCGATTTAGAGCGATGAGCGGAGCATTTGGAGCACTAGGAGGTGATTTATCTTCCTTAAATGTAAATCCTGCTGGGTCAGCAATATTTGCGAATAATCAAATGACTGTAACACTAAGCAACTTCAATAGCAAAAATAATTCTACGTATTTTGGCCAAACCAACTCCGAGAACACCAATACTTTCGACTTGAATCAAGCTGGAGCGGTTTTTATTTTTGGATCAAAAAATAATGACAATTGGAAAAAAATTGCATTGGGTGTTAATTACGAAAATACAAATAATTTTGACAATGGTGTTTTTTCAGCTGGAACCAATCCAACCAATTCGATAGATCAATATTTCTTAGCCTTTGCCAACAGAGGCAACAATGGAGCTCCTGTACCACAGCAATTTGTTAACAGAGAGCCAGGTGAAACAATAAGTGATTTGTACTCTTTTCTAGGAAGCAACTTACCGAACAATCAATTTCCTGGACTAAATGGTTTTGATGCACAACAAGCATTTCTTGGTTTCCAGGGTTTTTTATTGGATGCCGTTGATGAAAACAATGAAAATTCCGCTTATGTATCAAACGTTCCTGGAGGTGGAAATTATTTCCAAACCAACGAAGTATACAGTACAGGATACAATGGTAAATTATCTTTTAATTTATCCACCTCTTACAAAGATAAATTCTATTTTGGATTGAATCTGAATTCACACTTTACAGATTACACCAGATCATCCTCATTTACAGAAAGTAACAATGCACCTTTATCTAGTAATTATACCGTTTCAAGATTACGCTTCAACAACGACTTAAATACCTATGGAACTGGATTTTCATTTCAACTTGGAGCCATAGCAAAACTGAGCAACGAGGTTCGTGTAGGGCTATCATACGAATCTTCTACGTGGTATAATTTAACTGATGAATTATCTCAAAGTTTAACGGTAGTAAGCGCAAATACAAGTGGTGAATTGCCTGCTGACATTATTGCACCGCAAGTGATCAATGTATACGAACCTTATAAATTGCAAACTCCAAGTAAACTAACTGGTAGTTTCGCCTATGTATTTGGTAAAAAAGGGTTAATCAGTATTGATTATGCCTTAAAAAGCTATTGTACAGCCAAATTTAAACCTGCCAATGATTTATTTTTTAATTCATTAAATAACGAAATCAGCAATACACTTGACACTAGTGGAGAACTCCGTATTGGAGGCGAGTACAAAATAGAACGTTTGAGCGTAAGAGGTGGTTATCGTTACGAACAAAGTCCTTATGTTGACAATACTACTATTGGTAACCTTAATGGATTTTCGGGTGGTTTAGGATATAATTTCGGATCAACTAAAGTCGATTTATCTTATGCTTACGCCAAAAGAAATACACAGCAAGGTTTTTTCAACCAAGGGTTTACAGATGGTGCTAGTGTAGATGGGATAAACAATACCGTTTCGCTAACATTATTATTCGAATTATAAAAAAGATCTATTTTATAAATGAAATCCGTTTCAGTTACTGAAACGGATTTTTTTTTTAAACCAAACATAATCGTAATGAGATCCTTGTTTTTAGGATAACATCTAAAAATGAAAAAAACAGTAAAAAATAGCTGTTTGAATAAAAAAGTGTAATTTTGCAAAATTCCTAAAATATCAGGATTCTAATGTTATGAGAACGAAATCTTTAAAAAAGAACAAAATAAACGTAATTACCCTTGGGTGTTCAAAAAATGTGTATGATAGTGAAGTCCTTATGGGGCAACTTCGCGCTAATGGAAAAGAAGTAACACATGAGGCTACAGCAGCCGACGAAGGCAATATTATCGTGATTAACACTTGTGGTTTTATTGATAATGCAAAAGCAGAATCGGTTAATATGATTTTGGAATATGCCGATAAAAAAGAAAAAGGATTGGTAGACAAGGTATTTGTAACCGGATGTCTTTCTGAAAGATACCGCCCTGATTTAGAAAAAGAAATCCCAAATGTGGATCAATTTTTTGGAACAACGGAACTACCTCAATTACTTAAAGCACTTGGCGCCGATTACAAACATGAATTACTTGGAGAACGATTAACTACTACTCCAAAAAATTATGCCTATTTAAAAATTTCAGAAGGATGTGATAGACCTTGTAGTTTTTGCGCTATTCCATTAATGCGCGGAAAAAATGTTTCACAAACCATTGAAAAACTAGTTAAAGAAGCAGAAGGATTGGCTAGAGACGGCGTTAAAGAATTGATTTTAATAGCACAAGATTTAACTTATTACGGTCTAGATTTATACAAAAAAAGAGCTTTAGGCGATTTACTTGAAGCGCTTGTTAAAGTAGAAGGAATTGAGTGGATTCGTTTGCATTACGCCTTCCCTACTGGATTTCCGATGGAGGTTTTGGAAATCATGAAACGAGAACCAAAAATTTGTAACTATATTGATATTCCTTTGCAGCATATCGCAGATTCGGTTTTAAAATCAATGCGAAGAGGAACTACACGAGAAAAAACTACTAAACTACTAAAAGACTTTCGTGCAGCCGTGCCAGGAATGGCTATCCGAACAACATTAATTGTAGGATATCCAGGAGAAACTCAAGAAGACTTCAATATTTTGAAAGAATTTGTTCAAGAAATGAAATTTGACAGAATGGGTTGTTTTGCTTATTCACATGAAGAAAACACACACGCCTACTTACTTGAGGATGACGTTCCTGATCAAGTAAAACAAGATCGCGCTAACGAAATTATGGAATTACAATCGCAAATTTCTTGGGACTTAAATCAGGAAAAAATCGGTCAAACTTACAAATGTATCATTGACAGAAAAGAAGGCGCTCACTTTGTAGGCCGAACTGAATTTGACAGTCCTGATGTAGATAACGAAGTATTAATTGATGCATCTAAACACTATTTAAAAACAGGGGAATTCGCGATGATAAAAATCACCGATGCCACTGAATTTGATTTATATGGCGAACCAGCATAATGTTTATCTATTAAAAACAACTTATATGAAAGCAGTCTTTTACGGAATCGCATTAGTTACAACCTTATTTTTTTCGAACGAAATTTCAGCCCAATACGGGTACGGAAATGGGTATGGAAACGGCTACGGCATGAACAGACGTATGGCCGGTGGGATGGACCAACCCAGACAACCAGACAAACCGAAAGAAATCCCTGTGGAGGTTACCGTATCAAAAATCATGGAACGTTTAACTCCAGATCTTTCATTAGATGAGCTGCAAGCTATTGCTATAAGCAACATCGTTACCGAAAGCATAAAAGAACAAGGTGTTTTGCTTAAAGCTGAAGTTTCGCAAGAAGAGAAAGCAAACAACATTAAGGTTCTTTCTGAAACTACTAATCGAAAAATAAACGACTTGCTTAACGCTGACCAAAAAGAAAAATTCAAAGTGCTAAACAGTCAGCCTCAAGGTGCAAAAAAAGCCAAAAATAAAAAGAAAGCAGAGCAAAATTAATTCTGCAATCTAACAATAAGTTTGTTCAACATGAAAATTACCCTGTATTATTTCCTTTTGCTAGTGCTGTTTTTTTCTTGCGCACCGAAACCTTTTCCTGCCAACGAAAAAACATATGACACAAATTTAACAGCTCTAAAGGAAACCATTTCAAATAAAGAACCGCAGCCGTTGCCCGTGATTCCTTTTGTACCAATTCCGATTGATACACTATACACGCAGCAACTTCATACTTACAAGGATACTCTGTTTAAAATGAATGCAGCTAATTTGCAAAATGGCATTAATACAGAATGGATTAGCTCGGTAAACTTTAATCTGCGCAAACCTAATTTTGTAATTATTCATCATACGGCACAAGATTCGCTGCCGCAAACAATTAAAACTTTTACAAAAACTACTACACAAGTAAGTGCACATTATGTAATTGGAGACGACGGAAAAGTGGTTCAAATGCTTAATGATTATTTAAGAGCGTGGCATGCCGGAAATGGCTCTTGGGGCAAGAACACCGATTTAAACTCTTGTTCAATTGGCATTGAACTAGACAATAACGGTACAGAACCTTTCTCTGAGATGCAAATCAATAGTTTACTAGCGCTATTGACCAAACTAAAAAAAGACTATAACATACCGCAACAAAATTTTATTGGTCATGCCGATATAGCACCCACTCGAAAAAAAGATCCAAGCGCTTTATTTCCTTGGAAAATTTTAGCTGAAAAAGGTTTTGGGTTATGGCCAGATGAGTTTTTAATGACAGCTCCAATCGATTTCAATCCTGAATTAGGACTGCGATTAATAGGCTATGATACTAAAAATTTGGCCGCCGCAGTAACAGCGTTTAAATTGCATTACATACAAAACGAAGTCAATAACTTTTTGGATCCAAAAACAATAAACACCATCTACTCCATCTACAAGCAACAATAAAAAGGAAATCGTGTTTTTTTAAACAAAAAAAAACTGCCAAGAATAGTTTCCTTGGCAGTTTAAAAAAAAAAAAAAAATTAGAACGTATAAGTTGTAGCTAGCAGAGCGTATGCTGTAAGT
This sequence comes from Flavobacterium sp. K77, assembly GCF_021608205.1. Taxonomy (NCBI): domain Bacteria; kingdom Pseudomonadati; phylum Bacteroidota; class Flavobacteriia; order Flavobacteriales; family Flavobacteriaceae; genus Flavobacterium; species Flavobacterium sp. K77. The sequence goes on along the minus strand of NZ_JAKIHO010000002.1, from coordinate 109,122 downwards.
CCCTTTGGAGCAGCAGCACTATTTGTAAATATATCTTCTGATGCAGTATCTACTCTAAACTCAGGAATAATAGTTAAGTTACCTACTTTGTAATTCAGCGATAAAGTATTCCCAACTACTGAAGTACCTGATAATAATCCTAGTGCCGGCGTAGCATCTTTTGCATCTAAATACTCCAATCTATAAGCCAGATTTAGTGATTCTTTCAATGAAACCGTTGCGTAGCCTACCAATGAAAACCATTCACCGTCCAAATCATTATCCAAATCGTCATTTGTCATTGCATACGTTCCGTTAAATCCAAGAGAAAAAGAATCACTTACTTTTTTTGTACCCACAAAATCAAATTGCGTTTTATTTTCAGTAGATGAAGGATTACTACTGCCAGATGTTACATTAAAAAAGACACTGCCTGTATCTCCTGCATAAGCCAATTGGCCAATAAATGTTTTTTGAGACGAACCCGCTTCAATAGCAGTTTTAAAATCAGTTGGATTTGAGACTCCCGCCATGAAACTAAATTTACCAGAGGTATATTGGGCTTTTATACCCGTATTAAAGAACGGACCGTATGTAAATGCGTACGACATACTATAGTTTTTATTATCAACTGCATCTACCAATTCGTAACCCAAATGAGTTCCAAAACTACCCGCAGTAACTTTAAACTTATCTGAAAATTCATAAGTAAAATTTAATTGTTTAATCATAAAACTAGTCGCCTCGTCATTATAAGTAAACTGTGCTGCTCTGTTACCAAAACCTAAGTCTACAAAAACTGAGGCCTTTCCCATTTTATGAGAAGCTTCAATAGAGGCCATTCCGAGTTCAAAAGAATTATGTGAATTTGTAAAGCTTGTTAAACTGTTGTCTACCTTGGCAAAATCATATTTGTAATAAGCATCTGCAGAACCAGCAAAAGTTGTTGCAGGTGTAGTAGTGATTTCTTGTGCAAAACAAGATAAGGATATAAATAACGAAGCAATAATTGTGATTAGTTTTTTCATTTTTAGTTGGTTTTAATTAGTAATCAAGATTGGTAATCTTATGGATATGTTACTGCTATTACTGTCGCGAACCAATAGCAAAAAAGTATAAAAAAGAAAATAGTTCGATGCTATCTACTTGTGTTTTATGCTTTTATTTGAAGCGAATTTATTAACTTTTATTTACCAATAATTACGAATTAGAAGTTTTTTGACTGTCGGTATAGCAGAATTATGAATAACAGAAAATGAATAAAAATAAATAAGTATTCCCTATTTTAAAGTTTGTATTTTAAAAAATCAATAATTAATTTTTGTAGAAATACCCCCTTAAAATTCACGAAAAGATGTTTTAAAAATTAAAAAATTAAAATAAATAGATAATTTATTGTTTACAGAAACACAAACCCCTCTTAAAAATAGGGTCTATTAAAAATTGATAAAAATATGAATAATCTAAAATAAAAAGAAAAATCACCACTATATCACTAAAGCAATTAATAAAAGACTCTTTACCTTTTTAGACTTTTATGAAAAGTTTAAAACAAAATAACTTCTCATTTTGTACTTTTATATAATGAAAAATCACTCATACAAAATACTCTTTTCGCTCCTGTTTTTTTGCTTTGCAACAGCGTGGCTTGCGAACAATTATGGTGATAGCACGAGTGATAAAAACAGATCCGAACAATCCGAAAAAAGTATAGAAGATAAATCTATTGAAGAAAAAGATAAAACTTACATCATTGATAGTAATCTGAAAAATCATTTTCAAATCACATTTCAAGAAGAAAAAACAAACCATTTAATTTACTATGATTTTAGTATCAAAGAATGGTCAGCGATAACAGAATCGCCACCTCCAAAAACATTGCAGCACTTGACAATGGCTACAAAGAATTCTTAATTTTAAAAAAATAAAAAAATGAAATATTTATATACCGCAGCACTACTAGCCGTTACGGCAATTAATTTTGCACAAACACATGAATTTATAAAACACAATGGCGAAAAACTTGAAGTAAATTATATCAAAACTGAAGAAAAATTGGTGCACTACTCTATACCAAACAGTGCTGAAGAAAAAACAATTAGCATGCTTGCACTAGCTCAAATACAAGACAACAACAAAAGCAATAGTAAAATTGTTACTGATAAGGTACATATTGAGAGTGCTTCTGATTACCGCAAAGTACAATCTGTAAGACTACAAGAAACGAGCGGACTTAAAAAAATAGGGAATGTTTCTAGTTTTTTGGGACAAGCAAAAGGTGAAACAAACCGAGCCTTTACAGATAACGCTCTTAAAAGACTCCAACAATTAGCTGCTAAAAAAGGTGCTCCTTTTATGGTCATTACATCCAATAAACCTCAAAACCTAAAAGCCGATTTATACTCTTACTAAATACAACAGTTCGAACTAAATATAAAAAAGCCGAAAAATAGAACTACACGATCTATTTTCGGCTTTTGTAATTACTGACATAAACGATTTAGCCTATAACTATGGATTTTACATTGAGGAACTCTTTCAATCCTATTGTTCCAAGTTCTCTTCCATAACCTGATTTTTTGATTCCACCAAAGGCTATTTGTGAATCAGATCGTACTAAAGAATTTATAAAGACTGATCCCGCTTCAATTTTTCTGGCTAATTGCTGTGCTTTTTCTACATCTTCTGACCAAATAGCTGCCGCCAAGCCATATCGGTGCTGATTTGCGAGAGCAATTGCCTCGTCTTCATTTTTTGCACGAACAATTGCAGCTACAGGTCCAAATGTTTCTTCTCTAAAGGCGATGTTATTTTCCTGAACATGATCTATAATTGTTGGCTGAAAATTACATTGTTCTCGCTCACCTCCTAAAAGTAATTGAGCACCTTGATCTAAAGAAGTTTTTAATTGTACTTCCAGTTTTTCTGCCAAATCGATGCGAGCCAAAGACCCCATTTGATTTTTAGTATCCAGTGGATTGCCTTGCTGTATCTTTTTAACCTTTTCTACAAAAAGAGAAATAAAATCAGTTGCAATCGCATCCGTAATAATAAATCTTTTAGCACAAATACAAGCTTGCCCTGCATTGCCCATTCTAGATTGTGCAGCTACTGTAGCAGCGGCTTCTAAGTTAGCATCATCTAAAACAATAAAAGCATCAGAACCACCAAGTTCTAAAACTGATTTTTTAATATATTTACCTGCCAACGACGCAACAGCAGCTCCAGCGCCCTCACTTCCGGTCAAGGTAACACCACATACGATACTTGATTCAATTACTTCCTCTACTTGCGGCACATCAATAGTGAGCTCTTGAAAAACACCTTCAGGAAAACCAGCCTCAAGAAACAATCGCTCTATTGCCTTAGCACATCCCATTACATTTGGTGCATGCTTCAACAATGTAACATTTCCAGCCATTATTGTGGGAGCTGCATATCTAAATACTTGCCAAAAAGGATAATTCCATGGCATAATTGCAAAAACGGCACCTAAAGGATCGTAGACAGTTTTGCTACTAAATCTAGTTGCGTTGATTTCTTCTTTTAATAATTGCTCTGCATGTTCTGCATAATATTCGCAATTCAGTGCTGATTTTTCGATTTCGGCCTCACTTTCAGCTAAAACCTTTCCCATTTCGGAAGTAATAAGCAGCGCTAGTTCGGTTTTGTTTAACCGAAGTAAATCAGCTAGTCGTTTCATTTTGAGCGCTCGCTCTTGAAAAGAAGTTATTTTCCAATGATGAAAAGCATTATCTGCTAGATTTATTTTTTGATGGAGTTGCGTAGTAGTTAAAATAGAATGAGTCGCAACGATCTCCTGGGTATAAGGATTGATTGATTTGAAAATCATACAAGTATTTTTTCTCGTAAATTTAAGTCTAATTTATAAAACAAAAACCCAACAAAAACATAAATACTACCTGTAAAAGCTTATTCTAGTTACTTGCAGATTGCGTACAATCAGCAAAAATCGAGTCAAGAATATCAAATACTTTTTCTTTTTGAAGTGGTTTAGAAATGTAAGAAGTAAATCCAAACTGCATGATTTTCTCCTTATCTTCAACAGAAGAGTAAGCAGTGTGTGCAATAACTGGCAAATCAGGTCGATTCATTCTAATTTGTTCAAATGCTTCATAACCATTAAGTACCGGCATTTTCAAGTCCATAAAAACTAAACTAATGTCTTTATATTCGAGGCACATCGTAACAGCTTCTTGCCCATTTTTAGCACGAAGAACAGTATATTTTTTGTGTTGAATTAATTTTTTCAATAAGAGATAATTTACATTATCATCTTCGGCTACTAAAATTACTTCGTCATCACTATGTTCTACTAAAGCAGGAACTTTTAAAGGCTCAATCGGTGCTAGATTTTCATCAAGTACCAATGGAATAGTAAAAGAAAAAATAGACCCTTTCCCTACAGCAGATTTTACTGCTATTTTACCTCCCAACATTTCTACGTAAGCTTTGGTGATCGAAAGCCCAAGACCTAATCCTGTTAATTCTGGAGATATTGTAGCTTCAATTTGGCGAAATCGATCAAAAATTACTTTAAGGTAATCTTTGCTTATACCATTGCCAGTATCTTCGACAGTGAATTCTAAAACACCTTTCTTTTTATGTACCGAATAACCAAAATTGATAGAACCTGACTCAGTAAATTTAACCGCATTAGTAATCAAATTGATCAGTATTTGCTTGAGTTTGGTCTCGTCTGTTAGGACTTTTTGGTTTAATGGTTTCGAAGCTTCTTTTATGTAAAAATCTATTTCTTTTGATGGCGGAATGGTTACTTTTAAAGAAGAATACAACTCTTTAATACAAACTTCAAGATCTATAGGTGCATAATTGGGAACTATTTGATTGGCATCAATTTTAGACATTTCAATTAAATCTTCAATAATAGAAACTAAGTTTGAACCACTGTCCTTGATGATTTTTAGATACTGTTTTTTCTCCTTTTCCGATAAACTGTCATCCTCTAGTAAGTCACTGAACCCCATAATTGCATTCATTGGAGTACGAATTTCGTGTGACAAATTTGCAAGGAAAGACGATTTTAGTGTATCGCTTTCTTCCGCTTTTCGTTTCGCTTTTTCTAATTGTTTGTGTTGGGTATTATTTTCTTCAAATAAATTACCAATATAGCCAAATTCACCTTGTACTTTTTTCAAGGCAGTAATTGCAGGTTGATTGGTGGTTTCTAAGATGCTTTTAACTAGTTTCAAAGGGTCATATACCCATTTTTTTGTACAAATTACATAAATTAAAATATTCAGTAACGATACTAATAACACTACAAACAATATTTCTTTTGTATTTTTATAATTAAGGGTAAACGGTCGTTTAAAAAGTAACTTGCTTGTAGTTTGATTTTTCCAATCTTTCAAATCCACACCTACCACAATAAAATTGTCCTCTTTTTCGAGTAGATGTTGAGAGTTTACAGAGACAACTTCTGAACTACTAATTCGTCCTAGAGAAGTAAAAAAAGCTTGGTCTAATAATCTGGCAATAATAAAATAACCCTCAGGTTTTGTTTTGTTCTTTTTCGGATCAGAAGCGGGATGAATCGTGGCAGAAAACACCTCAACAATACCTTCTGGCACCGACAAATAAAAGCGTTTCAACCTCGATTTATGTATTGATTTTAAAATTTCTGCTGAAATTTTAATCCCATTTTTCAATTTCTTTGTTGCTATTTTATTGATTAACTTTGTGTCTAACCCATAAATTCCAACATAATCAGCTTCGTAAGCTTCAAACTCTCTAACTATATTTTGCTGAAACCATCGCTCTTCTTTAGACTTTGTAAATTGAACTAATTCATCCCAATAGGTAACATCAATAATAGTAGCAGTTGTTATTTTTGAATTTAAACGAAAGAGTGATTTGACTTCTTTTTCATATTGTGTATAAGTACTGTCGTAAAAATGTCGCTCTTCTTGTACAGTGTAGAGATAAAGTGTAATGTATATAAACACAAAAAAAAGTGTTGTTGATGCAATCAACAATATTAACTTTGAGTAAGTATTCAAATGAAAAAATTTATTCATAGATTAGGAAAACCATTACAGTAAACTGATAAAACTGTATTTTTTTGTAAGATATATCACTTTTTTCAAAGCGTGCAAGTTAGCGCTTTTTGTGTTAAAAAAAAATAACTTTTGATTTTAAAAAAAAACTAGTCCTAAATAACCTATTCCACATCAATACGATAGCAAAACCCTAGCAATAGTTGAGGGTCACAAGACAAGGCTATTTTTTAATTTTTAGATGAAATAAAAAAATCCTCATTAAAAACCAGCATACTTCAGCAAGTAAACTGGTTTTTAATGAGGAGAATCTTCTTGTTACCCCGCCAAATAAATTATCTAGAGCGGAATATTGCCGTGCTTTCTGTTAGGTAATACCACCTCTTTTGTTTCAAGCATACTAAAAGCTTTTAACAACTTTCGTCTTGTATCTTGAGGATGAATGACCTCATCAATAAATCCGCGTTGCGCTGCTGTATATGGGTTTGCAAACAAATTAGCGTACTCTGCTTCTTTTTCAAGCAATTTTGCGTCGTGATCAGCGGCTTCGTTTATTTCCTTTTTAAAGATAATTTCCGAGGCGCCTTTTGCTCCCATAACTGCGATTTCGGCAGTAGGCCAAGCAAAATTCATATCGGCTCCAATGTGTTTAGAATTCATTACATCATAAGCACCACCATAAGCTTTTCTAGTAATGACAGTAACCTTAGGCACTGTAGCTTCACTTAAGGCATACAACAGTTTGGCACCATGAATAATGATACCGTTCCACTCTTGATCTGTTCCAGGTAAAAAACCAGGTACATCTACAAGCACAAGTAATGGAATGTTAAATGCATCACAGAAACGAGTAAAACGCGCTGCTTTTTTAGAACTGTTCACATCTAAACAACCTGCCAAAACCATAGGTTGATTGGCAATAATACCAATACTTTTTCCACCTAATCGTGCAAATCCAACTATAATATTTTCAGCATAATTTTTATGAATTTCAAAAAACGAATCGGCATCAATTACCCCTTTTATTACCTCATGCATATCATAAGGTTTGTTGGGATTATCTGGAATAATTTGCTCTAATTGTTCACGTAATTCCGTATCCAATTGATATGGTAAATCAGCTGCTTTTTCTTTATTACTTTGAGGCAAATAACTTAACAAACGCTTCAAATCATCCAAACATTGCACATCATTTGTAGAGGTGATGTGTGCCACACCAGATTTGGTTGAATGCGTACTTGCACCACCTAATTCTTCTGAAGTTACTGTTTCGTTTGTAACCGTTTTAACTACATTTGGACCGGTAACGAACATATAACTCGTATCCTCGACCATCATGGTAAAATCAGTCATTGCGGGAGAATATACCGCACCACCAGCGCAAGGTCCCATGATAGCCGATATTTGTGGGATAACACCACTTGCTTGTACATTACGGTAAAAAATGTCAGCATAACCACCCAAAGAGCGAACACCTTCTTGAATTCGAGCACCACCAGAATCATTTAAACCAATCATAGGTACGCTCATTTTAACTGCCATATCCATAATTTTACAAATTTTCTCGGCTTGTGTTTCTGACAAAGAACCTCCAAAAACAGTAAAGTCTTGAGCAAAAACGCATACCAATCGGCCATTAATGGTACCATAGCCCGTAATTACACCGTCACCGTAATACTGCTCTTTTTCCATTCCAAAATCGGTAGTACGATGCGTAACAAGCATCCCAATTTCTTCAAATGAACCTTCGTCAAGCAAATATTCTACGCGCTCTCTTGCTGTTAGCTTTTTGTTAGCGTGTTGTTTGGCAATTCTGTTTTTACCTCCACCCAAATGCGCTTCGGCTATTTTATCGTTTAAAATTTTTATTTTGTCTTTCATCTTTATCTTTTTTAGCTAGAACTAATATTTCTTCTTTAATAACAAAAGAAAATTTAGTTCGGCAATCGTACCATTTTTTGATCTTCAAAATACTGTTTCAAAGCTACCAAGGCTGCAATTTGAGCTTCTTTTTGAGTTTGATCTTTTAACTTTTCAGGACTGTAATATTTTTTAACAAAATGAGTATCAAAATCACCCGAACGGAAAGCTTCATGCTCAAAAACAAATTTCCCAAATGGCAAGGTAGTCTCGACTCCTTTAACTTGATAATCGGCTATGGCTTTGATCATAATTTGGATAGCTTCTTCACGAGTTTTACCGTAAGTGATTAGTTTAGCCAACATGGGATCATAATAAATAGGAATATCCATACCCTGTTCAAAACCATTATCAACACGTACACCTTCGCCTTCAGGCAATTGATATATCTCTAAATTTCCTACGCTTGGCAAAAAGTCATTCAAAGGATCTTCAGCATATACACGCAACTCCATGGCATGACCTAAAATTTTTAAATCTTCTTGTTTCATAGCCAAAGCCTCGCCACGAGCTACTTTTATTTGAAGTTCAACTAAATCAGTGCCCGAGATCAATTCTGTAACCGGATGCTCTACTTGCAAACGCGTATTCATTTCAAGGAAATAGAAATTTAGGTTTTCATCCAATAAAAACTCGACTGTTCCTGCACCCAAATAATCACAAGATTTGGCTACTAAAACAGCCGCTTCTCCCATTCTTTTTCGCAATTCAGACGTTAATACTGATGAAGGAGCTTCTTCAATTACTTTTTGATGACGGCGCTGAATGCTACACTCTCTTTCAAAAAAGTACAATACATTGCCATGACTGTCTGCCATGATTTGAATTTCGATATGTCGCGGTGAGCCTACGTATTTTTCGATAAAAACAGAACCATCACCAAAAGCCGCTACTGCCTCACTGATAGCACGATCCATCTGTGATTCGAAGTCGGATTCTTGTTCTACCACGCGCATCCCTTTTCCTCCGCCACCTGCAGAGGCTTTGATTAAAATAGGAAACCCAATTTCTTGAGCCACTAATTTGGCTTTTTCAACATCGGTAATAGCTTGATCATATCCTGGCACCATGGGGATATTGTATTGTTTAACAGCCTCTTTAGCCGCTAATTTACTTCCCATTACATGAATGGCTTTTGATTTTGGACCAATGAATATGATATTATTTTTTTCGCACTCTTCAGCAAAATCAGCATTTTCACTCAAAAATCCATATCCTGGGTGAATAGCATCTACTTGAAGTGACAATGCTACTTCAATAATTTTATTTCCCAATAAATAAGACTCACTTGAAGGCGCAGCGCCAATACAAACGGCTTCGTCAGCAAACTTAACATGAGGTGCATTACGATCTATGGTAGAATATACAGCTACTGTTTTTATGCCCATTTTTTGTGCGGTTTTCATCACTCTAATAGCAATTTCACCTCGATTGGCAACTAGTATTTTTTTCATTTTTTAAATTTTAACGGAGTTATCAGTTTTAAAATATATTGCAACAGACTTTCAAGCTGTGCAAAATTTTAAGCTAGTAAAACTTTCGGTAGGTACTTATTCAAATTCAATTAATAGCTGTCCTTTATCAACGGCATCACCTGTTTGCACAGCAATGGTTTTAATCACTCCATCTCTTGGCGATAAAAAACTGTTTTCCATTTTCATGGCACCTAGAATGATCAAATTATCATTTTCTTGGACCGTTTGACCTACAACAACGTTAATTTCGAGGATTAATCCAGGCATCGGAGCTTTGATCGCGTTAATTTGTTTGGAAAGCCCTGTTTCAAAGCCCATCTCCTTAATCAAAGTATCAAGTGGATTAGCAATATCGACTTCGAATACCGAATTATTGACTTTGACAGTGTATTTTTTTTGAAGAAAATCAGCAGCTAAAATAGCTACTTCGTAAGGTTTGCTATCGTGTAAAACATGATATGCGTTAGAACTTAAATGCACAGCATCAAGTTGATTCGTACTTTCCTGATCCAAATCAAAAAGGAAAGTATCGTTTACGTTCACTTTATAAGTAGTACTCATTGTTTACTTTTTTAGAATCGTAAAAATAAGTAAAAGAAAACGTTTTCGTAAACCAAAAAATCACTTTTTTGGTCGCGTCATGAAGGTTCTTTTTTAAAGTACAAGCAGGCCGTAATCGCGCAATGTTTTAATTGGTTTGGAAAACCAAAAGAGTTCAAAGTCCTCAAGAGTTAGTTCAAAATCGGCTTTTATTTCTTGAAAAGTATAAACTTTAGTTTGAGACACCGAAATTCTCTCAAGTAACTGTTGCAACCACTCTCCTTCTTGGGCACTGGTTTGAATTGAAAAACTTTCTTTTTTATCGTGAAAAGTGAAAGACATCATATTCCATGTTCGACCTTTTTTAGACTTTGTAAATGCTTCTGCAAAAGGTTTTCCGCCCAACCAAACGACTTTTGCCGTAGGCTTAGTAGAAAAATCCTCTGCATCATTCAAAGCATTAAAGATAAAATCAGGATGAATTTTGGTTTTCGGAATTTTGAACTCAAACCAATCTTGTAACGGATAATCAAAACAAATGCCGTGCATAAAATTGAAAAGGGATTTCTTTAATCCGAAACTAAATTTATCATGGTCAATCCCCGTAGCATCCGTATAATTGATATCGTTGTTGGCAAAAGTACCAATAGCTTCCGTTTCCTTTTTTACACCAAATTTTTCGGGATACATCCCAACAGGACTGTGAGCTGTCATGGCAAATTGGTGCCAAAATCCTGATTGTAAAATTCCCGCTTCGAACAATTGACGCACCATTTCAAGACTATCAATCGTTTCTTGAACCGTTTGTGTAGGATAGCCATACATTAAATACGCATGTACCATTACTCCTGCTTCGGTAAAATGGCGTGTAACTCGTGCTACTTGCTCTACCGTAACTCCTTTATCAATCAATTTTAGCAATCGATCAGAAGCTACTTCGAGTCCGCCCGAAACCGCAATACAACCTGATGCTTTGAGTAGTAAACACAAATCTTTGGTGAAACTTTTTTCGAAACGAATGTTTGTCCACCACGTCACTGACAATTTTCTACGCAGGATTTCTAGAGCCAATGCTCGCATTAAAGCTGGCGGCGCTGCTTCGTCGACAAAGTGGAAACCATTTTCGCCTGTTTGTAAAATCATTTCCTCCATTCGATCGCAGAGTAATACTGCAGCAACGGGTTCGTAAATTTTGATGTAATCTAATGAAATATCACAAAAAGTACATTTGCCCCAATAGCAACCGTGCGCCATGGTAAGCTTATTCCATCTGCCATCGCTCCACATGCGGTGCATCGGATTGACAATTTCGATTACCGAAATATATTTATCCAAAAGTAAATCAGAATAATCAGGCGTACCCACTTGAGATTGCTTATAATCTGGTTTAGTGGAATTATTTTTATAAACTACTTGACCATCTTCTAAAAGGAAAGTTCGTTTGTATTGTTTTTCGACTGCACTAGATGAGATAGCGTTGATTAGTTCTTCAATAGGTGTTTCGCCATCATCTAACGTAATAAAATCAAAAAACTCAAAAACGCGTGTGTCAGAAAGGGAACGCAATTCCGTATTAGGAAAACCGCCTCCCATAGAAATTTTAATTTCAGGAAAATGTTTTTTAACCCATTGCGCACAACGAAAAGCCGAATACAAATTTCCTGGAAAAGGCACCGATATCAAAAATAAAGTGGGCTGTACTTTTTCAATTCTTTCTTTTAGAAGAGAAAACAAAACCAAATCGGTGTAAGTAGGCTCCTGCTGCAAGGCTTCGTACAATTCGTCAAAAGAATTCGCGCTTCGACCCAATCGTTCGGCATAGCGACTGAAACCAAAATTAACATCAACACATTCAACTATAAAATCAGAAATATCTTCGAGATACAAAGTAGCTAAGTGCTTCGCTTTATCCTGAGTTCCCATCGTTCCGAATGCCCAATCGAGTTCCTCTAATTGTGTAAAGCGTGAAGCTTCTGGCAAAAAATCTTCTTGGCATATTTGAAGTGCTAAGGTTGGATTCTTGCCTTGCAAAAAAGCAATTACGGGATTAATCGTTTTTAAGTACTCGTCTTGTAACGCAAAAATTCGTTTGGAATTATCTGAGATCTCTCCATCTTTAAACTTTTGACTTCCTACCTCAAACAAATCTGTTAATCCTTCCTTCGAAAACAATTTCAGAATCACCTCGATACCCAAATCAGCCTGTACAGACTCAATATTTTTGGTGTTCAGAAAACCTTTAATATACGCCGTTGCCGGATACGGGGTATTCAGTTGAGTAAAAGGCGGCGTAATGAGAAAAAGTTTCGTTTTCAAGTGGAATTATTTTGTGCAAAAATAAGGGATAATTGTGGTGTTTTATGAAAAATATTTTTGAGTTTAAAAGTGAAATCCACTAGCTTAATAGTATTAAAAAACTAAAAGCCAAATGAAATGGAGTCAACACGATGTAAATCGCTTGAAAAAAAACAGCCATAACGTTCCCGCGCAAAAAGTAGTTTAGGACTAATTTAAACCTAGAACAAAACTTGCCTGTAGGTTTTTGTGCATCGTTTTTTGGTTAGTATTTCCACTCGCCTTCATTTTCTGCTTTTTTCTTAATTCCATCGATTAATGATTTCTCATCAATTGTTATTTTTTCCCCTTTTAATTTTTTAAACTCTGTGAATATCTGGAGTAATGCAAAATTATTCCAGTTATTTAATCTGTTTAATGTTATTTTTTTCTTAGCACTTTTGAATACTATCTTATATCCAATTACACTTCCAGTTTTTGATACGCGTTTTCTAATGTGGATATTTACTTTCTTAATTTCAAATTTTTCGATCCAATCATTATCAAAATTGCTACCAGAAATTTTTACGTTTTCATTTTCAAATTCAATTTTATATACAAACTCTTTTGATTCATCATATGTTATAGATATGAATACAAATAAAAAAAAGAGAATAAATAATATTGACATAATATTAAATTCACCAAAAGAGAATATTGGGATTGAAGCAAAAATTATGATGCCAAAAAATTTAATTTTAATATCTTTTTTGCATCTTTCTTTAAATGGAATTCTTTCAGTTTCAAATATTGTTTTTTCCAAAGATATCTTCGTTTTAATATTAAAGTGTCGCGCACTACTCGCATTTGAATAATAAATCAAAACTAAATTATTCCTTACTAAAACTGCTGTTTGTCTTTTTTGATGATTAAAAAAGCAAGTAATGAAACGGTCGCTGTAGCAGTCAAATAAAATCCGACATAAGTTAAATTATAAGTAGTTGCGAGCCAAATTGCAATCATCGGCGCAAAAGCAGCGCCTAAAATTCCAGCCAAATTAAAGGTTAACGAGGCGCCGGTATAGCGCAATTGAGTTGGAAAAAGCTCCGACAAAAAAGTTCCTAAAGGTCCATAAGTAAAACCCATCAAGGCCATACCCATGCAAACAAAAGTAGTTATCAAAATATTTTGTCCCGAGTTTAAGAAAAACGAAAAGAAAAAACCAAAAACTGCAATTAGCGCGGTGGCTAACATGAGAATTTTTCGGCGTCCAAATCGATCAGCTACTAATGCCGAAATAGGAATACAAATTGCAAAAAACAATACCGAAAACAACTGTAGCAACAACGCATCACGCTTACTGTAACCCAAGTCGGATGTGGCCCAACTCAAGGTAAAAACGGTCATTAAATAAAAAACTAAAAAAGTGGTTACCGCCGCTAATGTTCCAAAAACAAGTTGGTTTTTATAGGATTTAACTAGGCTGAAAAACGGAATTTTCACAGCCTCTTGTTCCTTTTTTGAATTCTCAAACGAAGGTGTCTCCGTAATTTTGGTCCTAATATAAAAACCAACTAATACCAATAGAGAACTCGCTATAAATGGAATTCGCCAGCCATAACTCATAAAATCTTCATTGCTCATCGTGTCAGTTAATATCAAAAAAGTTCCTCCAGAAAGTAATAATCCAATTGGAGCGCCTAATTGCGGGAACATTCCATACCAAGCTCTTTTATTCGGAGGCGCATTTTCAATAGCAAGCAATACAGCACCACCCCACTCGCCTCCCAAACCTACACCTTGACCAAAACGACATAACATCAACAACAAAGGAGCAGCAATACCAATACTAGCATAGCTTGGTAAAAAACCAATGGCTACCGTTGATATTCCCATGGTTAACAATGCTGCGACCAAAGTAAACTTACGTCCAATTTTATCACCATAATGTCCAAAAAAAGCCGAACCAAGCGGACGCGATAAAAAAGCAATTGAAAAAGTAGCCAATGATTGTAAGGTAGCCAATGTAGCATCCGAACTCGGAAAAAACAACTGCGGAAACACCAAAACGGCCGCATTAGCAAAAATATAAAAGTCAAAAAACTCTATTGTAGTTCCTATCAAGCTCCCAAAAAGCACATGTTTTACGGTATTTTTTGTTGGTTTGTTGGTCATATTCTTTATAAAAACGTTAATATTATTAGATAAAAGTGATGCTATTTTTCGAAAGTAACAAATAAAAAATTCCAATAATAAGTGGTATTTTAGCAACATATAAAATTAAATTATGCCAACCGACTGTATCAGCTATCAGCACTCTGGATATTTTTCTGCTTTAATGAATGATTATTTAGATCAAAAACCACAATTGTCTGCTCTTTACAACAGGTTTCCAACTATCGAAAACTTTGAAGAACAAATCGCTGAAAAACAAAATAATTTTAATCACAGCTCTCGTGCAATACTTGTAGAGGCACTTTTACAACAATACAATAATTGTGAGACTAGTGAAGCTACAAATGCAAACATAAAATCATTAGCCTCAAACAATACTTTTACAATTACTACAGGTCACCAACTGAATTTATTTACTGGTCCGTTGTACTTTTTGTACAAAATAATATCTACCATTAACCTGACCAAAAAACTTCAAAACAAGTATCCTGAACAGCATTTTGTTCCCGTATATTGGATGGCTACCGAAGATCACGATTTTGAAGAAATCAATTACTTTAATTTCAAGGGTAAAAAATTCAGATGGAACCAAGAGAGCACTGGTCCTGTAGGCCGTTTGAGTACCGAAGGCTTAAATGAATTTTTAGAAGTATATCAATTAGAATTAGGCGGCAGTAGCAATGCAACTACATTAAAGAAGTTCTTTGAAGATGCATACATCAAACAAAAGAATCTAGCTGACGCAACGCGCTTTCTAGCAAATGAACTTTTTGGAGCCTACGGTTTAGTGATTATTGACGCTGATTCCGCATCATTAAAACGTCTTTTTATCCCACATGTAAAGCAAGAGTTGCTACAGCAAACCGCTTTTGAAAAAGTGACAGCCTCAATTGCTTTACTAAAAGAGTATACTGTACAGGTAAACCCGAGAAAAATAAACTTGTTTTATATCGAAAATGACCTACGCGAACGCATTCTGCTTGAAGACGGTCTTTACAAGGTAAATCATACTAAGATTTCATTTTCAGAGACTGAGATTTTGGCTCTTTTAGAATCAAATCCTGAAAAGTTCAGTCCCAATGTAATCATGCGCCCGTTGTATCAAGAAGTAATTCTACCAAACCTCTGCTACATTGGCGGTGGCGGAGAAATAGCGTATTGGTTGGAATTAAAATCATATTTCGAAGCTTCGAACATTACCTTTCCAATGCTATTATTGCGTAATTCTGTAGTATTAGCAAGCGAGAAACAAGCAAAAAAGGCGGATAAATTACAATTATCTTGGACCGATTTATTCAAAAAGCAAGCCGATTTAATCAATCAAAAAACGATTGAATTATCTGAGTTTTCTATCGAATTAACAGACTTAAAAACGCAGTTACAAACACAATTCAAACAATTGTACGACATAGCTGAGAAGACTGACGAATCTTTTATCGGTGCTCTTAAAGCACAAGAAACCAAACAAATTAAAGGACTTCAGCAACTAGAAAAACGCCTGTTAAAAGCGCAGAAACGAAATTTGAGTGATATTCTAGACCGTATAAGCGACATTCAAAATGAATTGTTCCCAAACGGAAGTTTGCAAGAAAGACAAACGAACTTCTCAGAGTTTTACCTAGAATACGGCGAAAATCTTATCCCAAACTTAATTCAAAAATTAGATCCATTAGATACTAAATTTGACATCATTGTACTTTAGTGAAATATTACGGGATTGAATGTTATATTTGTAAAAATAATAGATAAAAAAATCCTATTTTTGCACAAAATTTAAAAATTTACACAATGGCTACAAATAGAACATTTACTATGATTAAGCCTGATGCTGTTGCTAACGGACACATCGGAAACATTCTTGCAATGATTACAAATGCAGGATTCAAAATCGTATCTTTAAAATTAACTCAACTTACTGTTGCTGATGCACAAGCATTTTACGCAGTACACGCTGCAAGACCTTTTTACGGTGAATTAGTTGAATTCATGTCAAGAGGACCAATCGTTGCTGCTATCTTAGAGAAAGAAAATGCAGTTGAAGATTTCAGAACTTTAATTGGAGCTACAAATCCAGCTGAAGCTGCTGAAGGAACTATCCGTAAAGCTTACGCAACTTCTATCGGAGAAAACGCAGTACACGGATCTGACAGCGACGAAAATGCTGCTATCGAAGGTGCATTTCACTTTGCAGGAAGAGAGCAATTCTAGTAATCAGTCTCATTCTCAGTTTGAGAGTGACAGATTATAATAAAACAGAAAATCCCGTTTCAAATTGAAACGGGATTTTTTATTTCCAATCTAGCTGAAAACTGCGACTAAAAACTGAAAACTACCTCAACACCACATCTTTCACTACATCCCGTCGCAATTCCTCATTAATCATAGCCACAATTTTAGACTTTCCGTGGCTTAACTCCTCTCTCAATACTGATGAAGTGAGCTCTACATATAAGGTACTTCCTTTCAAAACTACATTGTTCGTATAGCTATTTACACCATTACCCATTAGGTTTTTCCACGCATCTTTCACATCAATTTGATCCATGCCTGGTTGCAACTTATTGGTTTGAATAATCTGCTTGAGCACATCACCAACCGTGCTTTCATTATTTAACCTCTTTGCCATCTCCTAATAAATTTATCGCTGTTGCTCTTTTATAATGATATTCCCCTCTTTCTTTGTTCAACAAAACCAATTCCTCATTTGTCAAACCAATAATTTCCTCACTCCATTTCATATAAGGCGTCACATAATCTAAAAATATGCCATCTGACGTATAACGCACCGAAACTTTCTCGAAAACATCATTCACTAAAAAAGTACCATTAAGTTGCGGCATTACTTTTTTGCGAATCCCTTTATTATTCTCAATTTTGAAATAATCATAAACCTCATTCATGCGGTATTCCTTATCGTCGATGGAGTCAAAAACTACTTTCTCTACCTCCCAATATCCATTCAACAAGGCAACATCTTCCTTTTTAATTTCTTGTTTGCAACTAGTAATTACCAAAGCCAATACGGCAAAAATTACATACTTTTTCATGTTCAAATTATTTTTTTTTAGGAGCTATTTCCTGCTGTACGCTGTATCTTTTTTTGGCCAACTTCCTGCGTCAGCTTTTGCCAAAAAAAAGGATGCCGCTTCCATCAGGGCTAGTCCATTCTACTTAAATTAAGATGTCTAATTTTCAATACTCTTACCAAAACGCGGAGTACAAAGAATAAAAAAACCAACAATTGTTTAACAACATGTTGGTTTAAATCAACCGCTTCATGAAACGATTTCTATATCAATTACAACCTACTGTTTTGATTTAATTCGCAACAAAAAACCAGCAACACAACACATAACTCCCACAAGAAGTAATGCATAGTAAAAACTAATCGTTTGATCGCGAACCACATTTGCAAGCACAAAACAAAGCATACTTACCAAATAAAAATACAGAGGCGAAATATTTTTTAAAGAAGAAAAATTCATAGTGCTATTATTTAAAAAAACTATCTACAAACTCATATTTGTTAAAAACCTGCAAATCATTTATACCTTCACCCACTCCAATATATTTCACAGGAATTTGAAACTGATCCGAAATACCAATCACCACACCACCTTTGGCAGTACCGTCTAATTTAGTAACGGCCAAACAACTTACTTCAGTTGCTGCGGTAAATTGTTTTGCTTGTTCAAAGGCATTTTGACCTGTAGAACCATCTAGTACCAAAAGTACATCATGAGGCGCATCAGCTACAACTTTCTGCATCACACGCTTCACTTTTGACAATTCGTTCATCAAGTTAATTTTATTATGCAAACGACCTGCGGTATCAATAATAACAATATCTGCCTGTTGAGCCACTGCTGATTGCAAAGTATCAAAAGCCACAGATGCTGGATCACTACCCATTTCTTGGCGCACAATAGGCACACCTACACGATCAGCCCAAATTTGCAATTGGTCAATAGCAGCTGCTCTAAAAGTATCTGCAGCACCTAAAACTACTTTGTAACCTTGATTTTTAAACTGATGCGCCAATTTACCAATGGTTGTTGTTTTACCCACTCCATTAACGCCCACCACCATAATTACATACGGCGTAGCATTAGACGGCTTTACAAAACCGGTTGCATCCTCTGTATTTGTTTCAGATAGTAATCCAGCAATTTCGTCACGTAAAATATGATTCAGCTCCGCAGTACCCAAATATTTATCGGCTGCAACTCTCTTTTCAATTCGAGATATAATTTTCAAGGTAGTATTTACACCTACATCAGAGGCAACCAAAACTTCTTCTAGGTTATCTAAAACCTCATCATCAACTTTTGATTTTCCGGCAACAGCTTTGGTAAGTTTAGAGAAAAAGTTAGTTTTCGATTTTTCAAGTCCTTTATCCAATACCTCTTTAGCTTGTTCGCTAAAATTTGGGTCTTTTTTATCAGATGAAAATATTTTTTTAAAAAAACTCATAATATAAATAATATTAAGAATGAGCACATTAGAAGTTCTTCGCCCATTCATTTTCGGCACCGTAAATATAGAAAATAAAAAAGCTACTTCCGAGTGAAAGTAGCTTTTCTATATAATGTATTTGTTAATTATTTCTTTTTCAAGAATTCATCAACAGCTTCAGGAGCCATAATAGATTCTACGAATGTATATGCACCTGTTTTTGGAGATTTCACCATTTTGATGGCTTTTGATAATCTCTTAGAAGATGTTTGTAACGATGCTACGGTTTTCTTTGCCATGATTCAAATGTTTTAAAAATTAGAATAAGTGTCTCAAGTATAATGCTTTACATTTAAAAGGCAGTTCTTGAGATTATTATTAAAATCTCGTGTTATTATTTAATTTCTTTGTGAACAGTTACACGTTTCAAGATTGGATTAAATTTCTTAATCTCTAATCTATCTGGAGTATTTTTCTTGTTCTTAGTAGTGATGTATCTTGAAGTTCCTGCAACACCAGTAGTCTTGTGCTCAGTACATTCTAAAATTACCTGGATTCTATTACCTTTCTTTGCCATCTTGCTATTTTTTTATTTTGGAACAGATTATTTAATAAATCCTTCTGACTGTGCTTTTTTCAAAACAGCAGCGATTCCATTTTTATTAATTGTTTTTATCGTAGATGCAGCTACTCTTAGAGTAATCCATCTATCTTCTTCTGGAAGATAAAAACGCTTTTTAACTAAGTTCACAGAAAATTTTCTCTTAGTTTTGTTCATAGCGTGAGAAACGTTATTTCCTACCATCGCTCTTTTACCTGTAAGGTCACAAACTCTTGACATTATACTTATCTTTTATCGTTATTCAAAATCAGGGTGCAAAGAAAAGAAAAATAAACCTATAAAGCAACATTCTTAACGCACATTTTTTAAAATTTCTTTCTGAAGCAATTCTAAACTTTTTATTACCGCTCTATCTATCACTTTTTCACGGGGTTGGCCAAAATTGAACTCTTCTACAATAATTTCGCATGGTGCCGCAATTGCAATAAAAACAGTTCCTATTTCAGCCTCTGCGTCTCCTTTTGAAGGTCCTGCATTGCCAGTTGTAGCAATTGCAAAATCTACATTTAATTTGGCTTTTGCTTGCTGCGCCATGGCTTCGGCTACTTCTTTACTAACAACGGAATATTCTTTTATCAATGCCTCAGGAACTCCCAAAAGATCCACTTTTAGGGCCGTAGCATAAGTAACCACTCCTCCTTTAAAATACGCGGAGGAACCTGCTACGCTCGAAACAAGCTGCGCAATTTTACCTCCAGTGCAACTCTCGGCGGTTCCCATACTGTATTTTTGTTGCGCTAGCAATCGTCCAACCACAACCTCAATAGTGTCCTCTTCATCGAAACCAACAATGATATCACCTATTAAACCTTGTAAAGTTTTTACATTTTCGGCTAAAGCATTTTGCAACACTTCTTTATCCGTGCCTCTTGCAGTTAAACGGAGTCGTACTCGACCTGGAGCTGGTAAGTAGGCCAACTTTATAAATTCTGGTAAATTATCTTCCCAAGCTTCAATGCGTTCCGCTACTAAACTTTCACCCTGCCCATAAGTAAGCACAGTTTGATGAATAATATACGGACGTTCGTACTCACTAACTATTTTGGGTACAATTTCTTGTTCTACCAAATACTTCATTTCATACGGAACACCCGGAAGCGAGATAAAAACCGTACTCTCTTTTTGCATCCACATTCCCGGCGCAGTTCCTACTTGATTATGCAAAACCGTACAAGTTGAAGGAACCAATGCTTGATCTTTATTAACTTGCGAGGCAGGCCTATTCATTACGCGCTCAATCAATGCAATTACATGCGCTTCTACAGCCTTGTCAACAACTAGGTGGTCATCAAAATAAGAACAAAATGTTTTTTTAGTAACATCATCTTTCGTAGGACCTAATCCTCCGGTTACAATTACAAAATCTACTTTATTTTGTAAAGCCGCAAACGTGTCTAAAATATGATTTTGATCATCACTAATCGAAAGCATTTCTTGTACTTGGACACCAATTCTATCTAATGCCTTTGCAATAAATCCCGAGTTGGTATCAACAATTTGACCAATTAAAATTTCGTCTCCAATAGTAACTATAGCTGCTTTCATTTATCACATGTATTTTATTCTATTCCTAAAAAAAATGCCAGTGTACCATTTACTATTCTTTTACTTTAAAAAATAGCAAATGTTACATTGACAAAACATTAAAAGCGCTTCTATCTTTAAAAACACCTTATCTTATATTTTCACTACTATATTTGTAAAAAACTAACTTCAATAGAGTAGCTTCTTTAAAAAAATATAGCATTCAAATTTCAAAAACTACAATTCGAAATCTTTTTTAATTTCTTTTATAGCCTCATTCACTTGACTCTTTACACTTTTGAAAGTTTCTTTAATATCTTTCTTCTTGCCTTCGGTCTTGGTCCAAGCTTCAATTTGCAGAATTTCTTCAAATGCTACATTCATGCCCAACAAATCAAGAGTAGGTTTGATTTTGTGCGCATAAGCATAAGCATGTTTGTGATCCTTCTTAGTGATTCCTTCTTTAATCTGAACCATATCCATAGGAACTTCAGTTACAAAGAGCGTTAAAATCTCATTAACAAACTCTGGATCGTTATCTGAAAGTGCGTACACTTTCGAAAGGTTGTAATGTATAGCCATTATTTTACTTGTATTCTTAATAGTTGTTTTCCCTCTAAAAATCCTTCCAAAACATCATCCGGTTGCACCGCAGCAACACCTTCTGGAGTTCCTGTAAAAATAATATCACCAATTTTTAATGTAAAGAATTGCGAAACGTATGCAATAAGTTCGTCAATTTTCCACAGCATCAAATTAGAATTTCCCTTTTGCACCGTTTGTGAATTCTTGGTTAATTCAAATGTAAGATTTTCTAAGGAAGTAAATTCACTTTTAGGTAAAAATTCTCCAATAACTGCCGACCCATCAAATGCTTTGGCTTTCTCCCATGGCAAACCCTTTGCTTTTAGTTTATCCTGCAAATCACGTGCGGTAAAATCGATTCCTACACTAATTTCGTCGTAATATTTATGAGCAAATTTTGGCTCGATGTACTTACCTACTTTACTAATTTTTACAATAAGTTCAATTTCGTGATGCACATCATTAGAAAATTCTGGAAGCACAAAAGGATGCTGCTTTAATAAAACAGCCGAATCTGGTTTCATAAAAACAACAGGCTCCGTTGGACGTTCGTTATGTAATTCTTCGATGTGATTGGTATAATTTCTACCGATACAGATTATTTTCATTTCTTACTTAAAAAAATTAATGGTTGAAAGATTCAAAAATTAGCTTAATTTATTATTCAGTTTTCGAAGTTTAATCGCCGTCAAAACTTTCTTGGTATATAACGGAAAGTCGGCATTTTGAATCCAACTAAAATAACCTGGTTCACTTTCAAGTACTTTCTCTACTTTTACTCCTTTGTGTTTCCCGAAGGTAAAAATCTCTTCATCATCTTTATCAAAAGCAATCATACCTGCAAAATCAGCGATCTTTTTACGAGTAGTAAATTCCGATAAGGTCTTTATGTCGTTTTCTAATTCAGGATAACGATCCAATTGCGCTTTCAAAATTTCGTAAGTAGCCATGGTATCTGCTTCGGCTGAATGGGCATTTTCGAGTGTTTTACCACAATAAAATTTCAAAGCAGCACTCAAAGTACGTTCTTCCATTTTATGAAAAACAGTTTGAACATCTACCGAAACTCTATTTTTCATGTCAAAATCGACTCCAGCACGCAACATTTCTTCGGCCAATAACGGAATATCAAAACGATCTGAATTAAAGCCCGCCAAATCACTATCCTTGATCATAGCGTAAACTTGCGCAGCCAAATCTTTAAAAGTAGGCTCATTCGCCACTTTTTCATCCGTAATACCATGCACAGCCGTAGTTTGCGGCGGAATTGGAATGGTTGGATTTACCAACCACGTTTTGCTTTCTTTGTTTCCGTTAGGAAAAACTTTAAATATTGAGATTTCTACAATTCTGTCCTTTCCGATATCAATTCCTGTGGTTTCTAGGTCGAAAAAGCAAATTGGTTTATTGAGTTTAAGTTCCATTTTATATGTGTAAGAAGGCAAAGATAGAAATTTGTTATGGAAATTAAAGATAGTTACCAATCAAACTTATGTTGAAAAGCTACAAACAAAAAACCCGATAGCTTGGTAGCCATCGGGTTTTTATTTTATTTCAATTTGTGAATTAAAAATCTCTGTTCACATCAAAAGCTTCTAAATATTCAGCAACTCGTTTTACAAAACTACCTCCAAGTGCTCCATCTACCACACGATGATCGTAAGAATGAGACAAGAACATTTTTTGACGAATACCAATAAAGTCTCCTTCAGGCGTTTCGATAACAGCAGGCACTTTGCGAATAGCGCCCAAAGCTAGAATTCCAACTTGTGGTTGATTAATAATAGGAGTACCAAAAACACTACCAAAAGTTCCTACGTTGGTTACTGTGTATGTTCCGCCTTGCGTATCATCTGGTTTCAATTTTCCAGCTTTAGCACGATTACCAAGATCGTTTACTGCTTTAGCCATTCCAACTAGGTTTAATTGGTCTGCATTTTTGATTACAGGAACAATTAAATTCCCGTTTGGCAACGCTGCAGCCATTCCTAAATTGATGTTTTTCTTTTTGATTATGTAATCGCCATCAACCGAAATATTCATTCCAGGAAAATCTTTCAATGCTTTTGCAACGGCCTCCATCATAATAGGAGTAAAAGTAAGTTTTTCACCTTCGCGTTTTTCAAAAGCATCTTTTACTTTATTTCTCCATTTTACGATGTTAGTCACATCTACCTCTATAAAGGATTGCACGTGCGCCGATGTTTGCACAGAAGCCACCATGTAACCAGAAATCAATTTACGCATGCGATCCATCTCAACGATTTCATCACCTCCGTTTACTGATACTGGAGCTGCTTTTTGCGCTACTGCAACAGGTGCCGCAACCGGCGTTGGAGCTGATGCCGCAACAGGTTGCGCTACTGGAGCCGCTGTCCTGTTTTTTACATAAGCTAATATATCGTTTTTGGTCACTCGACCTTCTTTACCTGTTCCTTGAATAGTTGCCAATTCAGCGACAGAAACGCCCTCTTCTTTAGCTATATTTTTTACCAACGGAGACAAAAATTGTTCTGATGTTGAAAAATCTACCGCAACAGGCGCAGGAGCACTCACACTCTCTTGTACCGCAGCAATTGTTTTTTCAATAACTGCCACTTCTGGTGCTGGAGTACTTGCAGCATCACCATCAGTTTCAATGATAGCAATAGTTTGTCCCACTTGCACTAAATCATCTTTACCAAAAAGTTTTTCTACCAAAACACCCGAAACCTCACTTGGCACTTCACTATCTACTTTATCAGTAGCAATTTCAAGTACTGCCTCGTCTGCTTCGATTTTGTCGCCAACTTCTTTTAACCAGTTTGTAATGGTTGCCTCAGCAACGCTTTCTCCCATTTTCGGAAGTTTTAATTCAAATCTTGCCATATTGTTAACCTAAAAGGTGATATTGATTTTCAGTTTGCGAAATTACTAAAATTTACAAATATAATTTACACTTAATGTAATTTTTTATACTATTTCTATAATCTCACCTCTGCTATTACTATTGTTGCTTCCTATTAAGAAATTAGCTCTTTTAGGTAGAATTTTAAATGTAAATCCCTTATTTCTTGCAGATTCGAGAAACGATATGCACTCTTTGAAGGACATATGTTCCGAATCAAGAATAATTTCTACCTGTTTTTCGCCTTTTTCAGTAAACGAAAATACCATTTTTTCTGGGGTAATATCATGAAAAACGACATTATTTTGTAAAATACTAGCCAGTTTATTGGCTAACATTTTATTTTTTGAAAACAAAATATACCCATCAGGAGTCTGCATCTGTTGCCATTTGTCCGCAGAAGAACCTTGTAGCATTTTTATAAATGAGAAAAAGGAAATCCCTACTTGCATTAAAAAACGAAACAAGAACGATACTTTAAAATGCTTCTGATAAAAAAAAGTCATCGCCTCTTGAAAGCGCTTCATATAAGATGCATCTTTTATCGTGCTTTCTCCCTTATAATGAATGATTGTAGTTTCGTGGAAATAAAAATTACTTTTTCCAGCCAAGAGCGCTCGATACGATAAGTCAATATCATCCGAATACATAAAACAGTTTTCATCAAAACCTTTTAATTCTGTGTACAAATCCCTTTTTAAAACCATGAATGCTCCAACCAGAATAGATACTGGACCTGACTCATTTTCATTTAAATGCTGTGCATAATATTTGCCAAAAAGCTGTTTTGACCATTTGTAGTGTGGAAAAATGCGATACAATCCCACAATTTTAGTGAACGCAACCCATGGCGTTGGCACACCGCGCTTGCTTTCTGGTAAAAAATTACCAGCACCATCAATTAATTTAACGCCTACAATTCCGCAATTACTTTGCTTTTCGGCGAAAGCTAAAACTTTTACAAAAGTATCTTCGGACACAACCGTATCTGGATTCAAAATACAGACATAGTCGCCTTGAGCAACTGCTACACCAACATTATTACCCTTTGGAAAACCCGAATTTTCAGCATTTTGAATGAGTTTCACAGTAGGGAAACGTTCTTTTATCATCGCCACACTATCATCTGACGAATTATTATCAACTACAATAATTTCAGCATCAAGATCCAGCAAAGCACTTTGTGCGCTAAGCACGCACTGCTCCAAAAAATGGCGCACATTGTAATTGAGAATAACAACTGATAACTGCAAAGGTGATTATTTTGATTGATTAAGAAACTTTGTTCCTCCTATTTATAGGTTGGTTCAAAACTACATTCTTTTCTTCATATCTAAAAATAAGCTACTACTTCTATTTCATCAAAGTACAACTTGGTCTAACCATTAAAAAATAATTTTAAGTATCTATTTACAAGCACAGCTCGTTAATGGCGACTACTTCGTTGAAATAATGTACTTTTGCCAAAAATAGAGACTCGTGAATTACCTTTCAGTAGAAAACATATCAAAATCCTTTGGAGAACGCACCTTGTTTAAAGACATTTCGTTCGGGATCAATAAAGATCAAAAAATTGCTTTTATAGCCAAAAACGGTTCGGGAAAAACCACAATTATGAGTATTCTAAATGGTTTGGAAGAATCAGATACGGGTCAAGTGGTGCTTCGTAAAGGAATCAAAATGGCTTTTTTGTCGCAAAACAACAATCTACAAGATGAATTGACCATTGAAGAGAGCATTTTTGCATCGGATAACGAAACCTTAAAAGTAATTGAAGCCTACGAAAAAGCACTAGAAAATCCAGAAGACGAAGAGGCTTACCAAAAAGCTTTTGACGGCATGGACCAGCACAATGCTTGGGATTTTGAAACTCAATACAAGCAGATTTTATTCAAATTGAAGTTAGAAAATTTCAAATTGAAAGTAAAAAACCTTTCGGGTGGACAAAAAAAGCGTTTATCACTAGCCATCATTTTGATCAACCGTCCTGATTTGCTAATTCTGGATGAACCTACGAATCACTTAGATTTAGAAATGATTGAATGGTTAGAAAGCTATTTTGCAAAAGAAAATATTACGCTGTTTATGGTTACACACGACCGTTTTTTCTTAGAGCGCGTATGTAATGAAATTATTGAATTAGACAACGGAAAATTATACCAATACAAAGGGAATTACTCCTATTATTTAGAGAAAAAAGAAGAACGTATTGCCTCTGAAAACTCGAGTGTCGATAAAGCGCAAAATCTTTTTGTAAAGGAATTAGAGTGGATGCGCCGTCAGCCCAAAGCGCGAACCACCAAATCAAAATCTAGACAAGATGATTTTTATGTGATCAAGGAAAAAGCACAAAGCAGACGCCGTGAGAACAAAGTGGAGCTTGAAATCAACATGGAACGCATGGGGAGCAAAATTATTGAGCTTCACAAAATTTCAAAAAAATTCAAGGACCATGTCATCATGGATAATTTTAGTTTTGATTTTCAGCGTGGCGAACGCATTGGAATTATTGGTAAAAACGGAACTGGTAAATCGACTTTCTTAAATCTTTTGACAGGAACTTTGCAACTAGATTCTGGAAAAGTAGTAGTTGGTGAAACCATTAAAGTTGGGTATTACACACAAAGTGGAATCAATCCGAAACCGGGTCAGCGTGTTATTGATGTGATCAAGGAATACGGCGAATTTATTCCGTTGATGAAAGGAAAGTTAATTTCGGCATCACAATTATTGGAACGCTTTTTATTTGATTCGAAAAAGCAATATGACTTTGTAGACCGATTGAGTGGTGGCGAATTGAAACGCTTGTATTTGTGTACTGTTTTGATTCAAAATCCAAACTTCTTGATTCTTGATGAGCCGACGAATGACTTGGATATTGTAACACTAAACGTTTTAGAAAGTTTCTTACTTGATTATCCGGGTTGTCTTTTGGTAGTTTCGCACGATAGGTATTTCATGGATAAAATTGTAGATCACTTGTTCATTTTTAGAGGTGACGGTGTGGTAGAAGATTTTCCGGGTAACTACTCAGATTTCAGAGCCTACGAAGACAGTGCCGATGTGGCTCAAAAAGAGGAAAACAAAGCCGAAAAGAAAGACTGGAAACAAAACAATCCTGCCGGAAATTTGACTTTTAACGAACAAAAAGAATTTCAGAAAATAGAGCGCGAAATCAAAGATTTAGAGGTAGAAAAAGCCAAAATTGAACAACTTTTTGCAGACGGAAAAGTAGCTGATGCTGATATTGAAAAGAAAGCCAAAGAATTAGAAACTATAATTACCAAGATTGAACTTAAAGAAGAGCGCTGGTTTGAATTGAGTGCTAAAATTGAGAGTTAGAATCTAGTCGCAGTTGGCAGTAAATACAAATAGCATATAAAAAGCGAAAGTTATAAATTTAAAAACCCACAACGAAATTTTGATTTTGTTGTGGTTTTTTTGAAATTAGATAACTAGTACAACTGAATAAAAAAAGTAAAGCAAATGACCATTATTGACAAAATAGCATGGATATTCATTGAAAATCGTCGCATCCTTTCAACCAAAAGCTTTGGTAAAGACAAATATTATCTGCCGGGAGGAAAACGAGAAGGAAACGAAACGGATCAGCAAACCTTGGTTCGGGAAATCAAAGAAGAGTTAAATGTGGTAATCAACCAACAAAGCATTAATTATTTTGGCACTTTTAAAGCACAAGCACATGGTCATGCTTCAAACATATTGGTACAAATGATCTGCTACAAGGCGGATTACTCAGGAAATCTGCAAGCAAGCTCTGAGATTGAAGAGGTTAAATGGTTGCAGTATTCTGATCGAGAACATATTTCTGCTGTTGATCAAATCATTTTTGAAGAATTAAAAGCCAGAAACGAAATCGACTAAAATTGTCAAAAATTAATTCAAAATGCGAGTCAACTAAAATTCGCAATGTATCTTCGCATTGATTTTATTTCAATTTTGTTTACAACTATTATGCTTTTTCAAATACAAGCTTACTTGCACTTTTTATGGCACTCTAAGAACGAACATGCCGTGCACTCGCCATTTGTTTTTAATTTGCTTACCAAATGTTTTTACGATACTAAAAATCGTGCTGCCTATGATGTTTTTAAAAAGTACCGCCAGCAACAATTGAACAATAAAAACACTTTACACATCACCGATTTTGGTGCTGGATCTCGCGTATTTACTTCCAACAATCGAGTAATTAGCAAGATTGCCAAAACAGCAGGAATCAGTCAAAAAAGAGGTAAATTACAAGTTCGAATAGTAGAGTATTTCAATCCAAAAACAATTTTAGAACTGGGAACTTCTCTCGGAATTGCTACCTCAGCAATGCATATTGGTGCTAATAAAAACAATGAAATCACAAAAATAATTTCACTCGAAGGTTGTCCAGAAACAGCTAATTATGCTCGTTCACAATTACAAGAATTTAACTTCAAGAACATTGAAGTTGTTACAACAGAATTCAGCAGTTATTTTAAACAATCACAACCACAAAACTTCGATTTAATTTATTTTGATGGCAATCATTCTAAAAAAGCGACCTTAGAATATTTTGAACTTTTATTACCTACAGCACACAATGACAGTGTTTGGATTTTTGATGACATCCATTGGTCTAAAGGGATGGAGCAAGCTTGGGAGCTAATCCAACAACATCCAAGAGTATCTGTAACTATCGATACTTATCAATGGGGATTTGTTTTTTTTAGAAGAGAGCAACCAAAAGAACATTTTATAATTCGGGTATAAAAAAAATGACAGCCCTTGCGGACTGCCATCTTCACCTTGCATTAGTAACCAAAACGTTTTTGTTGTTTATTGTTTTGCTTTTTGCATTTCACCAGATTTGGCTCCCATTCTGTTCAAGGTATACATAGGTGCAAACTTCAATTTTAAACCTGCTATTTTACGGTTATCATCACTTGACAATCCTTCGTTTTCAACAGTGTTTTTACGACTGTCTAATGCCTCGTACATTAGTTTAATTTCGTCCCAATCTTCACGAGAATATCCATCTTTATTTTTTTGAACTGCGTCAACAAATTGTTGGTAAACAGCTAGGATGTTTGTTTTATTTACCCAACTAAAGTTCATATCCTCTCCTACTCTTCCTTCACCAAAAAGTGTATTTCTAATTTTTTGTTGCGGACTTGCAGACATGGCAACTAGAGCTGCAGCTTTTTGAGCAGCAATTTTTGTTTTTATAGTTTCGTATTTTGCTCTACTTGCTTCAATTCGCGCTTTAGCCTCTCCATTTTCACCTAAATCTTCCATAGATTCTTCAATGCTAGCGCTTCTAGTTTCGTAGGCTGTTTCAATAGCTTCCCAGTTTTT
The DNA here is from genome assembly GCF_021608205.1 of Flavobacterium sp. K77. Lineage (NCBI taxonomy): Bacteria > Pseudomonadati > Bacteroidota > Flavobacteriia > Flavobacteriales > Flavobacteriaceae > Flavobacterium > Flavobacterium sp. K77. Next base: position 79,299 of record NZ_JAKIHO010000002.1, on the reverse strand, counting down.
TTCTACCTCGCTGCCTGCTACATTTTCAAGCGAATCAACATACATGACATAGCTTTCTACTTTTTTTTCTGCAGCCGCTTGCTTTTCATTTTTACAAGCTGTAACGCTCAATGCAATTACTGCTAATCCTAAACTTAATTTTAAACTTTTCATATCGTGTGATTTTATGTTTTTATTGTGGTTCAAAAGTATAACACATTGCTACCAATTCAATATAAATCAAATAATTATGAAAAATATACCCAAAATTCTACAAAATCGTACTCAATACCATTAAAAAAGTATAAATTGTAAATTAAATTCTGTAAAATCAGGAGCAACGATCAACCAAAATTACATCATGACAAACATTAACCAAAAACGTCGCCATAAATTTGTAACAAATCACAAAATGAGCTACTAACCCAATAATCAAAAGTTTTTGTACTTAAAAAAAAGCAAACTTAAATACCGCCGAAGTTCCGACTGAGGTTTAAATCATCAACTACAATGGCAAACCCGTTAATCAAAATAAGTGATATTAAAAGAAACTTTGTACTAGGCAATGAAATTGTTTACGTACTTAAAGGAATCGATTTAGAAATTAACAAAGGAGAATATGTAGCCCTAATGGGACCATCTGGATCAGGAAAATCAACCTTGATGAACTTACTGGGCTGTCTTGACACACCCACATCAGGAAGCTACGTCTTAAATGGCAAAGACGTTAGTAAAATGCGTGATGACGAATTAGCCGAAATTCGAAATAAAGAAATCGGATTCGTTTTCCAAACATTTAACTTGTTGCCAAGAACAACCGCGCTTGACAATGTAGCTTTACCCATGATTTATGCTGGCTACTCAAAATCAGAACGCAACAAAAGAGCAACTGAAGTGTTGGAGCAAGTGAATTTATCGAACAGAATGGATCACCAACCCAATCAGCTTTCTGGAGGGCAACGTCAGCGTGTAGCCATTGCCAGAGCATTGGTCAACAAACCCTCGATCATCCTTGCCGATGAGCCAACCGGAAACTTAGATAGTAAAACATCTGTCGAAATTATGAAGCTATTTGGCGACATTCACGCCCAAGGCAACACCGTAATTTTAGTAACACACGAAGAAGAAATTGCCGCCTACGCCAACCGCGTCATCAGACTTAGGGATGGTGTAATTGAAAGCGACACCTCAAAATAATTTTTTCAGGAGCTAATCCGGCTATGCGCTACAATCTTTTTTAAAACCTCACAGCCTTTTGAGGGCTGTAAGGTTCTACAAAAGAATTTCCACTGCTATCCGGGCTAGAAAATCCTGCTGCTAAACAAATCTAGCATTACCATTCAAAATCCTAAAAAATGAAAATCGCACTACTAACTTGCGAAAAACTAACCCATTTAAATCCCGAAGACCAACCGTTAATTCCTGCTTTGGCACAACATGGCATTACAGCAATTCCTACGATTTGGAGCGATAAAACGATCGATTGGACTACATTTGATTATCTGATCTTCCGCAATACTTGGGATTATTTCGAAAAAGAATCTGAATTCAGAGCTTGGCTTGACCACATCGAACAATTAGGTATTAAAACCCTAAATTCAATTGAGTTGGTCAAACAAAACATTCATAAGTTTTACCTGCGTGATCTGGAGCAACAAGGAGTAACTATTTTACCCACTGTATTCATCGATCGCACTGCTAATATAGATTTGTCAGCACTGCTGCCAGCATCGTGGAAACAAGCCGTAATAAAACCCGCTTTTTCAGCAGGATCGTATTTAACAACGGTATTTGATGCAGCAGATGTCAATAACATCAGCGAAGAATACAGCAATATTGCAACCCAAAAAGAGCTGCTGTTGCAAGAGTTTCGCCCAGAGATTCAAACCATTGGCGAAACATCATTTATTTTTTTCAACAAACAATTCTCACATGCCGTAAACAAAAAACCTGTTGACGGCGATTTTAGAGTGCAAACGCTATTTGGTGGCAAATACACTTTGGTACACCCGTCAGAAAATTTAATTGAAAGCGCTCAAAAAATCATCGCAAATTTTCCAGACCCATTGCTTTACGCCCGCGTTGACGGCATCATCATTAACGACCAATTGCAGTTGATGGAAGTAGAATGCATTGAACCCGATTTGTATTTTAACTTAAGTGCCACAGCATTGAGTCAGTTTGTTGCTGCATTAGTAAAATTAATAGCCTAAATTTGTCTTTTCAACATATCAATAGCATTTTACATGAAAGTATATACTAAAACGGGCGACAAAGGAACTACTTCATTATTTGGAGGTACCAGAGTTCCTAAAGATCACGCACGTATTGAAAGCTACGGAACGGTAGACGAATTAAACTCATACATCGGACTCATCAGAGACCAAGAAATAAATACCAGCTACAAAGCTATTTTAATTGAGGTGCAAGATCGCCTTTTTACGGTAGGAGCAATTTTGGCTACTCCACCCGAAAAAGAGGTTAAAAAAAATGGCGAATTGCGTTTACAAAATTTAGGAATTGTACCTACCGATATCGAATTGCTCGAAAACGAAATCGATCAAATGGAAGAATCACTTCCGCCAATGACCCACTTTGTTTTACCAGGCGGACATACTACCGTGTCATATTGTCATATCGCTCGCTGCGTTTGCCGCAGAGCTGAGCGCTTAGCAGTGCATTTAAGTCACAATGAACACGTTCCTGAAATTGCTATCACGTATTTAAACCGACTTTCTGACTACCTTTTTGTGCTGGCACGAAAGTTGTCTCATGACCTACAAGCGGATGAAGTAAAATGGATTCCTAGAAAGTAGAAGTCAGTGAGCAGTGTACTACAGTCTCAGTTTGCAGTTTCATACTGATCGCTGAAAACCGGTCACTGAAGACTAAAAATAAACGTTCTTAACTTTAACCAAAAATAAATCGTTTTTTACTTGTATTTTTCAGTAAAAAATTTATTTTTGCACAAAACTAAATCGACAACAGATGTATTGGACATTAGAATTAGCATCGTATTTAAGTGATGCCCCGTGGCCTGCGAACAAAGACGAATTAATCGACTACGCCATTAGAGCAGGAGCTCCTTTAGAGGTTGTAGAAAACCTTCAATCTATTGAAGATGAAGGCGAGATATATGAATCAATGGAAGAAATATGGCCAGATTATCCTACAGACGAAGACTATCTTTGGAATGAGGATGAATATTAAAAGGTAAACCAATAAAAAGTCTCAAAAGAGGCTTTTTTTTGGTTTAAATGTATAGAATAACACAATTTAGAAATAAAAACATATCATGAGTTTCATCAACAGTATTATCAAGATCTTTGTAGGCGACAAGTCTCAAAATGATGTCAAAGGCTTACAACCGTATCTTTCCAAAATAAAAACCTTCGAAACTGCCCTTAAAGCATTGTCTCATGATGAATTGAGAGCAAAAACGGCTGAGTTCAAAGAAAAAATCAAACAAGCACGCGCCGAAAAAGACAGTAAAATCGCTGCTTTAAAAGCCGATGTTGAACTCATCGAAGACATCGATAAAAGAGAAGATATTTATGTAAGTATTGACGCTTTAGAAAAAGAGGCCTACGAAATCTCTGAAAAAGTGTTGATGGATATTTTACCAGAAGCTTTTGCAGTGGTAAAAGAAACAGCAAGCCGTTTCAAAGAAAACACACATATCGAAGTAACCGCTACAGCTAAAGATCGTGAACTTTCTGCTACCAAAACCTACATCACGCTTGAAGGCGACAAAGCCATTTGGGCCAACTCTTGGAGCGCAGCTGGTAAAGAGATTACTTGGGACATGATTCACTATGATGTACAATTAATTGGTGGTATGGTTTTACACCAAGGAAAAGTAGCCGAAATGCAAACGGGTGAAGGTAAAACGTTAGTAGCAACTTTACCTCTTTACTTGAATGCGCTTACTGGCAATGGCGTACACTTAGTAACCGTGAATGATTACTTGGCTAAACGTGATAGCACTTGGAAAGCACCTTTATTCGAATTCCACGGTATGTCAGTTGAATGTATTGACAATTACCAACCAAGCTCTGAAGGTCGTAAAAAAGCCTACGATGCCGATATTACTTATGGTACTAACAACGAATTTGGTTTTGATTACCTAAGAGATAACATGGCGCACTCGCCAGAAGATTTGGTACAAAGAAAACACAACTACGCTATTGTCGATGAGGTGGATTCGGTTTTGATTGATGATGCAAGAACGCCATTAATTATCTCAGGTCCTGTACCACAAGGTGACCGCCACGAATTTGTTGAAATGAAACCAAAAATCGAAAATTTGGTGAGTTTACAAAGACAATTGGCTAACGGTTTCTTGGCAGAAGCAAAAAAACTTATCAAAGAAGGAAATACCAAAGATGGTGGATTCCAACTTTTGAGAGCTTACAGAGCATTACCTAAAAACAAGGCTTTAATTAAGTTTTTGAGTGAAGAAGGAATCAAACAATTGCTTCAAAAAACTGAAAATCAATACATGCAAGACAACAAAAGAGAAATGCATAAAATTGATGAAGCATTGTATTTTGTAATCGAAGAAAAAAACAATCAAGTAGAGTTATCTGATAACGGTATCAAATACCTTTCTGGTGATACGGACTCTGACTTTTTCGTACTTCCAGACATTGGAACTGAAATTGCAGCTATCGAAAGTAGAAAATTAGATAAAGATCAAGAAGCAGAAGAAAAAGAAAAATTATTCCAAGATTTTGGTGTAAAAAGCGAGCGTATTCACACGCTTACGCAACTGTTGAAAGCCTACACTTTATTCGAAAAAGATGTAGAGTATGTAATCATGGACAACAAAATCATGATTGTAGACGAGCAAACAGGTCGTATCATGGACGGTCGTCGTTACTCTGACGGATTGCACCAAGCTATCGAAGCCAAAGAAAATGTAAAAATCGAGGCTGCTACTCAAACCTTTGCAACAGTTACTTTGCAAAACTACTTCAGAATGTACAACAAACTGGGTGGAATGACCGGAACAGCCGTTACTGAAGCAGGTGAGTTATGGCAAATCTATAAATTAGACGTAGTTGAAATTCCTACCAACAGAGGAATTGCACGTAAAGACAAAGAAGACTTTATCTACAAAACTACACGTGAAAAATTCAATGCTGTTATTGAAGATGTAACCGAATTATCGAAAGCTGGAAGACCAGTTCTTATTGGAACAACATCTGTTGAAATTTCTGAATTGTTAAGCCGAATGCTTAAAATGCGTGGCATTACTCACAATGTATTGAATGCTAAAATGCACAAGCAAGAAGCGCAAATTGTAGAAGAGGCAGGTAAACCAGGAGTAGTAACAATTGCAACCAATATGGCCGGTCGTGGTACCGATATCAAATTATCTCCAGAAGTTAAAGCTGCAGGAGGTTTGGCTATTGTAGGTACAGAGCGTCATGATTCTCGTCGTGTTGACCGTCAATTACGTGGTCGTGCTGGACGTCAAGGTGATCCTGGAAGTTCTCAATTTTACGTTTCACTTGAAGACAACTTAATGCGTTTATTTGGTTCTGAAAGAGTAGCCAAAGTAATGGACCGCATGGGATTACAAGAAGGTGAAGTAATTCAGCACTCTATGATGACCAAATCAATTGAGCGTGCTCAGAAAAAAGTAGAAGAAAACAACTTTGGAGTACGTAAACGTTTGTTAGAGTACGATGATGTTATGAACGCACAGCGCGAGGTAGTTTACAAGCGTCGTCGCCACGCCTTATTTGGTGAGCGTTTAAAACTTGACATTGCCAACATGTTGTACGATACCTGCGAAGTTATTGTAAGCCAAAACAAAGGAACAAACGATTTCAAAAACTTTGAGTTTGAATTAATTCGTTACTTCTCTATCACGTCGCCAATTAGCGAAAGTGACTTTGCAAAAAGCAACGAAACAGACATTACTAATAAACTATATAAAGTAACTTTAGAGTACTATACTGAGAAAACAGCTCGTAGCGCACGTGAAGCTTTCCCAATTATCAAGAGCGTTTACGAAGATCAAAACAACCAATTCGAGCGTATTGTAGTGCCATTTACTGACGGTATCAAATCACTAAATGTGGTAACCGACTTGAAAAAAGCATACGAAACTCAAGGTTCGCAATTGATAGCTGATTTCGAGAAAAACATCACACTAGCCATTGTTGATGAAGCTTGGAAAAAGCACTTACGCAAAATGGACGAATTGAAACAATCTGTACAATTGGCCGTGCATGAACAAAAAGATCCGTTGCTAATTTACAAGTTAGAGGCTTTCAATTTGTTTAGAGCCATGATTGACAATGTAAACAAAGAGGTAATCTCGTTCTTGTTCAAAGGTGATTTGCCAGCACAAGAAAACCAGCGTATTCAAGAAGCTATTGATGTAACGCCTGTTGAAGATTACACCGTTTCAAAAGACGAAATTGTAAGCAGCGAAGCCGCTAATCAAGAGGCAATGCAAACACAAACCCGTCAGGTAACAGAGACCATCACACGCGATCAACCAAAAATCAATCGCAATGATAACGTGACCATTCAAAACGTGGCTAACGGACAAATTCAAGAAATGAAATACAAAAAAGCCGAAAGCCTAATCGCTTCAGGACAATGGGTTTTAGTGAACTAATTCCATTTATTTCAAAATATATCAAACTCCACCGCGCAAGTAGTGGAGTTTTTTTTATGCTATTTTTTTTCAGGACCTATTCCTGCCATACGCCGCAAGCTATTGGGTTGCCAACTCTTTTTATAGGTGCTTTCAGGAGCTTCCTTCGGTCGCTCTGCCAGACACCATAAAAAGTAGTTGGCAACCGGCATAGGCTTTTCGCTGCTGTCAGGGCTACAACCCACAGCAACTTCGGTAGTAAACTTGTCTGAAAAATCAAAAACAGTTTGAAAACAAGAAAAATAATCTTGTTGAAACTAATTTCACTAATTTTGAGACTGATCTTAATAAAAATGACGTAAATGAAGACAATCCTAATGCAGTAGGAAATTGGATAAACTATTCCTTGCCATAAACCAACTTAAACATTGCCATGTTTCAATCTGACTATGGAGAGGACTATTATCCTGCTTATTGGGGAATTGACGAAAATGGCGCTATTACCTCATTAGTACTTGATTTTTTTGTCTTAGATTTACCTAGCACCAATAATTGATTTACATGGGCAGTATTAGTTTTGATAAATCAACTACTAATTTCTTTTCCACAACCTGATCAAATCGGGAAGCTAAATACAAAACACTATGAAAACCAGCAAGATTAGCAATTTAGAAATAAAAAAGGGAGAAGAAATACTCGGACGCGATATCCGAGAAGGGATTTTCAACCTAATACAAACCGACTTCCCGAATTTTGGTTTGAACGATGCTATAACTATTGAAGAATTGAATCGATACCGACGATTGTATTTGACCTCGTTAATCCAACAAGAAAAAGGAGAAATTGCGGCTATCGACCAAGATGTAATGAACGCCATAAAAAACAACTCAATTCTTTCTGAAAACATTCAAGACGAAATTGAAGCCGAACTTACTTTCGGTCAAAAACTAGCTGATGGCGTAGCTGCCTTTGGCGGAAGTTGGGCTTTTATCATCACTTTTTTTTCTTTCATATTAATTTGGATGATCATTAACATTTGGTTTTTAACCACCAAACCATTTGACCCCTTCCCTTTTATCTTACTCAATTTAATACTTTCTTGCTTGGCTGCCATTCAAGCTCCAATCATTATGATGAGCCAAAACCGACAAGAACAAAAAGACCGTCAAAGAAGCGAACACGATTATAAAATCAACTTAAAAGCCGAACTAGAAATCAAACTTTTAAGCGAAAAAATAGATCATTTATTAGCCCATCAAAACAAAAAACTGCTTGAAATTCAAGAACTACAAACCGATTATTTAGAAGACTTAATGAAAGAATTAAAAAAGTCTTCATAAATTAAAGTGAAACAAATAAGGCATTGATTAAGTTGAAAACAGATTTTAGAGTAAATTAATCAGTCAAAGCCACTAGTTAGCAGAAATTTTCAGACACCTCTTTTAAAATGAACAAATCAATAATTATATTACTCTTTTCTCTTTTTATTTTAAGTTGTAATAAGAAAAATGAAAACTCTCAAAAGAGCGTCGAACTTATTGAAAAGCCATTAAGTTTAAAAGAGATAAAAGATATTAACTCAATTGTAGAAACTATTATAATCCAAGATAGTTTGAAAGTTTTAAAATCTGATGACTATACTAACTTTCTTTGTCACGATTTAAGAAGACTACCAATAGATATTCCAGAAAAACAGGCCAATGGATTAGTTTTACCTCCAGCACCAGGTCGTATTTATTTAACTGAACTATTGAATGACAGAATAAACGATGAAATATTATTCTCAACAAAAGATTCGTCTAATTTAATTGTACAAAACTCTAAATCTTCAAAATTCATAATTGACAAATCAATTTTAAAAAATATAAATTCTACATCTTTTGAAAAAGAAAATGCAAAACGAAAAAAAGGCGAAAACTATCGTTTTTATGAAATGACTATTCCAATTTTTTCGCTCGACAATCAAAAAGCTTACGTGGAATTAGGATATCACTGCGGAACTCTTTGTGGACATGGAAAAGCGATTTACTTGAAAAAGTTAAACGGAAAATGGATAATTGTAAAAAAGTTTGGAACTTGGATAAGTTAAAAAACTTCTGCTAACAGCCGTTTCAAGAAATGGCGAAAAATGTGCAAAATTCACATTTCTCTTTCGCAAGAATTTTTATCTTTAAAGGAAAATATGCCGTTACGAAGTTCGCCACTTCATGAAGCGGCGGAACGTTGGTGGTAATTATTCAAAACCCTGCATATGAAGAAGATGATTTTTTTAGCGTTACTTTGCCCTTTTATTTTGAATGCTCAAAGGAACTTTCTAGACGAAGGAAATAATTTGTTAAGTCAAAATAGAACCAAAGAAGCCGAAGAAGTTTTTAGAGAAGGTTTAAAATCTGATGAGAAGAATTTAATTTATCAGACGCAAATTGGTTTGTGTTTGCTAAATCAAGGCAAATACGAAGAAGCTCAGCAACAACTCGACAAAGTAATCGCCCAAGATTCAAATAATGTAGCTGCGTTGTGGTATTACGGAGTAAATATTTTCCAGAATACCAAAAACTTCCGAAAAGCAGTTGAATATTTTGAAAAAGCTTATCCGTTAATTCTAAAAACTTCGCCACAATTTTTTGCCGTTAACTTCTATATTGGAAAGTCGTATCGAAATATATTGGTAACTGAAGGAATAACTTATGAAGAAACAGATCGAATGCTTGAAACTTCTAAAGAATATGTAAGATTACAACCAAACGCAAGTGATGTAAATAAATTTATGGAATTCATCAAATATGTTGAAGAAAAAAGACCGCAATCAAATGTAAAAATATGGATGCTAACAAATGAAAAAAACGCAGAGGAAACTTTGACAAAGCAACTTGAAAAAAATAAACAATGAAAAAAATAAAAATTGAAATCAAATGGGCAATTTTATTCTCATTAATGACATTGCTTTGGATGGTATTAGAAAAGTTAAGTGGACTGCACGGCAAATACATCGACTATCATCTTTATCTTACTAACCTTTTTGCAATTCCTGCGATTTTGTTTATGATTCTTGGGTTAAAAGAAAAAAAGAAAGTTTTCTATGATGGACAAATGAACTATAGACAAGGACTTATATCGGGAATCATGTTGTCTTTAATTATTGCTATACTAAGTCCATTGACACAATGGGTAATAACCTACATCATTTCACCAGAGTATTTTCCGAATGTAATTAAACGTTCAGTTGAAATTGGTTACTTCAAATCGACAGCAGAGGCAGAGGCAAACTTTAACTATATGAATTATGCTAAACAAAGTGCAATCGGTGCTTTGGTAATGGGAATTGTGACGACAGCAATTGCAATGATTTTTATACGAACAAAAAAAAACGAATAACAACGAACTATGCACAGCACAAACAAGAAATTGGCGGTTCAGTGGTTAAATGAAGCTTTGTGCTTCGAAATCGCCAACTTCGTGTAGCTGCTAAACGTTGTTGGAAATTAGCCCGTTGAAACCGAAATTATGACAAATAATGAAATCTAATATAAAAATCACATCCTTTTTGCTTGTATTATTTACAAATTTTCTTGTCGGAATCTTATTTTGGATCATTTTTATAAATGCAGGTATTAAAGTTTTTGAATATGAATTTTGGACATACAAACCGCTTATTCTATTTCTCATAATTATTCTTGAGATATTTGCTTTAAGCTTAATTTTTCAACTAAAAAAAATAATAATTGAAAAAGATAAAGTGATTTTTAAAAACCTAATATTACCATTTCTCAAAAAGGAAAGATTGTTTTCTTATTATGATTTCTCAAAATTTGTAAATGAAAAATCTAAAACAGGATATTACGAATCTTTGTGGTTATTTAAAAATGGAAAATTAGAAGACCAAATTTCAAGTTTTTACTATTCAAATTATTCGAAACTAAAATTCGAATTGAAAGTTCAAAATAAAGGGAAATTAAAAATAAGTAGTTTCAAACAAATATATCTTAAGTTTGGCGGAAAATTATAACTGCCACTAACAGCCTCACAAAGGATTTGGGTATTAGTCTTAAAGGAAAAAATAGTATCCTACTTTGGAAATTTTAACAAATCAACAAAATAACTTACTTTAGCTCCAATCCCGACCAATCCCAAAGGAATATTCTGTAAAATGATTAAAACACAAATGACAACAACAGATAAGCTCTCTTTATTTTTTAGCAATGAGTTTCCTTTTAACAAAGAAGGTTTAGCCGAATTTGTAAATACTTTTGTCATCAAATCATATAAAAAAGGGGAAATCCTTTTACAAAATGACACTGTCGAAAATGAACTCCGATTTTTAGATCAAGGCATCATTCGAGAATATTACGCTAGCAACGAGAAGGAAAAAAATATTAATTTTTACACCAATCCGACCTTCATTACTGATTTCAGTTCCTTTACACATGCTATTCCCACAAAAAAATATCAGGAATGTTTGACTGATGTAGACTTGAGAGTTTTATCGAAAGAAAAATTCTTGGCTTTTACCAATCAATATCAATGTGGCAAACTATTTATTGAAACTATTTTCCAAAGAATTGTTGTTAATAAGGAAACTGCGGAATTTAACCATTTTGTAAATACTGCAGAAGAATTGTATCTCGATATTATGAAAAATAAACCAGATTGGTTGTTACAAATTCCTCAATATCATATTGCTTCTTATTTGGGAATTACGCCCGAAACATTGAGCCGAATCAGAAAGAAAATGTAACTTCTTGATTTCAATCAATGGAAATTGTTGTGGTACGTGGCAACTTTGTATTTTCAATTTAAAACATCAAAAAAATGAAAATACATCATTTACGAAATGCCACCATGGTAATAGAAACGGGAGACAAAGTACTTTTAGTAGACCCAATGCTTGGAAAAAAAGGAACTGCTGGCCCCACGTTTACACTTTTCCGTTTCAAACCTCAACGAAATCCTATTGTAGATTTACCAAGCAATGCAATGGATATTGTTGAAAAAACAACCCATTGCTTACTTACACATTTGCACCCAGACCATTTAGACAAGGAGGCTGAAAATTTTCTTCGCTCCAAACAAATTCCTGTTATTTGTAGTATTAAGGATAAAAAACAATTGATAAAAAGGGGATTAAACGTTTCCCAAACAGTTGATTATTGGCTGTCTACGCCATTTTTAGACGGAGCAATTTTAGGTATTCCAGCGGTACACGGTTACGGATTTGTAGCTAAACCAATGGGGAATGTAATGGGCTTTTATATCAAATTACCAAACGAAAAATCAATCTATCTCAGCGCCGATACCGTTTACACTGACGATGTACACCGAGTACTCACCGAACTAAAACCTGAAGTTGCTGTTGTAGCTTGTGGAACAGCACAACTGGATATTTTTCAGCCTTTATTAATGCGAATGGATGACATTTTGAAGTTTGTAAAAAACGCACCAAACCAAGTTATCGCCAATCATTTAGAAGCCGTCAATCATTGCCCGACGACACGACAACAATTAAAAGTAGAAGTTTCAAAAATTGGACTTTCTGATAAGGTTTTTATTCCAAATGATGGAGAAAGTAAAGTCTTTTAATAAACTAAGTATAAATGATCTTATAGAAAAACAGCCAGTAAATCAATGTCATATTTTTTATATCATCAATGATTTGAAAGGGATTTAAAACTCTACACTTGTAATTGCTAACTTTGCAAAGCAGCAAAATATAAATACGAATTATAGAATTAAAGCTTAAAACAAGTACTATGTTTAAGAAAAATCAACTGTTGGAATACTTACAACAATATAATTTATTCACAGATAGTGAAATAAGTGAATTTATAAGTTTAGCGACTATTTCTACGATAAAAAAAGGAGATTTTTTCATTAAACAAGATGAAATCTGTACCACGCTTTCCTTCGTGAATTTTGGTATTTTTCGATCATTTTATTATTCTAATAATGATGAAGAAATAACCTATTGTTTTACCTTTCCTAATACATTATTAGTGGCTTATTCTTCATTTATTACACAGAATAAATCAGAAGAAAATTTACAAGCTTTAACCGATTCTGAAATAATTTCAATTTCAAAAAAAGAATTAGAAAACCTTGCGGAATCAAACAATAAATGGTTGAATTTTTTAAAAATAATTGCTGAAAAAGAATATGTTGAACTCGAAAAATGGATATTTAATCATCAAAAATCCAACGCCCAAAAACGATATGTAGATTTGATACACAACCATCCACAATTTGTACAACAAATTCCACTTCACTATATAGCTTCTTATCTTGGAATTACTCAAAGACATTTAAGTAGAATAAGAGCATCGATTTAATTTTTAGACAAATGTCCTACTTGCTTAGTACGGCAGGAGTGTAATTTTGCACTTCAAATTAAAAATAATTAAATAGATGAAAACAGTAATTTTAATAGGTGCTAATGGGAAAATGGGGAAAGCAGCACTGACAGGTTTAGGAAAACACAAAGTGATTACAGCAGGTCGCTCTCAAGACGGTTGCGACTACCAAGTTGACATTACCAGTGAAGAATCTTTGAGAAAATTATTCAAGGAGGTTGGTCACTTTGATGCAGTTGTGAATACAGTTGGCGTATGTGAATATGCAACCTTCGAGGAAATGACTGAAGCGCAATGGATGACTACAGTAATGAGTAAAATGATGGGGCAAATCAATATTGTTAGAATAGGTCAGGAATACATTGCTGATAAAGGTTCCTTTACGCTTATTACAGGTATACTAAATTTAAAGCCTATTCCTTTTGCTATTGCAGATGCAACTACAAGTGGTGCCATTGATACCTTTGTAAAATGTGTAGCCTTCGAAATGCCAAGAGGTATTCGTGTAAATTCAGTAAATCCAACAGTTTTAGCGGAGGCTTGGGAAGTTTATGGCGATATGATGCCCGGATTTCAACCCGTACCAAGTGCATTGGTTGGTAAAGCGTTTGAGCGCTCGGTTGATGGATTTATTACTGGTCAAGTGATACTTGTTGATGCATAATTAACAAAAATTACAGCATATAGTCTTTTCAAAAAAGAAATTGACTATATGCTGTTTATTTTAAAATAAAAAGAAAATGAACTTTCAAATACAAAATAGCAACAGTAACGATACCGACGAAATTTTCCGTTTGTATAAAATCGCGACTGATTTTCAGAAGACGAGATTTACCCATCATTGGCCAGAATTTGACAGACGACTTATTGAAACTGAAATTTTAGAAAACAGACAATGGAAAATAGTTGTAGATGGTAAAATTGCTTGTGTGTGGGCGACAACTTTTGATGATCCACAAATTTGGGAGGAACGCAACGAAGAACCAGCTGTTTACATTCATCGAATTGCAACCAATCCTGATTTTCGCGGACAAAATTTAGTGGGTAAAATTGTCGAATGGGCAAAAATTTATGCCATTGATAATCAAAAACAATTCGTAAGAATGGATACTGTTGGCGATAATTCAGGATTGATTACTTACTACACAAAATGTGGCTTTGAGTTTTTAGGTTTATTAAAGCTTAAGAATACCGAAGGACTTCCTGCACATTATGAAAACGCAACGGTAAGTTTATTTGAAATTGACTTAAGGTCTAAATAAAAAATAGGGAATCTGAACTGCGTTGATTTTTAACATGTTCCTAAAAACCGCTTCCAAAAGATCCCCTATTTTTTTGACAATTTAGAAGAAGCTTACAAAACACGTTCTCTCGATCTCTATTTTTAAAATAATAGTATATTTGATCAGTGTTGCTGTTCAAGTAAACAAAGCATTCAATAAAAGCTAATTTTAAAAATCCGAAAAATGACAGGACCTGACAAGGATAGTGTTTTTCCTCTAGCCAATTACGACCGACTGTGTTTTTTAAAAAATACAATCACAAATCCGAACATCATCGTGGGCGATTATACATATTATGATGACTTTGAAGATGTGTCTAATTTTGAGAAAAATGTAAAATACCATTTCGATTTTATTGGCGATCAACTCGTTATTGGTAAATTTTGCATGATTGCCTCAGGTGCCACTTTTATTATGAATGGCGCCAATCATTTGACCAACGCACTGAGCTCTTATCCGTTTGCAATTTTTGGTAACGGTTGGGAACATGCCATGCAAGATAAAAGTTATCCGAACAAAGGCAATATTAACATTGGCAACGATGTTTGGATTGGTTACAACGCCACTATAATGGCCGGCGTTACCATTGGCGATGGCGCTATTATTGCAGCAAATGCTACCCTGATAACTGATGTTCCGCCCTATACCATTGTAGGAGGAAACCCCGCTCGAGAAATTAAAAAACGATTTCCGGATGAGGTGATCACAAAACTACTAGAAATTCAATGGTGGCATTGGCCTATTGAAAAAATAACCCGAAATGTAGAACACCTAACAGCTTGTGATTGGGAAAAATTAATCGAATAACATAAATTTAAATCTCAAATATGATCTCAGAATTATTCGAAATTATCGGCTTACTTTCATCATCAAATACTCACGAAATAAAGCAAAGTCGTACTGAAAAAGTAATGCTTTCCATTTCCTATTTTACTTTACTTATTGCTGGGATTTTTGTAATACCGTTCTACAAAACAGCTGTTCAATTAGGCATTACTACTGTCGAAATTTGCTGGTTTATCATAGCTTCGGTTGTACTTACAGCTGTTAGTTTACTACTTTTCAAAACCAAAAATTGGCTTTACAATATTCGGTTTAGTACGTTCGTGATGCTTTTGGCTGCTTTACTGCTTTTATTTTTTTTCGTTTTAATTTTAGCTTATAATCATCTAGTTTAAACGTTTACAATCTCCATCGCCGCAAAATACTCAATGAAAGCCTAGCAGTTTTTGAACTAGTAAAACACTTTAAACCAAAAACGTAAGGGTAGGAACACCTTTAACATTCTAAAAAATAAATTTAAAAAAATATTATTTTATTTGATACATCAATTATATTTGTATCAAATAGTAAATAGATGAAAAATACAAATCCCACGGGCACGGTGCTTTATACCTTAGAACAGACCATCAAAGAATACCGAAAAATGGCTCAAAAAAATATAAGTTCCATTGTACACGATATCACCGTTGACCAATGTTTGGTTCTAATTATTCTTCACAAAAACCCTCAGTATTCCCAAAAAGAGGTAGCAGAAATGATTTTCAAAGACAATGCTTCAATAACAAGAATTATTGATTTGATGGTAAAAAAGGACTACATCAGTCGGAAAATTCATGAGACTGACAGACGTAAATTCAATCTTGAAATTACACAAAAAGGGATTAAAACCATCGCGTTACTTACTCCCACCATACAAAAAAACAGAATAGATGCTCTAGCCGGATTGTCTGAAAATGAAATTATTCTTTTGGACCAACTCTTAAATAAAGTACTTACCAATTGTAAAACAGATCATGAAAAATAAAAATCAAACTAGTGTAAGTATCACAGTGCTCCTATTCACAATTTTGCCAACGATTCTTTTTTGTCAAGAAAATACAGCTACAGCTATTGAAAAATACATGCAAGCACAGTCTGACATTAACCAGTTTAGCGGTACTGTTTTAGTATCAAAAAACGATACTGTACTCTTCAAAAAAGCCTATGGATTTGCTGATTATGAACAAAAAATTAAAAATACGATTGATACTAAATTTCAATTGGCATCGGTTACTAAACAATTTACTGCGGCGGCCATCCTTCAATTAGTACAGGATGGAAAATTATCTCTGAATGATCCGTTAAGTCGTTATATTCCTGACTACCCCAAAGCAGATCAGGTTACTATACACATGCTACTGTCCCATTCGTCTGGACTAGCCATGGGTTTCAAAAACATTGCAACAAGTACCCTTTCTGCTGGTTCAGCCTACAACGAAATTAAAAAAATGCCATATGAATTTGAACCCGGCACAAGCACGGCCTACAGTAATATTGGCTATTATTTGTTAGCTAAAATTATAGAAGCTGTTTCTGGTGAAAAGTACAGCACCTATCTTCAAAAACATATATTTAAAAAAGCTGGCATGTACAACTCGGGTGTGATTACTAATGATGCATTAATTCCTAAAAGAGCTAAAAACTACATTAAAGAAAAGGACCGCTACGTTAGTAACCCTTATATCAATTGGGACATCAACTATGGACATGATGGGGTGTATGCAACGGTTGAAGATTTGGCTTTTTGGGACAAAGCGCTCTATGGCACAACCCTTTTATCCGAAAAAATGAAACAACTTATGTTCACACCTTATAGTGCACAAAATTGGGGATATGGTTTTGTAATCAATCCATTTTACAATCACGGCCATGAACTGATTGCGCATGACGGAGGCTTTTTTGGAGCTATGACATCCTTCAATCGGTTTACAAAAGATCGCGTTTTGGTCACTGTGCTTTCTAACAATGAATCTCTTTCGCATATCATTGCATATGGACTTTCGGCTCTGGTTTTTCAAAAAGAGGTTTCACTGCCATACAAACACAAAAAAATAAAGGCAAACCTATCTAATTATAAGCACTACACAGGGCAATTTGGTACAATTGAAATCATAAAGGTGGGTACCAAACTCTATTATAACAGTATGGAACTAGAGCTAATCCCTGAATCAAAAACAAAATTTTTTAGATCAGATGACAATAACAGAACAGTAGAATTTATAGCGGACAAAAATGGCAGTTACAATAAAATTGTGGTCGCTAAAGGAGGCGTAAAAGAAATCTTCACGAAAAATAAACAGCAATAACTAGTATATGCAACAACATAGTTAATGTAATTTTTGTTGACCAAACATTTTAAATTTTGGAAGAAAAGAAATTGTATTTTAGTTGCCAAAATAGAATTTTCTGAAAAATTAAAATTCTGCCAAACACTAATCATTAGCAAAAACCAATTTAAAATCACCTATGAAACCGAAAAAAAACAGTAACCTTTTACAACAACTGATCATTCTACTGCTTATAGCTTTACCGTACAAAGCACTGTGCCAAGAAAGCAATGATTATACGACCGTAAAAACCGCTACCGAAGTTGTAAAAATACCGGGGAAATGGCAAATATTAAATACCACAGCAGATTCAGGGCAGACCTATTTAAAAAATAATGACGGTGTAGTCATTGCTGTTGCAAGAAATCTAATGAAAGCCTACCCTTTTTACAAGAATACTGCAACTGCTTTTGAACAGGTTACTCTTTTTTACCAATGGGATTCAGATTACTACAAAGAACAAAAATTTAAGGTGTCGAAAATAAAGGAAAATGCAACACTTGGTTATATCATTTGGAAATACAATGACAGGAAATTAGATAATATTTTTCTGTTTGGGGCCAGTAAAACCGAATTTTTGAACTTACTTATTTACACCAAGCTTTGGCCAGAGGACGAAAAAATCGCTTTCTTAGAAAACCTCTTTGAATTAAACAAATAGATTTCTGATTATTAGATTATTGCGTATTTAAATTTAACCTAAATGTAACGCAACAAAAAGTTACATTAGTTATCTTTATATAAATATTTCCCTATGAAAAAAACAGTACTTCTCCTGCTGGTTTCAATTATGCTTGCATCGTGTTGGCCTCCAAATGAACCTAATGAATTTCCAAGACAAGAATACCAACCAGTAATAATTACTCGCAACGTACTCGAAACCTCTATCGCTTTTCAAAACGCTCAGCCCATTGTTAAATCAGGAAAAATTTACATTAAAGGAGATTTAATGTTTATAAATGATGTCAACAAAGGGTTTCATGTATACGATTATACAAATCCAAGCAAACCTGAACGACTCTATTTTATAAAGGCGCCAGGTGCCACGGATTTAGCTATTAAAGGCAATACCATGTACATCAATCAAGCTGTAGATTTGGTTACCGCTACCTTCGATTCTACTACAAGAATTTTTAAGGTCACCAACAGAAATAAAAATGTGTTTCCGCAAAAGCAAGCACCAAACGGGATATTTGGCTACACAAAAGACGATGAAATTATAATTGACTGGAATTTAAAAAAATAATCATGAAAAAAATTATATTCATTTCCCTTTTAGCACTTTCAATCGGTTGCTCTGACAGTGATAGCGCATCAAACGATAGTAACGGACAAGGCGGTTCCCTCGCTGTTTTTGCCCTTAAAGACAACTATCTTTACAGCGTAGACCACATGAAATTAAATGTCTTTTCGCTAATTAATGGCGAAAAACCAGTTAAAGTGAATGATATTCCTATTGGCTTTGACATCGAAACGCTATTCGCTTATGGAGACAACTTATTTATTGGTTCAAGAAACGGAATGTTTATTTATTCAATAAGTAATCCTGAAAACCCAACCAAATTATCAAGTGTACAACACTTTACCGCTTGCGACCCTGTTATTGCCAATAGCACACATTCCTTTGTAACATTGAACTCAAACACTACTTGTGGGAATAACACAAACGTTTTGCAAGTTTACGACACTAAGGATCTGAAAAACCCGAAGTTAATTCACAGTAGAAATCTGATGCAACCCAAAGGAATTGGATTTTATACTGCAAAATACCTATTGGTTTGCGACGATGTAATAAAAATTTTCAACATTGAAAATCCAGCTGAACCTATTTTGGTTCATGCCATTGACAAAAATTGTTTTGATGTAATTATTCGAGACAATACCTTGTTTGCTGTTGGAGATAAAGGTGTATACCGTTATAAAATGAATCCAAACGACATTAAAGACATCCAACTAGAGAGCGAAACAAATTTTTAATTTTTTCTATTTGAGGAGTAGAATGACTACTTTGTATATTATGAAATAATTTTTTTATCTCAATCATCTTAAAAAAAATAAAAATATTCCCGCGCTTGCGTGCGCTTCTAGCTCGTGCCGAAAAAATACAAACTTTGCGAAAATTAAAGCCCGATAACCCGGATTTGCTAGCTGTGTACACAACCGTATTCAAAAACACTACTAACAATTTAGTAATTTGTGAGAAAGTCACAAAGTATCATTCTTCAAATCTTAAACTAAACGATAGCTTCAAAAAAGATCTAAAAATTGTAACCATTTTCAAATCACATTTTTTAACGTAAATTGCTTAAAATAAAATTTGATATGCGATTACTATTTATTTTGATTTGTTTGTGTTGTTTGTGTTGTTTTAGTTGTACGAGTAAAAAAAATGTCAAAAATCCAGCAGCAGTGTTAGCACTAGAAAAGAGAGTTAGGCCTGTTCATGATACGATTGGTTTTACAAAATACAGTTGGCAATTAGATTCTATTTATAACCGTTTAAAGATTAAGGATTCTAAAAATAAGATGAAATGGAAAGCAGCTATAAGTCCGCATGACGATTATAAATACGTCGGGCGGTTGTATTACGAATCGCTTGAAGGTATTAATGCCAACACAATTATTTTAATTGGTGTGGCACATCGCGCTCGCAACTTTACCCTTCAAGACAAAATCATCTTTGGAGATTTTACACATTGGCAATCGCCTTATGGTGATTTAAAAGTGTCTGATTTAAATGCGGAAATCATGGCGCAACTTCCAAAAACTTCCTACCTGGTTCATAACGATATGCAAGAGTTAGAACATTCATTAGAAGCTATAGTTCCTTTTTTACATCGCAAAAACAAGAACCTACAAATTATTCCAATTCTGGTGCCGTACATCAATTACGAAACAATTGACAATATTAGCAACGCACTTTCTGATGTTGTATCAAAAATTTTAAAAGAAAAGCATCTTAAATATGGAAAGGACGTCGCAGTTGTCGTTTCGAACGATGCCGTACATTATGGCAATGAAGAATGGAGTGGCGATTTAGCACCTTTTGGAGTTGATGATGAAGGCACCAAAAAAGCTAGGGCTTTGGATATGGAGATTATTGAGAAGTGTTTAGTAAGCGAAATTAGTGCAGAAAAAGTAAAAAACTTTACCGAATACACCGTCAAAAATACAGATTACAAAGAATATAAATGGGTTTGGTGTGGCAGATATTCGGTGCCATTTGGAGTGACTTTTGCCAATAAATTAAATCTGGCATTATCCAACAAACCACTGAAAGGGACTATTTTAAATTACGCATCTAGTATTGATCACGAACTTATAAAAGTAGAAGATTTAGGCATGGGAACTACGGCTATAGCTACTCAAAAACACTGGGTAGGTTATGCAAGTATCAAATACGAATAGAAATAAAATCTTGAGGGTTAGGAAATCTCTTTTTTCGCAACTCCCCGTTTTTATTTTCATTTGAAAAAAATCTACATCAAAGATCTTTAATTTATTACTACTTATAATTTTCACAATACACTAAAGTTTTAATATTCAGAAAAAAAACTAAACAACTTCATTTTGAACACAAGTAACTGTGGTTTGGATACAAGCGAAAAGCGAAAAGCGATGAACTTTGCTACTTAACATTAAGTAAAAAAAAAATGAAGTATACTATTTTAGGAAACACTGGATTACAAGTTTCGAGTTTGTGTTTAGGCACTATGAATTATGGTGGTAAAGGATTTTTTGGCTACATGGGAAATCTGGACCAAACAGCGGTAGATGAACAAATAAAAATGGCAATTGATTCTGGTGTAAATTGTATTGATACCGCCAATATTTATTCTGAAGGCCTTTCAGAAATAATGATTGGTAAAGCCATTAAAAATCTGGGAATTGACAGGAATGATTTGGTTCTAGCTACAAAAGTTAGAGGTACAACAGGAACTACACCCAACAGCTTGGGACTTTCTAAAAAACACATTCTCCAAGAAGTAGAGGCAAGTTTAAAAAGACTGGGGACAGATTATCTTGATTTGTACCAAATTCACACTGCCGATCCTTTAACGCCCATTGAGGAAACCCTGCGCACCTTAGACGATTTAGTTCGAAGTGGTAAAATTCGTTACTTTGGAGCAAGTAATCTTAGTGGTTGGCAAATGATGAAAGGTTTGTCATATTCGCAATACAATGGTCTCGATCGCTTTGCATCATTGCAGGTTAATTACTCCTTAGACGTGCGAGATGTTGAACGAGAAATAGTACCCATGTTGATAGACCAAAAAGTCGGGATGATGGTTTGGAGTCCGTTAAGCGGCGGTTTACTCACGGGAAAATATCAAAGAAATGGTCAGAAAGACGAAGGCCGATTGAACAGTTTTCCCTTCCCTCCTTTTCACGAGCAAAGAGCTTATGATGTGCTAGACGTATTGGTGCCTATGGCTGCAGAAAAAAACACATCAATTGCACAACTTGCCTTGGCTTGGGTCATGCAGCAACCCGCAGTCAGTACTGTAATTATTGGAGCTACAAAACCTCATCAATTGCAAGACAATCTTGGAGCTACAAATGTTATCTTTACTCCTGACGAATTAATCCAACTAAGTAAAGTAAGTGATTTACCAGTAGAATACCCAGGAAATGTGCTTGATATCATGACTTTGGACAGAAGATCTGGAATTGACTTTCAAAAAAGCTAAATTTACCACATAATTATGCAGGCAATCCAAACTATTGCCTGCTTGTTTTGACTATGAAAAATACCAGCTCAAATATTATTGCTATTGCTTCGATACAAAAATTACACGACTTTTTAGGCCTTTCTAGTCCTTTGAATCCTTTGATTACCGTGATTGATCATGCTTTAACCTCAAAATTCAGTACGACGATTAAAGACAAACTAAACTTAGATTTCTACAATATTTCTATTAAAAGAAGCTTTAAAGGGCAATTAAAATATGGTAAAAACACCTATGATTTTGATTCAGGCAGCATTTCATTCATTGCACCCAACCAAATTATAGGACTGGATAACGCCGAAAATATAAACCAAGACGGATGGTCTTTACTCTTTCACCCGGATTTGATTCGTGCATATCCTTTGGGGAAAGTCATTAAAAATTATGGGTATTTCAGCTACGAGGAAAACGAAGCCTTACATCTTTCAGAGGAAGAAGAGCGCACCATAGAATCTATAGTAGACAACATCAAAAAAGAAATACACGCTCGTTTAGATCGTTTTAGCCAAGATGTTTTGGTGTCTAACCTAGAATTGTTAATGAGTTACGCTAACCGATTTTACAACAGACAATTTATTTCCCGAAAAATGGCTTCGAACGACTTACTCAGTCAATTTGAATTGCTGCTTTCGCGCCATTTTGCCCCAGAGACAGTAACGAAAATCCCAACTGTTGAAGAATTAGCAGTACAATTACATGTTTCTGCTGCTTATTTAAGTGATATGTTACGGAGTACAACAGGTCAAAATACCCAGCAACACATTCACAATCAAATTATTGAAAAAGCCAAACAAATTTTAACCACGACTAATCTGAGCAGCAGTGAAATTGCTTATGCACTAGGGTTTGAGTATCCGCAATCTTTTAGTAAATTATTTAAAAACAAAACGACTTTCACCCCTACTTCCTACCGTAAAAGTTTCCATTAAAAAGATCAAATTCAGGAGTAGCTTTAAAAGAGAAACTTCGTGATTAGCTATATTTTGACTTGTTTTTTTTTGGTTTTGACTTAGGAAGGATTCTCTTCAAAATACCGTTTTTCAATCCTTTTAATATCTTTTATAGATTTTTTAGCCCACTCTAAACGTTTTTCTAGAATTTCATTTTCGGTTAAGTGCCAATCAATAGTAGAACTTCGCAATCTATTGGTTAAATTTTGGATAATGATTGCAGCCGAAACGGAGATATTCAAACTTTCGGTAAAACCCACCATTGGGATTTTTAAAAACCCATCCGCACGTTGCAAGATTTCCTCAGATAAACCATCTCGTTCGGTTCCAAAAAATAAGGCGCTAGGTTTAGATATATCAAAATCTTCCATCAAACAATCGTTGTCGTGTGGCGTGGTAGCGATAATTTGATAACCTTTATTTTTTAAAGTGTCCACACAAGTGGTTACACTGTCAAACGTGTTAATGTCAACCCATTTTTGGGCACCCATGGCAATTTCTTTATCGATACTTTTTCCGTATCGCTGTTCAATTACGTTCAGTTCTTGAATTCCAAAAACCTCGCAACTGCGCATAACAGCACTGGTATTGTGCATCTGGAAAACATCTTCAACAGCTATGGTAAAATGTTTGGTTCTGTTTTGCAATACTTTCAAAAATTTCTCTTTGCGATTATCTGTGAGGATCTTTTCAAGAAAATCGAGATATTTTAAATCGATCATGTGGGATTATTTTTTGGCAAAAATAGTAAAAAAGAGTAGTTTTATGTTTTAAAGAACAGCGAGTATTGATCTCTTACGAATTGTACTTTGAAAGATAAACAAAGTACAATTACGGGATTTGCGTGAGGGATTGACGCGGCATCCTTTATGGGCTTTTTTTGCCCATAAAGATAGAGCAGAAAGCCCGGTCGCCGCGGCGAACACGCCCAAAAAAATAGAACATGAAAAAGAAATTAGTAGTTTTGACTGGCGCTGGAATTAGTGCTGAGAGCGGTATTAAAACGTTTCGGGATAGTGATGGACTCTGGGAAGGGCATAACGTTCAAGATGTGGCCACGCCCGAAGGTTGGCATAAAAATCCGGCTTTGGTACTCGATTTTTACAACCAAAGACGCCGAC
Source organism: Flavobacterium sp. K77 (assembly GCF_021608205.1). Classification (NCBI taxonomy): domain Bacteria; kingdom Pseudomonadati; phylum Bacteroidota; class Flavobacteriia; order Flavobacteriales; family Flavobacteriaceae; genus Flavobacterium; species Flavobacterium sp. K77. The sequence goes on along the minus strand of NZ_JAKIHO010000002.1, from coordinate 55,127 downwards.
AGCTCAAAGAGGTTACTCCTAACGCAGCTCATTATATTTTAGCAGAATTGGAGTCGGAATTTAATGTGCATATCATAACTCAAAATGTAGATGATTTGCATGAGCGCGCTGGCAGCACAAAGGTACTGCACCTACATGGGGAATTGTTGAAAGTACGTAGTACGCGCAACCCTGATTATATATTAAACTGGACCGAAGATTTGAATTTTGGCGACTTTGATGAAAATCAAAATCAATTGCGCCCGCACATTGTATGGTTTGGCGAAGAAGTTCCTGCACTTGAAGAAGCTGTTTTAATTACAGAAACTGCTGATTATTTTGCCGTGGTAGGCACCTCGTTACAAGTGTATCCAGCGGCAGGTTTGATTGATTTTACGAAAGTGACAACACCACTGTTTTACATCGATCCCAAACCGATCAAGATTCCGAATTTGAGAAATCAACTGCAAGTGATTCCTGAAATTGCATCAAAAGGAATGGAACAATTAAAAGCAACACTCTTGAGGGATATTTAAAAAAATATTCCTTTTATAAATTGCCTTTAAAGGTTTATATTTGTGCTTTTCCAACAAATAACACAACAATGACTACTTTAAACGAATTGAATGCTATTTCTCCAATTGATGGAAGATATAGAAGTAAAACCCTTTCTTTAGCTCCATTTTTCTCTGAAGAAGCTTTAATCAAATACCGCGTACTGGTTGAAATTGAATATTTCATTGCTTTGTGCGAAGTGCCTTTGCCACAACTTGCTGGGATAAATTCGGATTTATTTGAAAGTTTACGCAACATTTACCAAAACTTTTCAACTGAAGATGCACTTTGGATTAAAGAAACAGAAAAAGTAACCAACCACGATGTAAAAGCGGTAGAATACTTTATAAAAGATGCTTTTGAAAAACTAGGTTTGTCACAATACAAAGAGTTCATTCATTTTGGGTTAACTTCCCAAGACATTAATAATACTGCAATTCCATTATCGACTAAAGAGGCTTTTGAAAAAGTATACATGCCTTCGTTAATTGCTTTGACAGCAAAGTTGAAAGAATTAAGCGTAGAATGGAAAGACGTCCCAATGCTGGCACGCACGCACGGACAGCCCGCCTCACCTACTCGTTTGGGTAAAGAAATTGGCGTTTTTGTAGAACGATTAGAGGAGCAAATGCGTTTGTTATTCAATATTCCTTTTGCAGCTAAATTTGGTGGCGCTACTGGAAATTATAATGCACACCATGTAGCTTACCCACAAATTGATTGGAAACAATTTGGAAGTAAATTTGTGGAAGATATTTTAGGATTGCACCACTCGTTCCCAACCACACAAATAGAACATTACGATCATTTTGCAGCGTTTTTTGATGCGTTAAAAAGAATGAACACCATCATTATTGACTTGGATAGAGACATTTGGACGTACGTTTCTATGGAGTATTTCAAGCAAAAAATAAAAGCAGGTGAAATTGGTTCATCAGCCATGCCGCACAAAGTAAACCCAATTGATTTTGAAAACTCAGAAGGAAACTTAGGCATTGCCAATGCTATTTTTGAGCACCTTTCGGCAAAATTACCAATTTCAAGATTGCAACGTGATTTAACTGATAGTACTGTTTTAAGAAATGTGGGTGTCCCAATAGGTCATACCATCATAGGATTTGAAGCTACCTTGAAAGGATTGAACAAATTACTCTTGAACGAACCTAAATTTCACGAAGATTTAGAAAAAAACTGGGCCGTTGTTGCTGAGGCAATTCAGACAATTTTGCGTCGTGAAGGATATCCTAATCCTTACGAAGCTTTGAAAGGATTGACACGAACTAATGAAGCAATTGATAAAAATGCTATTCATGGTTTTATTGCAACACTAGATGTGTCTGAAGCTATAAAAGCCGAATTAATGCAAATTACACCAAGCAATTTCTTGGGAATCTAAACCCCGATATTGTTATACTTTTCTAAAATCTGCTTTTGTCACTTGATAAAAGCAGATTTTTTTGTTATTTTAGTAAAAATTCAAAATTTATGTTTCCCTTTTTGTCCACTTCAATAGTTCATTTACCCGATTTAATAACTGATTTAGGTTTAATCCTAATCACTGCTGCAATTGCTGTATTGTTATTTCGAATTATGAAACAGCCTTTGGTTTTAGGGTACTTGGTTGCTGGATTTTTAGCAAGTTCTGAATTTGATTTTTTCCCAACTGTAAAAGATGTTAATAGTGTAAAAGTCTGGGCCGAGATAGGCGTTATTTTTTTACTGTTCAGTTTAGGACTCGAATTCAGTTTTAAAAAATTGGTAAAAGTAGGCGGAACAGCCTCTATCACCGCGTTTACACAAATTATTTCTTTAGTTACATTGGGCTTTTTTACCGGTCAGTTTTTGGGTTGGAGTACAATGAACTGCATTTTTCTGGGAGTAATATTGTCTATCTCATCAACCACCATAATTTTAAAAACCTTTGATGAACTGGGCGTAAAATCGCAAAAGTTTGCTGGAAACGTAATCGGTTCTCTTATTGTTCAAGATATTATTGCCATTTTGATGATGGTTTTGCTCTCAACAGTTGCTGTGAGTCAGCAGTTTTCCGGAATGGAATTAGTACAGTCCGTTTTAAAACTTATTTTCTTTTTGACGATCTGGTTTGTAGTCGGAATCTTTTTTATACCAACACTATTAAAAAAAGCGAAACATTTATTAACTGATGAAATGATGTTGATTATTTCTTTAGCCTTGTGTTTACTAATGGTGATTTTTGCAGCAAACGTTGGATTTTCGCCAGCTCTTGGTGCCTTTATTATGGGATCTATCATTGCCGAAACTACACAAGCAGAACACATAGAACATCTTGTAAAGCCTGTAAAAGACTTATTTGGCGCTGTTTTCTTTGTATCTGTGGGAATGTTAATTGATCCCAATACACTGCTAGAATATGCTTTTCCAGTGGCAGTTTTAACATTGATCGTAATCTTTGGTCAATCCATTAGTTCTACCATAGGCTCTTTGCTATCGGGACAACCGCTTAAACAATCCATACAATCTGGTATGAGTTTATCACAAATTGGAGAGTTTTCATTTATCATCGCCACATTGGGAACCACCCTAAAAGTAACTAGTGATTTTTTATATCCTATTGTAGTGGCGGTATCTGCAATTACCACTTTTACCACACCTTTCATGGTCAAGTTTGCCGAACCATTTTCGGTTTTTGTTGAAAAGAAACTCCCTAAAAGATGGGTGAAAAGAATTCAATTGTACAGCTCTAATACCGAAGAAATAAAGTCATTGAGCAATTGGCAAATTGTTATGCGAAGTTATCTCACACAAGTGGTGCTGCACTCTATCATTATTGTTGCCATTATTTTACTTTCGTCAAATTTTATACTTCCGTTAGTAGAAAATTCAAAATTTGGAAATGCTACTGCTGCGTTAATTACACTGATTATATTATCACCATTCTTGTGGGCGCTCTCGTTAAGAAGAGTTGCAGTAAAACAAGTTCAAATTTTATTGGAGCAAAAAAAACATTATGGCCCAATTATCATGCTAGTACTATTTAGAATAGCGCTTTCATTATTTTATGTTGGCTTTATTTTAAATACATTTTTCTCTGCTGGGATTGCTGCAATTGCGTTTTTAATTGCCATAGGTGCTTATATCTTATTCCCAAAAAAATTACATGCCGTTTACCATAAAATTGAAGATCATTTTATGACCAACTATAATGATCGAGAAATTAGAAAAGAAAACAAACGTCAAAGTACACTCTCTCCTTGGGATGGACACATGACAGAATTTGAAATTGCCAAAGAATCTAATTTAGCTGGCAAAACTCTTGAAGAATTAAAAATTAGAGAACAGTTTGAAATTAACATCGCCTCAATAAAAAGAGGAGAAGTAGTAATTAATATTCCTTTGAAAACCGAAAGATTGTTTCCTGGAGATGAAATTAGTATCATTGGCACAGATGCTCAAGTCAAACAATTTAAAACCTATTTGGATAAAAATGAAATTGATGTTGCCGAAAAAGTGGTTGAGACTGACATTATCCTTCAAAAACTGGAATTAAAAAACCGAGTTTGTATAGGCAAGAGTATTCGAGAATCGCAAATTCGAGAAAACACCCATGGGATTATTGTTGGCATTGAACGCAACGGAAAACGTATGTTAAATCCAGAGTCTCACTTGGTATTAGAAGAAAGTGATATTTTATGGATTGCCGGCGAGAAGAAAAAAATCGCCGCCTTTTTGAGGGCTTAGTTTAACTTCAATAAAAAAAACCATTAAGAAAATTACGTTTCAACAGCTATTGAAATCTTGTGTAATTTTCTTAATGGTTTTAATTTATTGCAATCCTTCAACTATTTCAAATAGTTATCTGAAATTATCTCAGAAACTATCTTGAATAATTCGGAGCTTCTTTTGTAATGGTTACGTTATGTGGGTGACTTTCATTAATTCCACTAGCAGTAATGCGAACAAAACGACCCGTTTCTTGCAAAGTAGGAATGTCTTTTGAACCACAATATCCCATTCCAGCTCGAAGACCACCTATGAATTGTTGCATACTTTCGTTCAACTCTCCTTTGTATGGCACACGACCTACAATTCCTTCCGGAACTAATTTTTTAATATCATCTTCTACATCTTGAAAATATCTGTCTTTTGATCCTTCTTGCATGGCTTCAACTGAACCCATACCACGGTAGGATTTGAATTTACGTCCTTCAAAGATGATTGTTTCTCCCGGAGATTCTTTTGTTCCTGCTAAAAGTGAACCAAGCATTACACAATCAGCACCAGCAGCAATCGCTTTTGGAATATCACCAGTGTAACGAATTCCACCATCAGCAATTACTGGAACTCCAGTTCCTTTGATAGCAGCAGCTACCTCAAGCACAGCAGAAAATTGAGGAAAACCAACTCCTGCAACGATACGAGTAGTACAAATTGAACCAGGTCCAATTCCTACTTTGACACCATCAGCACCATTTTCAACTAAATAACGTGCCGCTTCCGCAGTAGCAATATTACCAACAATTACGTCGATCTGTGGGAATTTAGATTTTACTTCTTTTAGAGTATTTACTACACCTTGTGTATGTCCGTGAGCGGTATCAATAATAATAGCATCTACACCTGCATTTACAAGTGCTTCGGCTCTTAAAACTGCATCACCAGTTACGCCAATAGCTGCAGCAACACGTAAACGTCCGTAAACATCTTTGTTAGCGATCGGTTTTTGGGTTAATTTAGTAATGTCTCTAAAAGTGATTAAACCTACCAATTTATAATCTGCATTTACAACAGGTAATTTTTCAATTTTATAACCTTGTAAAACTACTTCGGCTTGTTCTAATGAAGTTCCTTCGGCAACAGTAACTAGATTTTCGCTAGTCATCACCTCAACAATTGGTCGAGAACCGTTTTTTTCAAAACGTAAATCTCGATTGGTAACAATTCCTTTTAATATTTTATTTTCATCAACAATTGGAATACCACCAATACCAAATTCTTTCATGGCATTTTTAGCATCGGCAACAGTAGAACTTAATGGTAAAGTTACTGGATCGATAATCATACCTGACTCCGCACGCTTTACTTTTCTAACTTTTGCAGCTTGTTGCTCAATAGTCATATTTTTATGTAAAACACCGATTCCACCTTCTTGAGCCATAGCTATTGCCATAGCACTTTCAGTTACTGTATCCATAGCAGCGGATACAATAGGAACATTTAGTGTTATATTTTTAGAAAATTTTGATTGAATACTCACTTCGCGAGGAAGCACATTTGAGTAATTAGGAACTAATAAAACATCATCGTAAGTTAAGCCTTCACCGATAATTTTAGAGTTGTGTGCGATCATTGCAATTGTAGTTGGAGTTTAATTGCGTGCAAATATAGACAATCTTAGACTAAAAATAAAGAACAAAGCTTATAATTGCTAAAAAAACCATTAATTAACAACATCTTAAGATAAAAAGTAGTTCTTGCTAGTGGTAGACAAGAACTGATTTTCCACTGTAACATGCTTAAAATAATACCCGCATATTTCTTCAACGATAAAGTCGAATTTCAGCTAAAAAGAAATTAAAAGGACAACTATCGCACCAAAACATTGAGACCGAACTGAAAACCAAGACTATTAGCTTTGGTTACATCCCGATACTCTAATAAGTTATCCGCGAGAATATAAAAATTTACAGGACCTGCTTGGGTTGCAATTCCTAAACCTAAATTAGAATAAGAATACGAGTCTAACGTATAAGTTGCTTTGGCGTGAAAACCTTTTAAAATTTTACGTTGGTAATAAGCCGTCAGTGCCATCGTGGGAGTTTTTGGCAAAGTCATCATAAAAAATTGAGCTCCAAAAGCGCTTTTGTAGGTTGGTTTTTCATTGCCATCAGTGCAATTACATTCATCAGAGCGTTCTTCCTCAAATGAATATTGAACGGAAGTATTCAATTTTGCTGGACGCCAAGTGGTGTATTTTACATTTAAAGTGTCTAAAGGAATGGCATCTTTAAAATCTTGAAAAACAGTTCCCGGGTCGTTTTGCTGGTTAAAATTAGGGACAACACCTTTGTATGAATAAGTTCCATTTAAGGTATAACTTTCTACATCTTTGCTGTGTTTAATAAAACCAACATCAATTATACTTCCTGTAATTTGCAAATTATCTTTAGGATAATAGGTGAATCCTAAATCAAAACCCAAGCCCAAATTACCACCCAGTAATGTTCTTTTAGTAACGTCTTTTTGAACATCAACTTCATTATTTGAATCAAAATAACTAGCTAATCCGGATGTGTTTAATTGCAATTGCGAGTAAATTTGTTGCTCGTATACTGCATCTGAGGCAGGAATCGTGTAAATGTACCCACTATTATTAGTGCTACTAGCGTTGTAAATACTCGAATAAATCTTCGCTCGACCTCCAACAATAAAATTAGACTTTAGTTTGGTTTGATATCCCACATGAAAAACCGAGAGTAACTCTGCTTTCATGTTAATATCACTTAAATCAAATACTTTACCTATATAATTTTGATTGCCCTCCAAAGCCAAAATAAATGGATCTTTTGGTACATAAGTCAAAAAATCAAATTCTTGATACAAACCAAATGAAAGATAGGAATCAGTCTCGTCTCCCAAAGAGGATTTCAATTTAAAACCACCGCTTAAGATTTCTAATTGCTCGTTGATTGCCATTCTATCTTTTGGTGTAGTAGAAAAGATAACATTTCTTAATTTGGTATTGAAATCGACACCATTATCAGCTAAAAGATCATACGCAGAAAATCCAGTGGAGCCAAAATTTGCCGAAACTCCGGATAAAAACGGAATCCCCGCATACCATTTATACGAAACATCAGCTCCTGGATTATACATTGCAGACTGCGGAATCGCTGCAAAATTGTATAGTATTTGCTTATTTTGAGACCACGAAACGACCGAAATTAACAGAAGGAAAGTTACTATCTTTTTCATTCGACAACTAAATAAGTAGTGGCACTTGAACGCAATATTAAATTCCCTGGGCTTGAAGGCGTAAGTGCCGGTCCTGCCAACATTTGAACTCGAAAACCAATTCTGCGGGTTCTTTTTAGTAAATCGAGTTGCGCATTTTCAAAAATTTCGGTTCGGCTTACTTTATTAGTACTACCAGTGTAGGCTGGAACATTAAAATTTGTACTGTAAACTGCTTGAGTATTTACATCTAAAAAAACCACATCAATACGATACTGTCTTGCAATTGTATTTTCTAACTCAATAAAAATTTCAGCTTTCTTGAGTCTTTCTCTAAAAAACTTATCGTTAAAAAAATCAACAGTTGGAATGTCCGCCAATACGGTTTGCTCTTGTCCGTTACGAATGAAATCAGGTGCAGCAAGATTAAAGTATGCCAAATTTGCAACAACAACGGGCTCAATTTTAATATCATTAACTTGATCAAAATCAAGATCACTAGCACACGATAAGGAACAAATCCCGATAAAGAGCAAAAACACAAAACGCTTCAAGCTACTAATTTTCATAATCGATTCTAAATTAAAAAGGTACAGTATATTTTAGTAACGTAGCATCAACACGCTTATTGTAAAATTTACCAAAGGACACCTTAATGGTATTCGCCAAATAATTTTGATGCTTCATTATAAGCACTCTCAAAACTCATCGGACTCATGCCAGAATATTCTTTTTGAGCGGTAAAATAGGATAATAGTTTCTCGGTTGGCATATTTCCTGTTAATTGATCTGTTGCCATCGGGCAGCCGCCAAAACCTTGAATCGCACCGTCAAAACGGCGACATCCTGCTTTGTAAGCTGCATCAATTTTTTCGAACCATTTATCTGGAGTGGTGTGTAAATGTGCTCCAAACTCTATTTCTGGGTACTGCGGAATGAGTTCTGAAAACAAATACGAAATTACATCAGGAGTTGAACTTCCAACAGTATCCGAAAGCGACAAAATTTTCACTCCCATCGAAGCTAATTTTTGTGTCCATTCGCCCACAATTTCAACATTCCAAGGATCACCATACGGATTTCCAAATCCCATCGAAAGATAGGCCACTACTTCTTTATTAGATTGATCAGCAATATTTAAAATTTCGTTTAAAGTAATCAAAGATTCAGCAATAGTTTTGTGGGTATTGCGCATCTGAAAGTTTTCAGAAATTGAAAATGGAAATCCTAAATATTGAATTTCAGGATGAGTTGCTGCGATACTTGCTCCCTGAGTATTCGCAATAATAGCCAATAGTTTGCTTTTGGTTTGTGATAAATCCAACTGAGCCAAAACCTCGGCGGTATCTTGCATTTGAGGAATCGCTTTGGCTGAAACGAAACTACCAAAATCAATACTGTCAAATCCAACACGTAATAGTGCTTGCAAATAACTTACTTTTTTTTCGGTAGGTATAAAGGGCTTGATGCCTTGCATGGCATCACGCGGACATTCTATAATTTTTATTGGCTCCATAGAAAATCAAAGATAAAAAAACAATTAGGATTAAAAAACGAAACTACTACCCGATTTTTTAAACTTAATTATTTTTAAGAAGCTGCTTATTTATGGCTTTGATTAAAGCAGGACCTTCATAAATAAAGCCAGTATACAATTGCAATAAGCTAGCGCCTGCCTCCAGTTTTTCAATAGCATCTTCAACAGTATGAATGCCTCCCACGCCAATTATAGGGAATGCTTTATTACTCTTTTCACTCAAAAAACGAATTACTTCTGTAGCTCTTTTGGTTAATGGTTTACCGGATAAACCTCCCATTTCAGATTGATTTTCAGACTGTAATCCTTCTCGAGAAATGGTGGTATTCGTTGCAATTACTCCAGCTATTTGAGTCTCGGCAACAATATCAATAATGTCTAAAAGCTGCTCATCTGATAAATCTGGTGCTATTTTCAACAGAATTGGTTTCTGCTTGGGCATAGCCTTATTTTGATTTTGAAGCGTTTGCAACAGCGCTGTAAGAGGCTCTTTTTCTTGCAATGCTCTCAAATTAGGTGTGTTTGGTGAGCTCACATTTACCACAAAATAATCTACATGGTCATAAAGTGCGGCAAAACAATATTCATAATCTGAAGTAGCCTCTTCATTAAGCGTTAATTTATTTTTACCAATGTTTCCACCAATTAAAACTCCATTGTTACGTTGCAATCGCAGTACAGCAGCGTCTACTCCACCATTATTAAACCCCATTCGATTAATAATTGCTGAATCCTCTTTTAAACGAAACAATCTTTTTTTAGGATTACCATCTTGCGCTTTTGGCGTTAGGGTCCCAATTTCTATGAAGCCAAATCCAAAATGAGACAACTCTTTGTACAATTTGGCATCTTTATCGAATCCCGCAGCAAGACCGACAGGATTTTTAAACTTAAGACCAAAAACTTCTCTTTCGAGTCGTTTATCCTCTACGGTATACAATTGTTTAAAAAACCATGAAATGGCAGGGATTTTCGATAAAAAGCGAATAGCAGAAAAGGTGAAGTAATGAACTTGTTCTGGATCAAACCAAAAAAGTATTGGACGAATGATAATTTTGTACATAAATATGGTAGTTGTGTGGTAGCAAAAATAGAATTATCTGACCGATTATTACCCATCTATACAAAAAAATACACACGGATATGGTTAAAACAACTAGCTTCAGCGGTCAGTAATTTTCTTAACTGCAGGAATAACTTTCTGAAAAACAAATAGAAACAAAAAAATATGTAAATTAGTGGTTAAAGAACCTGACATGTGCCAAAAATGGCATAGTTATAGTTATTTATAAGGAAGTATCTTAAAAATAAGATGCAATTGTTTAATTCATTTAAAAATAAACACCATGAAAATTAAAATCATAACCACTTTAGTACTACTGTTTAGTATTCAATTATTTTTTGCTCAAGAAGTTAAAACGGACAGTATTCCTTCAAAAGCAACCATTCTAGCAACGAATGACAGTATTAAAAAAGCGACTACAGCAACTGAAAAAGCATTACGAGTAGAAGCTAAAGAGTTAAAAAAACAACTGAAGAACGAAAAGAATGCTTTGCGCGAAGCTAAAAAAGAAGAAAAAGAGCAAAAACGATTTGAGAAAGAAAAAAAGCAATTTGAAAGAAAACAAAATCGTATTGTTGCTGCTGAGAAATCCGTGAATAAAATTAAGACTCGAATTGTAAAAGCTGAAAAAGATTTAATTTCGAAAACTGAAAAATTAGAAAAAAAGAAAGCTCGTAATAAATTCGACTCAACTCAAGTTGAAAAAGAGAATATCAAAATAAGTAAACAGCAAATAAAAATTAACGATTTGCAGGCCAAACTCGCTAAAGCTGAAGAAAAACTTAGCAAACTAAGATCTTAATATAAAGCCACCTTCGGGTGGTTTTTTTTTTGATTTGTATATCCTTGATGCACTTTTAAAAACAGCTGAGAGAACATTATAAAAGATATTTTTTTGCTACTGAAAGACTACAAATCCTCATAAAAAAAAGATTATATTTGCACAAAAACCAACAAAAATGCAACATATAATAGACCGTTTCATCAGTTACGTTATTATAGATACAGAGTCTGATGCGAACTCACCTACTACACCAAGTACCCCAAAACAATGGGATTTAGCCAACAAATTAGTCGAAGAATTAAAATCAATTGGCATGCACGATGTCACCATCGATGACAAAGCATACATCATGGCAACATTACCAAGCAATGTTTCGCATCACGTGCCTACTATCGGGTTTATTTCGCATTTTGACACATCACCTGATTTTTCTGGCGCCAATGTAAAACCTCAAATTATACCTAATTATGACGGAAAAGACATTGTATTAAACGCCGAAAAAAACATCATTTTGTCGCCAAGTTATTTTAAAGACTTACTACAATACAAAGGACAAACTTTAATTACCACTGACGGAACCACTTTATTAGGCGCCGATGACAAAGCTGGAATTACAGAAATTGTATCTGCAATGGAGTTTTTAATTCAGAATCCTGAAATCAAACACGGAACTATCAGAGTAGGATTTACACCAGATGAAGAAATTGGTCGTGGTGCTCATCATTTTGATGTTGAAAAATTTGGCGCAGACTGGGCATACACCATGGACGGCAGTCAAGTGGGCGAACTAGAATATGAAAATTTTAATGCTGCTGGAGCAAAAATTACTTTCAAAGGTAAAAGCGTGCATCCTGGTTATGCTAAAGGCAAAATGATCAATTCGATGTTGATTGCTAATGATTTTATCAATCAATTACCCGCAGGAGAAACTCCCGAAGAAACTAAAGGTTATGAAGGTTTTTTTCATGTGCATCATTTGAACGGGACTATTGAAGAAACCGTTTTGGAACTTATTATTCGTGATCACAACAAGAAAAAATTCGAAAAACGCAAAGAACTAATTGAGAAAATCGCTCGCAGAATAAACAAGAAATTTGCCAAGCAATTTGGTGAAGATATTGTAATTGCAGAAATCGCAGATCAATATTATAACATGAAGGAAAAAGTACTTCCTGTAAAATATATTGTTGATATTGCTGAAAAAGCAATGAAAGAACTCAAAATTAAACCATTAATTAAACCAATTCGCGGTGGTACTGATGGCTCTCAATTATCATACAAAGGATTACCATGCCCGAATATTTTTGCTGGAGGTCATAATTTTCACGGAAAATACGAATACGTACCTGCTGAAAGCATGCAAAAAGCAGTCGATGTAATTGTTAAAATAGCCGAATTAACAGCAAAACAATAACTGTACTATCTAATTCAAAATATTAAAGTCTCCAAAATAATTGGAGACTTTTTTTTTGATGTAAAGCATATTGACAAAAAAGAAACGTAGAACATGAAAACTTAACATTGAAGAACGATTATAATCATTATATTTACTAACGTTCAGATAACAATTTGTTAACATTAAAGTAAAATCAACACTAAACAGTAATAAACTACTTACTCTATGACACCACAACAAAACGAAACAAACCTCCAACCAGAATCTACACCAAAACCTGAGTCGCCAAAGCCTGTAAGAGCAAGACGCGCTCCAGCAGCAAAAAAAACACCTACTTCAGCAACAACTGCTACCACTGCTGAAAACCCATCTGTTGATAGTGAAACCTCTGATATTGAAAAACCAGCATCAGATGAAGAAGCTAAAAATTCTGCTATTGAAGAAGCGTTAAACGAAGAGGATAGTAAGGAGAAAAAAGACAAAAAGGGTAAAAAGGAAAAGAAAAAAAACAAAGTAAAAATGAAGGATAAAGAAAAGAAAAAAATAGCAAAGGCGAACGCCAAAGAGAAAGCTAAAGCCAAAGCTAAAAAAGCAAAGAAGGCAAAAAAAGAGAAAGCAAAGAAAGCCAAAGCGAAAGCGAAAATTAAAGCTAAAAAAGCGAAAGCCAAATCAAAAAAGGCCAAGAAAAACAAAAAGAATAAGAAGAATAAAAAATAAAAGTTCCTCATAAACGTAAAAAAGTCCCAAATTAAAATTCTAATTTGGGACTTTTTTTTTGTAAACTAAGCTATTATTTTTTTGTTAAAGCTGCACTCATTTCCATTGAAATTGCGGAACGCTCCATTTTTAACTTACCTGACATTGTTTCAATAATTACAGTAGTGTCTGCTAACTCTGAAACTTTACCGTGAAGGCCACTCTTGGTAATAATTTTATCTCCTACTTTTAAGCTACTCTCAAATGCTTTTTCATTTTTAGCCCTTTTTTGCGCAGGCATAATCATGAAGAAATACAGCACAGCAAAAATTAATAAATAAGGTGCAAACTGTTGTAATTGTTCCATAATGCTTTTGTATTTGTGTTTTTGTATTACATCAAGCCACGACCAGCTTTGACGATTCGTTTGTTTGTATTTAATTCTTTTACCAAATTATCTAGAATTCCATTGATAAAAATACTACTTTTTGGCGTAGAATATTCTTTCGCAATTTCTAAATATTCATTCAATGTTACTTTAACAGGAATTGATGGGAATTTCAAAAATTCGCAAATAGCCATTTTTAAAATAATAGTATCAATTTCGGCGATACGCTCACTGTCCCAATTTGGTGTTTTATCCAAGTATTCTTTGGCCAAATCCTTTTCATTCAAAACTGTTTTGCGAAACAAATCGCGACCAAAATCACGGTCTTCGATATCTTTAAACAATTTAGGAACTCTAAAATTATCGTCTTCACCGTCCTTAATCGCCTTTAATTGCTTGGTAATTTGCGTGTTTACAACAGGAATATCATCTACCCATGTTAATTTATCATCTTCAAGGTAGTCGTATAACTTTTCATTAGGAACAATTACTTCAGCAAAAAGGTCAGCTACAAATTGACGGTCTTCTTCAAAAGTGTTTACTGAATTACGCATGTAGTTGGCGTACAACTCACTTGCTTTTACCTCATTCAATAACAATAAAATATAATCGTCGTTAAGTGACCAGTTGTTGATTTTACGATTTTCTAGAGCAATACTTAAGGAATTGTTATCAGCTAGAATTTGAAAAATCTTGTTTTTAATAAATTTCTCGTTTGGTTTTCGTTCCTCTGGAGTTGCGAGATGTTTCAGGCTTGATTTATGCAAATAAACCGCTTCGGTTTTACATATTTCGATCAAGGAAGAAAGCATTATTAGGTATAAATCTTGAATATTATCGATACTGTAAAAAAGGAATTTTTCTTCTTTTTCCAAATTATCTGAACCGCTTTGATGCATCGCATATATGGATTGCATAACTTTTACGCGAATGTGTCTTCTATTTACCACCTGATAAGAACTTTTTAATTAGGGCGCAAAAATAAGTATTTCCTTTTTTAAAATAAAATTTATCCTTGCTTATTTTAGAGGTAATCAGTGCCCAGTCGCAGTTATCAGCAGAACCTAATTACCGCGACTGAACACTAAAAACAAACTATTTTGTACTATTTTCAATTTTTCTCTGATTGATTCTGTTTTGTGCAATAGTCAATGCAGCATGATGCGTAGTCAAGTTGTTCGCTGTTGCAAAATCAAAAATCTCTAAAGTTGTATTGTAAATATTTTCTGTTTTACGCATGATTTCTTCTTTACCATAGTGCGCTAACTCAGCATAAACATTGATAATTCCACCCGCATTAATCAAGAAATCAGGTGCGTATAAAATTCCTCTTTCTTGCAATATAGCTCCGTGAACATTTTCATCAGCCAACTGATTGTTTGCTGCACCGGCAATTACTTTTGCATTAATTTTATAAACCGTATCATTGTTGATTGTTGCTCCCATTGCACATGGCGCATAAATATCAACATCAGCAGTGTAAACATCTTCACCACGGTAAATTTGAGCTTGGTATTTTGAACTAACCTCAGCTAATTTTTCTTCGTTGATATCAGCTATTGTAACTATTGCACCCTCTTTCGATAAATAATCAACTAGTGACTCTCCAACGTGGCCAATTCCTTGTACCAATACTTTTTTACCACTCAATACATCAGATCCAAATTGTTGCTTAGCCGCTGCTTTCATTCCCAGGTAAACACCGTAAGCTGTAATTGGCGAAGGGTTTCCAGCACCACCGCGTGACTCAGAAATACCTGTTACATAAGGAGTAACATCTCTAACCAAATCCATATCAGCAGTTTCCATTCCTACATCTTCCGCCGTGATATAACGTCCGCTTAATGAATGTACAAACTCTCCAAATTTACGCATCAACTCAGGAGTTTTTTGTGTTTTGGCATCACCGATAATAACCGCTTTACCTCCACCAATATTCAAACCAGTGATTGCTGATTTAAAAGTCATTCCTCTTGACAAGCGCAAAACATCATTCAAGGCATCCCACTCATTGGCATAATTAAACATTCTAGTACCGCCCAAAGCAGGTCCCATTACTGAATTATGAATACCAATAATTGCTTTTAAACCCGTATCTTTGTCATTGCAAAAAACAATTTGTTCGTGATCATCAAATGACAATTGACCAAATACCGGATCCATTTTTTGAAGTTCCTTTCCAGTTGTGAAAGCTGCATTCATAGTGTAAGTTTTTATAGTGATAAAATTATGAATTTGTCAAAAAGACATTTCAAATGTAAACAAATTATACAAAAACCATGCATTTTGATATAAAAAACAGCAAATCAGCAATATTATAGATTTAAAAAATAAGCAACACTATCAACTAAATAAGCATTTTATCACAAGATAAAATCCATTTCAACACAGAATTTTAAACAAAAATGAAAGAATTACGTTATTTAAATAAATATTTCGTCAAATATAAATACAGCTTTTTATTGGGAATTCTCTTTACGATTATTGCCCAAATTTTCATGTTATACACCCCAAAACTTATCAGTCAATCATTTAAAGCGATTGAGGCTTTCGCCAAAGATACAACGGTATCCAAAGACGTGATTTATGAGGAGCTAGTTTCTAATATTCTCTTAATCATCGCAACTACAATTGTAGCTGGATTTTTAACATTTTTGATGCGCCAAACGCTCATTGTAATGTCCAGGCATATCGAATTTGATTTGAAAAATGAGGTTTTCCGACAGTATGAAAATTTATCTCAGAATTTTTACAAACAAAACCGAACTGGCGATTTAATGAACCGCATAAGCGAGGACGTTTCTAAAGTACGTATGTACGTGGGCCCAGCGGTGATGTACACCATCAATACCGTTTTTAGATTTGCCATTGTGATTGTGTACATGTACAACGTTTCGCCAACTTTAACATTGTACACCTTGTTACCGTTGCCGATTTTGTCCTATGCCATTTTTAAATTAAGTTCTGAAATCAACGTTCGCAGTACCATTTTCCAGCAGTATCTTTCAAAAGTATCAAGTTTTTCACAAGAAATTTTTTCAGGTATACGTGTCATAAAAGCCTATTCACTCGAGGAACAACATCAGGCCAATATGGTTGATTTAGCGACCGAAAGTAAAAATAAAAGTTTGAGTTTAGCAAAAGTACAATCGTTATTCGGTCCGTTAATGTTGGCCTTAATCGGCATCAGTAACTTGGTGGTGATTTATTTCGGCGGGATGATGTATATTGATGGAACAATAAAAAGTATTGGTATTATTGCGGAATTTATCTTGTACGTGAACATGCTGACTTGGCCCGTAGCCTCATTAGGTTGGGTATCGTCAATGGTGCAAGAAGCAGAAGCTTCGCAAAAGCGACTCAATGAATTTTTAAAAATTGAACCTGAAATTCAAAACAATACGACTCAAAAATCAATTATCGAAGGCGCCATTGCTTTTGACAATGTGAGCTACACCTACGAAGACACGAATATAACCGCATTGCATAACATCTCTTTTACGGTTAAAAAAGGAGAAACCTTGGCGATTTTAGGAAAAACAGGATCCGGAAAGTCGACCATTTTATCCCTTATTTCACGAATGTACGATGTAACGAGCGGTAAAATTTCTATTGATGGCAATGAAATTAGCACCGTTAACTTATTCGACTTACGAAACAGTATTGGTATTGTTCCTCAGGATGCGTTCCTGTTTTCGGATAGTATCAAAAACAACATTAAGTTTGGAAAAGAGAACGCCACTGACGACGAAGTACAAAATGCAGCCAAGAGCGCCGTGGTACATGACAACATTATGGGCTTTAACAAACAATACGATACCGTTTTGGGCGAGCGTGGAATTACACTTTCAGGCGGACAAAAACAGCGCGTATCGATTGCGAGAGCTATTATTAAAAACCCACCTATTTTACTCTTCGATGACTGCTTATCTGCGGTAGATACAGAGACAGAAGAGACTATTTTAAACAACTTGTTTCAAATTTGCAAAGACAAAACAACAATCATTGTGAGTCACCGTATTTCATCTGCCAAAAATGCCGATCGAATTCTGATTGTAGACAACGGACAAATCATTCAACAAGGTTCTCATAATCAATTGATAAATGAAGAAGGCTATTATGCCGACTTGTATTTGAAACAACTTTCAGAAAAAGAAATGCTGTAAATGTTGGATAATCCATATTTTTTATAGATTTTTGGAAGCTAGTTAACAACCATAAATTGACTGAAAGGATTATGAGAGAACATGACATGTTAGAAAAAGAGGAGATTTTTTCTAAAGTTTTAAGAGCTGGAAGAAGAACTTATTTCTTTGATGTGAGAGCAACTAAAGCAGACGATTACTACATTACCATCACTGAAAGTAAAAAATTTACTGAAGAAGACGGTTCTTTTCATTTTAAAAAACACAAAATTTACTTGTACAAAGAAGATTTTGCTGCCTTTGCAGAGATTTTAGAAGAAATGACCTCTTACGTTTTAAACCATAAAGGCGAAGAAGTAATTTCAGAAAGACATCAAAAAGATTTCAAAAAAGAATATGCAACAGAACGTTTTGAAGACGATGCATTACCACAAACATCAAACTTTACCGATTTAGATTTTGATGATATTTAATTTTCAGTTACTTACTTACCCAAAAAAAGTCCAAGAAATTCAATTTTTTTGGACTTTTTTTATTCTCGCACTAATCTATTTTAAAGACTCATGACAACACCTTTAGTAAGTGCACAGTGGCTTTTGGAGCACTTGCACGATCCTGACCTTATTTTACTTGATGCTACGGCCAATGAGAATCAGGCACAGCTACAGCTTGATCATACCGAAATAGAAATTGAAGGCAGTCGTTTTTTTGATCTCAAAAATAACTTCAGCAAAAAGGACAGCTCTCTTCCCAATATGCTGCTTCATCCTAATGATTTTGAAAAAGAAGCGCGTGCACTTGGAATTTATAATTCGAGTAAGATTGTAATTTATGATCGTTTAGGAATCTATTTTAGTCCCAGAGTTTGGTGGATGTTCTCGATCATGGGAGCAAAACAAGTAGCGATATTAAACGGCGGTTTGCCCGAGTGGATAAAAAATGGTTTACCTACACAAACAAAAACCAAAAATCCGAGATTTGCCCCCGGCGATTTTACTGCACAATTCTGCGAGAATGCAGTCCGTAGTAAAGAGGAAATACTTGCCAATCTAATCACGAAAACCGAAATTGTCATTGACGCTCGCGAAGCAAATCGATTTGAAGGAAAAGTACAAGAAACTCGCAAAGGACTTCGTTCTGGCCACATTCCCGAATCAATAAACATTCCTTACACAAACGTGCTGAAGAATGGGAAGTTCAAAACAATTCCAGAATTGAAGCAAGTGCTACCACAACTTAATAAACCTGCCATTTTTAGTTGTGGCTCTGGAATCACGGCTTGCATTACCTTGCTTGCTTTTGAACTTATTCAACAAAAAAATAATGTGATTTATGATGGTTCTTGGACGGAATGGGGTTCAAACAATGATTTACCAATAGCATAAAAACACTTAACCAATTCGCAATCCATTTTCAACCTTAAAATCGGGCGCAAGCAAAACAATATCGCCCTCAGCTCCTACTGATCCTAAAACCAAACATTCGCTAAAAAATTTCCCAATTTGTTTCCTGGGAAAATTGACTACAGCAACAATTTGTCGGTGTAATAAATCTTCTTTTTGGTATCGTTGCGTAATTTGCGCAGATGATTTTTTAATTCCAATATCACTTCCAAAATCAATTGTCAACTGATAAGCCGGTTTTCGGGCTTCTGGAAAATCGTTTACTGCGGTAATTGTGCCTACACGCATTTCTACTCTTTCAAATTCGCTCCAATTTAATTCTTCCATAGTTACAATCTGTTAAAATACTGAATAACAAACCTATAAAATTTACAACTAATTAAACTAATTCTGTAATACTTTTTTTTTAGAACAAAGCTAACTTTACAAAAGACGAAAACTAAATTCATCTTTTAAATTGTAATTATTATGGAAATGAGTCAAATGAATGATAGCACAAAACGAAAAGAAAACAATTCTGGTATCGATATGTATATTGAGACAGCCCCAAATGTACAGTTGTATGTGAAAGATTATGGGCAAGGAAAACCTGTAATTTTAATTCATGGCTGGCCTTTATCAAATGAAATGTGGGAATACCAAATTGATGCTTTGATAGAAAATAACTTTAGAGTGATTACCTATGACCGCAGAGGTTTTGGAAAATCGTCTCAACCTTGGGACGGATATGATTACGACACATTGACTGATGATTTGAAAGCGATTATTGAACATTTGGATTTAAGTGATGCCGCGCTTGTTGGGTTTTCGATGGGTGGCGGAGAGGTCGTACGGTATTTCAGTCGTCATGGCGGAAAAGGAATTTCAAAAGCTGTTCTGATTGCATCAGTAACACCTTTTCAGTTACAAACGGATACGAATCCAGACGGAGTCCCTCAAGAAAAATATGACGGAATGGCGGAACTAATTAAAGCTGACCGAATCGATTTTCTGGATAATTTTGGAAAAACATTTTTCGGACAAAGTTTTTTGAATAAACCAATTAGCACCCCATTATTAGATTATTACAGAATGTTGTGCTCTTTTGCTTCGCCTCGCGCCACTTTACAATGTGCCGTATCCTTTTCAACAACCGATTTTCGATCAGAAATGGCAGCAGTAAATGTTCCTACCTTAATTATTCACGGGAATGAGGATAAAACGGTTCCTATTGCAATCACATCTGAAATAGCCGCGAAATTGATAAGTGATAACCAATTTATCATTTATGAAGGAGCGCCACACGGTTTATTTTATACCGAAAAAGAAAAATTAAACAATGATTTAGTCACATTTCTAAATTCATAACACTGAAAAAAAGCAATTTACCAATTAGTCCTAAATTAATAGGAGCCATAAAAAAACCCAAAACTAAGTTTTGGGTTTTTCATTTTATAGTAAAGTGAAATAGTTCAAACTATTTTACATCCATTAATTCTACATCAAAAATTAGGGTAGCATTTGGTGGAATAACTCCTCCTGCACCTCTTGGACCGTATCCTAAATCAGATGGAATTACAAAACGAGCTTTATCACCTACTTTTAAAAGTGCAATACCTTCGTCCCATCCTTCGATTACTTGACCTTGACCCAATTTAAATTCGATTGGTTTTTTTCTTGGGTATGATGAATCAAAAACTTTACCATTGTCTAATGAACCTTGGTAATGAACAGAAACTGTTTTTCCGTTTTCAGCTTGTTTTCCGTCTCCTTTTTGGATGAATTGGTAACGCAATCCGCTTTCTGTTTTTTCAAAACCAGCAGCTAACTTTTCCATTGCCGCCTCTGCTTCTGCTTTCAATGCTGCGTCTCTTTTGTTGCGCTCTCCTTTAAAAGTGATAAAAGCCTCAATTGGATTCCAGTTTTTAGCCTCTTCACCTTCGCGAATAATTTCAATTGACTCTAGCGTATCGCCTTGAGCAACAGCATCAACAACTTCTTGTCCTTCAACAACATGACCAAATACAGTGTGTTTGTTATCCAACCAATCTGTATTTACGTGTGTGATGTAAAACTGAGAACCATTTGTTCCAGGTCCTGAATTGGCCATAGCCAAAACTCCTGGACGGTTATGCTTTAAACTTGGGTGAAATTCATCATCAAATTTATAACCCGGATCTCCAGTACCTGTTCCTAACGGGCAACCACCTTGAATCATGAAATCAGGAATAACGCGGTGAAATTTTAAACCATCATAAAATTTAACTCCTTGTGGTTTAATTTTATTTTCTAAATTTCCTTCTGCTAATCCTACGAAGTTACCTACCGTTCCTGGTGTTAAATCGTGTGTGAGTTTTACTAAAATAGCACCTTTTGTGGTGTTGAATTTAGCATATATTCCGTTTTCCATTTTTTATGATTTTTATTGAAGTGCAAATTTACGAAAATAAATTTAAAAAGGGAATTGGCGATTATTTGATTAAAAAGCCGCAAAGAAAGCCACGATTAAAACCAATTTTAGTTTGGATTTGATTTGCAGTATAATTACCAGCAGCGCGATTCTTATTTGTATTTTTGTTCGTTTTCCTCAACCCTAAAAAGGACTATTTTTTCTATCAAATCATAAGGAATTGTTTGGTTTAACGGAAACTGCACAGATCCTTTTCCTTGCTTGTATTTTGACAAAGCTTCAGCAAATGCTGCGTGACCAGTTGGTGTGGCATAAAAGCCGATATGATTTTTGAATCCCGCAAAATACACCAAGGGTTTACCGAATGTTTTATAAGCAGGCATTCCGTAGGAAATACTTTCAACAGCTGTTGGCGCATTTTTAATAATTATCAACCGAATATTCTCCAAAAGCAATTGAATAGCTGGAGGAAATGATTTTAGGTATTCGTCTACAGATTGAAAATCAGTTTTCATGTTTTCTTTTCGTGATGATATTCGCATTTGATGTTGCTAATGCCAAATTAAGATTTATTTTGTGTTTGTAAATTATTTTTCTGTATCAAAGCCGATTTTTTTTTAGACTATTAACCAAAAACTGTTTTGGGTAGTTTTTTATTTCTCGAGTTCAGCAATTAAATTGTCAATTGTAGAACAAATTTCAGTGATAGACACTTTGTTTCCGTTGCCATAAAAGTATAAATCGTGAGATATTTTTACTAATTGCCCCATTTGCGAACGTTTATCTGGAGACCAAGTTTTTCCAATTTTCACAGCTCCAGTATCGTCAGTAGTCAAAAAGTAAAAGGATTCACCGTCGATGTAATAGGGCTCTATTTCATAACTTTTTGTCTGTTTAGCCAATAACTGGAATAAATACCCGATTTTATGATAAAACTTTTTGTCAACTCTCCTTTTTTTTGTTTCAAATTTGACATTTTCTTTATTTTTTGCTCTCCAATAGCTTTCAGACAATGTAATAGAAATTAAAAAGTAATTTTGATTTTCCTTTTCAATTGAAAATGCATATTCTTTTGAAAATGATGGGATAGCGATAAATCTTGCGTACGGATTAGAGGACATTCCATCAAAACACAAAGAACTTATGTTACGATAATAATTTTCTAAACCTCCTCCAACAAAAAAAGTTTCGGGTTCCAGATGTTGCTTTTGTCCAAAGCTAATTAAAGCTTTGAAAAAAAGCAGAGCTAAAATTACTATTCTTTTCATCTTGGTTCTTAAATATTGCAAACAGCGTTTTGTCTGGCGATGCCTTTTATCCATACTCCAAAGCCAATACTTTTTACAAACTTCTAAAAAACATATTTATTTTACTCCGAAAGGTTTTGAGTTCAATTCACTTAACCATTCCGTTCCATATTTTTGGTTCAAATAATCGAAAATCATTTGGTTATTTTCTGTTGCTTTTTTGAAAGACAAAGGATCAAGAACACAATTCTTTTTGATTACTCCAATACCATATTTTTCTTTGAATTTTAAATAGTCTTCGGGTATTGTGTTATCAATTCCGTGCATTATAAAATTTAAAGTTCCTTTTGCTAAGCGGTTTTCTATTTGTTCAATGGTTAATTTACTATCCGAGTTAGTAGCAAAAGAGCGTGTTTCAAGATTTTTTAATTCGTTTTTTTCTTTAAGCCGAATTGTAATTGTGTTTTTATTTTTATTTATCCTCGCCGGATAAAAAGTGTACGCTATAAAGTCGTTTGAGACAAAACTGAATTGGTATTTTCCTTCTTCCGGCAAGGTGATTTTGAAACTTTCAGCTTTAGTAATTTTAGTTGTTTTGTTTAAAGTAATAATCGTAAACTCTCCCAATATTAACTCCTTACTTGTTAAGTTTTCAAAAACAACAGTTGCTTCAATTTCAGCTGCGAAAGCCATTGGAGTGCACAAGGCAAATAACAAAGACAAAATCAGATTTCTCATAAGTTCTATTTTTTAAGGATTAATGTTAAATTGTATATTGTGTCATTTAGTTTGAAAATGTTTTATAACATATTCTAGATTGCAGAAAGTGACGATTTTTACCATAAACTTTGTTGCAATGAACCGATGTTTAATAAACCGCATTTGTGAATGTAGAGGATGGATGTACTTCCTTTTACCAACCGTAGTTACAACCTCTCTGTTTGGTCAGTCGTTTCAAATTCCTTTAAAGTTTTACCATCTTTATTTTTCCACTCTGTCAATCCATTTGCATTGCGTCCCATGACCATAACTGCTGCTGTCGATGGACTACTAAAAATATAGTCGTCTGAAAACTCAAGGTATTCTTCCCTGTAAACAAGTACACCTTCATTAATAAGTTTTTGTCTGTAGTTGATAAAATTTGGAGTCATTGAATTTACAATTGTCGCAGCTGCTTTAGAATTTTTAAAAACAACAAAACCATCTGATGTTGGCTCGCCTTGTCCGTCTGCACCCCGAGCCGCTTTAATAAAAAATAACTCTTGTTTTTGTATAGGTTTAAATTCTCTTTTTTCGTCGAATACCTTATGCCCAAGTGTATTTACTAGCATTTTAATATATTCGATAAATTCTTCCATTTCGGCTCTATCAGATTCTGAAATTGAAGATTGAGTGGGAATTATTGAATTGTCTAATGTGTATCGATTTGCAGATTTAGCAATGTCATGAAGGCGATTTTCTAAGTATTTTATATGTGCCTTGTTTAAGTTTTCGTCCTTGCTAATAAAAACTATTGCTTCGTTCCAAAAATCTTTTTGAGTCAATTGTTGATTGAGCCTTTTTAAAATTGATTCAGCTTCACCAATATACACTTGGTCTCTGCCCGTATCATCTTTACCAAAGAGTAAATACACTCCTGTGCTTTTTAAGTCTTCACGATCTGAACAATCCTTAATTTTAATTCTTGGAATTTTATATGCTTTTCCTGACCAGTTGGAAAGTTCGCAACTCATTCGTCCATTTGGTTCTCCGTCAATGAGAAAAATTTTTATTGTCTTTCCGAATTTCATTATTTAATAAGTATTAAGTTCACAAATTACTGGCAGGTGATCGCTATATTTTAACCAATTTTCAATAGTCGCTACTTCAAAACTTGTCATGCACTCTTCAATTGCTTTTGACGCGAAAATATAGTCAATGTGGTAGGGTTTTATTTTATTCTTTTGATGATAAAAAGTTGGCTTTGATTCTTTCCCTTGTTGCTCATTAAAATAGCTATGATACAAACTGTTGATATCCATTTTTGATAAATCCTGCACCACATCAGTATGATTCCACCATCTATCCCATTCATCCCAGATCGAATTGCTATTGAAATCACCTGCTACAACTATTTTATTAAATTTATGTTTATTTATCTCTAAATATTTCCATAATTGTCCAATGTAGCCAAAGTTTGGTGATTTGTTTTGACTTGTCCATACACTCAATAATTGAAAATCATTATTCACAAGGCAAGGCAAAAAGTACTTTACTTCATGGTCTTTGTAGGTATCACTCCAGTGCAGCGCTTCGATTGATGTATTGTTTTTCGCAAAAATCCCAAGCCCTTTGTTTTTATTGTCTCCTTTCCATAAATAATTTCCTGCCCATGCAGTATAGAGCTGATGTTTTGCTAATTCTGGATTTTCGCATTCTTGTATAATGTAAAGATCAGCATTAAGGTCTGAAAGCTGTTCATACTTATTCCTCAATGCGCCATTACAATTCCAAGTAACTATTTTCATTATTTATTCTATCTTTAAAAAAGGAGTCAGAACCCCAAACCATGTAATATTCAGTAGTCACGAGCCGTTAGAGCCATCATATCCTATTCTTCAAATATATAAATAATTAGTTACAATTCACGAAACTATAATTACATAAAAGAACAGTTTTCGTACCTGCGCAACCAAAAAAACTATCTTGAAATACGCATGCCCTAGCCCAGATAGGAGTGAAAATCCTTATGCGCCGGCTTTCGGCGTATAAGATTGTAACGTATAGCTGGATCAAGCTCCTAAAGAAAAGTTTAATGGTTGAATTGGGTAATTGATTATTAGAAAACCTTAGCAACTTTGTATCTTTGTCGCATAGAACCTTTTTTAAGAAAAATTATGCGCATTGATATTGTTACCGTTTTGCCTGAGTTGTTACGAAGCCCGTTTGAAGCTTCGATTATGAAACGTGCTATTGATAAAGGTTTGGTGGAGGTTCATTTTCATAACCTGCGCGATTACACAACTAACAAACAAAAAAGCGTTGACGATTATCCGTACGGTGGCGGCGCTGGAATGGTGATGACGGTGCAACCTATTGACGCTTGCATTACGCATTTAAAAAGCGAGCGTACCTATGACGAGGTGATTTACATGTCGCCCGACGGTGAAACACTTAACCAGAAAATGGCGAATACGATGTCATTGTATGAAAACATTATTATTTTGTGTGGGCACTACAAAGGTGTAGACCAGCGTGTGCGTGATCATTTCATTACCAAAGAAATTTCTATTGGCGATTATGTTTTATCT
Organism: Flavobacterium sp. K77; assembly: GCF_021608205.1. Lineage (NCBI taxonomy): Bacteria > Pseudomonadati > Bacteroidota > Flavobacteriia > Flavobacteriales > Flavobacteriaceae > Flavobacterium > Flavobacterium sp. K77. The sequence goes on along the minus strand of NZ_JAKIHO010000002.1, from coordinate 29,322 downwards.
GGTGGTGAATTGGGAGCTTTAGTTTTATCAGATGCTTTAATTAGGTTGATTCCTGGAGTGTTGAGTGATGAAACTTCGGCTCTGACTGATAGTTTTCAGGATGGATTACTTTCGGGACCTATTTACACACGACCTGCAGACTACAAAGGATGGAAAGTTCCAGAGGTTTTGACTAGTGGGAATTTTGCCAAAATTGACCAATGGCGCGAAGATATGGCCTATGAACATACTAAAAATAGAAGACCGGATTTGTTGGAGGAGTAAAAATTAGTTTAAAGTTTCAGGTTTAAAGTTGTGATTCAAAAACTTAGAAACTTTAAACAAGAAAAACTTTAAACTTTAAACATTTTTTTTTACTTTTGCGCCCACATTAAGTTAACCTCTGGCGAGATCCGTGAATGTTGACCTAAATTAAATCATAATAAAATAAAATCATGGCAGATTTATTGAAATTCGTTCAAGACGAGTTTGTAACAAGAAAAGATTTCCCAGTTTTTGCAGCTGGAGACACAATCACCGTTTACTACGAAATTAGAGAGGGTGAAAAAACAAGAACTCAGTTCTTTAAAGGTGTGGTTATTCAAAGAAGAGGTTCAGCTAACACTGAAACTTTCACCATCCGTAAAATGTCTGGTTCAGTTGGTGTAGAGCGTATTTTCCCTGTAAACTTACCTGCATTACAAAAAATTGAAATCAACAAAAAAGGTGCAGTTCGTAGAGCTAGAATTTTCTACTTCAGAGAACTTACTGGTAAGAAAGCAAAAATTAAAGATAAAAGAAGATAGTTTTATCTCTTTGAATCATAAAAGTCCCAACTCGTTTTGGGACTTTTTTTTTGCTCTAATTATAGCAAATCCATTACCAAACAAACACTAAAAGCAAGAGTAAATATCACAATCCAAAACGAACACGTTATAATCTGAAAATTCATGTTTTTCTCGCGTAATTCGGGCCTCAATTACATCTGATTTTCATATCTTTGTGCGCCTTATTTCAAGACTAAACCTTTAAATAAGCTACTTTTAACGCTATTGGATTATAAAAATAAAAAAATGACACAGAAATCAAAGATTTTTTACACGCTTACTGACGAAGCGCCATTATTGGCCACTTATTCATTTTTACCTATCGTTCAAGCCTTTACAGGTACTGCTGCTATCGAAATTGAAACAAGAGACATTTCATTAGCCGGTAGAATTATTGCCAACTTCCCTGAGTTTTTGACAGATGCTCAAAAAACCAACGATGCTTTGGCTGAACTAGGTCAATTAGCTACTACGCCAGAAGCAAACATCATAAAATTACCAAACGTATCAGCCTCTGTGCCACAATTGAAAGCTGCTATTGCTGAGCTTCAAGCACACGGATACGCTGTTCCTAGTTATCCAGAAGAACCACAAAACGATGCAGAAGCGGCTATCAAAACTAAATTTGCTAAAATTTTAGGATCTGCGGTAAACCCTGTTTTACGTGAAGGAAACTCTGACCGTAGAGCACCAAAAGCAGTTAAAAATTATGCAAAAGCAAACCCACACAGCATGGGCGCTTGGAGTGCAGATTCAAAAACATACGTAGCATCAATGGAAAGTGGTGATTTTTACGGAAGTGAAAAATCAGTAACCATTGCAACTCCTACCGACGTAAAAATCGAATTGGTTGCTGAAGATGGTACCACTACAACATTAAAAGCGAGTACACCATTAAAAGCAGGTGAAATCATTGATACTGCTGTACTGAATGTAAATGCATTAAAATCATTTGTAGCGCAAACGATTGCTGATGCTAAAAAACAAAACATTCTATTATCAGTGCACTTGAAAGCGACGATGATGAAGGTATCTGACCCAATCATTTTTGGCGCTATCGTAGAGGTTTACTTTGCAGATGTTTTCGAAAAATACGCAACTTTATTCCAAGAATTAAACATTGACACCCGCAACGGTCTTGGCGATGTTTATGCTAAAATTGCTGGAAATCCATTGCAAGCTGAAGTAGAAGCCGCATTAACCGCAGCTATCGAAAATGGTCCTGCATTGGCAATGGTAAACTCTGATAAAGGAATTACCAACTTACACGTTCCATCTGACGTAATTGTAGATGCCTCTATGCCTGCAATGATTCGTACTTCAGGACAGATGTACAACAAAGAAGGAAAACAACAAGATACTGTTGCACTTATTCCAGACCGTTCTTACGCTGGTGTGTATACTGCCACTATTGATTTTTGTAAAAAACACGGTGCTTTTGACCCAACTACCATGGGAAGTGTTCCTAACGTAGGTTTGATGGCTCAAAAGGCAGAAGAATACGGATCACACGACAAAACTTTCCAAATTACAACTAACGGAACCGTTCGTGTTGTGGATACAAATGGCGTTGTTTTAATGGAGCAAGCTGTTCAAACTAATGATATTTTTAGAATGTGTCAAGCTAAAGATGCTCCTATTCAAGACTGGGTAAAACTAGCTGTAAACAGAGCGCGTTTATCAAGTACTCCAGCCGTTTTCTGGTTGGATAACAAAAGAGCACACGACAGAGAATTGATCGTAAAAGTAAATCATTACTTGAAGGATTTTGATACAAATGGCTTAGATATTCGTATCTTGAATCCAGTTGAAGCTACTCAATTTACTTTGGAAAGAATTGTACAAGGTTTAGATACTATCTCAGTTACTGGAAACGTATTGCGTGATTACCTAACTGATTTATTCCCAATTTTAGAAGTTGGAACTTCTGCCAAAATGCTTTCTATTGTTCCGTTAATGAACGGTGGTGGATTGTTTGAAACGGGTGCAGGTGGATCAGCTCCAAAACACGTTGAGCAATTTACAGAAGAAGGATATTTGCGTTGGGATTCATTGGGAGAATTTTTAGCACTAGGAGCTTCATTAGAGTACTTAGGTCAAACTTTAAACAACACTAAAGCCATTGTATTAGCAGAAGCTCTTGATGTTGCTACTGAGAAATTTTTAGCAAATGATAAATCTCCTGCTCGTAAAGTAGGTGGAATTGACAACCGAGGATCACAATTTTACTTAGCTATGTACTGGGCTGAAGCTCTTGCAGCACAATCAAAAGATGCTGAATTACAAGCGACTTTTGCTCCAATTGCAGCAGAACTTTTGAGTAACGAAGCTACAATTAATACTGAATTAATTGCAGCACAAGGAAAAGCGCAAGAAATTAAAGGTCATTACCACCCAATTCCGGAATTGACTAGCAAAGCGATGCGTCCAAGTGCAACATTCAATGCTATTATCGAAAAAATCGCATAATTAAATGCACAATTAAGAATACTTATAAAAGACAACTCACCGAGTTGTCTTTTTTTTATTAGTAATACCTTAACATCCGTTATAATAAAATTAAGAATACAAAGTTTGTTCTTTGTAGCTTATAATTCGTTAAATAACTATCTATGGATTTTATAAAAAAATACCTGTTGCTGTTTCTTTTGTTTGGTGCTTTGCCAGCTTTGGCCCAAGAAAAATTCACACTTAGCGGAACTGTTATTGATGGCAATAGCAATGAAACGTTGATTGGAGTAAATGTTGTGGTTACCGAGTTAAAAACGGGAGTTACTACCAATGAATATGGTTTTTACTCGATTACATTACCCAAAGGGACTTATACCGTACAAGTGAGTTATTTGGGATATAAAACCCTTGAACAAACTTTAAATCTGAATCAAAACGTTAAAAATAATTTCAATTTATTTGGTAACGAAACTACATTAAAAGAAGTCATCATTACCGATAACAAAACCAAGATCGATATCAAAAAACCCGAAATGAGTGTCAACAAACTCTCGATTTCAGCCATCAAAAAAATGCCTGTTGTTCTTGGTGAAGTAGATGTTTTAAAATCTATTTTATTATTGCCAGGAGTTACAAACGCGGGCGAAGGCGCCTCTGGTTTTAATGTTCGTGGTGGTGGTGCCGATCAAAATTTAATTTTACTAGACGAAGCAACCATTTTTAACTCCTCGCATGTTTTTGGTTTTTTCTCCGTTTTCAATCCTGATGCCATAAAAGATTTAAAACTGTACAAGGGCGGAATTCCAGCACGTTTTGGCGGAAGAGCCTCTTCTGTTTTAGATATTTATCAAAAAGATGGCAACAGTAAAGATTTTCATGTAAATGGAGGAATCGGTTTGATCAGCAGCCGCATTCTTGCCGAAGGACCTTTGGTAAAAGATAAAGGTTCATTTTTAATTGGCGGTCGCAGCTCTTACGCCCATTTATTTTTAAAACTTTCCGAAGAACAAAAAGACAATGCAGCTTATTTTTACGACCTCAACACCAAATTAAGTTACAAACTAAATCCCAACAACAGTTTGTATTTGTCTGGTTATTTTGGTCGCGATGTTTTCAGTTTAAGAGATAGCTTTTCTAACATTTACGGAAACACCACAGTCAACTTGCGTTGGAATCACTTATTTTCTGAAAAATTATTCTCGAACCTGTCCTTGATATACAGCGATTACTATTATGGTTTAGATCTCGATTTTGTGGGTTTCAAATGGGATTCTGGCATTAAAAACTACAACATCAAATACGATTTCAAAAACTACATTTCGGATAAGTTCAAATTGAATTACGGAATGAACAGTATTTATTACGAATTCAATCCGGGAACTATCAGGCCATCTAAACTCGATAGTGGAATTAACTTTGCACAATTGGATAAAAAATACGCTTTCGAACCTGCATTATACCTCAATGCTGATCATGATATTAGCAACAAAATTTCACTTTCTTACGGATTGCGCTACAGCATGTTTTACCGTTTGGGTGCATCGGATGTTAATCTTTACCAAGACAACAACCCAGTATTGTTTAATCCTGAGTTGAAAATTTATGAAAAAGCAACTCCTATCGGTCAAAAATCATTTTCTCGTAACCAAGTAATTGAAAGCTTCAACTACCTTGAACCGCGATTTTCTGCTGCTTATCAAATAAATGATGAGCAATCCATAAAAGCGAGTTACAACCGCATGGTGCAGTATTTGCAACTCATCTCGAATACCTCATCTCCTACTCCGCTTGATATTTGGACACCAAGTGATAATTTCATCAAACCACAAATTGCCGATCAAGTTGCCTTAGGATTTTTCAAAAATTTCAGCAATGACCAGTATTCTTTTGAAGTAGAAACCTACTATAAAAAAGTACAAAACAGATTGGACTACATTGACGGAGCCGATTTGATTGCCAACAATGCCATCGAACAAATTATTCTTAACGGGCAATTACGTTCCTACGGACTAGAACTTTTACTTCGTAAAAATGAAGGGAAACTGAACGGTTGGATCTCTTATACCCTATCGCGTTCAGAGCAACAAACACCCGGACGAACTACGCTTGAAACCGGCATCAACAACGGTCAGTGGTACAATTCTGTTTTTGACAAACTGCACAATCTGGCAGTTACTTCTTCTTATACCTTGAATGACAAATGGTCTTTTGGAGCTAATTTTGCACTACAAAGTGGCCAACCAGTAACCTTTCCAACTGGTCAATACGAGTACTTGGGCATTGTGGTTCCTAGTTATGGCTTGCGCAACAAAAATAGATTGCCAGCGTACCACCATTTGGATATTGCTGCAACTTTAACACCAAAAAGCAATAACAACCGCCAATGGAAAGGCGAATGGGTTTTTAGTATTTACAACCTTTACAACAGGCGCAACGCAGCATCTATTAATTTCAGACAAAACGCGGACACAGGCGCCAATGAAGCCGTTCGTACCTCGATTTTTGGAATAGTTCCTGCTGTGAGTTATAATTTTAAGTTTTAAATTCTTTTTGACACCATGAAATCAACAACAAATATTCTCAAACAAAGCTTTCTTTTTCTTGCACTTGCACTCTCCTTTTTGGTAAGTAGTTGCGAGGATGTAATTGCAGTTGACTTAGATGAAGCCGATCCAAAATTAGTTATCGAAGCAGCTATAAACTGGCAAAAAGGCACCTCAGGAAATACCCAAAAAATAAAATTGACTACTACAACTGGCTTTTACAGTTCCCAAATACCAAAAGTAAGCGGCGCCAATGTGACTATCAGAAACAGTCAAAACACCGTTTTTGTTTTCAACGAAGTAGGAACAACAGGCGAGTACGTTTGTAGCAATTTTGCACCGGTAATTAACGAAACTTATACCTTAACCATCATCAGTAACGGCAATACCTACACTGCAATGGAGACTCTGAAAGCGGTCGCACCAATCAGCCGACTAGAACAAAACGACCAAGGCGGTTTTACAGGAAACGAAAAGGAAATTAAAACCTACTATCTTGATCCTGCCGGCCAACCTAATTATTACCTGTATAAATATTCGTATTCCAACCAACGCAAGTCAGACTTTTACGTAGACCGTGACGAATTTTTTGATGGCAACGAGTTTTTTAGTATTTCGCAAAACGATGAACTAAAAAAAGACGATAAAATCGAGGTTACTCATTACGGCATTTCTCGCGCCTATTACAACTACATGAGCGTGCTCGTGAGCATTGCAGGCAACAGCGGCGGCGGCCCATTTCAGTCACCACCGGCAACCGTGCGCGGCAACATTGTCAATACCACCGCACCAGAAAATTTTCCATTAGGCTTTTTTAGTCTAAGCGAGATTGCAGTTGCCAATTACACCGTACAATAATTAGTAGCTGATCCAGCTGTTCATTACAACCCACAACCGCTTTTGAACTGTTTTGTAGCTTGTATAAGGAGCTTCCTTTGGTCGCTCTTCTACAAGCACAAAACAAATGTTCAAGAGCGGTTCTTGGTTTTCATTTCCATCTGGGCTAGAGCACTCGGCAATAACAGAACTTTTATTTACTTTTACAATCCTATTTCAAAACCGCAATACCATGTCTTCACATCACATCGTTCGAGACGATCAAGAACCCGCTTTAATCATTGCCAATGGTGCAGCTTGCAATCCTGAACTTTTGGGGCAGTTGTTAGAGTGGTCTCCGCTTGTGATTGTGCTAGACTCGGCCATGGAGCGCGTGATGGACTTGAACATAAAAGTTGATGTTTTGCTGGGCGATTTCGATCGTGATTACAATACTGAGCGATACCAAACCTTGCAATACCCAATTGATATCATTCATACGCCAGACCAAAACAAAACCGACCTCGAAAAAGCTTTTGATTACCTAATTGAACGCAAAATTCCCGCTGTAAATGTAGTTTGGGCCACCGGACGAAGAGCCGATCATACCATTACCAACATTACCAATATTGTCCGTTACAAAGACCTTATTAAAATTGTAGTACTTGACGACCATTCGAAAATTTTTCTTCTACCACGACAATTCGAAAAATGGTACACGGCCAACACTCCTATTTCTCTCATTCCCATTGGTGAAGTTTCAGGAATTCATTCCAGTAATTTGTATTATCCTTTACAAAATGACACCTTAACTATTGGGTACCGCACAGGCAGCAGCAATCATGTCGCCAAAGATGGATTAGTTAGTATTTCGCACCAATCAGGCGATTTATTATTAATGGAATGTATTGATTAGTTGTGTGGAAGTTTACAAAAAAATCTACGGTAAAAAGAAATCCAAAACAGAAACAAAAATGGTAAAAAATAATAAAATTTTGATAGTTTGTGTTTTGCTACTTGGCTTTTATTTATTCAAAAATTTCTTGTCCAAAAATATGATTTCGGGAACTTATGTTAGTAATAACAAACAAAGTTTAATTGACGGACCAAATTTTGGAGATACTTTGAAAATTTACAGTAATGATAGATTTGAAAGTCAAACTTGGGGAAATGGAAAGTATAAACTAAAATATTCACTGAAAGGAACTAATATTCAATTAAATTATAGATTTGAATTTGGAGAAGCTAGTTATGAAATGAATATTTATAGAAGTTTTTTTTCTAAACCCAGAATTAATTTAGACAGTGATTTAGAATATTATTTTGAAAAAGTAGATTAAAATGGCTGTACAAATTTGTCCAAAGTGTAAAACAGATAATTTTTTTTGGAATATTGATGTTAGCGAAACTACATTGACAAAATGGAGCTGTCTACATTGTAAATATATTGCAGTCGAAAATGAAACCGATGAAAGAAAATGTCTCAAATGCAATCAAAAAACTGAAACAAAATTAAAAGATAAAATAGAAGAATTTTGGTGGTGTAGTAATTGCAACTCTACAACAAAAATTTAATAAAAAACCAGCACACAACAGCTACTACATCGGATTTGGACAATTAGCTTTATGGATAACTAATTTTGTATTTAACTGCAAACTAGTTAACGAAAAATTGATTTTACTTTAGAACAGAACACCTTTATTTTCAGAACCTCTAATTCAACTTTAAAACAGCATCTCTCACGATGTCGTAATGACTCCACGGAATAAAATGATTGGCATTTTCAATCACAATGGCATCTAAACTTGCTGCATTGCTAAAATTTTCTTTCATAAAAGCAACATTACTAAACGGTACCAAATCATCTTTGGTCCCATGAATAATTGTAACTCCTGACGTAATCTTGGGCAACTTTGGTTTCAAAGCGATCAAATCTTTTTTCAACCACCACAATTCGTCGTTCGATGGTCGCAAAGCACCAGGAATCAAATACCGTAACGGTGGCGACAGAATCACTGTGCGCCATTTTTCTGGCTTCTCAGCAGCAGGATCGAGCGAGCCCGCTAAAATAACTAAGTGTTTGTATCGCTTGGGATAATCCGCTGCTAGTTGCGCTATAACGGGTCCACCCATCGAATGACCAATCAACACAACCTCTTTTTGATTACTCATTTTTGCAATGAATTGGGCAATGTATTTTGACTGAACAGCTAAGTTTTCAGCTATCCCAAAATCACTATAACCAAAACCTGGACGGTCAATGGCAATCATTCGGTATTTTTTCAGCAATAAAGTGTCTTTTAAATAATCTTTGTAGGCGTTCCAACTTCCTGGCGAACCGTGAATAAAAAACAGCGTAGGTTTTGCCCCATCACCAGTTTGAATATAATGTATTTGGTGGCCGTCTATACTAAGGTACTTATCTTGAAATTGCGTTCCGCTTTCTGTAAAAAACTGCTTTGTTTCTTTGGCATTGTAGCGCATTCGCATACACGACTGACTCATTACCACGTAACTCAAAAACAAAACGTAGACAACGTAGCGTTTTTTAAATCGGAATCGGTTCAACGTAAAATTCATTAGTGTTTTTGTTATAAAAGTAACCGTTTTTTATGGCAACTAAAAGCCTTGCCTCTACAATTTTTACACTGACTCAAAATGCTATTTTCTCTTAAACAACCGCCTAACAATTTACAAGTTAGGATTGACTATCTTTGCACTGAAATTAAAAAAATGAAAGCAACACCAAGCATCCTTAAAACAAATTTACATCCTCGAAATCTTGATCGTGAAGGGTATAATTTTGAACAATTGTCGGCCGTAAATCCTGAGCTTAGTCAACATGTATTTGTGAATGAACATCAAACACAAACCATCAACTTTAGCGATCCTCTGGCCGTAAAGGCGCTCAATAAAGCATTGCTTGCTTTTCATTTTAACATCAAAAATTGGGATATACCAGCCCAATACCTTTGTCCGCCAATTCCGGGTCGCGCAGATTACATTCATTACCTTGCCGATCTATTGGCTTCAAGTAACAACGGTGTAATCCCAGAAGGCGATACTGTACTCGGTCTTGACATTGGTGTAGGTGCCAATTGCATTTATCCTATTTTAGGAAACTCTACTTATGGTTGGAATTTTGTCGGTACCGATATTGACCTGAAAGCGATTGAAAATTGTAGCAGCATTTTGAGTGACAATCCAAAACTTGGTGAAGCTATTAGTTTGCAACAGCAAACGGAGTCTCGATTTATTTTTAAAAACATAATCACTCCCGAGGATCGTTTTACGTTTACGATTTGTAATCCGCCTTTTCATGCCTCGGCAGATGAAGCTACCAAAAGCAGTCTTCGAAAAGTGAACACACTCGAAAAATCAAAAACAAAAGAACTCGTTCTTAATTTTGGTGGACAAAATGCCGAATTATGGTGTGCTGGTGGCGAGTTAGGATTTTTGACTCAAATGATTTTTGAAAGTGCTAAATACCCAATGCAATGTTTATGGTTTACCACTTTGGTCTCTAAAAAAGAAAATCTTTACAGCTTAAACAAAACCTTACAAAAGGTAAGTGCTGTTACAGTGCGTACCATTGACATGGCTCAAGGCCAAAAAACAAGTCGTATTTTGGCTTGGACATTTCACAGCGAAGCCCAACAAAAAGCGTGGAAATTTTAGTTTTTAAAAACCGTTTGTCAAATTCCTTAGTATCTTTGTGAACTAGCACTGTACCCACATGAAGTTCCAAGTAGTATCCGATTATCAGCCCAAAGGCGACCAACCTGTAGCCATTCAAAAATTAGCACAAGGTATAATTGATGGCGATCCTTTTCAAACCCTTTTGGGAGTTACAGGATCCGGAAAAACGTTTACAGTAGCCAATGTAATTCAAGAAGTTCAGCGTCCGACCTTGGTTTTGGCACACAACAAAACCCTTGCGGCACAGTTGTACTCTGAATTCAAACAGTTTTTTCCGAATAATGCAGTAGAATATTTCGTATCCTACTACGATTATTATCAGCCAGAAGCCTTTATGCCGGTTACCGGAGTTTTCATCGAGAAGGATTTATCCATCAACGAGGAATTGGAGAAAATGCGTATGTCGACAACGGCTTCGCTACTTTCCGGTCGACGTGATATTTTAGTCGTAGCATCGGTATCTTGTTTGTACGGTATCGGAAACCCAATTGAATTTCAGAAAAATTTAATTCCGCTTGAGCGCGGTCAAATGATTTCGAGAACTAAATTGCTCCATCAATTAGTACAAAGTTTGTATTCCAGAACAGAAGCCGACTTTAATCCGGGCAGTTTTAGAATTAAAGGTGATACTGTTGATGTGTACCCAAGTTATGCTGACGAAGCATACCGCGTTCATTTTTTTGGTGATGAAATTGAAGAAATTGAAAGCTTTGATACCAAAACATCTCAAGTTTTAGAAAAATTCGAACGATTGACAATTTATCCTGCCAATATGTTTGTTACTTCGCCCGATGTGCTGCAAAATGCCATTTGGGAAATCCAGCAAGATTTGGTCAAACAAGTAGATTATTTTAAAGAAATAGGCAAACATCTTGAAGCAAAACGACTGGAAGAGCGAACCAATTTCGACTTAGAAATGATTCGTGAATTGGGTTATTGCTCCGGAATTGAAAATTACTCTCGTTATTTAGATGGCCGTTTACCGGGCACAAGACCTTTTTGCTTATTAGATTATTTTCCTAAAGATTATTTGATGGTGGTTGATGAGAGTCACGTTACATTATCACAAGTTAGTGCTATGTACGGAGGCGACCGCAGTCGTAAAGAAAACTTAGTGGAATATGGTTTCCGACTTCCCGCTGCGATGGACAATCGTCCATTAAAATTTGAGGAATTTGAAGCCATGCAAAACCAAGTAATTTATGTATCCGCTACTCCAGCTGATTATGAATTGCAAAAAACGGAAGGTGTTGTGGTAGAACAAGTAATTCGTCCTACCGGATTGTTAGATCCTATTATTGAAATTAGACCAAGTTTAAATCAAATTGATGATTTAATTGAAGAAATTCAACAACGTGCTGAACAAGATGAACGTGTTTTGGTGACTACTTTGACCAAAAGAATGGCTGAAGAGTTGGCTAAATACTTAACTAAAGTTCATATTCGTTGTCGTTATATTCATTCAGAAGTAGACACTTTGGAACGAATTGAAATCATGCAAGATTTACGAAAAGGTATTTTTGATGTGTTGATTGGTGTCAACTTATTGCGTGAAGGTCTTGATTTACCTGAAGTTTCTCTTGTTGCGATTTTAGATGCCGACAAAGAAGGTTTTTTACGTAGCCACCGCTCTTTAACACAAACTATTGGTCGTGCAGCGAGAAACCTGAACGGAAAAGCCATCATGTATGCTGATAAAATTACAGACAGCATGCAAAAAACAATTGATGAAACCTCATACCGCAGAACCAAACAAATCAATTACAACGTTGCAAACAATGTAGTTCCGCAGGCGCTGAACAAAAAAATCGAAAGCGCATTTACCAAAAACACTCTGGTAGATTATGAATTGGGCAACAGTGCACCAATAGCTGCAGAGCCAGTAAATGCCTATTTATCGAAACCAGAAATTGAAAAATTGATTCGAGAGAAAAGAAAAAACATGGAAAAGGCAGCCAAAGAATTAGACTTTATGCAGGCAGCAAAATTCCGTGATGAAATCAAAGCATTACAAGAGCAACTTACTTAGTTGTGTTGCTCTTGAAAAATAGTCAACAGAACTTCACTCTCAATAACAGAGAAAGGTGATTTTTCCATTAATTTTAAAATGCGTTTAGTCGCGTGTGGATTCAACCCCATTTTAATAGCAATTTGCTGAATGGCGGCTAATTCTTTATCATGTAAAACGCCATCACAATGCATAAGTAAAGCCAATCGATAAAATTGCTGAATGCGCATAAACTCTGAGCGAATAGGAAGCTCTGGCAATTCTTCATGAAATAGCTCTTGAAAATCAGCAGTATTAAAACCCAATTCAACTGCAACAATTCGCAAGAACTCGTATTCTCTTGCATGTAGTTTACCATCAACCGTGGCAAAAGCAATTAATTCTAAAAGTAAACTTCTCTTTTCTTCGAAAGTAGCCATCAAATTCCTATTTTTAGCTAAATTATTGTTTTTAGATCACATACACAAAATCACTTTTATGACAGTGAAATTTTTATCCGTTTGCTTGTTGTTATTGTTTACAGAAATAATTCAAGGTCAACCAAGTACTGCAAGCCAACAAGTGAGTACTTTTGAAATTAAAGCTCCACAACTTCAAACCACCAAAAAAATCTGGGTGTACTTGCCCAAAAATTACAAAGGTTCCAAAAAGAAATATCCCGTAATGTACATGCACGACGGGCAAAATTTATTCGACGCTGCAACTTCTTTTAGCGGCGAATGGAATATTGATGAAAAACTCGATAGTTTGCAAGCACAAATTATAGTTATCGGAATTGAGCATGGCAATGAAAAACGACTAGACGAACTTACGCCTTTTAAAAACGAAAAATATGGAGGCGGCAAAGCAGACGAATACTTAGAATTCATCACAAAAACACTAAAACCTTATGTTGATCAAAACTTTAGAACCAAAACCGATAAAAATCATACGCTGATTATGGGAAGTTCTTTGGGTGGACTTAACTCCTTTTACGCCGTTTTAAAATATCCTAAAATATTTGGCAAAGCAGGCGTTTTTTCACCTTCGTTTTGGTTTTCAAAAGAGATTTATACCTTAATGGAAAGCAGTAAAAAAACGAAAGCCAAAATCTATTTTCTTTGTGGAGACAATGAAAGTCCAGAAATGGTTGCTGACCTTAACAAGATGGAATACCTATTGAACTCTAACCGCTGTTATTGCTTAAACAGAAATGAAAAAAAAATAGTTAAAGGTGGCCAACACAACGAAAAACTGTGGAGAGATGGTTTTGTGGACGCGCTTTTGTGGCTTGGCTATTAATTTTGAAAATGATTGAAACACATGAAACTTTTATTGCACCAATACGATTTAAAACTCAAACATACTTTTACGATTTCGAGAAAATCAATCAACACGCAGCCTACATTAATTGTCGAATTACAAAGTGACGGTTGCTCTGGTTATGGTGAAGCTACCGCAAATCCTTATTATAATATTACGGTACCCATGATGGTTGAAGATTTAAAGAAGTTAGAGTCCTTTTTAGACACCCTTAAACCTTGCAAACCAGAAGAATTTTGGAATCAAGTAGCACCTTTTTTAACACATAATAAATTTGCATTGTGTGCTTTAGACAATGCTTACAACGATTGGTATGCACGATCAAAAGGTTTAAAATTATACGAATTATGGAACTACAATACTTCAAATAATCCGCTGAGCAATTATACGATTGGAATTGATTCTATTGACAAAATGACTGCCAAAATGGAAGAATTGCCATGGCCGATTTATAAAATTAAATTAGGCACAGCTGAAGATTTGGCAATCGTAAAAGCACTCCGCAAACATACCAATGCCATTTTTAGAATTGATGCCAACTGCGGATGGACTGTTGACGAAACACTAAAAAATGCAAAGGAATTGCAACATCTTGGCGTAGAATTTTTAGAACAACCTTTACCTGCCAACGATTGGGAAGGTCATAAAAAAGTATATGAACACTCCGTTTTACCTATTATTGCTGATGAAAGTTGCATTATTGAAACAGATGTAGCGAAATGTTACCAATATTTTCACGGTGTAAATATCAAACTAACCAAGTGTGGCGGCTTAACTCCCGGCCGACGAATGCTAGCTGAAGCCAAGAAACTAGAAATGAAAACTATGGTTGGCTGCATGACCGAATCAACCGTAGGCATCTCCTCTATCGCGCATTTAATACCTGAGTTGGATTTTGTAGACATGGATGGCGCATTATTGCTGCAAGAAGACATCGCTACCGGAATTAAATTAGAATTTGGCAAAACAATCTACGCTCCCACTCCTGGAAATGGTGTGCAACTTTTGTAAACTAGCAATGGAAAGCGACTATTAAAAAAAACAACCGCTAATTACTTATAAACCGTACCTTTGCTAAAAATACATACCATGACAAATAACGATATCTTCAAAAAACTTCGCGTAGCATTAATGTTACGTGACGATCAAATAGTAGAAATTTTAGAATTAGTTGATTTTAGAATTACAAAATCAGAATTAGGCGCTTTTTTTAGAGATGAAAAGCACGAAAATTATATGGAATGCGGAGATCAAGTGTTGCGTAATTTCTTGAACGGATTGGTAATTCACTTGCGTGGAACGAAAGAAAACCCAAAGAATCCAAAAGACATTTTAGCCAAACACAAAGCGCAAATTCCTGTGAAAGACGGTGCCGAAAACAGACCGGAATTTAAAGCAAAACCAAGAGACACGGAAGGTTCACGAGGAGATGAAGCTCCTGCTAAAGCAAAACCGGCTGCAAAAAAACCATTCAAAAAAACTTTCGCAAAAGGAACTCCTAAAGTGCAAGTGGTTGAAAAAGTAAAATACAACTTCGGCAAAAACAAAAAATAAACCGAATGAAAACAGCGATTGTTATTGGAAGCACCGGATTGATTGGCTCTGCCTTGGTACAACTTTTATTAGAGAGTGCTGATTACAGCAAAGTCATTACTTTCGTAAAAAGAGATGCGGGCTTGCAACATCCTAAACTTGTGCAACATCAAATTGATTTTAACGCACCAGAAAGTTTCCAACAGTACATCGTGGGTGATGATTTGTTTTGTACTATTGGAACGACTATCAAAAATGCAGGTAGCCAAGAAGCGTTTAGAAAAGTAGATTTTGAATACCCTAAACATTTTGCAAGCATTGCTGTAGCACAAAATGTAAAGCAGTTTTTATTGATTTCCTCGTTGAACGCATCGGCAACATCAACTAATTTTTACCTCAAAACCAAAGGTGAAATTCAGGATTTTTTAAAAACCTTACCCTTTGAGAACGTTGCTATTTTACAACCTTCGCTATTACTTGGTCCAAGAGCTGAGTTTAGATTTGGAGAAAAAGTAGGCGCATTTTTTATGAAAATATTTTCCTTTGTATTTCAAGGGAACTTAAAAAAATACAAAGCCATACAAGGCGCTACCGTAGCCAAAGCGATGTACACTTTGGCTCAAAAAAATACTCAAGGTTTCCATATTTATGAATCGGACGTACTAGAAGAACTCGGTAAATAAAGCTCATTCAAAATCCTGATAATCCATCAGGATTTTTTTTAATCAAAATCAAATCCTATGAAACGGCTATTTTCTTTACTTTTTGTATTTTTTGCACTAAATCTTTCTGCTCAAACTAAAAAAGTTGCCGATCCAGCTTTCTTTTTTGATGGCAAATTGGTTTCGCAGGAAACCATAGCTTACATCGAACCCGACCTTATTGCAACCGTTAATGTCATAAAAAGAGATACAACAATAAACAATGTCCGTTTTGAAGGTCAACTTTTTATTCAATCCAAAAATCCGAAACAGTTTGACTTCATGACTTTGGAACAAATAAAAAATGAATATACCAAAGTCAAAACCAAAAGTGTGGGATACGCAATCAACGGTGAAATAATTAAAGACGGAATCGAAACTTTACAGTTAAATCGCAATTATATCTTAGAGGTCATTACAACCAACACCACCGAATTTTACAATTTAAGTTCTGGAGAAATTCAATCAGACATCATTCACATTCTCGGAAAAACTGCAAAAAACATCAAGGATAAAAAGGAGCAAATTTTAAAAAATGCTTCAAAAAAAGAATAAAACTAAAAGTAAAAAATTTTGGTTTGCGGTTTACGAACTACAACTCAACATACTACAACCTACTTTTTCACGAGCCCATTCTGGTCTTTTTGCAAACCATTTCTCAAATTCGGGTTGTTCCTCGTATGGTTTTTGAAGCACGTTAAATAATTCTTCTAAAATTGAATAGTCTCCTTTTTCGGCTGCATCAATTGCTAATTGTGCCATATAATTACGTAACACATATTTCGGGTTATAAGTATTCATTTTGTTAGCCCGCTCTTCATCTGAAATAGTATCCTTTTGTAAACGATTCAAATAGTTTTGCAACCATTGCTCCCACTCGGCTCGCACATTTTGAGGCAATTGTTCTTCATTGTAAAAAGCAATTCGAATAGTCTCAAAAGCTGCTTCAACAGCGTTATCTTTTGTGATTTTACCCAACATTCTAAAAAAGAGCGTCATATCCGTTTCTGCCTTTTCTAATAATTGCACCAAAGTGCCACTTAAAATCAAATCATTTTCGGCTTCACCAGTTAAACCCAATTTATCCTGCATCATTTGCAAATAATCCTTTTCGTAATCGGATCGAAAAGACTCTAAAACAGCTTCTAAAGGCGCTGCTTCCTCAATAAGAGGAAATAAAGCATTTGCCAATTGATACAAATTCCACAACGCAATTTCGGCTTGATTACCAAATCGATATCTCTTGTATTGTGCATCAGTCGTATTGGGTGTCCAACCTGAATTGTAATCCTCAAGCCAACCGTAAGGTCCATAATCAATCGTAATTCCGTGAATAGACATATTATCGGTATTCATTACACCATGCACAAAACCCACGCGCTGCCAATGAATAATCATGGTACGAGTCGCTTTTGCAACAGCACTAAAAAAGGCAACATATTTTGATACACCTTCTTCTTTTATATCCGAAAAATGGTGTTTGATGGTATAATCAGTCAATAATCTTAGATTTTCAAGGTCATTGCGTGCTGCAAAAATCTCGAAGCTTCCAAAACGAATAAAAGAAGGCGCTACTCTACATACGACCGCACCTTTTTCATAAGCAGGATTGCCATTGTATAAAATATCACGTAAAACCGGATCACCTGTCTCCATTAAAGATAAAGAGCGCGTTGTAGGAACTCCTAAATGATGCATGGACTCAGCACACAAATATTCACGGATAGACGAGCGCAAAACAGCAAAACCGTCCGCATTTCTAGAGTACGGTGTAGGTCCCGCACCCTTCAATTGGAGCGTATGCAGCTGATCATTATTTATAACCTCAGTCAAATTTATAGCACGACCATCTCCTAATTGCCCAGCCCAATTGCCAAACTGATGTCCTGCATAACACATGGCATACGGTTTAGTTCCGGGATAAACTGTCGATCCTGAAAAGACCTTTAAAAACTCAGGACTGTCCAAATCAGTTTGTGACAAACCAATATTGTCTGCAACTTCAGCAACAGCATGAATTAACACAGGATTAGATGGCACCACCGGTTGCACGTATGAAAAACAAGCATTTTCTACTTGACGCGGAATTTTATTTTGATCTTTATCAGCGGGTAATTCCGTAATAAAGCTATTGTGTATGTGAAGTTTCATAAACTGTTTTTTGAATAGACAAAGGTAAATCAAAGGGCTAACAAAATACTTTTTGTTACAATTTTATTAGCAATAGTTTAGGTTAAAGTAAAAGCGAAGCAAAAAAAAACCTGTTTGCCAGAGACAAACAGGTTTGTAATATATAACAAAAAATAAATTAAGAAAGTGCCGCTTGTACTTGATCAGCTGCTTCTTGAAATTCAACAGCAGATAAAATTGGCATTCCTGAATTATCGATTAATTCCTTTGCAATAGCTGCATTGGTACCTTGTAAACGAACAATGATTGGTACTTTAATAGCATCACCCATATTTTTGTAAGCGTCAACAACACCTTGCGCCACACGGTCACAACGTACGATTCCACCAAAAATATTAATCAAAATCGCTTTTACGTTTTGATCTTTTAAGATAATACGGAACGCAGTTTCAACACGTTTTGCATCAGCAGTTCCTCCTACGTCAAGGAAGTTAGCAGGCTCAAAACCAGCATATTTAATTAAATCCATAGTTGCCATTGCAAGACCTGCACCGTTAACCATACATCCTACAGTACCATCAAGATCAACATAGTTCAATCCTACTTCTTTTGCTTCAACTTCGATTGGATTTTCCTCACGAACGTCACGCATGTCAGCATATTTTGGTTGTCTGTATAAAGCATTATCATCGATATTTACTTTAGCATCAACAGCCATAATTTTATTATCAGATGTTTTCAAAACCGGATTGATTTCGAACATAGAAGCATCTGATCCGATGTATGCATTGTATAAAGAGTCGATGAATTTCACCATTTCTTTAAAAGCATTTCCAGATAGACCTAAGTTAAAAGCAATTCTTCTTGCTTGAAAACCTTGTAATCCTACAGAAGGATCAATTTCTTCAGTAAAAATCAAGTGTGGTGTGTGCTCAGCAACTTCTTCAATATCCATTCCACCTTCAGTAGAATACATAATCATGTTACGACCTGTAGCTCTATTCAATAAAACAGAAACATAAAATTCAGAAGTTTCACTTTCACCAGGATAATATACATCTTCAGCAATTAATACTTTGTGTACTTTTTTACCTTCAGCAGAGGTTTGAGGCGTGATCAATTGCATTCCGATGATTTGTTCTGCAATCTCTTCTACTTGCTGTAAATTTTTAGCAAGTTTAACTCCTCCACCTTTTCCACGTCCACCTGCGTGAATTTGTGCTTTTACCACATACCAACTTGTACCGGTTTCAGTTGTTAATTGTTTGGCAGCAGCTACCGCTTCTACTGGGCTATTAGCAACGATTCCGCGTTGAATACGCACTCCGTAGCTAGCTAAAATCTCTTTTCCTTGATATTCGTGTATGTTCATAATATAGAATTTGTCTGGCTTCTGAAATTTTTTCAGATTTTAAAGTGGCACAAAAATAGCAAAATTATGTGTAACTGCTCTTTTTTTTACTAAAAAATTGGGGAATTATTAGTGATGAAAGACTACCTAAACTGTGTCAACCAAAACAAATTTAAGCTTCTGTTATAATTTTGTTATATTTTTTTACTCCCCGTTGAAAATCAGCTTTGTTTATGCTTTTCCACTTGCGATTTGTCTATTTGTAGACTCGAATTTTATCGAAAAAACAAATCACCTCCCTTTAAATCACGTTTTTATATTTTTCACAACGTTTTTCTGTTATTACTATAAAAAATACTCGTATTTAACCAATTTGACTAATATTCCATACTAAATATTTAATTTTGAAGAAAAAAATTAAGCATGAAAGTTAAAGAACAAGGTCTGTATTTGCCCGAATTTGAACACGATAATTGCGGAGCAGGATTTATTTGTAATCTAAATGGAATTAAGTCGAACGATATTATTCACAAAGCACTTGACATTTTAATCAAGTTAGAACACCGCGGTGCCGTCAGTTCTGACGGACGCACAGGAGATGGAGCTGGAATTTTATTTGATATTCCTCACGCTTTTTTTAAAAAAGTCTGTGATTTCGATCTACCTGAAATAAGAGAATATGCTGTAGGAATGTTGTTTATGCCTAAAAGTGCGAACCAACTTTTATTTTGTAAAACTACTTTTGAAAAAGCCATTCAAGATCAAAACTTATCCATTTTAGGCTGGCGTACCGTTCCAGTTGATGTTACTAATTTAGGTGCAATTGCCGCCGAAAAAGAACCTAATGTAGTTCAAGTTTTTGTGGGTAAAAATGAGCAAGATTTGACAGAACAAGCCTTCAATGCCAAAATGTTTGCTGCAAGAAAAATAGCAGAGCATACCGTATTAAATTCCAGAATATCCGAGAGCTATCGTTTTTATTTCTCCAGTTTTTCTACCACTACCATAATATATAAAGGTCTATTAATGCCCGAAGACATCAGCAGGTATTACACCGATTTACTCGATGATGACTTGGTAACTCGCTTGGCGCTGGTTCACCAACGTTTTTCTACCAATACTTTTCCGTCTTGGGAACTCGCGCAACCCTTTCGCTACATGTGCCACAACGGAGAAATCAATACACTCCGCGGAAACATAAGCCGCATGCGTGCCCGTGAAGAGTTGATGAAAAGTGATGTTTTTGGCGAAGACATCAAAAAGCTTTTCCCAATTATCTTGGAAGGAAAATCAGATTCTGCCTCAATGGATATGGTTATTGAATTGTTACTGATGACAGGACGTTCCTTGCCTGAAGCCATGATGATGGTGGTTCCTGAAGCTTGGGAAAAACACCAAACGATGTCAGAAGATAAGAAAGCTTTTTACGAATACAACGCCTGTATTATGGAACCTTGGGATGGTCCAGCCTCTATTCCTTTTACAGATGGTAACGTTATTGGAGCGCTATTGGATAGAAATGGTTTGCGTCCTTCTCGATACACCTTAACCAAAAGTGGTTTCGTAATTATGTCCTCTGAAATTGGTGTATTAGATATCAAACCAGAAGATGTGATTCAGCACGGTCGATTAGAACCGGGGAAAATGTTTTTAGTTGACATGAATGAAGGCCGAATTATAGAAGATGACGAAATCAAAAATGCAATTGTCACCAAGCGCCCTTACAAACAATGGTTAGATGAAAATTTACTTCCGTTAGCGCAAATTCCATATACTGATAATCCTATTCCTGTTGAAAATATTGATTTTGAAACCAGACAGCGTTTATTTGGATATACTATTGAAGATTTAAAAACCATCATCAACCCAATGGGTGCCGAAGGCGCGGAAGCACTAAGCTCAATGGGGAATGATACTCCGCTTGCTGTTTTATCTGATCAGCCTCAATTGTTGTATAATTATTTCAAACAACTTTTTGCACAAGTAACTAACCCTCCGTTGGACGGTATTCGTGAAGAAATCATTACGGATATCAGTTTAGCAATTGGTGGCGATTATAATATTTTTGATATTGTTCCCAAACATTGTAAAAAACTAAAAATTCAAAATCCTGTTATCTCCAACGAAGATTTGGATAAAATTCGAAACATTGATCATGCCGATTTCAAGTCGGTCACTATTTCAATGTTGTACGAGATCAAAAAAGGCGTAAACGGCTTAGAACGCGCACTTGAAAAAGCAGTGCAAGCCACCTACAAAGCAGTTGCAGAAGGCTGCAATATTGTAATTTTGTCAGACAGAGGTGTTAGTGAAAAAATGGCTCCTATTCCAATGTTATTGGCGTGTTCGTATATTCATCATTCGCTAAACATTCTTAAAGTTCGATCAAAATTTGGTATCCTTATCGAATCGGCAGAACCACGTGAACCGCATCATTTTGCCCTATTATTTGGTTACGGAGCAAGTGCCATAAATCCATATATGGTCAACGAAATCATCCACAATCAAGTAAATGCAGGATTTATCACTGGTGTAAAAGCTGATTATGCCATTAAAAATTACAACAAAGCCATCGCAAAAGGTATTCTGAAAATCATGAATAAAATCGGAATTTCTACTTTGCATTCGTACAGAGCGGCACAAATTTTTGAAATCTTAGGACTGAACAAAACTTTTACTTCTAAATATTTCCCATACACACCATCTCGAATTGAAGGAATTGGCTTGATGGAAATTGAAAAAGAAGTCAAAAAAAGATACCAAAAAGCCTTTCCAAATTCTAAAGTCAGTAATTTACTTCCACTTGAAATTGGCGGTGTTTACAGATGGAGAAGATCAGGCGAAAAGCACATGTTCAATCCAACTACTATTTCTAAATTACAACAAGCAGTTCGTTTAAATAGTCCTGAAAGTTATAAAGAATACTCTAAAATGGTCAATGATCAAAGTGAAAATTTGATGACCATAAGAGGCTTATTTGAATTCAACAACTTAGATCCTATCCCTTTGGATGAAGTGGAACCTTGGACTGAAATTGTAAAAAAATTCAAAACAGGTGCCATGTCTTATGGATCTATCAGCCAAGAAGCACATGAAAACCTAGCGATCGCCATGAACAGAATTGGTGGTAAAAGCAATTCTGGAGAAGGAGGAGAAGATCCAAAACGTTTTCAAAAAGACTTAAATGGAGACTCTAGAAACAGCGCCATCAAACAAGTTGCTTCTGGCCGTTTTGGAGTTTCGATTAACTATTTGACCAACGCTCGTGAAATACAAATCAAAATGGCACAAGGAGCAAAGCCTGGTGAAGGTGGTCAATTACCTGGTGAAAAAGTAGTGCCTTGGATTGCCGAAACTCGAAATTCAACACCATATGTTGGCTTAATTTCGCCACCACCTCACCATGATATTTATTCAATTGAAGATTTATCGCAGTTGATTTTTGACCTAAAAAATGCCAATCGCGAAGCTAGAATTAATGTCAAATTAGTTTCTGAAGTTGGTGTAGGTACAATAGCTGCTGGAGTTGCAAAGGCAAAAGCAGATGTGATTTTAATTTCAGGATACGACGGAGGAACTGGAGCTGCTCCATTGACTTCATTAACTCATACCGGAATTCCTTGGGAACTTGGACTTGCCGAAGCACAACAGACATTGATTTTAAATGATTTACGAAGCCGAATCGTTTTAGAATGTGATGGGCAACTAAAAACGGGTCGCGATGTTGCTATAGCAGCCTTACTTGGAGCGGAGGAATTTGGTTTTGCAACAGCGCCATTAGTAGCTTCAGGTTGTATCATGATGCGAGCGTGTCACTTGAATACATGTCCTGTAGGAATTGCAACACAAGATCCTGAATTGAGAAAAAATTTCAAAGGAACGCCAGAGCACATTATCAACTTCATGTATTTTATTGCCGAAGAATTGCGAGAAATCATGGCTCAATTAGGCTTTAGAACCTTGAAAGAAATGGTTGGACAATCACAAAAACTGAATGTAAACAAAGCCATCAAGCATTATAAAGCAAGTGGACTAGATTTGTCTTCCATTTTATACAAACCTGAAAAAGCAAAAGAAGTTCCCAATCATAATACAACTACTCAAGATCATGCTTTAGAGCACGTTTTGGATTTTGATATTATCAAAGCGGCGATTCCATCAATTTATAGAAAAGAAAAAACAAGAGTCACCTTCGATATCAAAAACACCGATCGTTCTGTAGGAGCCATATTGAGTAACGAAATTTCAAAAATATACGGTGCGCAGGGTTTACCCGAAGACACTATTTTAGTTGATTTTACAGGATCCGCTGGGCAAAGTTTTGGGGCTTTTGCAACAAATGGATTATCATTTAAAATTCATGGCAACTGCAATGACTATCTAGGTAAAGGACTTTCAGGCGGAAAACTAATCATTAAAGTTCCTCCTACTGCTACCTTCAAACCTGAAGAAAACATCATTATTGGTAATGTGGCGCTATACGGGGCTATTACTGGTGAAGCCTACATTAATGGTATGGCAGGAGAACGTTTTTGTGTTCGAAATTCTGGAGCAACTGCCGTTGTTGAAGGAATTGGAGATCATGGCTGCGAGTACATGACAGGTGGAACTGTAGTAGTTTTAGGAAAAACTGGAAGGAATTTTGCAGCCGGTATGAGCGGTGGAATTGCGTATGTTTTCGATCCCAACAAAAAATTTGATGCACGAGTTTGTAACATGGAAATGGTTGGCTTGGAATCTTTAGAAGAGGACGACTTCACTAAACTACGTCGTTTGATTAAAAATCACTCGCTGTATACGAGTAGCCCTCTAGCAAAAAGAATTTTAGAGGATTGGGAAAATCAAAGTCTGCATTTTGTAAAAGTAATGCCTACAGATTACAAAAAAGCGTTGCAGCGCTTAGCCGAAGAAAAAGAAATTAAAGAACTTATAGCATCATAGTCATGGGAAAAATAGGAGGATTTAAAGAATATTCTAGAACCGACGAAAGTAATGTTGCAGTTCCAGAAAGAGTTTCAAATTATAATGAATTTACAATTCCATTAACCAAAGATAAAATAAAAGAACAAGGTTCCAGATGTATGGATTGCGGCATTCCATTTTGCCACAGCTCGTGTCCGTTAGGAAACTTAATTCCTGATTTCAACGATATGGTGCATCAAGAGGAATGGGAAAGTGCACTGAAAATATTACAATCTACTAATAATTTTCCTGAGTTTACAGGAAGACTTTGTCCAGCTCCTTGCGAAAAATCATGTGTTCTAGGAATCATTAGCGAGCCAGTTGCTATCGAAAATATTGAAAAAAATATTATTGAAAGAGGCTTTGCCGAAGGTTGGATCAAACCACAACCTCCAGGGGTTAGAACCGGAAAAACAGTTGCCGTAATTGGCTCTGGACCTGCTGGTTTGGCGGCAGCACAACAATTAAACCGCGCCGGACATACCGTTACAGTATTCGAAAGAGACAATGCCATTGGTGGATTATTGCGTTATGGAATTCCAAATTTCAAACTAGAAAAAGGGATTATTGATAGACGTATAAAAGTTTTAGAAGCGGAAGGAATTACATTTAAAACCAATGTCAATGTGGGGATAAATTATGAAATTTCAGAACTCAATAATTTCGATTCTGTTGTATTATGCGGTGGTGCTACAGAGCGTCGCAGTTTACCAACAAAAGGAATTGAAAGCAAAGGTGTGGTGCAGGCAATGGACTTTTTAACACAGCAAACCAAAGCATTATACGGTGAATCGATTCCTAATCAAATCAAAGCAACTAATAAAAATGTTATCGTTATTGGCGGTGGAGATACCGGATCAGACTGTGTAGGAACGTCAAACCGTCATGGTGCCAAATCAGTTACAAATTTTGAAATTTTACCAAAACCTCCAGTAAGCCGAAGCGAATCAACTCCATGGCCTTTTTGGCCCTTGCAATTAAAGACGTCTAGCTCTCATGAAGAAGGTTGCGACAGAAACTGGCTCATCAATACGAAGGAATTTATAGCCAATGAAGCTGGAGAACTGGTCGGCTTGAAAACCGTTGAAGTCGCTTGGAAAATGACACCTGGTCAGCGACCTGAATTAATTGAAAAAGAAGGTTCCGAAAAAATCTGGCCTTGTGACTTGGCACTTTTAGCACTCGGTTTTACAGGCCCTGAAAAAACATTAAGCGAGCAGCTAGGTATCAAAATTGACACCCGTAACAACTATCAAGCTACCAATTACCAAACCAATATTCCGCATATTTTCACTGCAGGCGACATGCGTAGAGGGCAATCCTTAATTGTTTGGGCAATTTCTGAAGGTCGTGAAGCCGCCAGAGAAGTAGATAAATACTTGATGGGTTATACCAATTTACCAACCAAAGGAAATGGCGATTTGCCTAGCCTATAAATTGTTTTAAACAATCAAAAAATGACTGCCAATTTAATTAATGGCAGTCATTTGATTTTTTAGGAGGTGCGCCTACCTCCACTATCGTTGCGGTAGCGTCGGGCTGTTCACTTCAAGTCCGCGCCGCTTTCGTAAAAACTACAGCGTCTGTGGGCTATCCGCTACCATCCCTCACCCAAAGTGAAAATTCGTATCTAAAACACTAATTTGTTTAAAATATAACTTTTTGTTACAATTTGTTAGAATTCATATCTTCCCTTGTAGGACTAAATAAAGAGTAATAAATTTGTTCAAAATTAATAATTATGCAATCAAAAGACTTAGTACAATTAGCAGAACAATTTGGTAGTCCATTATACGTATATGATGCCGAAAAAATACAATCTCAATACAACAGATTATCCAAAGCTTTTTCTAAGGTAAAACAGTTGCGCATCAATTATGCAATGAAAGCCTTATCAAACGTGGCGATACTTCAATTGTTACGAGAAATGGGTTCAGGTTTAGATACGGTTTCTATTCAAGAAGTACAATTAGGCTTGCACGCAGGCTACGAACCGGAAAAAATATTTTATACTCCAAACGGTGTTTCGCTTGAAGAAATAGAAGAAGTTGCCGCAATGGGAGTACAAGTAAATATTGATAATTTATCAATTTTGGAACAATTTGGAACAAAATATCCAAATGTGCCTGTTTGCATCCGAATCAATCCTCACGTGATGGCAGGTGGAAACGCCAATATATCTGTAGGTCATATTGATAGTAAATTTGGAATTTCAGTTCACCAATTACCACATTTGGTTCGAATTGTCGAAAATACAAAAATGAACATTGTAGGTATCCACATGCACACTGGTTCCGATATTTTAGATATTGAAGTGTTTTTGTATGCAGCTGAAATATTATTTGATGCCGCAAGAAATTTCAAAAACTTAGAATTCTTAGATTTCGGAAGCGGATTTAAAGTTCCATACAAAAAAGACGATATCGAAACAGATATTGAAGAGTTGGGTAAAAAACTATCAAAAAGATTCAACGCTTTTTGTGATGAGTATGGAAAAGAATTAACATTGATTTTCGAACCTGGAAAATTCCTTGTAAGTGAAGCTGGATATTTCTTAGCAAAAGTTAATGTAGTTAAACAAACAACTTCAACCGTATTCGCAGGAATCGATAGTGGTTTCAATCACTTAATTCGTCCAATGTTTTATGGTTCTCAGCACCATATCGAAAACATCTCAAACCCAAAAGGGAAAGAGCGTTTTTACTCTGTAGTAGGATATATTTGCGAAACGGACACATTTGCAAACAACAGAAGAATTGCCGAAATCAAAGAAGGCGATATACTCTCTTTTAGAAATGCAGGAGCCTATTGTTTCTCTATGGCATCAAACTATAACTCTAGATACAAACCTGCTGAAGTTTTATGGATGAACGGCGAAGGACATTTAATCAGAGCCCACGAAACCTTTGAAGATTTATTGAAAAATCAAATTCCATTACCACAAGCAATAGCAGCGGTTTAAAATAGAAAATCCCATTTACAGTCAATCAGATGTAAATGGGATTTTTCAATTCAAAAAACTATTATTTATCAAGTAAAGTTTCTAAAACTTCTGACTCAGTGCCATTCGTAAACGGAATTTTTAACATTTGCGAAAGTGTTGGTGCAATTTGAGTGATATATTTCTTTGCGTGTAACTCACCTTTAGGTACATGCCATCCATAAAAAAGAAGCGGTACATGAGTATCATAACTATTTGGAGATCCATGTGTTGTTCCTGTAGCTTGATATTCCATATAGCCCGTTTTATCTAAAATCACTAACTCACCATTCTGCTTAGGATCATAACCTTTAGCTATGGAACTCAAAAAATAATCATCACCAGACGAAGCTAAAATTTCTTCCTCAGTGTACACTCTTTTGATGTGTTCTTGTGTCATCAAAAATCCTTTGAATCTCTCTTTTACTTTTGTTAATTCTAAACCTTTTTGTTTTACCAAATCCATATTAAAAAATACATTGAAATTAGAATAGTCCAAGATAAGGTCTACAGCAAAAGTATCATTTGAAAATTTCTTTAAGGATTCAACAAAACCTTTGGTAGGAATATTTTTTACATTGTATTTATTATCCTTTAAATAATTTGGGTTTTCAGCTCCAGCATGATCAGCTGTTAGAAAAACTAAATAATTGTCCTTTCCAACTGTCTTGTCTAAGTAATTTAAAAATTGATCTATATTTTGATCAAGACGTAAATAGGTATCTTGAAGTTCAATTGAACGAGGCCCAAAAGTATGACCAACATAATCAGTCGAAGAAAAACTAACTGTTAAAAAATCCGTTATATCATCTTTTCCTAACTCCTCTTTTTCAATAGCTTTCATAGCTAAATCTGCTAAAATATCATTACCAAAGGGTGTAGTTCGTAACACATCAGCTCCTTTATCTTTATAGATCTTAGCTAAATCATAAGGAAAAACAGGACCATTAGCTTTATCTAATTTCCCCTCGTATGGATTATCATCAGCTAAACTTTCATTATAGGTTACTAATGGCTTCAATAAACTCCAACCTTTATTTACATAGTTCATAAACCGTTTTTCTTGGTTGAATTCAGTTACCCAATTAGGCAAATTTGCACCATAAAACGTACTTGAAATAAAGGAACCTGTTGAACTGTACCAAAATGCCCAATTAGCAAAATGTCCTGCTGGTAAAATAGCACCACGATCTTTAATACTCAATCCGATTACTTTACCTCTAAAATTAGTTGCCATACGCAACTCATCTGTAATAGTAGTACTTAAAAGATTTCGTGGTGACATTGCACCCTCATTTTCAGCACCTTCACCCAACGTCTTAACAGATGCGTCGTCAGTACAATACATATCTTTTCCCGTCGCTTTATTGAACCAATCATTTCCAACAATACCATGCGTTGATGGAGTTGCTCCAGTATAAATACTGGCATGACCTGGCGCAGTATAAGTTGGCACATAATTATAATGCATATTATGAAAAGTATATCCATTATTCATCAATCTTTTAAATCCATTTGCAGAAAAATCATCTGAAAAACGATATAAATATTCCATTTTCATTTGATCTACTACTATGCCTACTACCAATTTAGGGCGTTGTTGAGCTTGTGAGTTTAGAGACAAAACAACTGTCAAAAACAAAAAAATTTTCTTCATACTATAAATATATTTTATACAAAAATACAACATAAAGTTTAAACCCACTGTTGACAATTACCTCATGATACTAATTTAATAAATTATTAACCCGATAATAAATTATAAGATAGACTCCATAATAAATAGAATAATATTTTAGAAGACAACATCGCTTAAAAATGCCTTTAGAAAGCTGACTAAAATAAATTTTAAGAATATCCTATTTTTTAAAGTTCTCAAAATTTAAATTTACTATCATTTAATCGCAAAAAACCCTTCCACACATTAGTGTTGAAGGGTTTTACTGTGTACTCAGAGCGGGACTTGAACCCGCACGAACATTGCTGTTCACTGGATTTTAAGTCCAGCGTGTCTACCAATTTCACAATCCGAGCATGGT
>NZ_JAKIHO010000019.1:0-4105 GCF_021608205.1 Flavobacterium sp. K77 | reverse complement strand
AGCAGATATACTATGACAAAAATTACGCTAAAAATATTACTCCTATTAAGTCTGAATTGTTTTGGACAAATTATCCATGATAAATCTAAGTTGTCAAAAAAAACAAGTCAAATTGTTCAAAAAATCGAAAAGATAAATGAACTTATGGGTGAAGCCGTTTATTCTTCTGGTATAAGACCAAAACAATATGATAATTTTGAAGAATTAAAAAAAAGTGCAACAAAAGAAGAATTATTAGTTTTAACAAAACATCCAAATGGAGTTGTTAGGTGTTATTCATTTTGGGCATTATCACTAAAAAAAGATATTGATATATTTTCGATTGTAAAAGAACACATTAAAGATGATGAATTTATAAGCACACAATTTGGTTGCATTGGCAGTCAAGAAAAAGTTGGCGATTTTTTCATTAATGTAGCTACTCCAAATTATATTGATTTGGATTCTAAAAAATTAAATGAAACAGAATTTATTATTTTGGATAGTCTATTAACATACAATGAAAATAATCTTGATTCAAAATATAGAGCAATCCAAAATGCTGAACCAACTGAATTCCTCTATCCAAAAATCAGAGAATTATATACAAAATTTAATAATCAAAGTGCACTTGTAACTTTATCGAAATATCGTAAAGAACAGGATATTGAATTAATTTTAAAAAATAAAGACGATTCTGAAAAAGATGAGAGCGGTTATTATTTTTCTTATCAAGCTATACAAAATTTTCCTGATCAAAAATTTATTCCATTATTAGAAAGAAACTTGAAAAATACTTTAGATAATGATCATTTTAGTGGTGAATGGAGAGAATTATATAAAGCGATTGCGAAATATAAAAATGAAAAATCTCGCGAATTATTAAGCATTCCATTTACAAAAGTTGTACATCAAGATATTAAAAAGTACCATATAGATTTTGTATATGATGCAATTATTGAAGAAAAAGAGAAAATATATGATGATTTTTTGTGGAAAATTTGGGAAGAAGAAAACTTGATAACATTAAATGGATACAAATATCTTTTAAGTTTAAATCCATCGAAAACTTATGAAATAACAAAAAAAGAATTAGCAGAAAATTATCAAATTAAAAACAACGAGTTTATTCCAATTATAAATGAAAACATATTTAATGAAAGTTTAGAAGAAACTATGCTTAATTTGGTAATAACAAATGATAAGTCATTAGCAAATAATATAATCATAAATAAAATTGAAAACACAAACGTACATACATTTGAAATATATTCTAAAAAAGTTCAAGAATTAAAAGACACAAATTTTGTAGAACCACTATTTAGAAGATTACTAATTGATGATAATCCTCATGTCTATTTAAAAATTGTCGAAACATTAATTACTTTTAAAAATGGAGATATTAATAAAAGAATTATTGAAACTAGAAAGAAAAATAAAAGTATGAATGAAAATTGGGGAAGTGATTCATTGGACGAAATACTAAAAGCAAACGACATAAAATAAAGTACATCTGCTAACAGGCGTTTGGCAAGATTGCGAATTTTGTAGTAAATTCACGTTTACATTTCGCAAGAAATTTTATCTTTAACAGAAAATAATTAGTTCCGAAGTTCGCAACCTCGCCAAGCGCCGGAACGTTATAAGCCATTTTATGAAAAATCTGCAAATCAAGACATTACTCCTATTTTTCTCTATTTTTATTTTAAGTTGTAATTCAAACAAAAAAATAGGAAGAGAAAATGAGCCGACAATTTATAACGTTGAAGAAGATGATGTTGAAATGAATAAGGCAATCGAAAAAGCAAAACAAACTTTAGATAGTTTTGATTTTGCTTTTAAAAACAATACTAGAGTTTTTACATTTTTTGGCTTGAAAAAGAAATTTGAAGAAAATGGAAACGTTGAACATATTTGGATTGGAAATATTCAAGGAATAGAAAAAGGGAAATATATTGGCGTAATTGACAATTTGCCAGAAAAAATAAAAAGCGTAAAACTTGGCGACACTGTACAAATAGAAAAAAAAGAAATTAGTGATTGGATGTATATCAAAAAATCAGAATTACACGGTGGATATACAATCAGACTTTTAAGAGAAAGAATGACGGAAGAAGAACGAAAAAAGTTTGATGTAGAAAGCGGAATGAAAATAAAGTAGAAGAAAAAACGGCTTATAACACACGCTACAAGCAATTTGGGTATTTGTCTTGACGGGAAAATAGTTTTGTATTTGGAAGTTTTGGCTTATCCGAAAAATAGCGCTAATTTAGTCCCAAAGCGCGTGTAGCGCGGGAACGTTACCGGCAAGCTTAAAAAAACCCGCAGAAACATCATGGAATCTAGAATTATTTATGAATCTGACAAAACATATTTGAATACAATTCAGTGGCAAAAACCTGGAAATAATTCAGAAAGCGAATGGCAATATTTAAATCCAGAAAGTTTAACAGAAAGAGATTCCGAAAGAATCTTTAACATAAGTTTTGGCGGTGAAACTGTTTACATTGTTACTAGTAGAAATGAATCTTCAGAAATTAGCAAAGCGAATTTTTTCTCAGAAATTAAAGCTTTGTATGGCAAAATGGAATTTAGAGTGTGGAATAATGAATTTGAAAGCGTTGTGGAATTTAAACTGGAAGTTTACCGAATAGGAAAAGCCAGCCGGTAACAGCCGTCTCAAGCCATTGCCAATTCTCTCCTAAATTGACGCTTACGTTTCGCAAGTTTATTTATCTTAGCCGAAACTAATCGGTTCCGAAGTTCGCAACGGCATGAGGCGGCAAAACGTTACCAGTAATTGTTCGACAACTAAATCTTAAACGAGAATGAAACTTCTAAAAGGCTGTTTAATAACATTAATATTATTTATTGTCGTTTGTGTAATTGGATGGCTTTTCCTGGAAAACAATGTTAGTGGAAACTTATCAAGTTTAAATCAGAATGTAGAAAAGAATTGGGAAAATTATGTTGCGAACTTAAAAGAAAGAAATGCAGAATTTACTCAACAGAAAATTGAAAATGATAGTTTGAAATATTACTCAGAAAGTTCAAAGAGAATTATTGATTCTAAAGATTATCTAAAAGAACTTGAATTGAATGAATACAAATTAAATAAAATTGCAATATCAAATAGCTTTAAGTCAAATTTAAATGACAAGCTTAATTCCAACTTAGACAATTATAACCAAGCCGTTAGAGAATATAATGTTTACAGAATCCGATTTCCAAATTCTATAATTGCTCGAAGAATGAATTTCCGTAAATCGTACAAGTATTTTGACATTAGATATGGAATTGAAAATGAAAAAGTTATGGCAAGAAAAAAAGAAATGGAAAATTGGGTTAAAAATGGGGGCGAATATCCACAATAACAACTACTGGTAACAGCCGTTTGGCGAGATTGGGGTTTTAGGCTTAATGGAAAGTTGATTTTGTATTTGGGAAATTTGTGTTTAACCGAAAAATCTCGCATCTTTATTTCCCCAACCTCGCCAAGCGCCAGAACGTTAGCGGTAAGTGTAAAACCGACTGGAGACACAACGATTGAGAATTAATATAATTACATAAATAATGGAAGATTATTCACGAGCGAAAGAAATATTCTTTACTTATACGAGTAGTAAGTTCCAGATGATGCGTGATGGTTTTTCTACTGAATATTATTCTTATAAAATATCTGAAGATTTAGAAGCTGAATGGTTGATAGAACTTATAAATAGAGAACTTAATAAACTAGACATAAATAATGTTCATAGTTTATTCCCTTTATGGTACATTTTAGAAAGCAATTGTAATATTGAATATTTTAAAGACATTATTAAGTTCGTTGAGAACAATAAGCATAAAGTTGAAAGTGAATTAAACCTGCTGAAATTTACCCAAAAAATCCTCGAAACGTTTGATAGAATAGAATCAAGCTGTAATATAATTAGTAGTTACGAATTGGATAAATATCGGGGAAAAGTAAATTTAATTAGAAAGGACTTAATATAAACACCTACCGCTAACACACGCTACAAGCAATTTGGGGATAAGGCCTAATTTTAAATTGGTTTTGTATTTATGAGATTTGGCAAATCCGAAAATTGGGCTTAATTTAGTCCCAAACTGCTTGTAGCGCGGA
>NZ_JAKIHO010000018.1:0-4227 GCF_021608205.1 Flavobacterium sp. K77 | reverse complement strand
CCCGCGCTACAAGCAGTTTGGGACTAAATCAGCGTTATCTTTCGGATTTGCCAAATCTTCCAAATACAAAACCAACTTCAAATTAAGCCTAATACCCAAATTGCTTGTAGCGTGTGTTAGCAGTAGTTGTTTTTAACCTTTCCGTTTTACCGTCATTATTTGTTCATTATTATTTTCGGAAAAATCTGAATTTCTTTTTCCATCAAAACTCCAAATCATTAAAAACTCATTTTCGTTTATTAGTTTAATTACTCCTAGAATTCTTCCCATTTCTTTATTTTCTTTCATCGCAACTAAATCAAGTTCAATAGGCGTTTTTTCATAATTTATTAAATATTTCATTTCTCCTTTTTGACCATCATTTTTTCCGCCATGTATGATGAAGTTTTTTCCATCAATAAATTCTCCGTTTACAGACATCGAGGCATAATTGTCTTCACTTAAAATAAAATCGGATTTATTTCCCCAATAATCAGTCATATTCCAATTTCCTACAAGGTTTAATTTTTTATTTTGAGAATATGAAGTACTATTGATGATAATTAAAATCAATAATAATATTTTTATACTAGATTTCATTTTTTACGTTTTTTTTTTACAATTACTGCTAACGTTCCGCCGCTTGGCGAGGTTGCTAACTTCGTAACTGTTTATTTTCCACTAAGATAATATTTCTTGCGAAACGCAAACGTGAATTTACCACAAAATTCGCAATCTTGCCAAACGGCTGTTGGCAGTAGTTTTTATTTTTTTGCGATAAGAATTGTCTTTTCTGCTTTGTTATTTATGTCGTAAATATATTCTTCATTGTGATTCCATTCTTCATTTGCTAGTTTTAATTCTGAACCTTTTATGTTTTTTGCTTCGAAAAACAGTGAAATTCCATTTAGAATAAATTTTTTGCCTTCATTGTTCTTTAAAACTGTTGGATAAAATCCCATTCTTCTTTCTTCTGATTTTTCTGCTTGTTTTCTAATATCTAAAGAAACACCAAAATCACTTTCTGATATGTTTTTAACTTCATCTATAAAAAATATATTTTTAAAAGTTGACAAATGATAACCTAATGGTGGTTCATTAGAAATTTTTAATGTTACATATTCAAATATTTCCCCATTTTTTAGTTCAATTTTACAAGGAGCAATTCTACTTAAATTCCAATCATTAGTTAGACCAATTTTTTCAATTTCATTCTTTAAGTTTTCTGAACAAATTAGACTTTTCTCACTCCAATTTTTAAGAAGTTCAATTTGTCCTTTAATTATTCTTTCATACATATTTCCGTGAATGTAAAATTGAGTATTACATTTTTCACATTCATAGATTTTTATTCCACCAACTTCATCAATCAAACTTATTAAAGAAATAATTTTGTTCTCCAAATAGTCAGTTCCAAAACTTATTATGTCTTTTTCATAGCAATTTGGACAACCGCTTTTCTTTTTTCTTTTAAATAAATTGAACAATTTTCTTCTGTTTTTATGGTTTCTATTTTCTGCGGCGACAAAATTATTGCCAACGTCCCGACGCCTCACGCCGTTGCGAACTTCGGGACCGATCAGTTTCGGCTAAGATAAAAAAACTTGCGAAACGAAAGCGTCAATTTAGGAGAAAATTCGCAATGGCTTGAGACGGCTGTTATAGGGCGGTTGAATATTTTAAAGTTTCTATTTTTCAGATTTTGCCTTTCAAGTTTCGCTTTTCGGTTTCCACTTTCAAGTTTCGTTTTTTAGATTCTGCTTTTCAGATTCTGCTTTTCAAGTTTCGCTTTTCGGTTACCACTTTCAAGTTTCTGCTTTTCAGTTTCTACTTTTCAGATTCTGCTTTTCAAGTTTCGCTTTTCGGTTTCCACTTTCAAGTTTCTGCTTTTCAGATTTTGCTTTTCAGATTTTGCTTTTCAGATTCAGCTTTTCAAGTTTCGCTTTCAAGTTTCGCTTTCAAGTTTCTACTTTCAAAAACTCTAGCGGAAGATTAATTTATTTCTAATTCTTAATGTCTGCGTAAATTCGCAACTGCCCTATAACGTTTTGGTACTACACGATGTTGCCGACCAAATATAAAACAATAATTCAGAAAGCCTGAATTATCCAAACAAAAAACAATCACTAAATACAACACTATACGGCAATAGCTTGTAGTAGCGGTTATGCGATGACTTTTTAAGTATCTATGAAAACAAAATTTAATCAAAACGACAGAGTTTTTCACGCCTTATTTGGTTGGTGTAAAATTAGAATGATTAGCGAAAAATCCGCAGTTATTGATTGTGAAGCAAAAACAATTACTTACTACATAATTGCAAAAGGATTAAA
Organism: Flavobacterium sp. K77; assembly: GCF_021608205.1. Lineage (NCBI taxonomy): Bacteria > Pseudomonadati > Bacteroidota > Flavobacteriia > Flavobacteriales > Flavobacteriaceae > Flavobacterium > Flavobacterium sp. K77. Next base: position 1,915 of record NZ_JAKIHO010000018.1, on the reverse strand, counting down.
ACATTACGAACGTGATGAAATTGGTTGTCAAATTGTTTGCGTTCCAGTTGAAGAATTGTTTAAAACAAAAGAAGAAGTTCCTAAAATCTATCATTTGCAAGCAACTGCAATGAATTTAAAACTAACATACGATGAATAGAGACAATGAAATAAAAAAAATCACAGAATATCTTGACGAGATATTTTGGGAACTTGAAAAACTTTCAAAAACAGAATTAACTCATGAACAAAAAATGGAAAGAATAGGCGAAAAACTAACATTACCATCAGATTTCTTCTTTGATTGGTTTGGCGACAATGTTGGGGAAGTTATCGCATAACGTTTCGCAGCTTGCAGAAGTGGCGGATTAAGGAAGCCTAAACTTTCGGTTAAACGCTGACTTTGCAAGTACAAAACCAACTTTAAATTATGCCCAAAACCCGCCATTTCTGCAAACTGCTGTTGGCAGATCGGTTTATTATTTATTTTTGTTTAGCTTTTCAACTCTTTTACCTAATATTTCTTTCATTTCAATTTCAGAATATTTAAAAACATCAATTTTTCCATTTCGATGTCTAATTTCCACGATTATTTTATCATAATTGAAAGGTTTATTAATTCTGATTAAAAAATTGTAATAATTGTCCACTATTTGTTCAGCATACATTTTAGTGTTTTTCAAATCAGAATCTAATAAATCACTATTTGTTATAGTATACTTATAATTATTTTTTCCCGTTTTATTTTCAATTTCATCTTGCTCCATTCTTTCAGGTTTGAATAAATCAGCAACTACTTGAATTTCTGGAATAACAGGTCCAATATGTGCGTTTTCTAAATCATTATTCTCGATCTTGTTAACTTCTTTTTTTTCCTTGCAAGAATACAAGTTCATCATAATTAGCGCAACTAAAATCCTATACATATTTTTTTACTTTTTTTGTGGTTTCTTATTAGGTTTTATGTGTCTAAAACTGTCTGCCAACGTTCCCGCGCTACAAGCAGTTTGGGACTAAATTAAGCCCATTATTCGGATTTGCCAAATCTTCCAAATACAAAACCAACTTTAAATTATGCCTAATACCCAAATTGCTTGTAGCGTGTGTTGGCAGTAGTGTTTTTTATTCAATGTTGATTTCTATTTTAGTTTTAAACCAAAATCCGTGTCGATTTTCTTTTAAAATTTCGTCCATAGATTTTTTAGTTTTATAAATTGTTTTAATATTTTGAGTTTCTATTTCGATATTATTGATTGAACTTGTTAATTCTTCAATTTGTTTGTCTGACCAACTTCCGATTCCAAAATGCAAATTTGCTGTGTCTTTTGGTTTTATGTTAAAAACTATAGAATCGTTAGTTGTTATTCTTTCCAAATCATAATTCTCAACTTTAGGATTTAGATTAAACTTTACTTTTACAGTTGAATCAGTATTATTTATAAAATTAATAAAGTGTGGAGGGTCGCAACTCATTAACAATTGTGAGCTCATTATTAGTATTAAAATGTTTATAATTTTTTTCATCAATACATTTCGGTTTTGTTAATCATATGTTCTTCTTCACGGGCAACATTACTGCCAACGTCCCGACGCCTCACGCCGTTGCGAACTTCGGAACCGATTAGTTTCGGCTAAGATAAAAAAACTTGCGAAACGATAAGCGTCAATTTAGGAGAAAATTCGCAATGGCTTGAGACGGCTGTTATATGCCGCTTAAACTTTCTTCTTGACCAATTTTCAGGTTTCAACTTTTCAGATTCCACTTTTCAGATTCCACTTTTCAGATTCCACTTTTCAGATTCCACTTTTCAGATTCCACTTTTCAGATTCCACTTTTCAGATTCCACTTTTCGATTTCTGCTTTCAAGTTTCGTTTTACAGTTTTCACTTTTCACTTTTCACTTTTCACTTTTCACTTTTCACTTTTCGGTTTCTG
>NZ_JAKIHO010000017.1:0-4440 GCF_021608205.1 Flavobacterium sp. K77 | reverse complement strand
GAAAGAAATGCTTTGATTGTTTTTTATATAAATATGGTAACTCATTTTCTACGATTTTCGGTTTTATTGCCACTAACGTTCCGGCGCTTGGCGAGGTTGCGAAGTTCGGAACTTATTATTTTCTATCAAAGATAAAATTTCTTGCGAGAAATAAACGTGAATTTACTACAAAATTCGCAATCTTGCCAAACGCCTGTTAGCAGTAGTGCTTTATCTTTAAGTACTCTTTTCTATTAAATTGTTAGTATTCTTTGAGAAGAACAAAAATATTCCAATAAAAAAAAATATTACACAAGTAAATATTAACTGTATCAATAAGTTATCTATAAATCTTATTGTGTGAAATTTTTCTAAATAATCAAATAATGGTAATTTGAAATAATTAACCACAAAACAAATTATAAATACTACGAAACAATTAATTAGAGACCATTTCTGTTTAATAGTTATGATTATCGAAATAATTAATGCAATTAGCATTCCTATAAAAGTTGCAAAAACTGGAAATGCTGTGACATTCCAAATTTCTGTTGTTTGAATTCCATAATGGTTAGAATTTTCAGTTACTTTTTCAACACTATATTTTTCGACAATTTCAAGAATTCGAATATTGTAAATCCATGATAAAGTTCTGAAAAAAAATATACAACAATATGCTGCGATAAAATGAAATAATATTTGTAAAAAGTTAAGTTTTCTCATTAATTAAATTGCATTAAGTTATTGAATTCTTCCATTCTGCAGTCGCATTACTGCTAACGTTCTGGCACTACAGCGGGTTTGGGACTAAATTAAGCCCATTATTTGGATTTGCCAAATCATCCCAAATACAAAACCATCTTTCCATTAAGCCCAATGCCCAAATCCGTTGTAGTGGCTGTTATGCCTCGTTGTTCTTATTCAGTTAAATTTCCCATAATTATTGTTCCAATACTTTTCAATAAAATTCCATTTGTCTTCAAATTTTGAAATGTTTTTTATGTAAGGAAGGTTTTTAATTAACTTTTTCTTTTCTTCATCGTTTTCAAAAACTTTATATATCTCAATTACTTGAGGATTTTCTTTTATTTCAGAATCACAACCTTGTCCATAAATATGTCCAATTTGAATTGTTTTAAAATTGTCAATGTAGAATAAATCACTTACCCAATTCATATCTGCACATCCTGCTCTGTGATACGAATAATAATATTTTGGGTTAACCTTAAGTTGAATTGCTTCTGGAAATCGATTAAAGCCATATAAAATTTTGAACTCGTCCGTTTTGTTATCGAACAAGTAAATATCATAGGATGAGTTATTACCTATATAATTAAATAATATATCGGGATTTCCGTCTTTATTAAAGTCAGTAAACTCAAAGCCACCTAATCCGCTTGACTGCAACGTATCTTTATTTATGATTTTTGAATTTCTAATAAATGTCAATGTAACTTCATCTTCGTTAATGTCATTAATTACGAAATTGAATGTTTTTTTGTTAACAACAAAAGTTGTGTCAAAATAATGTCTTTGTTGGTTTTTAATCTCTTTACTTGTTACTGATTTACTACTAACTGTGACTTTTTTTAAAGATTTATCATTGTCTTGACTCTGTCCGCAAGAAGTGATTACGGTCAAAATTAAAACTATCAATATTGTCGTAATTTGTTTCATTAGTCGTCTTTTACAATGAGGCATAACGTTCCGGCGCTTGGCGAGGTTGCGAACTTCGGAACTGATTATTTTCTGTTAAAGATAAAATTTCTTGCGAAATGTAAACGTGAATTTACTACAAAATTCGCAATCTTGCCAAACGCCTGTTAGCAGATCGGTTGTTTATACATTATCGTTTCATTTTCAGTTATATTTGTTTCGGTACTTTTCTTTAACAACTTCGATTGATAAAATGACTTGTTTATAGATTTTTAGTCAAACCCAAACTTCTTTATTAATTTTGAATCGGTAATTATTTTTTCAGGATTCACAATTATTCTTTCAGGATATTTTGGATTGAATTTAGCAAGATAAAAAGAATCTATTTTTAAATCGCCTTTGAATTCTATTTCTCTTGATGAGGATGCTATAAAATAGTTTTTGTATAATCCTGTTGCGTTTGTAGTATCTAATTTTCCATTAACATAGTATGAAAAATTATAATCTGTAGATTTTCTCTTTTCTTTTTTTGAAATGAATTTTACAACTATATATTTTCCATCACTTTCTACTTTATTCTGAATGTAATTGTGTCTAACCTGAATAAATACGATTACACTGATAAAAAATATTAATAAGTAATGCCCAAATGACAATTTTATTTTCATTAAGTATTTGCTTTTCTTGTTTTTCGCAATTTTTTGGTCAACTGTCTGCTAACGTTCCCGCGCTACAAGCAGTTTGGGACTAAATTAAGACCATTATTCGGATTTGCCAAATCTTCCAAATACAAACCAATTTGTCCATTAAGCCTAAAACCCAAATTGCTTGTAGCGTGTGTTAGTGGCTGGCTTTGTTTAGTTGCAGCTTTTCATTTAACATTTGAGTTATGTAATTGCCTAATAGTTTTGCTTCTTCTGAATTGATTTTTTCGGTCTGAAAGTTTAGGATTTGTTTTCGCTTTTCATGTATTAATAAATAATGATTTACATGTACGAAAGATGATCTTCTTATATTTAAAATTTCAGTTTTCATATCTATTGTCATTTCGTTATTAATAGGTATTGAAAATGATCTAAGATTATATATAAAATTAATTTTCCCATTTTTGATTGTAGTATGATCAGTTGTTTGTCTAATTAAACTTAACAATGATAATCCAAAAAATAAAAGTCCAAAAACTGAACAAATAATTAATGAGCTAATATCAGTTTTTTTACCTAAAAAAGGAAAAGCTAAGAATGTAGCACCTCCAATTAAAAGCAAAATCAATCCAATTGTACTTTTGTTTTTTAATTGAAGAATTTGATTAATCGAAATATTATTTTCACTCAAAGATATTCTGAGTCCAACTTTGGATTCTATTTTTAGAAGTTCTTTTTCAAGGTTCGTCATTTCTACGATTTTTTTGAAGCTAGCCACTAACGTTCCCGCGCTACAAGCAGTTTGGGACTAAATTAAGCCCATTCTTCGGATTTGCCAAATCTCCCAAATACAAAACCAATTTCAAATTAAGCCAAATACCCAAATTGCTTGTAGCGTGTGTTGGTAGTAGCTTTTTTAATTCGCTTTCAAATTGTTTCAGCCTCTGTTCTTAGTCCGCTAAACTTAAATAAAACAGCTGTTGCAACACCATAAAACGCAATTAAATGTCCAGAAAATCCTCTAATTTCGTTCGCTTTATAGTGATGATATTCTTGCAAAGTCAAAGTTTTGATAAGCTGTCCGTGGTTTTGTAATAGATATTGTCCGTCTTTTATGTCGGGTGTTCCGTCCTGTGAGGACAAAAACAGCATAAAATTGATAAATGCATAAACGAGACCTCCAATTGCTATACTTGACATCCAAGTAGGTGTTTCTTTGAATACAATTTTATAAAATCCTATTGTATTCATTCGATTCGCTAGGCTTGATTCTTGATATTCTTTAAGTTCTTCATTATTTCTTAAGTCAAGGACGACAGGAATCCAAACTACAAAAATTCCAATGCTTAAAAGCAAAATAAAAAAAGATGCATTTTCTGTTACGTCAATGTCTCCGAGAGAAAGTAAATGAACAGTCACACCTAATGTCCAACCCGTTAGTGCGAAATAAAATAAAAAATTTTTCATTATTGTTTGATTGTGATTTATATCTCTCGGTTTTTTAAAGTTACTACCAACGTTTTGCCGCTTGGCGCTGTTGCGGATTTTCAGCACCAAACTCTCACAAATATAAACAAATTTTTAATTCAAGACTTAAGCTTCCAAAAAATCACCGAAACCGCAATGGCGCCAAACGGCTGTTGGTAGCTGGCGTTCTTGTCAAACGTAAAAGTTCTATTTTGCAATATTTATGCGTCTCGTTTTTCCGGTTTCCATTTCCACGTTTTAATTTTTTATGTTCAAAGTTCCGAAGAATTTTAGCGTTTAGTTTTTCACTTTTCAACTTTAAACACAAAATTTTTTACGCTTCAGCTTTTTACGCTTCAGCTTTTTACGCTTCTGAATTTCACGTTTCAATTTTCAGCACAAAACTTTTCAAGTTTGTGCTTTTCAAAGTTCTGAATTCGGCGCAAAACTTTTCACGCTTCTGAATTCTTTGTTCAAAACGTAATAGAAATCGTGTTTCAAGTTTCTGCTAATTTTCGCTTTCGCTTTTCAAATGTTACTGTATTTTTGTCCGCTTTGTAATTTCCATTACTGACAAAAGCCAAACCTTAAAATTCAAAAAAGAACTTTGAAAAAATAGAGTAGAAGTGGACAGAAATTCAGAAACTATTCAACGAATTCAATATCTGCGTAATTTCGGAATACGCTTGCTACC
>NZ_JAKIHO010000016.1:0-4948 GCF_021608205.1 Flavobacterium sp. K77 | reverse complement strand
ACAAACAATATACGATGAAGAGTTTGATCCTGGCTCAGGATGAACGCTAGCGGCAGGCTTAACACATGCAAGTCGAGGGGTATAGTTCTTCGGAACTAGAGACCGGCGCACGGGTGCGTAACGCGTATGCAATCTACCTTTTACAGGGGAATAGCCCAGAGAAATTTGGATTAATGCCCCATAGTATAGTTTTTTCGCATGAAGAGATTATTAAAGTTCCAACGGTAAAAGATGAGCATGCGTCCCATTAGCTAGATGGTAAGGTAACGGCTTACCATGGCGACGATGGGTAGGGGTCCTGAGAGGGAGATCCCCCACACTGGTACTGAGACACGGACCAGACTCCTACGGGAGGCAGCAGTGAGGAATATTGGTCAATGGACGCAAGTCTGAACCAGCCATGCCGCGTGCAGGATGACGGTCCTATGGATTGTAAACTGCTTTTGTACGAGAAGAAACACTGCTACGTGTAGCAGCTTGACGGTATCGTAAGAATAAGGATCGGCTAACTCCGTGCCAGCAGCCGCGGTAATACGGAGGATCCAAGCGTTATCCGGAATCATTGGGTTTAAAGGGTCCGTAGGCGGTCAGATAAGTCAGTGGTGAAAGCCCATCGCTCAACGGTGGAACGGCCATTGATACTGTCTGACTTGAATTATTAGGAAGTAACTAGAATATGTAGTGTAGCGGTGAAATGCTTAGAGATTACATGGAATACCAATTGCGAAGGCAGGTTACTACTAATGGATTGACGCTGATGGACGAAAGCGTGGGTAGCGAACAGGATTAGATACCCTGGTAGTCCACGCCGTAAACGATGGATACTAGCTGTTGGGAGCAATCTCAGTGGCTAAGCGAAAGTGATAAGTATCCCACCTGGGGAGTACGTTCGCAAGAATGAAACTCAAAGGAATTGACGGGGGCCCGCACAAGCGGTGGAGCATGTGGTTTAATTCGATGATACGCGAGGAACCTTACCAAGGCTTAAATGTAGATTGACCGGTTTGGAAACAGATCTTTCGCAAGACAATTTACAAGGTGCTGCATGGTTGTCGTCAGCTCGTGCCGTGAGGTGTCAGGTTAAGTCCTATAACGAGCGCAACCCCTGTTGTTAGTTGCCAGCGAGTCATGTCGGGAACTCTAACAAGACTGCCAGTGCAAACTGTGAGGAAGGTGGGGATGACGTCAAATCATCACGGCCCTTACGCCTTGGGCTACACACGTGCTACAATGGCCGGTACAGAGAGCAGCCACTGGGTGACCAGGAGCGAATCTATAAAACCGGTCACAGTTCGGATCGGAGTCTGCAACTCGACTCCGTGAAGCTGGAATCGCTAGTAATCGGATATCAGCCATGATCCGGTGAATACGTTCCCGGGCCTTGTACACACCGCCCGTCAAGCCATGGAAGCTGGGGGTGCCTGAAGTCGGTGACCGCAAGGAGCTGCCTAGGGTAAAACTGGTAACTAGGGCTAAGTCGTAACAAGGTAGCCGTACCGGAAGGTGCGGCTGGAACACCTCCTTTCTAGAGCCTTAGTGTTAGTAGTAATACACGCTAGGGAAAAAGATAAATGATAGAGGAACTTACTAAATAAAGAAGTTCTATTACTCTTGCTGTTAATTTAAAGAAATTGAAAAGAAGAATGAAGTAAAACAGAGTCTCGTAGCTCAGCTGGTTAGAGTACTACACTGATAATGTAGGGGTCGGCAGTTCGAGTCTGCCCGGGACTACTATTTTAGCCATTCAGAAGGAAATTTTAGAGGTTGAGTAACCGTTTTAAGTACTGTTAACTAAAAACTGTTAACTGCCAACAAAAAAATGGGGGATTAGCTCAGCTGGCTAGAGCGCCTGCCTTGCACGCAGGAGGTCAACGGTTCGACTCCGTTATTCTCCACAGATTCGCTGATGCGAATAAAAGTTCATTGACATATTGAGATAAGAAATAATAAAAAGTAGAAAGCAGTTTTTTCTAATTTATTAGAAAAAGCGAAAAAAAACGGTCGTAATTGATTTTACGATTGGTACAATAAGCAAAATAAGGGCGTATGGGGGATGCCTAGGCTCTCAGAGGCGATGAAAGGCGTGATAAGCTGCGAAAAGCTACGGGGATGGGCACACACCAATTGATCCGTAGATACCTGAATGGGGCAACCCACTATCTTGAAGAGATAGTACACCGATAGGTGGGCAAACCCGCTGAACTGAAACATCTAAGTAGGCGGAGGAGAAGAAAACAAAAGTGATTCCGTAAGTAGTGGCGAGCGAACGCGGATTAGCCCAAACCAAAGTTGTTACGGCAATTTTGGGGTTGTAGGACCACGACATTTTATGTACAAGGAACCGGAATTGACTGGAAAGTCGAACCATAGAGGGTGATAGTCCCGTATGGGTAACGAGTATAATAAATAGTGGTATCCTGAGTAGGGCGGGGCACGTGAAACCCTGTCTGAATTTGGCGGGACCATCCGCTAAGGCTAAATACTCCTGAGAGACCGATAGTGAACCAGTACCGTGAGGGAAAGGTGAAAAGAACCGTGAATAACGGAGTGAAATAGATCCTGAAACCATACGCTTACAAGCGGTCGGAGCCCTTAAGTGGGGTGACGGCGTGCCTTTTGCATAATGAGCCTACGAGTTAACGTTGCTGGCAAGGATAAGTGGTTAAGCCACGGATCCGTAGCGAAAGCGAGTCTGAATAGGGCGCTTTAGTCAGTAGTGTTAGACGCGAAACCGTGTGATCTACCCATGGGCAGGATGAAGCGCTGGTAACACAGTGTGGAGGTCCGAACCGGTTGACGTTGAAAAGTCTTCGGATGACCTGTGGGTAGGGGTGAAAGGCCAATCAAACTCGGAAATAGCTCGTACTCCCCGAAATGCATTTAGGTGCAGCGCACGGCGTAAAGTTATATAGAGGTAGAGCTACTGATTGGATGCGGGGGCTTCACCGCCTACCAATTCCTGACAAACTCCGAATGCTATATAATGTTTCCGTGCAGTGAGGGCTTGGGTGCTAAGGTCCAAGTCCGAGAGGGAAAGAACCCAGACCATCAGCTAAGGTCCCCAAATATACGCTAAGTTGAAAGAACGAGGTTTGTCTGCCCAGACAGCTAGGATGTTGGCTTGGAAGCAGCCATTCATTTAAAGAGTGCGTAACAGCTCACTAGTCGAGCGGACGAGCATGGATAATAATCGGGCATAAGCGTATTACCGAAGCTATGGATTTACAATTTATTGTAAGTGGTAGGGGAGCATTCTAACAGGGTAGAAGGTGTATCGTAAGGTATGCTGGACTGGTTAGAAAAGAAAATGTAGGCATAAGTAACGATAATGCGGGCGAGAAACCCGCACACCGAAAGACTAAGGTTTCCACAGCTATGCTAATCAGCTGTGGGTTAGTCGGGACCTAAGGCGAACCCGAAAGGGACAGTCGATGGACAACGGGTTAATATTCCCGTACTAGTTATTACTGTGATGGGGTGACGGAGTGATGAAAGCGCCGCGAACTGACGGAATAGTTCGTTGAAGTACCTACCTATAAGACCCGCAGGCAAATCCACGGGTTTTGGGGAAATACGATAGTACTCGGATACTTCGGTAGAAGAGATAGTGCGCCTAAGGGCTTCCAAGAAAAACCTCTAAACTTCAGGTAATAAGTACCCGTACCGCAAACCGACACAGGTAGTCGAGGAGAGAATCCTAAGGTGCTCGAGAGATTCATGGCTAAGGAATTAGGCAAAATAGACCCGTAACTTCGGGAGAAGGGTCGCCAGCAGCAATGCTGGCCGCAGTGAAGAGGTCCAGGCGACTGTTTATCAAAAACACAGGGCTCTGCAAAATCGTAAGATGAAGTATAGGGCCTGACACCTGCCCGGTGCTGGAAGGTTAAGTGGAGATGTTATCTTCGGAGAAGCATTGAAATGAAGCCCCAGTAAACGGCGGCCGTAACTATAACGGTCCTAAGGTAGCGAAATTCCTTGTCGGGTAAGTTCCGACCTGCACGAATGGTGTAACGATCTGGACACTGTCTCAGCCATGAGCTCGGTGAAATTGTAGTAGCGGTGAAGATGCCGCTTACCCGCAGTGGGACGAAAAGACCCTGTGCACCTTTACTATAGCTTAGTATTGACCTTGGATAAATGATGTGTAGGATAGGTTGGAGACTGTGAAGTGGCGTCGCTAGGCGTTATGGAGTCATTGTTGAAATACAACCCTTTGTTTATCTGAGGCCTAACTCCGCATTGCGGAGGACATTGCTTGGTGGGTAGTTTGACTGGGGTGGTCGCCTCCAAAAGAGTAACGGAGGCTTCTAAAGGTTCCCTCAGTACGCTTGGTAACCGTGCGTAGAGTGCAATGGCATAAGGGAGCTTGACTGAGAGACATACAGGTCGATCAGGTACGAAAGTAGAGCATAGTGATCCGGTGGTTCCGCATGGAAGGGCCATCGCTCAAAGGATAAAAGGTACGCCGGGGATAACAGGCTGATCTCCCCCAAGAGCTCATATCGACGGGGGGGTTTGGCACCTCGATGTCGGCTCGTCACATCCTGGGGCTGGAGAAGGTCCCAAGGGTTGGGCTGTTCGCCCATTAAAGTGGCACGCGAGCTGGGTTCAGAACGTCGTGAGACAGTTCGGTCTCTATCTACTGTGGGCGCAAGAAATTTGAGTGGATCTGATTCTAGTACGAGAGGACCGAATTGGACAAACCTCTAGTGTATCTGTTGTCACGCCAGTGGCACCGCAGAGTAGCTACGTTTGGAAGGGATAAGCGCTGAAAGCATATAAGCGCGAAACCCACCACAAGATGAGATTTCTTTTAAGGGTCGTGGGAGATGACCACGTTGATAGGCTATAGATGTAAAGGCAGTAATGTCATAGTCGAGTAGTACTAATAACCCGTAAGCTTATGTACACCTTTTCCTCCCGAGTAATCGGGAGGGAGAAACTTTCT
>NZ_JAKIHO010000015.1:0-5633 GCF_021608205.1 Flavobacterium sp. K77 | reverse complement strand
ATGCAACATTTAAAAACCCGAAATAAATGAGAACATTCGCTTTCATATTTTCCTTAATTTTCCTAACTAGTTGTAATTCTCAAAGCAGAAAAGTTGATGAAGTAATTTTAAAAGCTAAAAGCCAAAAGTTATTAAAAGCATTTAATTCGGAAAGCAAAATAACTTCTGCTGATTACGACAAATTAATTGACTTGAATTACGATAATATTAAAGATTTTGTAATTGGCTATTATGGACAATCTGGAAGCGGAATCAAGAATAAAGTTAGAGTTTATCTTTATGACATTAAAAAACACGATTATGTTCTAAATAATCAATTATCTGACTTATCAAATCCAACATTTTACATTGAACAAAAAAAGATTACGGAATTTTATATTGGAAATGGAGGCGGAAGCGGAAGCCAATTGGAATGGGTTAATGGAAAATGGATTGCGACGAAAATGTTTGAGGTTGATGAAAACAAAATCAAAACGGTATGGAAAATTACATTTCCTTTGAAAGAGAAAATAGAATATTTAGCAAGACCATACCAAATGATTCCGCCAAAAGATATTTTGGAAACAAATGTCAAAGAAGAATAAACGTTGCATAACAGCCGTTTCTCGCAATTGCGAATTTTGTGGTAAGTTCACGTTCACGTTTCGCAAGAATTTTTATCTTTAACAGAAAATTAAAAGTTCCGCACTTCGCAACTGACGAGAAGCGGCGGAACGTTGTGCGTCACTTTCGAGCAACAGAAAACAGAAAAGAAATCTTAAAAAATGATAATGGAAGAAATGATTTTTTATGCTGAAAAAATGGATTTTAAAAACAGGATAAAAAAAGATATAGTGATTAAAATTATTACTTTTTTATTCTTTTTTTCAATAATTCTTTTTTCAAATAAGAATAATAGATTTGAAATAATTGAGATTTTATTTACTTTATTTTTTATAGCAATAATAGTTATTACAACTCTACAAGAATCTATTGACTATATTTATGAAATAAGAATTAACAATCAAAATATTAAAATATTTGGAGAAAAATTCAATCAAAAATGGGAAGAAACTATAGATTTACAAAAAGTAAATATTAAAATTATTGAGCGTAGGTCAAAAACTGGAAGTATTGTCGGATATTTGATTGAATTAAAAACGAAAGAGAAAAAGTATAGAATTAACAGACTATTTAATTGGAATAATTTTACTCTTTATGAAATTTTCAAAACATTTAAAACTGTAAAAAAAGAAAAAATAATAATTGACGAAAAGAGTTTAATCGACGGAATTGAAAAAAGAGCGAAAGAAAAATATGAATGGCAAAATACATAAAAAAGCGAACGCACAACACACGCTACAAGCAATTTGGGTATTAGGCTTTATTCAAATATGGTTTTGTATTTGGAAGATTTGGCAAATCCGAATAATGGGCTTAATTTAGTCCCAAACTGCTTGTAGCGCGGTAACGTTAGCGGTCAGTTGAAACCGAACTTACGCAAAAAAAAACTTTGTAAAAGATTGATTTTGTTTTTCGCAGGAAAACCGAAAATGAAATCATGAAAAGTATAAACTTCAAAGTCAAATTTTTAAAACTTGAAAATATAAATATTGGAAGTTGAGAATTGAAACTTGAAAAGCAGAAGTTTGAGAAAGCTTTATGAATTTGAAAATGAAAAATAGAAACTTGCTGAAAAGAAAAATAAATGATAAAATTCAACCAAAGAATACTTTTAATCATCTTATCAATATTAGTATGTATTTTAGAATTGACATTGCTAGTAAACTTATTTCCACAAACAGGTTTAAGTCGAATTGTCTATATTCCTTTTTGGATTATTATAGTTTTCTTTATTACATTATCGCTGACAAAAAACAAAAAAACATTAAAGAAAGTACTAATCAATTTGATAGTAATGCACTTAATATTATTTCATCTTATGATTTGGAGTTGGCCTCAATCATCCGCAATACAGAAAAACTTGGTAAAAGAGTTTTATCAAATGGTTTGTACATAAACAACCGAACCGCTAACACACGCTACAAGCAATTTGGGTATTAGGCTTAATTTGAAAAATTGGTTTGTATTTGCAAGATTTGGCAAATCCGAATAATGGGCTTAATTTAGTCCCAAACTGCTTGTAGCGCGGGAACGTTATAGGCAACTTTACAAAAAATGAGGTAAAACTTATGGAAAAAGATTTCAAACCAACTTTAACATTTGAAATTAGTACGTCAAATGATTTATTCAATAAATTACTTGAAGAGTATTCTGATTTTGACAAACAACATCTAAATCCTCGATTTGCAATGAATTCAGCAATTAATTCTTGGCATTTAACAGATTGGACTTACCAAGAATTTTTCATAAACGACGAAAGATTCCAAAATTCTGAAAGCATAAATAAAAAAGGTGAATTAAAATTTATTTCTGGTCTTTTAAAATATCAACAATATTTAACCAAACTTTGCCCCGAATTAGAATATATGCGTTTAATTACAAATGGAACTAAGCATTGTATTCTCAGTGACAAAAGTAGAAGAGAAAAAACTGTAACTCATATTGGCGATTATTCTTCTGACTACTCAAGACACGATTATAATGTAACTAGATTTATTATTCAACTAGATGAAAACACCAAAATTGATTTTGAAAAAACTCTACTTTCTACAATTGATTTCTGGAAAAAATATTTAGAAGAACAAAAATAAAAGCTGCCTATAACAGGCGTTTGGCAAGATTGCGAATTTGTAGTAAATTCACGTTTATTTCTCGCAAGAAATTTTATCTTTGATAAAAAATAATCAGTTCCGAAGTTCGCAACCTCGCCAAGCGCCGGAACGTTATAAGCCATTTTATGAAAAATCTGCAAATCAAGACATTACTCCTATTTTTCTCTATTTGTATTTTAAGTTGTAATTCAAACAAAAAAATAGGAAGAGAAAATGAGCCGACAATTTATAACGTTGAAGAAGATGATGTTGAAATGAATAAGGCAATCGAAAAAGCAAAACAAACTTTAGATAGTTTTGATTTTGCTTTTAAAAACAATACTAGAGTTTTTACATTTTTTGGCTTGAAAAAGAAATTTGAAGAAAATGGAAACGTTGAACATATTTGGATTGGAAATATTCAAGGAATAGAAAAAGGGAAATATATTGGCGTAATTGACAATTTGCCAGAAAAAATAAAAAGCGTAAAACTTGGCGACACTGTACAAATAGAAAAAAAAGAAATTAGTGATTGGATGTATATCAAAAAATCAGAATTACACGGTGGATATACAATCAGACTTTTAAGAGAAAGAATGACGGAAGAAGAACGAAAAAAGTTTGATGTAGAAAGCGAAATGAAAATAAAGTAGAAGAAAAAACGGCTTATAACACACGCTACAAGCAATTTGGGTATTTGTCTTGACGGGAAAATGGTTTTGTATTTGGAAGTTTGGCTTATCCGAAAAATAGCGCTAATTTAGTCCCAAACCGCGTGTAGCGCGGGAACGTTATGTGACATCCTAAGAAACAAATCTGCTATAATTATGAAACCAACCTTATTCTGCTTACTCTTTTTTATTCTAAGTGGGTTTGAAAATTATCAAAAGCAAAACCTTTACTCAAATTCAAGCGAAATAAAACAAATCGAAATACGGTATGTTGATTTTGATATCGAAACTCCAATCAGAATTGACTGTCAAATTTTTAATTATTTTGGTAAAGACATAAAGCTTAAAAAGATTGAGGACGCAAAAACTATTTCTAAAATCCTTAACTTTCTTGAAAATGCAAATGAAAACGAAACTAAAGTTGGAATTGATGTTAGATTCAAAATGAAAATAAAATATAATTCAGGAAAAACCGAAGAAATTTGTGGAAACGAAGCTTTTATAGGAATGAAAAATAAGCAATATTTAATGGATAAATCTTTTTTAGATTGTCTTTTAAAACTTTTAAAATAACAGCACGTATAAGGACGCCACATAACAGCTACTACAACGGATTTGGGCATTTGGCTTAATGGGAAAATGGTTTTGTATTTGGCAGTTTAGTGATAACCGAAAAATAAATCTTAATTTAGTTCCCAAACCCGCTGTAGTACCAGAACGTTAGCGGTAATGCCCGAAGTTTGCGGCGAAATCCTATAAAAATGGAAGAAAACGAAAAAATATCAAACGAAAAAGGAACTTGGTATATAGCAGAAATTATCGAGAAGCGTGAGCCAGTAAATCGTAATAAAGAAAATGATTTGCGACGTGTTGTAACTTGGGGAAATTTTCATTTAATAAAAGCTGAGAACCCTAAAGTCGCTTATGAAAAAGCAGTGAAAATTGGAAAAGAAGGCGAAATTAGATTTACCAATTCAGACAAAGTTGAAATGGAATATGTATTTGTTGGAATTGCTGATTTGATTCCAATCTATGAAGATAGTATTGAAGATGGATGTGAAATTATGTGGACAGATTATGGAGTTATGACTAATAGAAAAACTGAAAAGTTTGCGCGTAGTGAAAAAGAGCTTATAGAAAACATAAAATTGAAAGGTAAATAATGCACTAACGCAATAATGTATAAAAGACATGACTTATTTTATGAAAAAAATTCTTGGTTATTCAATATTATTAATTTCTGCAATATTTTTTATAGCAGTTTTTGGAGCGCTTAGAACAATATTAGTCGAGATTCTTAAAGTCTTTTCGACAAGATTTGAAATAAAACAAATCACTTATACTATCACTATAACAATTGGCGTTATCGCAGTTTTTTTCTTTGCAAAATTCTTATGGAAAACTGGAAGAAAACTGGTCAATGATAGAATTGAAAACATTAATTAATGCACTACCGCTAACAGGCGTTTGGCAAGATTGCGAATTTTGTAGTAAATACACGTTTATTTCTCGCAAGAAATTTTATCTTTGATAGAAAATAATTGGTTCCGAAGTTCGCAACCTCGCCAAGCGCCGGAACGTTAGCGGATATTTTAGAAAGAAATAAATATGAAAGAACATACTATAAAAACAATAATCGACACTTACTTAAAAAAATGGGTTGAAATTGAACTTAACAAATTGCCCATATATATTGAACCAGAAATGGCTGACCCTAATCAAGACAAAAAAGAGGAATGGCGAATTTGGTTTCCAATTGATAGTAAAGTAACAGATAGTGAAATTGCAGAATTTGAAAGCCGACTTGGACATAAATTACCAATTGATTACAAAATATTTTTAAAGCATAAGCACTTTTATGAACTTCAAATTTCAGAAGTTTCATTTTGTAAGCATCCAATTAATACTTGGAGAGCTAAACAAACAGAAATGATTTTTGACGGTTACCCAACAGAATTTTTAATTGAAAAAGGGTACGTTCCATTTGCTGTATGGAGTGATTGGGGATTACTTTGTTTTGACACAAATAGAAATAAGGAAGATAACAATTACCCTATCGTATTATGGGATCATGAGACAGCTGAAGAAGTAAATGATGAATATAAAGACTTTTATGATTTACTAATCGAAATTGACCTTGAGGAGAAGAAAAACATCCGCTAACACACGCTACAAGCAATTTGGGCATTTTGGCTTAATTTGAAGTTGGTTTTGTATTTGGAAGATTTGGCAAATCCGAATAATGGGCTTAATTTAGTCCCAAACTGCT
>NZ_JAKIHO010000014.1:0-10519 GCF_021608205.1 Flavobacterium sp. K77 | reverse complement strand
CGGCTTGGCGCAGTAGCGGCTTCGTGTAACGATTATTTCTTGCTAATATAAGATTTTCAGCGGAAAATCGAACGTGATTTTTATTGAAAATTTAGCTATTGCGCCAAACCGCTGTTGTAGGCAGTTATTTTATCAACTGATACATTCGTTTCTGTAATTGAGCATGCTTGTCATCAAAAGGCCAGTGCATAGTTATGTTTAAAAATCCTAATTCTAAATAGTCAAAAATTAATTTGTTTTTATATTTTCCTTTTAGTTGATTTTCTACAATTTCCTGATTACAGATAAAAATATTACCCAAAATATCAGCAGGATATTCATTTGCTGAGCCAGAAGACTTCATAATCATTTCCAAAAATTTTTCAAGAAGTTCACTATCCTTTTTCTCACAAACTATATTTTGAATTTTAGTTAAAGTTGGGTTGAGTACTTTCTCAACATAATCATTTGAAAATTCAGGTTTAGTATAATTTAGACCATAATTTTCAGTTATCTCAATACATTCTTCTCTAGTTTGAGAAAATAATTGGAATGAAATAAAAAGTGATAAAATCCAGAATTTCATTTACACATAGTTTTTTATAATTGCCTACAACGTTCCGGCGCTTGGCGAGGTTGCGAAATACGGAACCGATTATTTTCTATCAAAGATAAAATTTCTTGCGAGAAATAAACGTGAATTTATTACAAAATTCGCAATCTTGCCAAACGCCTGTTGTATGCTGTTTTTATTTTTCAATTATATGTTTTTCAATTTTTTGCGCCAAATTTTCACATTCTTTATTCTTTTTGGTGTCACAATGACAAGGCACTAAAAAATAGTAATATCCATTTAGGTAAAATGAGTTAAAATTGAATTCTCCTCTTTCGAACAAACAAGATTGCATCATTAAATATTTTTCGGCTTCTTTGTTAAATTCCATGTCAATATCAGACTTTTTATATACGTAGTAATTTACTTCTCTGGAGTTTTCCTTTAGATTGTAAAATGAAACTTTGTATTCAATCACTTTGCCCAAAAAGGAAGTTTTGTTCGATTCAATTTTTACGTTCCAATTTTCACAGTAAAAATTTCCCCAATCATTTCCAATAGATTGTGATTGGGATAATTGAAAGAAAAAAAAGAATATTACGATTAAGTTTTTTATCATTTATTGGTTTTTGATTTTCTTTTTACGAGTTTCGTTCTCGTAAAATAGCATACAACATCCCCGCGCTACAAGCAGTTTGGGACTAAATTAAGCCCTATTTTCGGATTTGCCAAATCTTCCAAATACAAACCAATTTTTCCATTAAGCCAAATCCCCAAATTGCTTGTAGCGTGTGTTAGCGGTTGCCTTTTAGTATCCCTTTACCAGTAAACCAATCATAACCTTCAATTTTTTTGTATTCATTTGGCATATTCTTTAATCGTTTCAATATTTTAGAATTATCTTTATATGGTTTTCTATTCGAAACTATTAATTTTCCAGTCTTTTCTCCCTTTTTATTTTTTTCATAAGAGATATATTCTAAAGTGTCGACTGACTCTCCGTTCCATTTGTACTTATACATTTCTGTATCGCTTGGGTGCCCATAACATACGCCTCGAATTATTTTTTCTTTTGGAGAGAAAGTTGGATTTATAAATTCAAAATTATTAGAAAATGTCTTTTTGTCTGTTCGCAGTAAATAGACGTTACTAAAAGCTTTTAAGCAGCAGCCACTACTTCCATACCAGTTAACCACAAAATCTTTTAATCCGTCTCCGTTGATGTCACGAATAGTATCGTTTACATAGGTCATATCCCATTCTTCGTGAGAAACGACAATATGAAATTGATTGTCCGTTTTTGAATAAATATCAATGTAAATTGAATTCGGTGTATTTCGCCTAATTACTAAATGTGGAGTCTCTTGAGTAAAATAGAAATCACTACTAATATTAACTTCAACTTGGTATGAATTATCAGGCATTGTTTCTACATATTCTTTCTTAAATTTATTTAAGTCTTTAAACTGTTCCGCAATTTTTATTGCATTTTGTAGAAATTTGTCAAGATTTATACTGTCAATTTTGTTTACTTCCTCAATATTTTTTCTTTTTGCTAACCGCACTTTTTCTTTTTTGTCAAATTTGGTTGGCAAAGTATTAGTTGTATTAACTGCATTTTTTTTCCTTTCGTTTGGTTGTCCACACGAAAAAAACAGTGTAATTAGTCCTAATATTAATATGTTTAGTTTTGTTTTCATAGGTGGTAACCGCTAACGTTCCGGCACTTGGCGAGGTTGCGAACTTCGGAACTGATTATTTTCTGTTAAAGATAAAATTTCTTGCGAGAAATAAACGTGAATTTACTACAAAATTCGCAATCTTGCCAAACGCCTGTTAGCAACAGTTACTTTTTCTTAAATTTCTTTTCACGGATTAATTTTTTAAACTTTTCTGCTAAATCATATAATTTTTTCGGTCCTTTTCCTTCGTGAATTAAAATCGAATCTTTTTTTCTATTGAGATGTATTATATTAAACTTATATGTTTGTCCATCGTCCACTGAACTATTCCAATATTCTTTTGAATAATCAAATTCGGATTCTTTTAAACTTTCAAGCAAATCTTCTTTTTCACTTTCATTGATAACGCTAAATAAATTTTCTTTTTCTGGGAAAATTCGTTTCAAATAAATTGTATCTCCGCCATTATATTTTATAATGAAGTTTTCAGCAAGATTCCAACATTCGAAGTCAAACTTTACGAAAGATTTTTTAATTCGTTCTTTGTGTTGGCAGGAAACCAGAATATAAGTTATTAGAATAAATATAATTTGTCTCATGACGAGTTTGGTAATTGTTGCTAACGTTCCGCCGCTTCTCGTCAGTTGCGAACTTCGGAACGAATTATTTTCTGTTAAAGATAAAAATTATTGCGAAACGTAAACGTGAACTTACCACAAAATTCGCAATTGCGAGAAACGGCTGTTAGCGGTAGTTCTTACTGTTTTTGAAACCTTTGAATTTTTCATTTTTTGTTTCCCCTTTTCCATTACCATAAATTACCCACGGATATTTTAAGGTATCTAAAGATGAATATTCTATATTCTCTGTTTTAAAATAAGAAGTCCTTGCTTTTATTGTTAGTATGGAACTAGTTTCTAATACTTTAAATTCAGCAATATTTTTGACTTTCATAGGAAGGGTTCCACAAAATATACTATGATTGTCTTTTGAATAAGGAAATTTTAAAATATTAAATGTAGTTGGGTCTGCAGATATTATTTTACATTCTTCAATATATACATTGTTTTTATCCTTAGAATAATAATTTAAATCACTTATTACTTGAAAGGTTTGTCCATTAGAATCTGGGATTAACTCTCCCTTAAAATATGCAGAGTTTTTATCTATTGCATAATCTTTAGCTTTCAGAGTTTTAAAAGTTTTAGCGTCTGCACCACTAATTTGAAATCTTTCACTTCCAAAGCCCATTCCTTCATTCCAATGCCTGTAATACACAATGTTATTTTCAATTTCATAACCTAAATCGTTACAACTTGTAAGAATAAGAAAAATTAGAGATAAAACTTTGATTCTAATTGATTGTAATCGTATTTGATTCATGTTTTTACAAGCGGTTGTTTTAGAATTACCGCTAACGTTCCGGCGCTTGGCGAGGTTGCGAACTTCGGAACTGATTATTTTCTATCAAAGATAAAATTTCTAGCGAGAAATAAACGTGAATTTACTACAAAATTCGCAATCTTGCCAAACGCCTGTTGGCGGTTCGGTTGTTATTAGTCGGATTTACAATTACAAAACTATATTCTTTTAAGTTCTCGTGAGTACGTTTGACTTCAATTGATGAAGACTTAAACTTTTTTCTTTCCCTGTTTATTTCATCAAATTTGTCAGATTTCATAATTATTGGACCAACTAAACTTAGTATTGCGATTAACAGACCGAAAAAAATATCAAGATATGTTGCTTTTTTATTAATTCTCGGGGCGAAACTATATCTATTAAAAGTTTCTATCAGTATATTTCTGTTATATTTTTTTTGGATGATAGTATTCGAAAATATGAGTAGAGTTATAAAAATTAATGGTGAGAAAAGGTAGGTTTCAAGAGTTAAACTATTGTATCTAAAGATTCCAACTGATGACAATAAGAAACTAAAAATTAGGTGTTTTCTTAAAAGAGTTTTATCATTCAGTACTTTTTGATATCTATAATTTAAAGGATTTTGATTTCGTCCAGAAAGCATATAAAAAAACACATATCCAAATCCTATGATTAAGGATATTATTGATAAATATAGATTAATGTCAAGATTCTTCATATTTTTTTCTGCGTAAGTTCGGCTTCAACTGACCGCCAACGTTTGCGGCTATGCGAAGTGCCTTCTTTTGACCGCTAGACTAATTCTAGCTAAAATAGCCAAATTTTTTAATTTGTACTATTTTATCCAAAAAAAGCGGAAGGCATTTTGCATAACCGTTGTTGGGCGTAGTTACTGTCTATTTACAATCCCTGTTTTGATCAGTAACGGAGTTGGATAGACTACTCCAATATTTTCTTTCACTACAATCAAATTTAATGAAACCAATTATTTATTGCGCTTAGCAAGCCTGCTAGGCGAAGTCAATAATAGGGGTTTTGGGGCGCTATTTTTTTGGTGATGTTTAAGTTAGCAAAAATAAATTCTTGACTTTGTCTTTTATTTTCGATAACTTAGCCAAGTCTTGTACGTTGTCAAACGTATTGAAAGTGAACTTTCTACGATTCCCAATCGAAAGACTTGAAGCCTAAATGCTTTATTCTTCCAAACATCCCAAAAATATATCCCGAAAATTCATTGTGAAAAAACGTCGTAGTCTAAGTGGTACGCTCCAATTACGTCCAACGTTCCGGCGCTTGGCGAGGTTGCGAACTTCGGAACCGATTATTTTCTATCAAAGATAAAATTTCTTGCGAGAAATAAACTTGAATTTACTACAAAATTCGCAATCTTGCCAAACGCCTGTTGTAAGCAGTTTTTTACTCAGCTTTCATAATAATCGGTTCAGATTCCGCTATTACACTCAAGCAATCATTTATTCCACTTATCAAATACTCATTGTGACTATCTCCATGATGTTGAGCTAAGAAACCAGCGCGTAATTTTTCCAATTCAAACCAGCCACCACTTTCAACTCTCCAAATCCAACCAGGAACTCTGACATCTTTATCCCAGAACTCCAAAAGATTTCCTTCGTCCAATACTCTAAATCCAACGACATTTTTAAAAATAACATATATTGGGCTTTTGATATCATCAAAACCTAAAGTGATTTTCAATGTCCACAAATCATAAGTTACATTATAAATTTCAGGATTAGCATCAGGTATTTCAGTCTGAAATTCTGTGACTATTGGCTTTAATAATTTCTGAATGTCTTTCATTTATGTATAAGTTCTGAAAATTGCTTACAACGTCCCGCCGCCTCATGCCGTTGCGAACTTCGGGACCGATCAGTTTCGGCTAAGATAAAAAAACTTGCGAAACGAAAGCGTCAATTTAGGAGAAAATTCGTAATGGCTTGAGACGGCTGTTATAGGGCGGTTGAATATTTTAAAGTTTCTGTTTTTCAGATTTTGCCTTACAAGTTTCGCTTTTCGGTTTCCACTTTCAAGTTGCGTTTTTCAGATTCTGCTTTTCAGATTCTGCTTTTCAGATTCTGCTTTTCAGATTTAGCCTTTCAAGTTTCGCTTTTCGGTTTCCACTTTCAAGTTTCTGCTTTTCAGATTCTGTTTTTCAAGTTTCGCTTTCAAGTTTCTACTTTCAAAAACTCTAGCGGAAGACTAATTTATTTCTAATTCTTAATGTCTGCGTAAATTCGCAACTGCCCTATAACGTTCCGGCGCTTGGCGAGGTTGCGAACTTCGGAACTGATTATTTTCTATCAAAGATAAAATTTCTTGCGAGAAATAAACGTGAATTTACTACAAAATTCGCAATCTTGCCAAACGCCTGTTGTAAGCAGTTTTTTACTCAGCTTTCATAATAATCGGTTCAGATTCCGCTATTACACTCAAGCAATCATTTATTCCACTTATCAAATACTCATTGTGACTATCTCCATGATGTTGAGCTAAGAAACCAGCGCGTAATTTTTCCAATTCAAACCAGCCACCACTTTCAACTCTCCAAATCCAACCAGGAACTCTGACATCTTTATCCCAGAACTCCAAAAGATTTCCTTCGTCCAATACTCTAAATCCAACGACATTTTTAAAAATAACATATATTGGGCTTTTGATATCATCAAAACCTAAAGTGATTTTCAATGTCCACAAATCATAAGTTACATTATAAATTTCAGGATTAGCATCAGGTATTTCAGTCTGAAATTCTATGACTATTGGCTTTAATAATTTCTGAATGTCTTTCATTTATGTATACGTTCTGAAAATTGCTTACAACGTCCCGCCGCCTCATGCCGTTGCGAACTTCGGACCCGATTAGTTTCGGCTAAGATAAATAAACTTGCGAAATCAAAACGTCAATTTAGGAGAAAATTCGCAATGGCTTGAGACGGCTGTTATATGCCGCTTAAATTTTTTTCTTAATCAATTTTCAGATTCCACTTTTTAGATTCCACTTTTCGGTTTTCACTTTTCAATTTCTGCTTTTCAGTTTCTGCTTATCAGATTCCACTTTTCGATTTTCACTTTTCAGTTTCTGCTTTTCAGTTTCTGCTTTTCAGTTTCTACTTTTCAGTTTCTACTTTTCAGTTTCTACTTTTCAGTTTCTACTTTTCAGTTTCTACTTTTCAGTTTCTACTTTTCAGTTTCTGCTTTTCAGTTTCTGCTTTTCAAAATTATTCCGTTACGTGTTAAAGTCGAAAAGTAGAGTAGAAGTGTTGTTCTTCGAATTTATGTTTTCTGCCGCAGATAATTGGCATATAACGTTTCGCAGCTTGCAGAAGTGGCGGATTAAGGAAGCCTAAACTTTCGGTTAAACACTGACTTTGCAAGTACAAAACCAACTTTAAATTATGCCCAAAACCCGCCATTTCTGCAAACTGCTGTTGGCAGATCGGTTTATTATTTATTTTTGTTTAGCTTTTCAACTCTTTTACCTAATATTTCTTTCATTTCAATTTCAGAATATTTAAAAACATCAATTTTTCCATTTCGATGTCTAATTTCCACGATTATTTTATCATAATTGAAAGGTTTATTAATTCTGATTAAAAAATTGTAATAATTGTCCACTATTTGTTCAGCATACATTTTAGTGTTTTTCAAATCAGAATCTAATAAATCACTATTTGTTATAGTATACTTATAATTATTTTTTCCCGTTTTATTTTCAATTTCATCTTGCTCCATTCTTTCAGGTTTGAATAAATCAGCAACTACTTGAATTTCTGGAATAACAGGTCCAATATGTGCGTTTTCTAAATCATTATTCTCAATCTTGTTAACTTCTTTTTTTTCCTTGCAAGAATACAAGTTCATCATAATTAGCGCAACTAAAATCTTATACATATTTTTTTACTTTTTTTGTGGTTTCTTATTAGGTTTTATGTGTCTAAAACTGTCTGCCAACGTTCTCGCGCTACAAGCAGTTTGGGACTAAATGAAGCCCATTCTTCGGTTTTGCCAAATCTTCCAAATACAAACCAATTTTTCCATTAAGCCAAATACCCAAATTGCTTGTAGCGTGTGTTGGCAGTAGTTTTTATTTTTCCTTTGTTAAGCGGTCAAGTTCTTTAAGTAAAGTTGGAATTCTATATTCTCCATCCATAGTTTCTATTTTCCGTACAGCATCTTCAAGCTCAATTCCGATAGCTGTAATAAATAATGGTTTTTTGCTTTCACCTCTAAATAAAGGCTTTTTATATTTTTCGATTGTCGCAAAATTAGTTTTTGCAACACCGATTATTGGAATTTCTTTATTTAGTTTTTCATACAAATAACCGCCTAATCCGAATTTCTTTTCATCATCTAAATAAACAAAACCATCAACAATAATTGCTTCAACCTTTTTAAGATCAATTTGATTCAATAAACTAATAATGCAAGGTAACTCTCTTTTATAAAACTCTCCCGGAATATATTCTTCGACATTATCTATTATTTCAGTATAAATTTTGAAGTTCTCACTTTCATTCCATTTAGCAAATTCAAGACAAACTGTTTTTGCTTTTTGTTCAAAATAATATGTATCAAAAGCTAAAATCATAAATTTAATATATGTTAATAGATGGTTCAATTTTTTCTTTAATCATAATTATATCATCAGAAATCATATCAAAAATAGTTTGACTTTTTTCGTGTAATAAATAGGTTGTATATGAATATATTTCGCCATTGTCAATGTACTCTTTTTCACCCCCGTGATTGTCAAAGCCAACTATATTTTCATCATCACCGTTTAAAATTAATAAATTTCGACCTCCACAACATTCAGCAAAAGAAATGCAATAAATTAATAAGTTATCTTTTTGAGGAATTTGATTATAGACTTCTTCAATTGCAATTTTATTAAATTTTTGAGTTTCGTGATCAAAATAGCCATCTTCTATATCTGATTTAGATATTCTAAAATTTATCAAAATTTTTACGAATTCTAATGAGAAGAAACATTCGATAGGATGATAAGAAATTCTATGATTAAAAAGTTCAGAATGAGAATAACCTTTAGTTCTAAAAATTCCAATTACACTTTTTAATTTTTCAGAAAGAATAACATTAAATTTTTTTTCAAACAATTTAGCTTCATCTGAAAAATTATAATAAAATTTAGTTGACTCAAATAGAATGTCTTGTAGATTTTTGTTTTTTGCAACTAAACTTTTTTTTGTGTCAAAATCAATTTTAGAGACAATAACTTTTAGCTCTGTAATTAGTTTGGATATTTTTTCTAATTCTTCCATTTACGATTCTGTTGTAAAATTACTGCCAACGTTCCGGCGCTTGGCGAGGTTGCGAACTTCGGAACCGATTATTTTCTGTTAAAGATTAAATTTCTTGCGAAAAATAAACATGTATTTACTACAAAATTCGCAATCTTGCCAAACGCCTGTTACCCGACGTTTTTTATCATTTTATTTATTCGACTTTCAGCTTCAGCTTTTGAAATTCCGTTGTAATAGTCTCTAACAAATTGGTGCTCATAATCTTCGTGTGGGAAAATTTCAGGTCTGTCATTTCCTCTTTTTGTTATCACATTACAAGGAATTTGAGAGGTATTTCCATATTCAGCGATATTACTACATAACCAGCCAAAATAACCAGTTTCGTGATTTGGATTATTGAAATTCTCTTTATAATCCAAATAGTTTTTTTCACTTAGCGAAACCCAAAGTCCATATTCTAAAGTTTCACAAGCTTCATTAACTTTTTGAGTGAGTGTTACCCTTACAAAACGGTCAATTTGGTCTTCATAATGTATTTCACAAAAGTCGGAGTCCAATTTTCCAATTTCAGACTTTTCCAAATCGGAAAGGAAATAGTAATTCGCTGGTGATTTAAATGTCAAAGCTGGCCATTCAGAATGGATTTGTCCACATTCAGAACATTTAAATTTGGTTGGGTTATTTTTCTTTCTTTTCCAGAACATTTTTGCGTTTCGATTAATTTTGGGTAACGTGTCGCGGCTTCAAGAAGTGGCGATGATCCAAGACCAAGCCTTCACAAATATAAACAAAACTTTTAATTAATAACCTTTCCGATTTCTGATAAATCCCGTGCCTCGCCATTTCTTGAAACCGCTGTTAGTGGCTGTTTTTATTTTTCTATTCCTAATTGTTTTCTAAAATCTAAATTCAAGTTATACTGCTCTTCAATTTCAATATCTTTTTTTGATGATTTCTCAATGTCTTTTCCTTCTTTAGTCCATAAATAAGGAACGAAATTAAAAACTTTATCGCAATTTAGTTTAGCAACATCTTCTTTCCAAGTTTTCCACCTGTAGCCTTTATAAAACTCTTCTAGATTATTATTAAAACAAAAATTTAAAAATTCTGTATATGTTATATTTAGTGGCTCAAATTCTAAACTGTCTGGCGCAAAATAATAAATTTTGCCTAAGTCTTTTCCAAGTGCTCCACCATTCAGCATAAAGAATCCACCAATTGCATCGTCTGCAACGAGTAGGAATGGAGCTGATTGACCAAACTCCTTAAAACCTTTTCCAAGATTCCATTCAGGTAAACTTCGGTTTAATTTGACATTTCCAGAGCCTAAAATTCTAATCCAACCATTGTCAATTAAAATTCCACCTGTTTCGTATATAATTGAACCCATTGGTGAACGTGTTGTAACTTGAGTTTTATATAAAGCATCCTTTGCTTTTTGTTTATCAACTGACAAGATTTCAACTTTATTTTTTGCTGATTTTATCCATTCTGTAACGAATGGCCAACCAGAATCTGTTTCATTTATTAGTTCTTCAATTGGTCGCATTTTTGTCTGAGAAAATATTGTTTGTGCACATATTACTAAAATTATAAATGTGATTTTCTTCATTTGCAGTTTCGTTTTAAAATAGCCA
>NZ_JAKIHO010000013.1:0-15340 GCF_021608205.1 Flavobacterium sp. K77 | reverse complement strand
TGGCAAGCTTCAAAAAATCGTAGAAATGACGAACCTTGAAAAAGAACTTCTAAATATAGAATCCAAAGTTGGACTTAGAATATCTTTGAGTGAAAATACTATTTCGATTAATCAAATTTTTCAATTAAAAAACAAAAGTACAATTGGATTGATTTTGCTTTTAATTGGAGGTGCTACATTCTTAGCTTTTCCTTTTTTAGGTAAAAAAACTGATATTAGCTCATTAATTATTTGTTCAGTTTTTGGACTTTTATTTTTTGGATTATCATTGTTAAGTTTAGTTAGACAAACAACTGATCATACTACAATCAAAAATGGGAAAATTAATTTTATATATAATCTTAGATCATTTTCAATACCTATTAATAACGAAATGACAATAGATATGAAAACTGAAATTTTAAATGTAAGAAGCTCATCTTTCATACAAGTAAATCATTATTTATTAATAAATGAAAATCGAAAACAAATCCTAAACTTTCAGACCGAAAAAAACAATTCAGAAGAAGCAAAACTATTAGGTAATTACATAACTCAAATATTGAATGAAAAACTGCAACTATACAAAGCCAGCCACTAACAGCTACTACAACGGATTTGGGCAATTGGCTTAATGGGAAAATAGTTTTGTATTTGGCAGATTTGGCAAATCCGAAAAATGGGCTTAATTTAGTCCCAAACCCGCTGTAGTAGCGGGACGTTGTGCGACATATTTGAAAACCAGAAATACCTCATGAAGATTTTAATTTACTTAATTATTGCTTTATTGTTGTCAAATGCAGCACCTGCTCAGGAAATTACGCAGGAAAAAGATAAGCAAACAAAAGATACGTTGAAAGGTAGACATTTCGGAGATTTTATTAAACCAGCAAACGATATATCAAAAATTTCAGTTGAAAACAGTGAAATGCCATACTTTAAGAAGTGTATAAAAGTTGAAAGTGCAGAAGATCGGAGAACCTGTTTAACCACAATTTTTTATGAAACGTTACGTAAAAAGCTTCATATCAATAACAATATTGAAAAAGGAGCTAAAGTTGATTTAATTGTAGAATTCGTTATAAGTAAAACTGGAAAGGTTGAGGATATTAAAATTGTTGAAAGCAATGATCCAACGGGAAATTTTGAAAAAGAAGTTATTAGAGTTTTAAATAAACTGCCTGATCTAGTCCCCGCAAAAAAAGATGGAAAACTTGTGAGGGTTTTGTATAATTTTCCTATCAGTGTCAGTAATCCTCTATAATACGTCGCACAACAGCGCGCAAAACTTCATTGCTAAGTTTTCGGTAAGTAGTGCGCTTTTTTTTACTATTTTCGTTTTGTGCTAGTGGAAAAATATCGGTTGCCAAGCCGCAACGAGTTCTGCGCGCAAAACGTTACCACTCATTTTAAGAAAAACTGATGAAATTTGAATTAAACAATCACCAAAGAAAATATTTAGGTCTTGAAATTGTTCAAGATAATTGGGAAAAAGTAGAAATCACTAAAGAAATCTTCGTCTATTTTGATGGCAATACAATTCGGAAAAAAATCAGTGTGGGTGACTATTCCTATCAAGAAATTCAATTAGAAGAAGAAACTGAAAATCGAACAATATTATTACCAAAAACAAGCAGAGGAAAAAATAAAAAATTAAACTTTTCATCACTAGACTCTAGAAACGGAATAGGTATGTATTTTAGTTTTGAAATAGGTGGAATTACTATTGGGAATCACTCAACAGAGAAAACTTATTATTCCACAGATTTTGAAAATATTAAATTTGAGAGTATTAAGGATTTACCTCTTTGGTTAGAAAATTATATATCAAATACAACCGAAAGGGATTTAAACGATTTACAAAAAATAGCAACCGAAAAAAGAAAACGAATAGATTTAAAAGAAGGTGATTTTTTTATTTACAAAGTTGATAGAAAAAATTTCGGATTTGGTCGTTTAATTTGTGATATCAGAAAAATAAGAAAAAATCCAGATTTTAAAACAAATAAAAATAATGGCTTCTCGAACTTGATGACACAACCTTTAGTTATTAAAATATATCATATTATTCAGAATTCGAAAGAAATAGATTTAACTTATTTAAAATCTTTGAAAAGTTTACCATCTCAATATATTATGGACAATTTACTATATTATGGTGATTTTGAAATAATCGGAAACTTACCATTAGAAGATTGGGAAATAGATTTTCCAATTTCATATGCGAGAAGTATTTCTTATGGTGATTTTGATACTGTTTATTTACAATATGGTAAAATATACAAAGAAACTAAAAGAGACAAATTTTATAAATACATTGAAATACCTAACCCAAATCCTAAAGGAGATTGGGATAAATGCTTAAAATTCAATCCATATAGAAATGAATCAATTCAATTTGGTTTAGATTTCAATAAATCAAATTTACTGCAAGTGATTTCAGAAAATTCAAATCAATCATATTGGAATGATGAATTTTATGGTCGTGATACTGATTTAAGAAATCCGATGAATATGGAAATTAAAAAAGAAATATTTGATTTTTTTGAACTTAATCCAAATAAATCGTATTCAGAAAACCTACAAAAAAACGAGTGGTAACAGGCGTTTGGCAAGATTGCGAATTTTGTAGTAAATTCACGTTTACGTTTCGCAAGAAATTTTATCTTTGATAGAAAATAATCGGTTCCGAAGTTCGCAACCACGCCAAGCGCCGGAACGTTAGTGGCAATACCGCACGACATAACCGAAAGAAATAAAAACATAAGAAAATGAATAAACTTATATACTTTATTATCTGCTTTACAATTACTCTTCAAAGTTGTAACGGACAAACTACTCCTAAAAAAGAGATTTACAATAAAAACTTTAACTGGACTATTACAATACCAGAAAACTTTCAAAATGTTAGTGCTGAAGAATGGGCAAAATTGCAAAATAAAGGTGCAGAAGCAATAGAAAAAACTTACGAGGAAGAAGTTATAAATCAATCAAAGATAATATTTGTATTTAAAAGTGATCAGTTTAATTATTTTGAGTCTAACTATCAACCTTTTGACATTTCAATTGATGGTGATTATTTAGAATCTTGTAAAAATGTAAACGACATTTTATACGAAACATTTAAAGCGCAAATGCCTAACATTAAAATTGACACGACAAAAACTGCCGAAAAAATTGATGATTTAGAATTTCAGACTTTTAAAATGAAAATTGAATATCCGAATAAGATGGTTTTGAATGTATTAATGTATAGTAGACTTTTCGACAAAAAAGAATTTTCCGTTAACATTATGTATGTGGATAATAAAAAAGGACAATTAATGCTTGAAGCGTGGAAAAAATCTAAATTCACTAAATAATCAAAAAAAGTACTGCCACTAACAGGCGTTTGGCAAGATTGCGAATTTTGTAGTAAATTCACGCTTATTTCTCGCAAGAAATTTTATCTTTGATAGAAAATAATCGGTTCCGAAGCTCGCAACCTCGCCAAGCGCCGGAACGTTATATGCCACTTATCTGCGACAGAAAAGATAAATTCGTAGAACATCGCTTCAAATCTCCTTTTCGACTTTAAAACGCAACGGAATAATTTTGAAAAGCAGAAACTGAAAAGCAGAAACTGAAAAGCAGAAACTGAAAAGCAGAAACTGAAAAGCAGAAACTGAAAAGCAGAAACCGAAAAGCAGAAACCGAAAAGCAGAAACCGAAAAGCAGAAACCGAAAAGCAGAAACCGAAAAGCAGAAACCGAAAAGCAGAAACCGAAAAGCAGAAACCGAAAAGCAGAAACCGAAAAGTGGAAACCGAAAAGCAGAAACCGAAAAGCAGAAACCGAAAAGTGGAATCTGAAAAGTGGAATCTGAAAAGTGGAATCTGAAAAGTGGTCAAGAAGAAAGTTTAAGCGGCATATAACAGCCGTCTCAAGCCATTGCGAATTTTCTCCTAAATTGACGCTTACGTTTCGCAAGTTTATTTATCTTAGCCGAAACTAATCGCTTCCGAAGTTCGCAACGGCATAAGGCGGCGGGACGTTGGCAGAAATGCCCAAAAACAGAAGAGAATTCAACAACTTAAAGTATTAAATGAAAAGAATAATTTCAATAGCAATCCTAATTTTATTTGTATTCCAATTACAAGGTCAAGAAAGAAAAAGCCCAAAAAAGATAAAAGTTAGTGGAGATTACATTCATTCGGAAACTAAAACAAATTTTCCTGAACTATTCGAGAATTATAAACGAATAGATGTTTACTCATTTGACAAAAAAGATAAAAATATCGGTGTTACATACGAAAATGAAACAAACGATAAAAAAACAACAATTTCAATTTATATATATCCAACAGAAGAAGCCTCGGAAGACAGATTAAGAAATGAGTATTTTAATTCTATGCAATCAATAGCAAATATTTCTAAAAATGGAATAAATGCAACACAAAAACTTATTAAAAAAGTTGGCGAAAAATATATCTGTAATGGGATTAAAGCAGAAATGAAAAATGATAAAAATGAGATAACCCAATTATTGCTATTTGAATGCGGTACTTGGTTTTACAAGATTAGATTGTCAACAAACGAATTGGATTCAATTCAAATCGAAGATATTGAAAAAAGAATTATTGAAAAATTTGAACCAACAAGACTAACTGGAAAAGGAAAATTAAGTACTAAAGCAAATGTATACTTTTCTAAAAGTGCTTTCTGTGATTCGATAATGTTAGGCTCAACAATGGGAAGTGCATTCAAAAAAATTGAATGGGCGTTGGGAAATGTAAAAGAAAACGAAAGAGCATCTGGTTTTCCTGCTTTGTACATTGATATGCATATTGAAAGTATAAAAGAACTCCTTAAATTTCAGGAAAAATATAAATATAAAAAAACACAAAATACAATTGAATATTTAGGAGAATTAAATTCAATAGTTGAAGCAGGATTTCTAAATGAATTTTTAATGGACCAATACAAAATGCTTTTAATTGTTCCTGACGATAAGGTTTTAAATTTTGAAGCATATGAAAAATGGAAAGAGAATAAAAAACTAACTATTGACTTAAATAAAAAATATTACGTCATATCATACAAAATTGAATAAATAAAGGCACTATCTGCCAACACACGCTACAAGCAATTTGGGCATTAGGCTTAATTTGAAATTGGTTTTGTATTTGGAAGATTTGGCAAATCCGAAAAATGGGCTTAATTTAGTCCCAAACTGCTTATAGCGCGGGAACGTTATGCGTGAGTTTTGGAATTTACGTAGACATTAAGAATTAGAAATAAATTACATTTCCGCCTGAGTTTTTGAAAGCAGAAACTTGAGAGCGAAACTTGAGAGCGAAACTTGAAAGCAGAAACTTGAAAGCAGAAACTTGAAAGCAGAAACTTGAAAGTGAAACTTGAAAGCAGAAACTTGAAAAGCAGAAACTTGAAAGTGAAACTTGAAAGCAGAAACTTGAAAGCAGAAACTTGAAAGCGAAACATGGAAACTGAAATTTGAAAAGCATTAACCGAAAAGAAGATAGAAATAAATTTTTCCACAAAAATAAACCCACGCATAACAGCCGTCTCAAGCCATTGCGAATTTTCTTCTAAATTGACGCTTACGTTTCGCAAGTTTTTTTATCTTAGCCGAAACTAATCGGTCCCGAAGTTCGCAACGGCGTGAGGCGTCGGGACGTTATATGCCACTTATTTACGACAGAAAACATAAATTCGTAGAACATCACTTCTACTCTACTTTTCGACTTTAAAACGCAACGGAATAATTTTGAAAAGCAGAAACTGAAAAGCAGAAACTGAAAAGCAGAAACCGAAAAGCAGAAACCGAAAAGCAGAAACTGAAAAGCAGAAACTGAAAAGCAGAAACTGAAAAGCAGAAACTGAAAAGCAGAAACTGAAAAGCAGAAACTGAAAAGCAGAAACTAAAAAGTGGAAACTGAAAAACGAAACTTGAAAGCAGAAACCGAAAAGCAGAAACTTGAAAGCAGAAACCGAAAAGTAAAAACTAAAAAACGAAACTTGAAAGTAGTAAACGAAAAGTGGAATCTGAAAAGTGGAATCTGAAAATTGATCAAGAAAAAAATTTAAGCGGCATATAACAGCCTTCTCAAGCCATTGCGAATTTTCTCCTAAATTGACGCTTTCGTTTCGCAAGTTTTTTTATCTTAGCCGAAACTAATCGGTCCCGAAGTTCGCAACGGCGTGAGGCGGCGGGACGTTATATGCCACTTATCTGCGACAGAAAAGATAAATTCGTAGAACATCACTTCTACTCTATTTTTCGACTTAAAAACGCAACGGAATAATTTTGAAAAGCAGAAACTGAAAAGCAGAAACTGAAAAGCAGAAACTGAAAAGCAGAAACTGAAAAGCAGAAACTGAAAAGCAGAAACTGAAAAGCAGAAACTGAAAAGCAGAAACTGAAAAGCAGAAACCGAAAAGTGGAATCTGAAAAATGAAACTTGAAATCAGAAACCGAAAAGTGGAAACTGAAAAGTGGAAACTGAAAAACGAAACTTGAAACAGAATCTGAAAAGCAGAATCTGAAAAATGGAATCTGAAAAATGAAACTTGAAATCAGAAACCGAAAAGTGCCAACTGAAAAACGAAACTTGAAACAGAATCTGAAAAGCAGAATCTGAAAAGCAGAATCTGAAAAATGGAAACCTGAAAATTGGAAACCTGAAAATTGGAAACCTGAAAATTGGTCAAGAAAAAAATTTAAGCGGCATATAACAGCCGTCTCAAGCCATTGCGAATTTTCTCCTAAATTGACGCTTTCGTTTCGCAAGTTTATTTATCTTAGCCGAAACTAATCGGTCCCGAAGTTCGCAACGGCATGAGGCGGCGGGACGTTACCTGCAAGCTTAAAAAAATGATGGAAAAACTAATTTCAAATTCTAAAAGTTCAAATCAGAATATTCTGAAGATATATTCTTTTGTAAAAAACAACATAGCATCTAAAACTTGGGAATTAAAAGAGAACTTAGAATTGCATGAAATTTTCATTAAACTTTCTGAGAATGATTGGAATTCTCTCATTAATGATTTTTCTAATTGGAGTGAATTGGAACAAAATATTGTATCTGATTGTGTTGCCTACGGAATTGATGGAAAATTTGAAGTCAAGTATGAAAATGAAAGAAGACTATTAGCCCAAAAATTATATTCAAAAATGCAGAACGGATTTTCTCATCCAGAAATAAAAAAATGGAAGAAAAATTTTAGAGTTCACTCAAAAACTAAAAGTCAAAACTCGAGAGTTTTAGGAGTTTATGACTACTTATTGAAAAACGAATATGAAGATAGTGATTATTGGTCCTTGGGTGGTGGAAGCCAAGAAATACAAAATAAACTAAATAGTTTTTCTGATAAAGATTGGGAAGATTTAAAACAAGATGTTATAAATTGGAATGAAGACGACATAGATGTACTAATTGAATCTGTCGCTTATGGGTTTGACAAAATGTTTATACCTTATTTGAAAAATGAGATGGTTTCAAGAGCGGGTAAGTTTCTTTTAGACTTATTTATCTTGAATATTGGGGATAGGAATGAAATAGTATATTATTCTTTTTTTATAGCACAATCTGACTTAAATAACTTAAAAGATTTGGAAACGTTAAAAGAATGGTTGAAAACGAATGGATATGAAAGTGAAATTTGGATGAAATCAGAAATAAACCCTTTAAAAAGTATTGAAGAAGCAATAAAAAAAGCCAGCAGGTAACAGGCGTTTGGCAAGATTGCGAATTTTGTAGTAAATACACGTCTATTTCTCGCAAGAAATTTTATCTTTGATAGAAAATAATCGGTTCCGAAGTCGCAACCTCGCCAAGCGCCGGAACGTTAGCGGTAATTA
This sequence comes from Flavobacterium sp. K77, assembly GCF_021608205.1. Lineage (NCBI taxonomy): Bacteria > Pseudomonadati > Bacteroidota > Flavobacteriia > Flavobacteriales > Flavobacteriaceae > Flavobacterium > Flavobacterium sp. K77. Next base: position 7,501 of record NZ_JAKIHO010000013.1, on the reverse strand, counting down.
TCCCTCAAAATCAAGGATATGAGACAATTTTATGATAAAAAAAATAATATTATTCATTTCAATTTTAATTTATGGTTGTAATGATGCCAACATAAACAATAAGGATAAAAGAAACGAAAATTGGATATATTGGATTGATGAAAAAACAGGAGAGAAATCTTGGATTCCGGTTAAAAATGAGACCACAATAAAAGATGGAAAATACACATCGTTTTACAATAAAGGAACGATTTATAAAAAAGGAAAGTTAAAAAATGGTAAAGAAATTGACACGATTTATTTCTTTGACCTTAATGAAAAACTCATACAATATTTATTAGTTAAACCTGATACTTTAATTCATTACTACATAAAAAATGGTGCTTACATTTCATACTCTCAAAACGGAAAAGTTTTTGAAAAAGGAAATGTAGAAAATCACCAGATAGGCAATGAATGGACTAAATATTTTGACAATGGAAAAATTGACTGGACTAAAAAACTTGTAAACGAAACTGGATGGAACTATTGGTATTATAGAAACGGACAAATGTCAGATGCTAATTATCATTTAAATGGAAAAACTAATGGAGAGATGAAAACTTGGTACGAAAACGGACAAGTTAAAGAGATTTCGAATTGGAGTAATGGAATACAAAATGGCTTATTCGAATTATTCTATGAGAATGGAAAACCTAAAGAACGAACGAATTGGCTTAATGGAAAAAGCGAAGGTAAATCAGAAAGTTGGTACGAAAATGGCTTAAAGAAAAACATTAAATTTTTCAAAAATAATTTACTTGATGGTAACATTCAACAATGGCATTCTAATGGCAAAATGGAACTGAATGCAAATTATTCTTCGGGACAAAGAAATGGAAAAGCAATTGTCTATTACGAAAATGGAAAACTTAAAGCAGAAACGGTTTTCAAAAATGATATAAAAAATGGAATTTTTATATTATATGATGAAAATGGAAATGTTATAAAAAAAGAAAACTATGTTAACGGACAACTTGCAGAATAATAACTACCGCTAACAGCCGTTTGGCGAGATTGGGGTTTTAGGCTGAATTTAAAAATGGTTTTGTATTTGGAAAATTTAGGTTTAACCGAAAAATTACGCATCTTTATTCCCCAACCTCGCCAAGCGGCAAAACGTTACCTGCAATATTAAGAATACCTTATACATGAAAGATATCATATCTATAACACCGATTGACTATTATGAATTAATAATAGAGTTTGAAAACTGTGAATTCAAATGCTTTTCTCCCTCAAATTTAAAACTTTATGAGAAACACGATTTTCTTGCATACCCAAACAAACTGAGATCATTTAAATACGACCAAAATCAAATTACATGGTATAACAATATTCATTTTGACAAAGAATACCTCTATCAAAATTCACAACTCTTGGAGAACGAACAACTGGAACGAAAAGCATTGACAATAAGCCAAAAAAATCAAGCACCGACTGAGGATCACCCAACTCATCACGTGTATTATTTTATGATTCATCCCTTTGGGAAAGACAAGCAGTTTGTAATTGGTGAATCTATTGGTGGTGGACATGGTGAAATGGGCGGATGTAATTCATATAACTTGAAAGAAATTATTGGAAATCTAGAACTGATATACCACATGACTCTATCGAATTGCTCATGGGTTTATGAAATAATGATGACTAATAATATGGATACTAAGACTATTTTAAAAAAAATAGTACTTGAAGTTTGTAATCGGTCGAATCCATGATTAATAAAAATACTGCAGGTAACAGCCACTACAACGGATTTGGGCATTTGGCTTAATGGAAGTATGGTTTTGTATTTGGGATGATTTGGTAAATCCGAAAATAGGGCTTAATTTAACCTCAAACCCGCTGTAGTGCCAAGACGTTGGACGTAATTGGAGCGTACCACTTAGACTACGACGTTTTTTCACAATGAATTTTCGGGATATATTTTTGGGATGTTTAGAAGAATAAAGCATTTAGGCTTCAAGTCTTTCGATTGGGAATCGTAGAAAGTTCACTTTCAATACGTTTGACAACGTACAAGACTTGGCTAAGTTATCGAAAATAAAAGACAAAGTCAAGAATTTATTTTTGCTAACTTAAACATCACCAAAAAAATAGCGCCCCAAAACCCCTATTATTGACTTCGCCTAGCAGGCTTGCTAAGCGCAATAAATAATTGGTTTCATTAAATTTGATTGTAGTGAAAGAAAATATTGGAGTAGTCTATCCAACTCCGTTACTGATCAAAACAGGGATTGTAAATAGACAGTAACTACGCCCAACAACGGTTATGCAAAATGCCTTCCGCTTTTTTTGGATAAAATAGTACAAATTAAAAAATTTGGCTATTTTAGCTAGAATTAGTCAAGCGGTTAAAAGAAGGCACTTCGCATAGCCGCAAACGTTATAAGGCAGTTGCGAATTTACGCAGACAACTAGCTATGAATACAAGATCTTCTTCCACTTTTATCGCAAAACTGAAACTTGAAAAGCAGAAGTTAGAAAGCAGAAGTTGGAAAGCAGAAGTTGGAAAGCAGAAACTTGAAAAGCGGAAACTTGAAAGCGGAAACTTGGAAACAGAAACTTGAAAGCAGAAACTTGAAAGCAAAAATTGGAAAGTGGAAACTTGAAAAGCGGAAACTTGAGAGTGGAAATTAAAAGGCAGAAACAGAAAAGCGGAAAAAGAAAAATGGAAACCTGCCAAAAGACACTATAAAAAATTCAACCGCCTTATAACAGCCGTCTCAAGCCATTGCGAATTTTCTCCTAAATTGACACTTTCGTTTCGCAAGTTTATTTATCTTAGCCGAAACTAATCGGGTCCGAAGTTCGCAACGGCGTGAGGCGTCGGGACGTTATGCGTGAGTTTTGGAATTTACGCAGACATTAAGAATTAGAAATAAAATTATCTTACTACCAGAGTTTTTGAAAGTAGAAACTTGAAAGTGAAACTTGAATGCAGAAACTTGAATGCAGAAACTTGAATGCAGAAACTTGAATGCAGAAACTTGAATGCAGAAACTTGAATGCAGAAACTTGAAAGTGAAACTTGAAAGCAGAAACTTGAAAGCGAAACTTGGAAACTGAAATTTGAAAAGCATTAACCGAAAAGAAGATAGAAATAAATTTTTCCACAAAAATAAACCCACGCATAACAGCCGTCTCAAGCCATTGCGAATTTTCTCCTAAATTGAAGCTTACGTTTAGCAAGTTTTTTTATCTTAGCCGAAACTAATCGGTCCCGAAGTTCGCAACGGCGTGAGGCGTCGGGACGTTAGCTGTAATACTACACAAAATGACCACATATGAGATTAAAATTCATAATATTATCAATATTGTTTTTATCTAAATTGAGTGCACAAATTAGATTCAAGGTTGAACAGAAAGAAACTGAAACTTGGAGAAGTATTTATTCACTTATTGATGAAAAAAACGACCTAATAAAAGTGTTAGATTCGTCAAAATATTACATAACATTCAATTTTGATAATTATGGATATTTTGCGATTTTCGGCAAGAAAGGAAGTCCAGGATGGACAGCAATTGATGCAAAAGAAAATATATTGTTTCAAGTTTATAATACAAGTTTTGGAGAACCAAGTCCAGATTACTTAATTGAAAATAAAATTAGAATAATTGATAGCGAAAATAAAATTGGATTCGCAAACGAAAAAGGTCAAATAGTTATAAAACCTCAATTTGAAATTGTGACTTCATTTCATAATGGAAAAGCAATAATTGGAGAAAAGTGTAAAAAAATTCCTTGGAAAGAACACGCAAAAGAAGAAGATTGCCAACACTACTCTATTGTTTGCGAAAATTTCGGATATATAAATGAAAAAGGAGAAATTTTAAAACTTGGAAATTATACGTTTGAAGAAATAAAGAAAGAAATTGATTGGAAAGATGACGAAAGAGAATAAAAAGTACTACAGCTAACAGGCGTTTGGCAAGATTGCGAATTTTGTGGTAAATTCACGTTTACATTTCGCAAGAAATTTTATCTTTAACAGAAAATAATCGGTGCCGAAGTTCGCGAACTCGCCAAGCGCCGGAACGTTGGCAGACAGTTTGTGAGAAGCGAATGAAATAGAAAAATTACAATGAAAAATTATGAATTTGAATATGACGATGATAAATTAAAAATTAAGATTTTTTTAATTTCATTTCTACTTTTCCCAATTTTATTCTTCGGATTAATGTTTCTTAATATTTTTAATTTTTTCTTATTAATTTCTGTTTCATTAGGAATTCCAGCATTAATCATTCAACTAAACATAAAAAAAATAAAGAAAAAAGGGTTTGCTGAAATAGAAAATGAAAAAATTGTAATTAATCTTAATGGTGTCGAAAAAGAAATAAAATTTAAAGAAATAGACAATTATTTTATTAACTCTTATAATGGAAGTTCAATAAGTTTGAAACTAAAAAATGGAAAAAGATATGGCGTAATATCAAATAGATACTTTTCAAATCCAATCAGATTTACTCAAGTTTGTCATATTTTTGAAACTGAATATGAAAAATATAAGAAAGTAAATAATATTGAAACCAAAAGAGAAAAATCTTTTTTCGAACAAGTTTGGATTTATCCATTCTTAATAATTTTTACAATAGTAATCATACTTTTAATTGCGATTGTAATTTATAAAGGGAAAAGTTTTACAGCTCCATTTTTTGGCGCAATTGGTGGATTATTTACAATTTGGAGTGGCTATTTAAACGGAAAAAGAAAAGCGAAAGATAAAAATAACTAAAATCGGAAAAATAAAACCGTCTGCCAACAGCGGTTTCAAGAAATGGCTTGGCTCGGGATTTATTTGAAATCGGAAAGGTTTTTAATTTAAAGTTTTGGTTATATTTGTGGAGGCTTGGTCTTGGTTCATCGCCACTTCATGAAGCCGCGACACGTTACCAGCAAGCAAAAAAAAACGCGACAGTGATAAGTTATAATAAAAAACATCCTAAAAGTTTAACTGAACCTGAAAAAAAGAAAATAAAAAAGATAAATATTTTTTGTTATTTCTTAATGGTTATAGCTCTTATTTCCATAGTGGAAATTAACGAAATGGATAATAATTTCAGCGGAACAATTTTATTTGTAATATTCTCAATAATTGGATTAATAATAGCAATCGTATTTTTAAGATATGTAAATAGAAAAATAACCATAATTTCAGTTAATAAAGACACTGCTAATTTTGTCAATGGAATAATATTCGTGCTTTTTATTTTTGGCTTTCCTGCTTTGGCTAATTTATATAACAGAAAAGTAAATATTGGAGAAATTAAATGCAGTAATTTTAAAGTTTTAGAATTAGGCGAATCAACGTATAAAACCCATCAATATTTTTTATATGTAGAAATAAATAACACCTATGAAAGATTAACAACAAATGAAACCATTTGGAATGAATTGAAAGTTGGAAAGAATGTTGAATTATGTGTTGCGAAAGGTGGACTTGGAATGGAGTTCTTAAAAAGTATAAATAATAAATAAATTGCCAGCTGGTAACACACGCTACAAGCAAGCTGGGCAATGGGCTTAATTTGAAAATAGTTTGCGTTTGATACATTTGTTTTTAACCGAAAGATTACGCATCTTTAATCCCAGCCTGCGTGTAGCGCGGGAACGTTAGTGGCAACCTTCACAAAAATCGCTTAAAAAAGACGTTATGCACAGAGTTTTTGAATACATAATGGAAGTTATAGGATGGCTTCAAATTGTTGCCTCTCCGCTTTTAATTGGTTTAGGAATTGCTGCATTTATATATTTTCCAAATCCGACAGAAATAAGACTGATTATTGCGATTATTGTTGCTTTATTGGGATTAGTTATCGGAATAGTTTGGGCAAACAGAATATGGAAGACTAAAGGAACGATGTGGTTTGTTTCTCAAGTTAGCGCAACACCAGACTTGGACAAGTTGACTGGAAAAGAAACTGGAATGGAAGTTGGAAAAGAAACTGAAAAGAATAAAGGCAGCCACTAACAGCCGTTTCTCGCAATTGCGAATTTTGTGGTAAGTTCACGTTCACGTTTCGCAAGAATTTTTATCTTTAACAGAAAATTAAAAGTTCCGCACTTCGCAACTGACGAGAAGCGGCGGAACGTTAGTGGTAATGCGACAAAACTCCGGAGAAAAAGAATTTAAAAACATACGATTTGCTATATCAAGATGAAATAATGATAAACAGTTTTGCTCAAGAGAGAATTAGTCTCGAACAGATTTTAGTTTGGTTTGAAAATCTAAATCTAGAAAAACAAAGCGAAACAATTTCTAGAGCGAGATTGTGTTTAGATCAATCGCATCCGAATACAGAAACTATTGAAAAAGCCGTTGAATTGATTCCACTAAAACCAACTGCAACTCCAATTGTATTATTAAAAACTAAAGGGTTTAAAATTGCTTTACAAAAAATTGTTTTGCTTCCAGAAAATGAGAATAAGAAAGTATTTATAACTTTAATTTCAGTTTTTAAAGTTGCCGATATAGTGCGAAGAAATACTTGGTGTAAAGATGGATGTAATCACGAATGGCATAACTTAGACAAAATACTAAATTAAAGCACTACCACTAACACACGCTACAAGCAATTTGGGTATTAGGCTTAATTTAAAAATGGTTTTGTATTTGGAAGATTTGGCAAATCCGAATAATGGGCTTAATTTAGTCCCAAACTGCTTGTAGCGCGGGAACGTTAGCGGATAGTTTAGACCAATATTGCAAAAAAGAAAAAATGAAAATAAAATTAACTTTATTATTTCTAATCATACTTCAAATTTCGTGTAAAAACGAAACTGAAAAACAAATTGAAACTCGGAATAATCAAATTCAGAAAGTTGAAACTCAAAAGAAAGAAACTAAAACATTTGAATTTGAAAAATTTAAAATATCGAAAGGAAAAATTGGCGAAATAAAAATTGGAATGAATATTATTGATGCCGAAAAAATGCTAAATGGATTAACTAAAGAAGAAGCTGAAGCGTATGATTTTGGTTTTGATGGTGGTGGAAAAGCTTATATTTATTCACTAAAAAACGAGCCTGTTTTAGCGCTTGTTCCTAAAAGAGATTCTAAAGAAATATTTGTTCTTATTGCCTTAAATAAAAATTTAAAAACAAAAAATGGTTTAAATCCAAAATCTAAGATATCAGACATACAACATAAATATCCAAGTATTGAAATTATTCAAGATTTAATGATGGATTGGGAATTTATGCATGATGAAAAAAACAATTGGAACTTTGTGTTTTTAACTGACTCAAATAATAGAATTGGAGAATATAAAGAAATTGAAAAGCCAACAGAACCGAAAAAAACAGAAACGAAAATGGACTGGATTACGATTAGATAAAAAAAACCATCCGCTAACAGGCGTTTGGCAAGATTGCGAATTTTGTAGTAAATTCACGTTTATTTCTCGCAAGAAATTTTATCTTTGATAGAAAATAATCGGTTCCGAACTTCGCAACCTCGCCAAGCGCCGGAACGTT
>NZ_JAKIHO010000012.1:0-16374 GCF_021608205.1 Flavobacterium sp. K77 | reverse complement strand
CGCGCTACAAGCAGTTTGGGTCTAAATTATGCTCTATTTTCGGATTTGCCAAATCATCCCAAATACAAAACCAACTTCCCATTAAGCCCAATACCCAAATTGCTTGTAGCGTGTGTTAACTGTTGTTTTTTTTACTCGTAACTAACTCTTAATGTGTTTTCGGTTCTTGTTACGTTTCCTTTATATTTTCCCGGGTTCCAATGATTATAATTTGCTTTTAAAGTTATTAAAGCTGTATCAATTAAATCTTTTTTGAATTTTTCATTAACAGCATCATTTACCCAATTAGAAACGGTTAAATTACTTATTGTTCCATCTTTTTCTATTATAAAAGTCACGTCAACAAACAAAGATTTATAACTATCTATTTTAATTGGTAAGTTTGATTTTATCGTTGTGTAATAATCACTCTCAATGTAGACTTCTCGATTTATTATTTTTGGTTTTTCATCATCCTCTAAATCATATATGCTTACAACTTTGTTTTTTTCGATGATATTTTTGATAAAAATATTTTCCGCTTCTTTTTCAATTTCAGAAAAATAATTCTCTCCGAATTGTTCTTTCATTTTTAAATTAATGTAACCGCTATAACACCCTTGAGTTTGTCCTTCAAAAATTACACAGCCAATGTCTTCTATAACTGGTTTAATTTTGCGCTTTTTTAAAACTTCTTCAATTTCTATTTCAAACGGTTTTGAACGACATCCAAAACAAATAGTTTTAATAAATAATTTATGATATTGATTGATGTCACTTTTAGCTCTTTCAACATCATTTCTGCATAATGTGTCAGACTTTGGAGGGTTTAATAAATATTTTGGGTCACGATTATTAAAAAATAATTTTACAGTTTCAGGTTTTTTTACGTCAACTTTATTATTTGAGTTTTTTTTGCAACTAATTGCAAAAAATAAGATAACTAAATACATTCCGTAATGTTTTTTCATAAAATAACAGTTAACGTCCCGCGGCTTCGCGAGGTTTGGGACTAAATTAAGATTTATTTTTCTGTTAAACACAAAATTTCCAAATATAAGACCACCTTTAAATCAAGCCTAAAACCCAAATCTTGCGAAACCGCTGTTAACTGCCGTATTTTCTATTTAATTCGTCTAATTCTTTTTTACTATTGTCAACCGCAATCCAAGTTGATATATTTTCATTGTCATTCTTTTCAGTTTTTTTTCTTGTTGCTATTAAGAAATGTAAATACAATTTTTCATTAATTTCTAAATTTGGTATTATACTTTCAAAACCAAAATCAATGTAATTTGTTATTGGTTTTTCTAAACTTATTTCATTTTTTAGTCTAATTGGAAACCAATCATTATTTTCGGCTCGCCATTGCATAGCTTCTGCATCTTCGGTTCCAATATGTAACAGTTCTTTTCTATTTTCTATTTCAACAGCATCTAAATTTTCGCCACTATTATAATCCCAAGTATTTTCGGAATTTTTATTTATCAGTTTACAGATAACATGTAGTTTTTCAGATTTTTCAGATTTCTTTTCAATATAAATTCTCCAACCTTTTGAGTTTTCGATTTTCATATGTTTCGGAAATTCTAATTCGTTTAAATCAATAACTAGAACTTCTATTTTATGATTTTCGGTTTCAACTTTTAAGTTGTCTTTGCCCGAATATTGTATTACATATTCAGATTTTATCGATAACTCAATTTCACCAAGATTTGTTTCAAATGTATCTTTAAGTATCGTTTTCATAATATGGCAGTTAACGTTCCGGCGCTTGGCGAGGTTGCGAACTTCGGAACCGATTATTTTCTATCAAAGATAAAATTTCTTGCGAGAAATAAACGTGAATTTACTACAAAATTCGCAATCTTGCCAAACGCCTGTTAGCAGTAGGTTATGTTTGAACTAAAATTTCTCTTTTTAGGATTTCATTCAGTTCTTTTGCTTTATTCAACGTCATAAAATGTCCACCATTTTTTACTTTTATTTGGCAATCCACAAAATTAATCGGCAAGATTCTGTCCGCACTTCCGTGAATATGAATTATGTTTTTATGTTTGGTTTCGTTTTTCCAGTTTACGATTTTATCAATTGCCCATTTTAGAAAATTTTCGTTCGTATCTTTTAGTATTTCTCTTAATATTTTTTTGTCATTTTCGTTTTCGGTTCCGAAAAACCAAAAACTAAAAAAGTTCGGCATTTTCATTAGTTTTGCTGGCAATAATTTATGAAGTTTTAGTTTTCCCAAAATTCTGAAATAATTTGGGATTTCAGATTTAGTTTTGGCAGAAGCGATTAATATTATTTTTTCGGTATCGATTATTTTAGCAATTTCGGTTGCAATTATTCCGCCAAATGAAAGTCCAATCAAAATCGGTTTTTCATGTTTTATTTGTTCGGTTAGCTTCTTCGCATAACTTTCTATATTTTCGGTTTTGCTTGGTAAAATCCAATCCACAAAAGTTGCGTTATATTCTGAAAAATCCATTTTCTGAAAAACTCTTTTGTCAGCGCCTAAACCACTAAAAATATATACATTTTTCATTTTCTCACTTATGGATTTTGTCTTTCTGCGCAATTTTGGTTATAACTTACTGCTAACGTCCCGCTGCCTGTGGTCTGTTGTGGTAATTCGTAAGCAGAGTATTTTCGGATTAACGAAAACATGATTGCGAAACGGTAATTCAACTAAATCCCACAATAGCCACAGACAGCTGTTATAAGGCGGTTTTTATTTTTCGGTTACGTGTTTCCACCGATATTAAGTGAAACACATTTTTAAAATTATTTTATTATGTTTAAATATATAAAGGAAACACTACCTAATTCGGTAAAGATTTTTCTGTTTTTTGTTGTTCTAGCTGATTTGTTGATTCTGATATTTGATTATTTACCCAAGTTGTTAAAAATGATATTATGCTAGATATTATTAAAATCAACCACCAAAATTTAGCAGGGAACTGTTCAAATTTTAACTTTTTTAGAGTTAGAATTTCTATTTGGGATGTTACAAATCCTTGCTCTATTTCTTTTAAATATTTTACTCCTTTGGATTCAATTCTAGCTATTATAATTTCATCATTGATAACATTGCATTTTATATATTTTTCTTTCAATAAAATTGAAAGTTCATGTTTTAAAGCACTTTTGTTTTCTGATAAACCTGAAACTTCAGTGTGCTTTTCAAAACCATTATTTAATAGATGTTTAAGTATTTTATATTCTAAAGTGTCTTTCATATTTATTTCTTCTAAACTGCCTTATAACTAGTATATATACGCTACATTGAAGCGTGTATCAACCCAAATTTGGCTGTATTGGCGCTATACGATAACGTATCTGCTTCAAATATAACATTAATAATTTTATTACAAATCATCAAATGGACTTTTTATTTGTTGAATGCTTTTCGTGCTTACATGGGTGTATATTTCAGTTGTTTTACTGCTGTTGTGTCCCAGTAATTCTTGAATATATCTTAAATCAGTCCCAGTCTCTAGTAAATGTGTTGCGTAACTATGTCGCAACCAATGCAAAGTTACTGGCTTTGCTATCGCTGTTTTTTGTAAGGCCGATTTTAATACTTGTTGTAAACTGCGACTGTCGTAAGCACAACCTTTTATTTTTCCTTCAAATAAATATTTTTCGGGTTTAAACAAAGTGTAATAATCGCGTAGTAAATGTAAAATTTTTGGGCTTAAGGGAACTATTCTGTCTTTTTTGCCTTTCGCATTTTTTAATAAAACTACGTTTCGTTTGGAGTCAATATGGTGCGGTTGCAAGGCAAGAAGCTCACCACAGCGTAAACCGCAACTGTAAATCAAAGAGAGCATCATTCTATGTTTAATATTACTATGAGCCTCCAATATTAATTTTACTTCTTGCTTGCTCAATACATTTGGCAAAACTTTAGATCGCTTTGGACGATGAATTTTTTCGATTTCGATTTTTGTTTCTTGAACCGTACTAAAATACAATTTGATGGCGTTTACCATTTGATTTTGAAACGATGCCGAAAGTTTGTTCTCTAAGATGTATCCGTTTGTGTATTGAATAACATCTTCGTTGCTTATCGCTGCAACTGCTTTTTCTCTAAAAAAAGTAAGGAACGATTTTAATGCTTCGCAATAGGTTTTTAGAGTACTTTCGCTGTAGCGCTTGGAGCGCAACCAGTTTTTGAATTTTTGTATTTCTTGAATTCCCTCAGCCGATGGGTAGTAATAAATTGGAATTGGAACTTGAAAATGATTAAAATTTTCGGGAGTAGCAGGAAGATGCCAAGCACGTAAAGTTTGACTCCATCGTGCATCTTCAAATTGTTTGATGCGGGCAATTAAATCCTTATTGTGATCAAAATAAACCGCTATTCTAGTTTCGTTTTTGTGTTTTACAGTGTTGGCTCTCCAGTTCATACCATATAAATTTCTTTCATAAAGATAAGAAAAAAATTGCTCTTGGTGGTGAAAAAAAGAAAGAAAATTCGATTTAATTTTGGTGTTTTTTATTGATTATTAACCCGTTGGGTGTAATTATTAGAAACGTCAGTTCGAGTGTTTTTTGTGCAGAGAAACGGAACAAAACTTCGCGATAGGCTCCGCTACTCGAAGAGACGCGTTTCGAGAACCGTTTTTAATGATAATTTTTCTGCCCTCGATACAATTTTCTATCGAAAATCACTCGAACTGACGAAAAATTATCATCAAAAACTCATTACACCCAACGGTTTGATTATTAATGTTTTGTGATACTTGCTTAAATGTATTAATTTGATGGAGAAATAACTGTTTTTAACCGACAGATTGAAACTAAAAGTCATGTGAAAGCAAAAAAAGCTTTGACGTGAATCAAAGCTTTTTTATGCACCAGGGATAGTAGTGAAAATCCTCCCGATTTTTCTCGGGAGATTGTAACGGATAGCCCGACCTTCCCGAAACGATAGTGTAGGGAAGGTGGTGCCCCAATAATTATTTTTTGTCAACCACAATTCGGTTGGCACGATTGGCCAATTCCCACGCCGTTACGAAGGCAAATTGAGCTCTTTTTGCAAGTGCATCGTACTCAATTTTGTCGGGAGTATCTGTAGGTTTGTGGTAATCGGCATGTACTCCGTTGAAGAAAAACACCGATGGAATTCCAAATTTCGCAAAGTTATAATGGTCTGAACGCTCATAAAAACGGTTCGGATCTTTTGGATCGTTAAACGTATAATCCAATTCTAACTGCGTGTAAGTGGCATTGGCAGTGGTGCAAATGGCGTCTAGCTCGCTTGAAAGTCTGTTAGCCCCAATTACATATACATAATTGCTATTGCTGTGGTTTTTGTCGCGTCGGCCAATCATATCTATGTTGATATCAGCAACCGTATTGGCTAGCGGGAACAATGGATTTTCTGAGTAATAACGTGAGCCTAGCAAGCCGTGCTCTTCGCCCGTTACGTGCAAAAATAGGATGGATCTTTTTGGTCCGTGTCCTGCTTTTTTGGCCATTTGAAAAGCTTGTGCAATTTCTAAAAGAGCCACAGTTCCTGAACCGTCGTCATCGGCTCCGTTGTGAATTTTCCCTTTTTCGACACCCACGTGATCGTAGTGCGCAGATATCACAATTACTTCTTCCGGTTTTTCTGATCCTTCAATAAAAGCCCAAATATTTTCAGAGTCGGATAAGTTTTGATTTCTTCTAGCGTTTAAAAAACTAGCCGGTACTTTTTGATAAAAGTCAGTGGCAGCTTTTGGGAACGAAATTCCGTTTTTGGTATATTGTTCAATCATGTATTTACCTGCTTTTTTTTGACCTGCAGAACCAGTTTCGCGGCCTTCCATTTCATCCGAAGCTACAATGTAAAGATGTGTTTTTAACTCATCGGCGGTAATGGTATTCATGTATTTGCCTGGATTTGCTGCCACAACACCAGTTTTTTGACTGCTACAACTGATGGTTAGCCCGGCTATGACTGCCAATAATGGGATTTTTTTCATGTTTTTCGTTTTTTTAATGTTGTATTACATGACAAATATGAGTAAAAGATTCTCAAAAATGAAAATTTTACCCCAATAATGTAGGAATTTAACAATCTAATCTTTTTCGTGAACTTGCTTTGGTTAGCTAAACGAATATGATTTTGTTTTCTATTCGAGGCTGTAAGAGTTGTTATTGGCACGCTGGCGCAAAAGTGAATCGACTCTTGAACTTCGTTTAAATTTTTGGGCATAAAAAAAACAGTAAACCATTAATACGTACAAACTTTATGAAAGTACCGTACCAATGGTGTACTGTTTTTAAAAAGTGTTTTTGATTTATTGCAATACCTCTTTCAAAAAGGTGTTCATGCGTGCCCAAGAACGTTTGGCTGCTTTTTCATTATAAGCAGCTCCTTTTGATTTATCATTGCCAGCTTCAGGCTCTGTAAAAGCGTGTACCGCATCTGCATAATAAATCATTTCCCAATCAGCTTTTGTATCTCTCATTTCTTGCTGAAAAGCAGAGATTTCCGCTGCAGGAACATAAGGATCGTCTGCTCCGTGCAATACCAATACTCTTGTTGTAATTGGGTTGTTTGCTCTTGCAGCATCGCGGCCTAAACCTCCGTGAAATGACACTACACCTTTCAATTTCATATCCGCTCTTGCAGCTTCAAGTACACCTGTTCCGCCAAAACAATAGCCAATGGTTACAATATTGTCCGGATTAGCACCAGCTTTTACTAATTGATCTAGTGCCAATTGTATGCGTCTTTGGTACTCTTTTACGTTGTTTTTGTAATAACCCGCTCTTTGTCCAGCTTCTTGCGTATTTTTAGGATAGTTTCCTTCTCCATAAATATCAGCTACAAAGGCATAGTATCCCATTTTTGAAAGTTCTTCGGCTGATCTTTTGGCATGCGGATCAATCCCTTTCCAAGCTGGAAGAATTAAAATTCCTGGTTTGGTTTTGCTTCCTTTTTGAGGAGCAATTGATAAACCATTTAATTTTTGAGCGCCATCAGAATAAGCAACGGCTTTTAATTGAGCTTGCGCGCCAAACGAAATCGCAAAAGCACCTAATAAAGTTAAAACGAATTGTTTCATAATTTTTTATTTTTTGTTACTACAAATTTGAAGCTTATTTTAATCATTTCGACAAAGTTTAATGGAAAAAACTAATGCGGCTATTTTTAAAAATGATAGGTCGTAGCTGCAGACTTATTCTCCAGGGTGATAGGATTTTTTAGCATTGGCCAAAACATCTTCTTTGTAGAATAATACGTCTTTAAAAACTCCTTTTTGGTACATTTCGGCTTGATCAGTAAAATGTGCCGAAGCGGGATCACCGCTGTTACCGCCCGCCAAAAGGGATTTTGCTTTTACTTTTGGTCCAAATTCTACTGCGCAAATAAAACTATTGCCATTGCTGCCATAACGCTTGAGCGTGTTTTTAGCATAGCTGCTTTTATAGGCTGGCAAACTTCCCCACAATGCTGGTCCGAAACCTATTGGTAAACTTTCTTTTCCGTCATCAAAGGTTAAATCAATAGCGCCCGAGCTGCGTTGAAAACGGTTGATGGTTCCCCATGGCACTTGCCAAATGTTGAATTTTGACTGTAAATCAGCAACCACTGCTTGCAATTGCGGTAACAATTGTTCAGCTGTTGCTGCTTCCGCAAAAGCGATGGCGTTTTGAACCTGATCTTTTTCACCCTGATTCACGTATACTTTTTGTAAAATAGGATCCAATCGGTAAGCCCATTCTACGGCTAATGTTGTTGCGACAGATTTTTCATCGGCATGATAATCCCAATTTTTTAAAACAGCGATCGGTTCTTCAAGATTCTTGTATGTATCAGAATTCGCAACTGAAGTTTTTGCGTAAGCGTTAAGCAAAGCAGGAATCAAATATTCAAAAGCTGTTAGTTTGGTATTGTACCCATCGGCGATTAACTGTTCTAAAGTATATTTTTTATTTTGACCAAGTAGTCGAACGGCATTCAAACCACGAAAATTTTCTCCATCCGGTGCCATGTAATTTGGATAGTTTTGTGCCTTCGGACTTTCAATTCCTGCCACAGTAAAAGGCGTAGAATTACAGTTTTGTAGCCATCCATTTTTCGGGTTGTAAGCATGCACACCCTCTGAAACTGTATGTAAGCCTTGCCATTCTGTTGTTTTTATACTTCCATCAACTTCTTTTGACCAATTAAAGTTTGGGTCGCGTTTAGGGACGAAATTTCCGTGCCAGTAGGCAATATTTCCTTCTTTATCCGCATAGACAGTGTTGTTAGAGGTGTTGGCTTTTAAGTCCATTGCGGTTTGGTAGCTCGCAAAAGAAGTCGATTTGGTACGCAACCAACTTTGCTCTAGGCCAATCATCGATCTGTTGTTGGCGCGCAAACTTATCCATTTGCCACCGCGCTCGCCCATGATAGGTCCGTGATGCGTCGCATAAGTCGTAAATGTTTTTGGAATAAGTTTTCCGTTTTCTAAATACAATATGGTGATATTTTTTTGTTGAACGGCTCTTAATTTACCTTCATATTCATAAAAATATCGATTCTCTTTTTTAACGATTTTCTCAGCATACAAATCGGCTACGTCAACATTTGACGAGGTGTGCATCCAACCGCAATTTTCGTTAAAACCTTGGTAAATGAAAAATTGTCCCCAAGTAACAGCGCCGTAGGCTTGCAGACCTTCGTTACTGCTCATTTGAATTTCAGGTCTAAAGTAAAAAGTAGTATGCGGATTGATGTACAACATGGCGTTTCCTGTAGCCGACTTTGATGGAGCAATAGCAAAACCATTTGATCCTGTTTGCACGCTGGGTTCGCGCTCTGTATAAGCTACTTTACTACTGTTACCTGAATAAAAAGTTTTAAGTTCAGCAGTAGTTAATCCGCCTGTACTGATGGCGCCAATACTACCATCGGTCCATAATAAAGGATACCAAGGTTCAAAATGTTGCAAAAGCTTCGGTTTAACTTCAGGATGTTTGTACAAGTAGTAATTGACCCCGTCAGCAAAACTTTGAAGCAATTTTTTCATCCAAGGTGCCGCTTTTTTGTAATCAGCTTGTGCGGCTTCAATATCAATAAGCAATCTAGTTTCGAGATCATTGTACAAAACACTTTGGCCTTTTACCTCTGCCAATCGTCCTAGTTTTTCAATGTAATTCATCTCAACGCGCTTAAAATCGTCTTCGCATTGCGCATACAAAAGTCCAAAAACGGCATCTGCATCAGTCGCTCCGTACACATGTGCAATTCCCCATTGGTCTCTAATTATTTGTACTTGCTTCGCTGTTTTTTCGAGTCGATCGATTTCTTTTTTAACAACGCTTTGCGCAAAGGTATTTGTAGTAAAAAGTAAAGTTATTACAACAGGAGAAATGTATTGTGACAAAATTTTCATAGAAGTGTAGTATTTAGATTTACAAACTTACATTACGTTTAAAGGCGCAGCCTAGCTCAATGATCGAATCGGTTTTAGCAATTCCAGGAATATTGTCTATTTTTTCATAAAGAATACGACGCATGTGTTCGTGATTCTTCGCGTTGATTTTTACATACAAAGTAAATGATCCCGTGATGTAGTAGCACTCTGTAATCTCAGGAATTTGTTTAAGCTCTTCGATAATACGATCTGAATCTTGATCTTTATTCAATGTTAGTCCTGTAAAGGCACCCCAATCGTAACCCAATTTTTTTTCGTTAATGATGGGTTTAATACCCGTAATGATGCCGTGCTCAATCAATCGATTAATGCGTTGATGCACCATGGTATTCGAAATTTTTAAGGTAGTTGCTATGGCGGAATAGGCCATACGGCCGTCTTTTTCTAATTCTTGAATGATTTTTATATCGAAATCGTCTATGGGTTCCATATCAGGCTTTTGTGTTTAAAGTGTTTACGAATTATAAAAGTACTTTTTTTTCTTCAAATTAAAAATTTAGTCTCTATTTATCTTTAATAAAATGACTTTTTAATAGTTAGAATTGATATAAAATATTTTTTTAAGTTTAATTTTAAGTCAAATTATTGTTTTTAATATGGTTTTTTAAATAATATTAGTATTTTTGTTTAAGTACTAATTAAATACGTTTTGCTATGACATCAACAAATCCCCATTTATCCAATAAAGCTGAAGCACTAATTGCGAAAGAAGAAAAATATGGCGCACACAATTACCATCCTTTGCCTGTAGTGCTCGAAAAAGGAGAAGGTGTGTACGTTTGGGATGTTGATGGTAAACGTTATTTTGATTTCTTGTCGGCCTATTCGGCAGTGAATCAAGGGCATTGTCATCCGAAAATTGTAGGAGCAATGATGGAGCAAGCGCAAAAATTGACGCTAACTTCACGTGCTTTTTACAACGATCAATTAGGTCCTTTTGAAGAATATGTGACAAAATACTTTGGTTTCGATAAAGTTTTACCAATGAATACTGGTGCGGAGGCGGTTGAAACAGCTGTAAAACTGTGCAGAAAATGGGCTTATGAAGTAAAAGGTATTCCAGAAAATCAAGCACAAATTATTGTTTGCGAAAATAATTTTCACGGACGTACAACTACAATCGTTTCTTTTTCAAATGATGAAAATGCACGTAAAAGCTTCGGACCTTTTACTGCTGGATTTATAAAAATTCCATACGATGATACGGCAGCACTTGAGGCAGCTTTGCAATCATCAAACACAATCGCTGGGTTTTTAGTCGAACCAATTCAAGGTGAAGCAGGAGTATATGTACCAAGCGAAGGTTATTTGGCAAAAGCCAAAGCACTTTGCGAAGCACACAATGTTTTGTTCATTGCTGATGAAGTGCAAACAGGTATTGCACGTACAGGTCGTTTATTGGCAACTTGTGGTAATTGCGAATGCAAAAACGGTTGTCAAAATACGCCTGAGGTAAAACCTGATATTTTAATTTTAGGAAAAGCAATTTCTGGAGGAGTTTATCCTGTTTCTGCGGTGTTGGCAAATAATTCCATTATGAATGTCATTCAGCCAGGTCAACATGGGTCTACTTTTGGAGGAAATCCTGTAGCGGCAGCGGTTGCAATTGCAGCGCTTGAAGTAGTGAAGGACGAAAATTTGGCTCAAAATGCAGCTTATCTTGGCGAAGTATTGCGTCAAGGATTGAACGAAATTGCAGCCAGAAATCCAATTATAACTTTGGTTCGCGGAAAAGGATTGCTAAATGCCATTGTAGTAAACTGCGACGAGGAGTCGGATTTAGCTTGGAACATTTGCATGAAATTTAGTGAATACGGTTTGCTTGCTAAACCAACGCACGGAAATAAAATTCGTTTTGCGCCGCCATTGGTTATAACCGAATCACAAATTCACGAGTGTTTAGGAATTATCGAACGGGCTTTGAATGATTTTAAATAGACTGCGGATTTTTATGAAAACAACAATAAAACTAATTAAAAACAGATCTGATATTGGTGCGGGAACTCGTGGATCTGATTTAGGAATCGACGCCTTAGAAATTGCAGCTATTAATCGAGACAATGATTATTTTAATCAATATCTGTTTCAGGATGTAAAAACACATAACGAAACCATATATAATAAAAGCACTAGTACATCGGCCAAACGAATTGAACATGTGTTAGAGCAGTGCAACCGCGTACACGAAGTCGTTAAAAGTACTTTGTTAGAAGGATTTTTTCCAATTGTTTTATCTGGTGATCATTCTTCTGCTTTAGGAACACTTAGTGGGATAAAAGCAGCGTATCCAGATAAAAAAATTGGTGTTTTTTGGATCGATGCCCATGCCGATTTACATTCTCCGTACACTTCGCCATCTGGTAATATTCACGGCATGCCGTTGTCAGCCGCGTTAGGACAAGATAATTTAGAGTGCCAAAACAATGACGTAAGCCTTGATACACAAGAGGATTGGGAGCAAATGAAAAATATTGGTTTCTCAGGACCAAAAGTACTTCCAGAAAACTTGGTTTATTTTGGTGTTCGCGATACTGAAGAAGAAGAAGACAAGCAAATCGAACGCTTGCAAATAAAAAATTACAAAGTAGCCGAGGTCCGTTACCGCGGCCTGGATGTTTGTGTTGCTGAAGCTTTGCACAAAATGAACGACTGCGATATGATTTACGTATCTTTTGATGTTGATTCTTTAGATTGTGATATGGTTTCTTACGGTACCGGTACTCCTGTACCAAGAGGATTTGATCCACTTGAAGTGACCGCTATGTTGAAACAAATTGTAGCTTCTCAAAAAGTAGCGTGTATTGAATTTGTTGAGATCAATCCTTTACTCGATACGAAAGGAAACAAAATGGCCGAAACAGCTTTCGAGATTTTAGAGGAATTTACAACCACGCTACTTCAATCGTAGAACTGTGCATCACTTTGCATCATTCTCTGGCAATCTTAACTTTAATTCAGAATTTGAAATAAAAAATTAACTTGATAAAATTGTGTTTTTTAACAGATTTGAAAAGAAATGAAAATAGCTATTTTAACCAAAAATGACTTAAAATCAAATATTAAAGAGCAAGTTTCCGAATTATTCCGTCAATTAAGTCCAAACAAAATTCAGTTAGATCTTGAGGAAATATTGAATGAGGAAAACCAGATTACAGTCGCATACTGTGAGGATGACAACAAAATAATTGGAATTGCATCAATGTGTACTTACAAAGTTATATCCGGACACAAAGGTTGGATTGAAGATGTTGTTGTAGATTCCGCTTCACGTGGGAAAGGAATAGGAAGAAAACTAATAAACCTTTTAGTTGAAGTAGGTAAAGAAAAAGAACTTTCTGAAATACTCCTTTTTACAGAAGATCATAGATTGGCTGCAATCAATTTATATTCAAGCGTTGGATTCAAACTCAAAGAGAGTAAAATATATTGTAAGAAAAAATTATGAGATTTACTTATTTAGCGTTTTAATGTAACTGGGTTTGTTGGTAAACTTTTAAGCTGGTTTTGTATTTGCGAGTTCAGTTTTTAATCTTTCTCAAGTCCCGGCAAAACTGAAATTTGATAAAAGTTACGAGATGATATCAACGTTTCAATCACTTAAAAAAAAACATTCTAATCTTTTTACGTTTACAATTTTACCAATAAAAAAGCATCGATAGCATTTCTACCGATGCTTTTATTTTTTAAACGCAATTAATATTAATCGTTGGGTGAAATAATACAAACCGTCAGTTCGAGTGTTTTTTGTGGAGTTTAACGGAACAAAAAATGTATCGAGAACCGTTGTTAAGGAAATTTTTCTTTTATCTTGGATTTTTATCCAAATGCTCGATACTGTTTTCTTCAGGAAGCTTTAGGGTAAAAAAAACTCCAACTGATGAAAATCATAATCAAAAAAATAATTTTACTCAACGGGATTATTGCTTCAAAAAGTATTTTTCTCTCAAAGCAAAGGCAACCCTCACGAGCAGAATCAATGCCGGTACTTCTACCAAAGGTCCAATAACACCCGCAAAAGCTTGACCACTATTAATTCCAAAAACACCGATAGAAACAGCAATCGCCAATTCAAAATTATTCCCCGATGCAGTAAACGAAAGTGCTACCGTATCTCTGTAATTAGCTCCAAATTTTTTCGCCACAAAAAACATTAAGAAAAACATGATAGTAAAAAAGATTACCAAAGGAATTGCGACCGTAATGACATCTAATGGCAAGGCAATCATCATTTCACCTTTCAGACTAAACATAATTACAATTGTAAAAAGCAATGCTATCAAAGTAATTGGTGATATAAAAGGAGTAAATTTTTGGTTAAACCATGTTTGTCCTTTTGCTTTTATAATTCCGTACCGACTAATTAGAGCCAATACAAAAGGGATTCCGAGATAAATTCCAACTGTTTCCGCTATGCTTCCAATGGTTATAGGTAAGTTCAATCCTTTGATGCCAACCAATGGCAACATAATCTCTAAAAAAAAGTAAGCGTAAAAACTGAAAAAACAAACTTGTAAAAGGCTATTAATGCCAATTAAACCAGCTGTCAATTCCCGATTGCCTTCGGCCAACTCGTTCCAAACAATCACCATTGCAATGCAAGGCGCAATACCAATAATAATAAGGCCGATCATGTACTCTGGATAGTCTTGCAAAAACAATGTTGCTAGTCCAAACATTAAAAAAGGTCCAATAATCCAAGTGAATAATAGTGATAGTAAAAGTAATTTTGGTTTTTGAAACATCAGCGGCACTTTCGAAAAATCTATTTTAGTCAATGGAGGATACATCATCAACAACAATCCTATTGCTAGCGGAATATTTGTGCTTCCATTTGACAAAGAGTTCAAGTAAGTACTACTATCGGGAATAAAGTAACCAATACTCACACCAAGCAACATTGCTAAGAATATCCAAAGCGTAAGATATTGATCTAAAAAATGAAGTCTTTTCTTTGCCATTACATTGATTTTATTTGAGAAAATACAAAACACATCTCTGTTGCAATTTGTAAACTGCGTTCCATATATTTAGCGGCTTGCTCTGCTGTATTGTCAAATAATTTTGGATCTTCGTATTGTAGTGGAATTCTTTTTTCAGCTCCAAATATAAACGGGCAACCTTCATCCGCCTGCGAGCAGGTCATTAAAGCAGCAAATTGATCAGTAGGATTGAAGGTGTCATCGTATTTCTTTGAGAATCCAATGATAGCTGGTTCATTCAAACTGTGTTTTATTGCATAAATAGGATTACTACTTGTTGCAATAGTTTCTATCAAAAAACCATTTTGCTCCAAAGTCTCAGCAACCATCGGGAAAAGAGCTGTTGCTTCAGTTCCGCCAGAATAACAATAAACATTTGGAATCTCATAATAAGCGGCAGCTGCTTGAGCCCAAATTTGAGACAAATGACTTCTTCTTGAATTATGAGTGCAAATAAAGTTCAACCTTATGTTTGATCCTGCTGAAACTTTTTCTTGAAGATATTCAATCATCGGCTGCAAAAGGTTGCGCCTTTCTGCAGGTATAGAGTTATAATCTAATTGCTCAATACTTTCTTGTAATTTGGGCAATAGGGTAGTGCTAGAGTTTTTCATTCCACTTGTATTTTAGCAACAGCCTCCGCCTGGTGTGCAGCTGTTGTTGGTTAGTGTATTTAAACTTAATTTTTGCTTGGGAGCAGGAATTCCGCATTGGTCTTCAGCCAAACAGGCAGTTTGTTTGTTCAGCAATAAAAAATCAGTACCATTAAATCCAAGATCATAACGACCAATGGTGTTACTCTGGTATTCAACTTCGACTTCATAGTCATCCATCTCTAACATTTTTTCAGATATGCTGATAATGTTCAATAACTTAGCTGGTTTCAGTCTATGGTCGTAATCGTTGGCATCCCATAGTTGAAAATTGATTATTTTTTCTTCTCGTAATTTCCCCCCACAATCTACAAAACGGCGCACGAGTAGGCCAACTTCAGTAACATGAAAATGTTCCGGTACATACGAACCACCAGGCAAAACAAATGTTACCTGATTCAATTTTTGCAATTCTGCTTTAATCTCCGATAGTTTCATTGTTTAAGTGTTTAAATATTAGCAACAAGCGTTGTTCTTGTTTTCAAAATGAGTATTGATTTTTCCAAAAAAGGTATTTAGTTTGGCGAAACCTCTCTCGTCTAAGCAGTAGCAAATCGCATTACCTTCCAGTGAACCTTTAATGATACCCGCATTTTTAAGTTCCTTCAAATGTTGTGATACCGTTGGTTGCGCCAGCGAAAGTTCGTTTACAATCGCGCCACACACGCAACTCCCAACACTAATCAGGTGCTCTATTATGGCAATACGCGCCGGATGGCCAATTGCTTTTGCTAAAACAGCCAGCTCATTTTGTTCTTCTGTATAAAATTCAAATTTAGTCGTTCCCATCGTTATATATTAATATTGCAATATTACGATAATCTTTTTAATTAAAGCAACTATTTATACATTATATATAGGTGAGTTCTTTTCGTTGGGCGTTCCGCCTATCTTGCTCTTGCCTTTTGTTTAGGGCAAGAGCAAGATAAGCGTCGGGCTTTTCGCTGCAAGTCCTCGCCACTCCCGAAGGGGTCGTGTCTGTGGGCTTTACGCTGCTATCCCTAACGCGAGCTCCACATATTGATGACGAATTTTGAAAGAACTATCTATATATAGAGTAGAACTTGTAGACTGTAATTTTTAAAAACGTCAGTTCGAGTGTTTTTTGCGCAGTAAAACGGTGCAAAACTTCTCGATACGCTGCGCTACTCGAAGTGACGCGTATCGAGAACCGTTTTTGCTAATTTCACTCGATGGCTAGAGTAAAACATAGCCATATTTCATAGTATATAAGGTAGAACATCAGCCGAATTACCATGGATAACCGCTGAATTTCCCCATCAAACTTGCAAAACGACTCCAATCATCACAGCGATGAAAAAAACTTCATATCTAACTCCT
>NZ_JAKIHO010000011.1:0-26743 GCF_021608205.1 Flavobacterium sp. K77 | reverse complement strand
GTTGGCATTCAAGCTTCCGTTGCTAACGTCAACACTTCCAAAGACATTGATGCGGTTGTTTAAGCGGCTACTACCCGTGTGTTCAATTTTGAGGTTTCTTATGTTAGTAGTACCAGTTCCTGCAAAAGTTACAGGTGCTGAAAAAGCTAGGGTTCCATTGTTATTGGAGATGGTTCCATTATTGGTTAGTGCGCCACCTTTGTAATTGATAGTTACGTTTCCAGAGGTTACAACATTAATGTTACTGCCGATTGAAAAAGTATTTTGTGCGCCAGCAATCACGTTAACAGTCCAACCATGAAAATCGGAAGATGTTTGCGCAACTCCATTATTAAAGGCAGTACCGTTTGTATAAAGATTTGAATTAGAGAAAGTTAAAAGATAAAGTGTACCAAAATTATTATAAAGTTCCCAACGGTATGTGGTGTTCGCAATTAAATTTATGTTGGCAGTTGTAAAATCAAAAGTTTTAGTAATTCCTGGACCCCATGAATCTGTTGTGGTTTGACCTGCAATTGATCCAGTGGCAAGAACAGTTCCTCCTGCATTTAACAAACGTACTCCAACAGTTATATCTTCACCTGGATTGAATACATCTACACTAGAACCTGCTGTTGGTGTAAAAGATATTGTTCCTAAAGTGACTGTACAAGAAACTTGAAAAGACTGCCCTGTTGTAGTTAACAAATTGGTTGCTGAAGCAGCTGAAGTAAGCGAAGTACTACACTGTCCTAGAACATAATTATTGTTTAGGAATAACATGAGCATGATAATGCTTTGGATAAATAATTTTTTTTTCATAAATTTATTGGTTTGGAATACATTAATTGCGTTAAATTTTTTACTTAGGTTTTGTATTATTTGTTAAAAATTAACATTTTTATATGAATTGTTAATGCTTTTTTGAAATAAGATTTTTTCACAATATTTTTTTGTGTTTCAAAATTTGTCTCACTTCGTTGATATTTTTATCGGTGAGTTTTATGTTGTTTTGAAAGCATGTGTAAATAGCTTCGTCTCTTTTTAGAAAAAGGAGTTTTAAAAAATTTACTAGTATTTCCATAGTGATATTTCTTTGTTAACAAATTTCAAATAATTTTTTATATTAACCTAGTACAAACTGCCTACCCGATGGGTAGTTTTGCCGACTACCCGTCGGGTAGTTTTATTTATTAAGTAATTGATTTAAAAGTAATTATGGTTATTTTGATTTTCATGTACGTTTAGTGTTGTTTTTTGATGTCTTTTGGAGTAGTCCATAAACGTAAAAAGTAATTTTTGAAATTTGATTTGTTTTTTAGTTTACGGGAGGATATGGATTTTATTTTTTTAGAGAAAACTTTCAAATTTTGTTTCCGTGACTGGCTAAATTATACAGAAATAGTTTAGGATATTTGAATTTCCTATTCTTAAATTTATGAGAAAATATCAAGTTTGTCTGGCATGTGTAAAAGATCGATTCAGTTAGTACTTTTTCATAAAAATGAAATTTGTCTCGATAAATATCATTTTAAATTTTTATGGAAGGGGAACAGAGTGTGATACACAAAATGAATCGTTCTTTTGCTTTCATTTGGTTTTTTTCTTAGAAAAAACAAGTTTGTTAAATAACAGATGAGATACTGAATATCCATCAATTTAATCTTGCAATCTGTTTTGTAAAATGTGTTAGAGGAATTTATGGAGCGAAACATTTTATAAAACTGGTTGCACCAATTAAACGCAAAAAGACTCTCCCGACCAGAGGAAGGAAGTGTCTTTTTGCGGCCCGATTTTGGCTTTTTGGTTGTTTTTACGCGATGTGTACAAAATTGCTTCAGATCATAAAAAAGTTGATTGTATATGTAGTATAAAGAAATATATTGCACAAAAATGAATAAGCAACTGAGCTTGAACAGGAATTTTTAAGCAAATCTCCTTTCACGACATTACTCATTTTGAATTATGATGCAGATAATAAAGATGTTTTCTGAACCATATATGTTTTTTTTATAGTGTCTTGTTACACGGATTACTTTTGTAAGGTTTATTAATGCAATTGGAAAGCTATATAAATTTGTCACGTTTATTCTCAGTAATTAAAAAAAGGTAACCGCCCCTTGGCGGTCACCTGTGGTAATACATTTAGATTAGTTAAAATTGAAAACATCTGAACCGATTTTCTCGAAAAAGGTACACAATTCAAATGCTTTCTGTGATTTGATTTGAGCTGTTCCACCCATTACGATGCTTTGCAACTTGGCTTCGTCATCTTTGTAGTTACGTACATTCTGATAGTATCCTGTCACAGCATTATACGCTCCGAACAATGTGCCTTTTGTGGTGTTCATGTTTTGAGTGTCGCTTGTCATAGCGTATGCAAAAGCATCTTGTACTACATTTTTAAAGACTGTGGAAACTTCATCTTCAGCACCTTTTTTAAGCAAATCTAAGGTTTCCTTGTTCGGGCAAAGAGCCATTTGGATTAGTTTTTTTACCTCTTGATCAGTCACGTTTACTTTAGCCCACTGGTTGAAGATGCCTTCTAACTGGTTGCTTAAGGTATCTGCTAAGCCCATTACTTTATGTGCATTTTCCAAATGCTGTTTTGCTCCCGAAGTATGTTTGATGCGTACCACATTGCTCATATTTCGAAGCGAGGCATTGAGGGTATTTTGGCAAACAATACGAATAGGGGTGAAGGCGGCTGTAATGCTTCCACTTCCATCATGTGAAGTAGTTAGGAAAATATATTTTTCTGTAACATCATCACCATTGCCAACACGAATATAGCCCGGTAATTTAGCAGTGATAAAAATGCGTTCTCCATTTCCTAGAGCACCTGCAGTCTCGTACAAAATCCCATCAGTACCGCCTACAATGGCATCAAAGAAATTAAATGCTTCACGATTTTGTACGATGTGATAGTCTTTACCAACAACTCCTAAAACGGTATTATTATCGGTACGAATGTTGGCGAAGTAATTGGGTACTTCCAATTCGCTACTACCCATCGCTATGTCGGTAGTGGTTTTGATACTACCCGAACACTTTGTAAATAAGGGGGATTTTACGACTTCGTAATCTAATCCTGCGTACTGGATTGCTTCTTTACTTGTTAGGTATTGGTCCACGATTTGGCCTAAACCGTGCCACGCTTTTTGCTGTACTGAGAAGAAACTGTACTTTCCTGTTTTTTCGTTGAAATTAATGTTGTGTGCCATGACATAATGATTTAAAATTTATAATTGTTTTATTACTGCGGATTAATTTTTTTTTTTTTAATTTTATTTGGCAATGAGAGGAGGTGTTGTTTTGTTTCATCAAATCCATTTGTAATATTTTATTTCTCATTGCTGACATTTTTTTTATTCGTCTAAAGAGCCGGAGTATGCTATGTTTCGTTTCAGAAGCAAAAAAAGGTTAGTGTCTAGCAAGAGCAAGGCTTTGATAAAAAATACAACCCGTAGGGGTGGAGATTTTTTGACAAACCTAAAGGGCAAGGCCTTGCTATTGCGTTAAGGACACGGAAATACCTTTGCTGCTGAAATGAGACAAAAGCATAGTGGTTATTGAATTTAAAAATGAAGTGGAAGTAATGAAGAGGTTACCAAATGGTTCTGATTATCATAAAAGGTGATCATTATCCTAAGACTTCTAAATCTATATTTAGGATTTTATCATAATTTATAAAGTTTACAAGAGTACATGTTACTGATGCAGATTTTGTTATGCGGATAAATAATTATATTGTTGTTCATCAGTATTAAGTGCCAGCTCAAAAAGGATTTTAGATCTCCGGATAACAGTTCTTTTGCCAAACTATGAAATGTCCAGTTGTCTATTGTTAATTAACCTGTAAAGCGTACTTATGCTGATTTAAAAATGAAGAGTTACCTGTGTAATTTTTAAAAATTCAAGTTGCTTTATTTTTTCCAAATCTGTGTTTAAAGCTGAACAATCACGCTCTTGGTTTTTTCTACTTTTCCTTTGTTCACCAGTGATTTATAACCACGGCTTTTGCAAATGTGAGAACAAGAGTGTGTGCGCGTTGTTCTCATTTTGAACTGTTTTTTGCACTGCTCACAAATTGTGATAACCTCAATGTTAGAACTTATAATGTGACTTATTTTGTGTCCCATTATGTCTCTGTCTATCATCATCTCACAAAAAAAATCTTGATGTAGATTTTTTTTGAGTGGTACAATAGTGGTCCAAAAAGGAACAAACTATCTGCCGATAAACCTAAATAGACAGAAAGAAGAATCCCAGTTAAAATAACGTTTTATGGAATTTTAACTGGGATTCTTTGTTTTATTTTTTGATGTTTTTTGAAACCTATTTTCAAATAAGGAAAATTGCAAAAAAACTCTCGGCAAAAATTACAAAATACTATAGCTGAGGGGTCTTCTTCAACACGAGGATGATTCGTTTGCCTAACGCTAGTTTTTGAAAGCAATTTTGGCGTTGCCTTTATTTAAGATTAATTACCAAGAGTCGTTGAATAGCCAATCTTAGCCAAGAATCTCCTTTTAAAGCCGAAGATCTATTATTTCTATATCATTCTAATAATTTAGTAGTTGTACCGATTAATAAAAGAAATAAAAAACATGAATTTATTTTTTGGTAAATAAAAATATGCAACAATTAAATTTTAAAAAGAATGTAATGGAAGAAATTATAACAAAAGAAGATTTAAGGCAGTTTGGTCTGCAATTATTAGATAAAATGCGAATTATAGTACAAGAGTCTACTCATGTGCAAACGGAATTAGAACAGCCACAGTGGCTCAAAAGTAAGGCTGTGAAAAAGCTGCTGGATATCTCTGCAGGTTCAGTGCAGAATCTCAGAGTGACACAGAAAGTTCGATTTAAAAAAGTTCTGGGTTCGTATTATTATAATAAAGAAGATCTTCAGAAACTTTTCAATAATGAACCAGACAAATAAACCAAGTGAAGACCAAATCATGCACTATTTGTCCATTTGTATGGACGATACAAGGCTTAATGTTTGGCATCTGGCCATTTTAGCGGCAATTGTAAATTTAGGTTATAGGCAGGGACAATGGGAGAGAATTAAAGTCAGTCGCAGTAAAATAATGGCATTGTCGCATATAAATACACTGCCAACATACCATAAATATTTTAAACAGCTTCAAGATTTTGGATATTTCAAGTATAGCCCTTCATACCATCCAGACTATAGGAGTGAAGTTACACTACATGAAAAGAGGTGATCTCATAACTAGTGAGATAACCTCTTTGTTTTACTATTTGTTTATTTATTTATTTATTTATTTATTTATTTATTTATTTATTTATGTTTCAGTATCTGACTTAAGATGACAGTATATTATATTTTTCCTTAATTGCTTTTATATCTTTTTCTAATCTAGAAAGTACAGCCAAATCTACTTTGGACATCTTTAGAGACGTTTTAGTCAGTCTTTTATTGAGCAGTGACATTTCGCGTCCAATGGTTATCTGTTCTGTAATTGCATAGGCTTCTGTCTGTTTAATAGACGCATGGCCTAACATTTCTTTAACTACATTAATGGGGACATTATTGTTTAATGTAACTGTACTTCCAAAGGTTCGACGTGCCATATGTGTATTTAGTGTGAAGGGAAAACCGCATAGAGTAGCAACCTCTTTGAGATACTCGTTCATTTTCTGGTTTGAAGAAACTGGTAAAACTGTGCCACGCTGTAAGCACAGAGGGTGTTCTTTATATTTTTTAATTATCTTGAGTGCTTGAGGCAATAGTGGGACATTGGTAGGAGAACCTGTTTTTTGTCTTTCAGACATTATCCAAGAATTCCCGTCAATACCATCTTTGATATCGGTTTTTTTTAATTGATATGCGTCGATATAAGCCAATCCCGTGTAACATTGGAATACAAATACATCTCTGACGACATTAAGTCTTTCTGTGGTAAAATAATGCCTTTCCAATTCATACAGTTCTTGTGTGGAAAGAGGTTTCTTAACTATTTTGGTTTTTCGGCTTTTAAAGTTTTTAAAAGGGTCTTTTAGGATAACTTCCTTATCGATTGCGCGAATGACAATTTTTTTGAAATTAGCAATGTATTTGAGCGTGGTATTATTGCTGCAATTTCGAACTGTTCTCAGGTAAAACTCAAAGTCCTTAATAAATTCAAGATTTAGATCTGTAAATTCAATATCATCAGCATTAAATTTAAATCGAATAAATGACCTTAAATGATTTATCGTAATGGTAAAACGATCAAGAGTTCCTTTAGCATATCCTTTTCCCAGTAAGGCAGTCATTTCATCATTATGTTTTTGAAATTCTTCCAGTACTTTAACCCTTGGAGTTACGTTTCCTAATACGTAATCCATGATCTTTTGGGAAGTTATCGGTTTTCCGCTGTACATAATTTCGGTCTTGTATTCATTGATTTTTAAAATCAGTGAATCGAGAAAAAAGTTAAGGGATCTCGCATCTTCTTTGGTGCCGATAGCCCTTTCGATTTTCTGGTCCCAGCGGGCGCTGTCCCATTTTCGTTTAGTGGATGTTTCCTTAGGGATTCCATCTACAGTTATTCTAAGATAAACTGTTCTAATTTTACTTTCATTGCGGGGAATTTTCAAAAAGAAAACCAACCCAAAGCTGCTCTCTAACATAATTCAACTTTTTAGATTAATAAATGTAGAATTATAGCATCAAAAAAACAAGTCGTTAACCTCGTTAACCTCTGTATTTACTAGTGTTTAAGTGGTATTCTGTGGCACATTTTGCGAACACGGTAATGTGCCACGATTTTGCCATAGAAACTTTGAGCGTTTTTATAAATATTGAAAAGTGCTTTAAAATAAAAAAACCTGCGAATCCTAGGATTTGCAGGTTTTACCACGTTTTTTGCGGGTTTTTGAAAAGATTGAAAAAGTTGCCTTTTTGCTTCTTTTACCCTTTTGGTGGGGAGAGCAGGATTCGAACCTGCGAAGTTTACACAGCAGATTTACAGTCTGCCCTCGTTGGCCGCTTGAGTATCTCCCCAAGACTTAAACAAGTGTACTTGTTTTGCTAACCGGGTGCAAATATAGGAACTGTTTTGATGTTTCCAAACAAAAAATGAACTTAATTTTGTACTTTTTTTTAACGTATTGGTATTGAATAAAATAAAAAAATCTCCATGAAGGAGATTTTTTTATAAACTGCTTTTTAAAGCATTATTTGTTTAGTAATTCGATAACTTTTGCACGTAATGCTTCGCCTCGAAGATCTTTTGCGACTATTTTTCCAGAGGCATCAAGTATAAAAGTGGCCGGTATAGACTCGACTTTATATTGTGCAGCAATTGGTTCGTCCCAAAATTTTAAATTAGAAACTTGGTTCCAAGTTAACTTGTCTTTTGATATTGCTTCTTTCCACGCTTTCGCATCCTTGTCCAAAGAAACACCAATGATATTTAAACCTTTACTATTAAGTTCTTTATAAAGTGCAACTACATTAGGATTTTCTTGTCTGCATGGTCCACACCATGAAGCCCAAAAATCAACAATTGTAACTTTGCCCAAACTTTCCTTCAAAGAAATTACTTTTCCTTCTGGATTAGGTGCTGAAAAATCTGCTCTTCAGTTACCAGCTGGTGCAGCTGGAGCAGGAGTTGCGCCAACGGCAGCAGGAGCTTTCATTTCCGCTAATTTAGTTTTGATTGCTAAACCTGGTTTTGTTTTTTTCAAAGATTCGTCTAAGCTATTGTACATTTTTTCAGCTTTAGCGATATCCATACTTGGATCATTCAACATACCTTGCACGATTAGGGCAGAGATGAATGATTTTGGGTGTGATTCAGCATAAGTGTTGTATTTTGCTTTAGATTTAGTAGTAACATCTTCTTGAATCTTTGCAAATTCTCCCATCAATTGGTTAATGACAGTTTGGTCATTTTTTTGCTGAGCTGCCTGCATTGCTGCCATGTTTTTAGTTTGGAAATCCATAAGTGGTTTTTGCACTTTTGTAATTTCTTCGTTAAAAGTCATGTATTCGTCGTTATTATATGTTCCTGACACTTTTGATTTTTGGATGCTGTCCTTGTTAATCTCAATTACAACTTCGGCATTTTCAAGGATAAAAGGAATTTTTGCTTGCGCACCTTCTAATTGAAGTGTATAAAAAGCAGGCTCAGTAATGTTTCCTTTCATTTCAAACTTACCGTTTTCAACTTTTACAGTATCTTTTGCCAACATCATTCCAGTAACATCTTGAGTTTCTAAAATGATTGTTTTTCCGTTGTCAATTCCTTTTGCAGTTCCTGTAATTAAGTACTCATCTTTTCCTACTTTACTACATGAAATAAAAACAAGGGCTGCTGAAAGTAATAAAATTATTTTTTTCATTATTAATTAGTTAATTGAGTTAAGGTTGCAAAAGTATTTAAAAATTGTAAAATAAAAATAATTTTTCAACCTAATTTTTTGTTATTATTTACTATTTATTCTGTATCTAAAAGTCAAATTATCAAATTGTATACTGTTGATTTCACAATTTAATGGTCAAAAAAAAAGCATTCTTATTTGGAACAAGAATGCTTTTTTATATTTAGAAATTCACCTTAATCTTGGTTTGTTGTTTTTCTCCAAGTGTAAGCATTTAAAATATGTCTTTTAGCAAAACGACCTGGTGAGTCAGCATTTACCATTTTTACATAAGTTGCTTTTGGTACGCTAATGTATTCGTAAACACTACCATTTGAAAAATTGATGATTAATCTACCGTCAACAAATTTATAATCTGTAATTGTTGATGTAGAAATTGTTTCAGTGTATTCAGGTAAATTTGCTTTGATAGTTTCTGGGTTGATACTAACAAGGAAATGGTATGCCTCAATAATTTTTTTACTGTTTTCTTCTGCTGCTTTCAATCCAGCCTCGTCACCTTGAAATTTATCAGGATGAGCTTCTTTCATCGCATTGCGATAAATGGTTTTTAAATCTTTCAGCTCTGCAGTTTTGTCTACATTAAGCAATTTGCGGTATTCAACTATTTTTTTCATAAATATGTAACTACTTGTCTTTTAAGATGAAATGAATAGATCTTGATTTCAAAATCGACAATTTTTTGCAAAGGTACACTTTTTTTTATTTTTCACGTTTGTCACCTAAAAAATTAGTGTAAAAGTTTAGTTTTCTTTACTGTTGTGGTTTATGATTTGCTTTGTCAAAGTTTTTTGATTTTTTCGGATATTGTTCATGACTGATATCACTTGGGTTTTCAATTACAGATTTAATTGTGATCAAATCTCCTAATGTGTGTTTTAAAGCCATTTTATAATCAAGGAGATAAATGCCGCAAAAAAAATTGTTTTTGTCGTCTTTCTCCATAATTCCTGTATAAATTCCTTTTTGTAATATCTTATCGTCTTGAGATTTTGTCATGTTTCTTTTATTTGTTTTCTGGTTACAAAGTTATGCAAATATCCTTAGCTCTGTTTTATTTTATAAGTTGTATGTACCTTTGCGTTATGAATTTTGATTTTAAACCACGTCCCGGATCTTTTAAAAATACTTTTTGTGTGTTTACAGAAGTAGAATTAACTGCTATTGAACATTTAAAAATACAGTACGAAAGTAAAGCAGGTAGTACTTATTATTACACCAAAGTAGGAATGTACCGTTTGTCAAATCATTGGGGACGCCTAGCGAATAGTAAGTGGCGCTTGGAGCCTATGAAACCTGAAACGCAAGGAAAAAGAAAACTTGGTTTTGCTAAATGGGATTCCTTCTATCCTGATAACGCAACTGATCGATTATACTATTTAGAAGCTGATTTTGAAAATAAGACAGTTCAATATCAACATGTAAATAACCATTTGTATGATAAAAAAGCAGTACTAAGGACTAGTTTTGATACAAGAAAACGTATCAAACAAATTCGGAATTTACTCGAATTAGAATCTTGGGCAAAATACTTTGATGAGGAAGACATCGATATATTACGAAGAAAAATAATTACAAGGTTAATTGAAACTGATAAAGCTTTAGATGAAATAAAAAACGAAGTTATGTTAGGTAACTAAACTTCGTTTCGATCTCGACAGATTGGTATTATTCGTCTTTGGAAGCAATTAATATTAGGTCATTAACTGATATTGGTTTTGAAATGTAACCCAAAATATCATTGTATTTTTTCGATTTGCTTTTGTCCTCTACCGCAATAGATGAACTCACAATGTAAACTGAGAATTCTTTTTGAATTTGCGGCTTTAAAGTCGATAATTCTTCCATAAATTCCCAACCGTCCATTACAGGCATGTTGATATCTAGCAATATAATGTCAGGAATTGTATTTTTGTTTTCTAAAACTTGATACACAATATCCATGGCTTCTCGACCATTTTTAAACGTACTTACCTCGGAAAACATGGCAGATCGCTGTACTATCTTGTTGGCAATAATTTGATAAATTGGGTCGTCATCTACAATCCATATTGATTTTTTTGTGATCATTGTATATAAATTTTAAATGTTGTACCAATATTAGGTTCACTTTCTACTGTAATGTTTCCACCCATTGCATCAATTTGGTTTTTTGTTATAAATAAGCCAATTCCTCTAGCATCAGCGTGTGATGTAAAGGTTTTGTACATTCCGAATATTTTGTCTGCGTTCTTCACTAAGTCAATCCCGATTCCATTATCTGTAATTTGAATAACTTTCTTTTTATGCTCTTCATGCAGGCTAACTGTAATCACAGGTTGACGCGAATTATCTCGGTATCGAATGGAATTGGAAATAATGTTAAATAAAATGCTTTCTAAATATGCCGGATTGTATTTTATTAAAATGTTATCAGGAATTTGATTCTGCAGGATAACGTTTTGAGTTGAGATTTCGTCAGCTAATACAGCAGCAGCTCGACCAACATAATCCCTCAAATTTAAAGTTTCGGATATCAATCCGAGGTTATTTCGAATATTAATTACCTCATTTAAATGCAACATGGTTTCGTTTAATGATTCACTTGCAGATTTTAGAAGTTCCATCATTTCTTGGCGTTCTTCTTCAGATTCAGACGATTCTATCAAAGCTACAACAGAGGCAATATTGCTGGTATGTGATCGTAAATTATGTGAAACTATATAAGAAAAGTTAAGTAAACGCTTGTTTTGCTCGCTAACGATAGTAAATGAATTATTCAATTCATCTTGTGCTTGCTTTGCTTTGGTGATATCGATCATAATGCCGCGTAAACTGGCCGCTTTTCCGTTTTCATAAATAATATTTACTATATCTCGCAACCAAACAATCGAGCCATCTTTGGCTATCATGCGGTATTCAAAGTCATGGTCTTCACTACTTACAGTTTTTGTTTTGCAATATTCTTGTACCCAAGCTGTATCTTCTTGATAAATATGGTCACTCCAAAAATTAGGATTGGCCAACCACTCTTCGGGCGTATATCCTAAAATATGTTCTACTTTTTGACTAATAAAATTAAATGAAAAAGTGTCAGCGTCACATTCCCATACAATTCCATCAATAGTATTAATTAAGGACTCTACTTTTTGTTTGGTTTCCAAAATAATTTTCTCAGAAGTAAGTCGTTCAGTAATATCTTCACTAGACACAATTACTCGTTCAAAACTTCTTTTATTTCCTTTAATAACATTCCATCTTAAATTGATATCTCTATATTCACCCTCCGCATTTTTCATTTGAGTATCAATAGAAAACTGCTTTTTTCCTTGTGATATGCCTATTAAACTTTCTATAAAATGTTGATTAGAATGCATGTTATGTAAAACTGCTTGGTGCTGTATTAACTCTTCTTTCGTTTTAACTTTGTATAATTTAAGGCAGGCTTTGTTAACGTTTATAACTTTTATTAATGAATAGCAACTGTTTACCACGTCTTGGTTTTTTGTGAAAAATTCAGCTAAAAGTGTTTTGTTTTTTTTGTAAAGATTATTTTCTTTTAAATAGTTTTTAATTGCAGAAAAGTCTTCTTCACGTAGTGGCAAAGGAGAATCATCAAAAAGACTTTTAAAGCGAGTTTCATTCTTTTTTATTAAAAATTCAGCTTCTTTTTTTTGTGAAATATCTTCTACAATTGAAATAACAGAGCTTAATTTTTTATCATTTTTTAGTAAGGGTGAAACGGTCAAATGTACCCAAACAATGGTTCCGCTTTTGGTAAAATATCTTTTTTCTACCGCATATTCTTTTATTTTACCATCCATTAATTGTCCTAACATTTGTAAATCTAATGCCAAATCCTCTGGATGCGTAATATTCTGAAAGTTTTTCTCTTTCATTTCTTGTTGCGAGTAGCCTAAAATAGAACAAAATTGGTTGTTTATTTCTATAAAATCTCCCGTATTAGCATCTACATGAGCAATCCCAAGCGCTGCTTGATCAAAAATAGATTGAAATTTGATTTCAGAGTCTAATAATTTGGTAGCTTGTATAGTAACCAATGATTGTAATTCTCTAGGTAAATTAAGTAGGCGATATACTAAAAAACCTAATAGTGCTGCTATGATAATACCTATTACTCCTGGAATTACAATTTGGGAATATAAATAATTTTGATTTTTAGATATCAAGTATAATTTCCAATCCCCGTCTGAAATTCTGTTAGATATATTGTAGTGCTGCGAAAAGTCATAATTTGCGTTTGGCAAATAGAAAACTTCTTTTTGAAGAGTGGTATCAAACTTTGAAAATTGAAAATAATATTTTGAATTATCAATGTTTTTAATCCCTGAAACATCCAAAAAGGTATCTAATTTTATAACAACAGCAGAAAATCCCCAGAATTTATTTTTGTAAAAAATAGGAAATCGACCAACAATTCCTAGGCCTCCCTGACGCAGTTTTAAAGGCCCTGCAAAATAAATTTTACGCTTTGCTATAGACTGCTGGGCTTCATTTTTTAGATAAGGGTCGGTTAAAATGTTTAAATTAACTGCTGCCTTGTTTTTTTCCAAAGGATAAATGTATTTGATTACACCGTTTGGTACTAATTGTACAGCAAATATGGATTTGTTAGATTCAATTAATCGCTTGCTTACATATTCGAAGTCTTTTGGGATTCCCTGATCGTTTATCGATAGCGCTAATGTGAGGGTAGTAGTGGTATAATTTTTAAGCGATTGTTCAATGTTTTGATGTACAACCTGAAGAATATTATTCATTTCTCTTCGGTCGTGTTCCTTTAGTAATTGGTATTGCTGGTGCACAATGAACCCTGCTACGACGCTCAAAAACAAGAATGTTAGGAAACTGGTGCTAACAGGTCTTTCTAAAAACCAAGAAATGAGCTTATTGTGTTTTTTGTCAAAGTTCATGCATCAAAAGATATGTTAACAAAGCTTTAGCATTCAGCAAATAAATATAAGAAAAATATTTATTATTATGTGCAAGATAGAAAATTAAATTTTCTGACAACTGTTTTGTAGGAATAAAATAAGAAATTTATAATATTTTAGTTTTTGATTAATGTTAAAGTATACTTCTTCTTAATGGTAGTAATTTAAATAGTTAACAATCAATTTATTAAGTTATTAATTGAATAAATCAAGATGAAACAATGTTAAAAAAATAATTCTGTTTGAACAATAAAGACGAACTTTGCCAAGCAAAACAAAAAATATATAAATAAAATACTGTGGGAAGAAATAACGAACGCAACATCAAAAAACACAATGATAAATTGCACAAAGCGCAGGATAAAGTAAAGAAAGCGGTAATTGCAAGAAAAGAGAAATTGAAGCAAATTACCAAAAAATTTAACGAGGATAAAAACAATCAAGAATAAGTTAAACAGTAAGCATACATGGAAAATCCTAAATTTGAAGAAATAAAAAAGAGTGTGCAGCATATTATTGATTGCATTGCTACAAAGAATGCACAAGATGCCTTACTAACTTTGACAGATGTGAGTGATGAATTAGATGAATTACTCGATTATTCTGATGAAGATGATGATTTAATTGAAATAAGTAAATACCAAGTTTTATTAAATCAGTTGCAGCAAAAAATTGTTGGTTTAAATGATTCGAGTTCAATGATAAATTAGAATACGAATGAACTTAACTGATTTATGCCCATGCTGTTCTGGAAAAAACTATTCTGGCTGCTGTCAATTAGCTCATTTAGAGCATTCAAAAGTCCGTTCTGCTGAAACTTTGATGCGTTCTCGTTACAGTGCATTTGCATTGCGAAATGCAGAATATTTAATGATAACTACTCATTCGTCTCAGCAAAAATACCACTCAAAAGAAGATTATTTAACTTGGGCTACTCAAAATGAATGGTTGAAATTGGAAATTGTTGAAGCACATGATAATATCGTTGAGTTTAAAGCGTGGTACCATAATCAGGAAAAGGTTTTATGCCTACATCACGAACGATCAAGTTTCGTTATGGATAATGGGGCTTGGTATTACGTGGATGGAATTTTTGTTTAAGTGCTCACTTTACAAATAAGCAATCGAAGATAATATGAAATGGAAATAAAAAAGAGACTATTAAAGTCTCTTTTTTATTTTGTACTGTACATTTATTTTTTAGTAAAGGTTAAAAAGTCTGTACCGCCATTTCCACCACTTACATCTTTTAGTTTTAGGACAGTTGCTGATTTTTCAATAATTTCCCAATCATCAGAAATTTCTAAAAATTGAGCCGGCGATGTAAATGCAAGGTTAAAATCTAGATCGTTAGGGCTATCATCATTACTGTTTTCATCAGTAACGGACCAAGTTCCTTTGTAAGTATTTGTTCCATTTGTAGCTGTAACGGTATTGTTCCCTTCAAATGTAAATGTAAATCCAGCAAAGCCATTGGTTTCTTCGTGATCCCTATCATAGTAATAGCTCACTGCCCAAGTTCCTTGATTGACGATGCTTACTATTGCAGCTACATCGTTTCCGTTAGTGTTTAAGTCGTCATCGCTGCAACTCATTGCTGTTGTTAACATGAACAACAATGCAAGTAAAATGTTTGTTTTAATGGTTTTCATCTTTTAAAAATTTTGGTGGTTATTCTTTTGATAACAACGATATTAAACCATTTTTAGTGTAGTAACATAATGAAAACAAGCTTAATAGGGAGTATTATATGAAAAATATTATTTT
Source organism: Flavobacterium sp. K77 (assembly GCF_021608205.1). Classification (NCBI taxonomy): domain Bacteria; kingdom Pseudomonadati; phylum Bacteroidota; class Flavobacteriia; order Flavobacteriales; family Flavobacteriaceae; genus Flavobacterium; species Flavobacterium sp. K77. The sequence continues at coordinate 11,661 of NZ_JAKIHO010000011.1, read as the reverse complement.
TTTGTTATTTAGTATGGGTTTTTAGCCGTTTTTGCATTTGCTGGTAAAGCAAAAAAACTAGGTTCTAAAACTTTGTTTTCAATACTAGTGGCAGTTACTTCCATCGAAAATTGAGGGTTTTCAATGATATATTTTAAAGGTAATGCTTTTGATTGCGATACAAAGGCATACCAATTTCCGAATTTATGATTCACAAATTTATCAGCATCTACGCCTATTTTGGCATTGTAGTAATATTTTTGAATACCGCTTTTGCAGGTTAAAATTACTTCATCACAACTATAGCCTACCACAGTAGTAACCGCTTTATTAATTTCTACCTTGAGTACTTCGTCCGGATTAACAGCGCCATCATTCCACATAAATGTTTCGGAATTCGACATTTTTGTATACAGCTTGTTTTCGGAATTAATGTAATTTTGAGATTGCAGTAAGCTACCATTAGAAATCGTTTTATAATCACCATTTTTTATGAAATACTCCATTGTATTGCCCATCATTGCTGCAAATTGAGCATCGGTTACATTGGGTAATTTACTTTTAATATTGTTTTGATAAACAATTTTGCCTTCAAAGGTTTGTGATTGAACAACGAAACACGTAAATAATAATGATGTCAAAAAGAGAATTGATTTTTTCATTTTTTAATTGATTTTGAGGAATTGATTTATGGTTTTAAAAGGTGTAATTATCTGGTTCGAAATGTAAAAAAGACAGAAATGATTGTAAAATTTTAAAAGTAAATCCCAGATTAGTCTTACCATACTATTCTGCAATCAAGGATTTCTTCACCTTGTTTTCTAAATCAAAGATATCTTTTTTCATGGTTTGTAGGTTTTTTTACTTTTAATTATTTCAAAATAACAACTTTTTACATTCCGTAATGGTCAAATTAGTGACCAAAAGTTTTTAACTAAAAATTAATAAACGTTTCTACAACATACTTTTAAAAAGCCGTAATTTTAACAATTATGAGAAACAAGACTACTAAAGGATTTTACTTCAAGTCGTACGAGGCGCCGTATCAGTCGCCCTTCGATAGGCTCTTTGGTATATTCAAGGAGCTAATTACCCATACCTCAGGTGATTTTGATGAAGCTATTGATTGGTTGCGAGAACTTGATGTAGAGTACAAACTCACAGATGATTCCTATACCATTGATGATTTTATCGAAGACTTAAAGAAAAAAGGTTACCTACGTGAGGAAATCAAAGACGATGGAACTCCAGGCTTAGGAATTACTGCCAAAACAGAAAGAGCCATTCGCCAGCAAGCCTTAGATACTATTTTTGGAAACTTAAAACGAGCTGGAAACGGAAATCACAAAACCAAACATAGCGGTAATGGTGATGAGCACACGGGCGAGTTTCGCGAATTTCATTTTGGCGATGGTCTCGAGCGCATTTCGTTAACAGAGAGTTTACGCAACGCCCAAATCAACAATGGTGTGGCCGATTTTATGCTCACCGAAAATGATTTGATTGTTGAAGACACACAATTCAAAGCTCAAATGAGTACCGTATTGATGATAGACATCAGTCACAGTATGATCTTGTACGGCGAAGATCGTATTACGCCCGCCAAAAAAGTAGCCATGGCGTTGGCCGAATTAATCACCACGCGCTACCCAAAAGACACTCTTGATATTTTGGTATTTGGTAACGATGCTTGGACAATTGCTATTCGCGATTTACCATACCTGAAAGTCGGACCTTATCATACCAACACCGTAGCAGGTTTGCAATTAGCCATGGATATTTTGCGTCGAAAAAGAAACACCAACAAACAAATTTTCATGATTACCGATGGAAAGCCAAGTTGCGTGCGTGAAAAAGACGGATCATATTACATGAACAGCAACGGTCTCGACGAATACATAGTTGACAAATGCTACAATCAGGCGCAACAAGCTCGAAAGTTACACATTCCGATTACAACTTTCATGATTGCCAACGATCCGTATTTGCAAAAATTCGTCAATAAATTTACGGAGTCCAATCAAGGGAAAGCCTTTTACACCGGATTAAAAGGTTTAGGCGAAATGATTTTTGAGGATTATGAAACCAATCGTAAAAAAAGAATAAAGTAGAGTAGGGCGTTACCCGCCGCGGCGGGTCGGGCTGTACGCTATATCTTTTGTTTCGCTATCGCTACACAAAAGGATGCCGCTGTCATCCCTAACGCAACCTCGAATACCATAAAAATAATATACATTTTCAAAATAGATCTCAATGAACCACATAAAAACACTTGGCGAATTAAAACAAGCCGGATACCAAACTAAAAGTATCAAAGACGAATTGCGCAACAACCTACGCGATAAAATAAAATCAGGAAAAACAACTTTTGAAGGCGTTCACGGTTTTGAAAACACGGTAATTCCAGAATTAGAACGCGCTATTTTATCGCGCCACAACATCAATTTATTAGGTTTACGCGGTCAGGCTAAAACGAGATTGGCTCGCAAAATGATTGAATTGCTGGATGAGTATATTCCTTTCGTTGCTGGCTCTGAAATCAATGATGATCCATTAGCGCCCATTTCACGTTTTGCAAAAGACTTAATTGCCTCACAAGGCGATGCCACACCAATTGCGTGGTTGCACCGTAGCGAACGCTTTTTCGAAAAATTAGCCACGCCAGATGTAACTGTCGCCGACTTAATTGGAGATGTAGATCCTATTAAAGCTGCCAATTTAAAACTATCTTATGCTGACGACCGTGTCATTCATTTCGGCATGATACCGCGTGCTAATCGTTGTATTTTTGTAATCAATGAGTTACCAGATTTACAAGCCCGAATTCAAGTTGCTTTGTTCAATATTCTGCAAGAAGGTGATATTCAAATTCGTGGTTTTAAACTGCGTATGCCTCTCGATATGCAATTTATCTTTACCGCAAACCCCGAAGATTACACCAATCGCGGTAGCATTGTTACGCCTTTAAAAGACAGAATTGGTTCTCAAATATTAACGCACTATCCAGAATCGATTAAAATTGCGCGCACCATCACGGAGCAAGAAGCAAAGCTCGATGTAAATCAGAGCGAATTGGTTTACGTGCCTTCATTAGCGCGTGATTTGTTGGAGCAAATTAGTTTTGAAGCAAGAGAAAGTGAATATATCGATAACAAAAGCGGAGTAAGTGCCCGAATGAGCATTACTGCTTTTGAAAATTTATTGAGCACTGCGGAGCGTCGTGCTTTGCGAGCAGGAGACGACAAAACGACCTTGCGCTTGTCTGATTTTATGGGAATCATTCCTGCCATTACCGGAAAGGTAGAATTGGTTTACGAAGGAGAGCAAGAGGGAGCTGCAGCCGTAGCACAACATTTACTTAATGATGCGATACATACTTTTTTTCCAGCTTTTTTTCCGAAAATTGAAAAGTTAGAAAAACAAGATCAAAAAACGCCATACACTGATGTTATTGAGTGGTTTTTTGCCGAAAGTGGTTTTGAGTTGCTAGATGATTGCAGCAATGCAGAATACGAAAGAATTTTGAGTAACATCGCTCCATTGGATGCTTTGATTCAAAAATACCAACCGCAGTTAGAAAAGCAAGATCAAAATTTCATGAAAGAATTTATCTTGTGGGGATTAGTTGAATATAAAAAACTAAGTAAAGACCGCTTTGCAGAAGGTTATCAGTTCAAAGATATTTACGGTAGTTTTATCAGTAAACTATAATTTCAAAAGGGTTTAGCTTCGGTTAAACCCTTTTTTTACATCTTATTTTAAAAAGTCATTCAAAAAAAACTTGCGTGTGTAGCGTTTTAAAAAATGTATTTTTGCAGTTCAAAATAAAATAAAATGTTGTTTTTACTATTAAGTGTTGTTTGCAGTGTTACCGTTGGGGTTATCTTCAAACTGTCACGCCGTTATGATGCAAATCCGAAACAAATTGTAGCCTTTAATTATGCTACTGCTGTACTACTTTGTTACTTATTTTTTGAACCTAATTTCACAGATGAAACCGTCGTTTTTCCATGGAAATTGTATGTTCCTCTTGGTATATTACTACCTACTATTTTTTTAGTTTTAGCAAAATCAATTCAACAAGTAGGCATTGTAAAAACCGATGTAGCTCAGCGCTTGTCATTGTTTATTCCCATCCTTGCGGCTTGGTTACTTTTTGGCGAGAGCTTTTCTGTTTTTAAAGTAAGTGCATTAGTTATTGCTTTTCCGGCGTTGCTTTGTATTTTAAATAAGCCGAATCAAGATCAAAATGCGCAATGGATTTATCCTGCGATCGTATTGGTAGGTTTTGGTGCTATTGATATTTTGTTCAAACAAGTGGCACTGCATACTACTTTGCCATATACCACATCTCTATTTGTAGTTTTCGCGATTTCACTAACAATTATGGTTGGGGTGTTATTGTATCAAATAGGTATTCAAAAGCAAAAATTTGTTTTTAAAAACGTTCTTTTTGGTATTGCTGTCGGACTGTTTAATTTCGGGAATATTTTGTTTTATTTGAAAGCACACCAAGAATTTGCCCTAAATCCCTCAACTGTTTTCGCAGGAATGAACATGGGAGTTATTGTGCTAGGCAGTGTAGTGGGCGTACTAGCTTTTAAGGAAAAATTATCCAAGCTTAATTACGTAGGACTTATTGCTGCAATTGCTGCCATTATTTTGATAGTTCTTTCGTAAAAACAGTAGAATTATAAAGTTCCGGTATCTTGAAATTGTTAATTGTTTAAACCAGGCATTTTATTGCTTAGCTGAGAAAGTTCTATCACGTTTTTGATTTTCAACTTGTTGAAAATTTTGTTTTTGTGTGTGCTAACAGTAGTTAAATTAATATCAAGTTTGTTAGCTATTTCAATATTACCGTCTCCTAAAATCAGCAATTCCGTAATTTCTTTTTCTCTTTTGGATAGTTGCTCTAATGGATTCAAGCTGTTTCTGTTGGTACTTATTTGAATTAAATTTTGAAGGGTACTTGGTGGTAAATAAGATCCGTTTTGTAAAATTAAATCAACAGCTGTTGTAATTTGATTTTTATCACAAAGTTTATTCAAATATCCATTGGCACCAGCCATTATGTATGGGCAGGCATGAGTTTTTTCGTCATAACCTGAAACCATTAAAATTTTTACTTCGGGTTGCATTCTCTTAATTTCTTGAATCATATCGGTATTTTTACCCCCCGGAATATTGATATCCAGAAGTATTAAATCCAAGGTACTTTGTTCTAGTTTAGCTAGTAACTCAAAGTAAGTATCGGCAGTATCAATATTAAATTCAGGGAATCTTTCCTGTAATATTATTGAAATTCCTGTGCTTACTACAAAATGATCATCAACGATTAAGATATTTTTTTGCATTGTATTCTATTTTAATTCTACACAAATTACTCAAGTGGTATAGTAACCATTACCTTTGTTCCTTGCCTTAAATTACTTTCAAAATGTATTTTTCCTTTTATGATTAGGAGTAATTCTAGCACTAAATGTAAACCAATTCCGTAGGTGCTTAGTATTAATTTTTCAAGGTCTCGGTTGTTTTGAAGTGTCATATAATAGTTTATTTGTTCTTCTTTCATCCCTATCCCTGTGTCATTTACGTAATATATAAGATTTTGGTTTTCTATTTTAGCGCCAATAGTTATTGTCCCGTTGTGTGTGTTTTTGACCGCGTTGTCCGTTAGATTGTGAAGGATTACCGAAACGATTCGGCTGTTGATATTTGATAATAAATCAGGAGCTACTTCTGCAATTAAAACTGTTGCATTGTTAGCAGCAACTTCCTCAAAGAATAAAATTTTATTTTCAATTAGTTCAATGATTGAATAGGTCTTTTTTTCGCCGTGTCGTTCTTCAATATAAATTTTAGAGTAATCGATTAGATTTTTTGTAAAATCATTCAATTGCGTTGTTGATTTATAGATGGAAGCAATATATTTTCTAGACAAAGTGCCTTGCTGCGGATTGTCTAATAAGTGCTTTGCAATGACCTGAATGTATTTTAAGGGACTTTGTATGTCGTGACTTATGGTTCCAATAATTTTTTTGTGTTGGATGATTTCTTTTGACAGATTGTATTTGGTTTTTTTTAAATCCTTAATAGTGCTTAAAAGTTGTTTTGTTTGAGCGCCTATCTTTAATTTCGATCTTTGGATGCGTTTGGCAATAGCATAGTAGTATAGCGTGATTGTACTGATGAGAATCAAACTGAAAATTACATTGAACCAAATAAGGTATTTTTTTGTGGCGCGTGTACCATTGCCAAAACTTTGTGAAAATGCATCTTGATTAAGTTCGATTTTAGAACTCAATACGTTAATCTTCACAACCATTTCAGATCGATAATTTTCATTTAATTTATTTTTGTTACTTTCCTGATGGATATTCTGACCAAGTTGAAATAGTTCTCTGTTTAGTTGATCACCAAGTTCCCAGTGATAAATAGCTTTTTTAAAAAATGGTACTGATTTGAAGGTATTAAACAACCAAATCATATCGTCTAAATCTTCAACAGAATTTTTTCCTTCACTTAATGCATTTTTAACAATCTTTTTTTCGGCGCCACTTTGCATAGCAATTCGTGCTTTTTCATCTCCAAAATTTACTGCTAAACCATCTTCAAATTGTTGCCAATACAAATCTTGCTCAGTGAACAAAAATAGGAGTAAGCTGTTAACTGCCTTGTTGTGACCTTTAGAGTAAAGGGATTCACCATTTACGTAAGATCTAGTGGCTGACATTATCTTAATTGTAAAATAATTCACAAGAATTAAAACGGTACAAGCTATAACTGTTATACTGATAACTTGCCGGAGATTTAATGCCTTCAATTTCAGTTTTGGTAATGTATTGTACAAGTGTTAGCGTTTTAAGATTGTTGATACTTCTCAAATGTAATAAAAAACTTTGTTATTTGATATGTCTAATTGCTTAAAAAAGAGCAGTTCATGTAAAATTTGTAAGAAAGTGTCAGTTTTAATATTTATTTACGATGATTTTAAACTCCATTTATTTTTATGAATTGGTAGTTTTTTATTCGCAGGATAATCTACTGTTCCTTAAAAGATTACCTTAATTTTAACTAAACCCTAAAATCAAGTAATAAATAGATTAGTGTTAGGCTGCATGCGTAGCCACACAACGCCAAGCTTTTATCGATTTAACTAAAATTAGTCCTTATGAAACAGAGCTACCTACCATCCATTTTGAATTGGCTAAAACTTGATAAGACTTTAAAAGTAAATTTGCTGTCGCTAGTTATTCTAGGTTTATTCTTCTTCAGTACTAATATTGCATACAGCCAATGCAATTTTGAAGTTCCTCGTTCTTTTACGACTACCAATTTCGATAATTTATCGGTTAGTTCTTCAACATCAGGTGTGTGTTCTTCATTGTTGGGCTGCGTTATAGCAAACGAAAGCAGATTGATAGATGCAGATGAGACCAATAATGCAACCGCGAGTTTTGGGGCACTGGGAGTTGGTACTACACATCGTTTGCGAGTTACTGATGGAAATACAGTTTATGCTGCTGGATCATTTGCAGGATTTAAAATCCAACCCTTTGTAGGTTTATTAAATTTAGATTTACTAAACGGTATAAGTATAGTCACCTATTTGAGTGGTCAACCATTAGAGTCTTTTTCAGGTGCCTCTTTACTAGGATTAAATGTATTAAGTAATCCAAACGATTTTATTGTAGGTTTTAATACGTCTTCTGCATTTGATGCAATAGAAATTGTTTTTAGATCCGGTGTTTCAGCATTGAGTTCTACCAAAATTTACCATGCAGTCCTTAGAGAGTATTGTGCTGGCCCAGCTTTAAATTGTAATGTGAGTACAAAACCTCAATTGCCTACTTTTCCAGTTGCTATTAACCAAACGGTGACAGGAATATCTGGAGTTGGATTAGGTACTGTTGCCAATGCTGAAAATGCTATTAACTCGGATTCAGATGATTTTGCAACTTTAAATTTTAATCTTGGTGTAGCGGCAACTGCGACGTTTGCGATAAAAAATCAAGTAGATGTATATCCAATAAACACATTCGCAGGTTTTGAAATCGAAAATTCAAATTTAGCTACAGTTGGCGCTTTGGGAAATGTAGTTGTTGCAACTTACTTAAATGGCATTTTAAGAGAACAAAGTAGCGGGAGTAATTTAATTGCTAATACGGGCTTATTAAATGCAGGTAATCGCACGCCATTAGGATTTGTTGCATCTCAAACTTTTAATGAGGTTCGGCTTATAATCAATCAAACTTTGACATTAAATTTAGGCACAACTAGAATTTACGGTTCAGTTTTACAAAATTTTTGCGCAGGTCCTAATTTACTTTGTAATACACCAACAGCTATGACCGCTCCGCTATATCCTGTTTTTGTAAATTCTGCAAATACAGGCTTTGATGGTGTACTTTGTGTAGGTTGTAATGTAACTAATACTCAATTTTTGATAGATAATGATTCTTCAAATTTTGCGACAATCAATAATACAGTAGGAGTTGGTGTTATTGGTAAGCTTGCTGTTAAAAATCAAATAACAGATTATCCTTCTGGATCATTTGCTGGGTTCGACATCGAAACGCCAGCATTAGCCAACGTAGACGCATTAAATGGTATTACAATTAAAACCTACTTAAACGGAGTAGTACAAGAAACTAAATCAGGTTCAGGAGCTTTAGTAGCAGTAGGATCTAATTTACTGACTGGTTCAGGAAGGCAAACACTTGGTTTTGTGACATCAACTGACTATGATGAAGTTCAAATTAATTTTGAAAATACAGTAGCAGTAAGTTTCGGAACCATTCGGGTGTATAATGCAGTTATTCAGCAATTTTGTGAACCTACCGTAGTTTGTGATACTACTTATTTTTTATCAAATCCAGAATTTCCTGTTCAAGTTAATTCATCTCGTAGCGGAATTTCTGGGGTCGTTTGTGTGGGTTGTGATGTTACAAATGCATCAAATGTTGTAACGGCTGATTTTAACGATTTTGCAAATATAACTCTAGTTGCAGGTGTAGGAAGTACTGGTTCTATTGCTGTGCAAGATCAGTTGTTTACCTATCCTCCTGGTACTTTTGCAGGATTTGTTATTGATGATTTGGGTACCTTGGCACAAGTAGACTTGTTTCAATCATTAACAATTAGTACATATAACAACGGAATCTTGGTTGAATCAAAATCAGCTGCGAATTTAATTGATCTTGCGGCACTAGGAATAAATGTTTTAGGTTCTTTACCAGGTGTTTATAATGTAGGTTTTAAAACATCACAAGAATTTGATGAGGTTAGAATCAGCGTAAATGGATTAGCATCAGTCATTAATTCTATCAATGTTTATGGTGCTTTTGTAAATACTTCGGAGAGCAATGATGGTGCTACTGGAAATTTCAATTGTTTTTCTGCTTCTCTTTTACTTACAAAGGATGGTACTTACAATGATTTTAATGGTGACGGTCTTGTAAATGTTGGAGATAAAATTGATTATGTTTTTGAAATTAAAAATACAAGTAATGAAAATTTGACAAACGTCTCCCTTACCGATAATAATGCCGTAACCTCCGGACTTCCGATTCCCTCTATGCCAGCAGGAGCAGCGGATACAAATTCTTACTCAGCAGTTTATTTTATAACTCAGCAGGATATTGATGCAGGTGTAGTTTACAATTTAGCTACCATCACCGCACGTACTTTTTTTGGATCGACAGTGACAGCAACATCTACCGATCCAACTCCATGCGTTGATTGCCCACCTAATCCATCATGTTCATCATGTACTGCCACAGCTCTGCGACAAGCAAATACAGTTTCATTAGTGAAAACGGCAGTTTATAATGGAAATGCTGCTGCTGCAAAAGTAGGCGACACCATTACCTACACATTCACGATTACTAATTCAGGAAATACTACGTTAACCAATGCTGTTGTGACAGATGCAAAATTAGGATTGACCAATGTGTCTGTCAGTCCGAGTACTTTGGCACCATCAGAAAGTGGAACTTTAACTCAAAACTACACTATCACCCAGGCAGATATTGATGCAGGAAGTGTAATCAATTCTGCAGTAGGAACTGCGCAAGATCCGGACAATAATACTCTTTCAGATACTTCAGGTACCGCAGTTGATAATGATGATAGCACAATTACTAATTTACCAAAAAATTCAAGCTTAGCTTTAGTAAAATCAGCCGTTTATAATGGCAATGCTACAGCAGCACAAGTTGGCGATACGATTACTTACACATTCACTATCACCAACACAGGAAATACAACTCTGACTGATGCGGTTGTAACCGATGCTAAATTGGGTATGACCAATGTAGCGGTAAGTCCGAGTACTTTGGCACCTAACGCAAGTGGCACTTTAACACAAAACTACACGATTACCCAAGCCGATATCGATGCGGGAATTGTTACGAATTCTGCAATAGGAAGCGCGACGGATCCATCAAATGCGACAGTTTCAGATACATCGGGAACAACAACTACGAACGATACCGCAACGGTAACGACAGTTCCTTCTGCGCCAAGCGCATCAAGCGTAGCTTTGGTTAAAACGGCAGTGTACAATGGCAATGCGACAGCTGCACAAGTTGGCGATATTATTACGTATACCTTCATCATCACCAACACAGGCAATACCACTCTAACCAATGCGGTTGTAACCGATGCTAAATTGGGTATGACCAATGTAGCTGTAAGTCCGAGTACTTTGGCACCCAACGCAAGTGGCACTTTAACACAAAACTACACGATTACCCAAGCCGATATCGATGCGGGAAGTGTTACCAATTCGGCAGTAGGAAATGCGACAGATCCATCAAATGCGACAGTTTCAGATACTTCGGGAACAACAACTACGAACGATACAGCAACGGTAACCAATCTTCCAAAAACATCAAGCGTAGCTTTGGTTAAAACAGCTGTTTACAATGGCAATGCGACAGCTGCTCAAGTAGGCGATACCATTACGTATACCTTCACTATCACCAACACAGGGAATACGACTTTAAGCAATGCAGTTGTAAGTGATGCTAAATTGGGTATAACCAATGTAGCGGTAAGTCCGAGTGCTTTGGCTCCAAACGCCAGCGGAACATTAACACAAAACTACACGATTACCCAAGCCGATATCGATGCGGGAACTGTTACGAATTCTGCCGTAGGAAGCGCAGCAGATCCATCAAATGCAACAGTTTCGGATACTTCGGGAACAACAACTACAAACGATACGCCGACAGTAACGACAGTTCCTTCTGCGCCAAGCACTTCAAGCTTAGCGTTGGTGAAAACGGCAGTTTACAATGGCAATGCGACAGCTGCTCAAGTAGGCGATACCATTACGTATACCTTCACTATCACCAACACAGGAATTACTACTTTAAGCAATGCCGTGATTACGGATGCTAAATTAGGAATGACCAATGTAGCGGTAAGTCCGAGCACTTTGGCACCAAATTCCAGCGGTACTTTAACTCAAAACTATACCATTACCCAAGCTGATATCGATGCGGGAACGGTTACGAATTCTGCCGTAGGAAGCGCGACAGATCCATCAAATGTAACAGTTTCCGATACCTCAGGAACGACTACAACAAATGATACCGCAACGGTAACGAATCTTCCAAAAACATCAAGCGTAGCTTTAGTAAAAACAGCTGTGTACAATGGCAATGCCACTGC
>NZ_JAKIHO010000010.1:0-50168 GCF_021608205.1 Flavobacterium sp. K77 | reverse complement strand
ATTCAAAAATGGTTTTGAAATTGGCGAGATAAGTTGCCCAACAAAATACTTCCCAGAAGCATCAAGCATTAATTTTAAACGTAGCGTTATTTATGGGTTGGGGGTTCTAAAAGAATCATTTAAAGGAATGCAGAACTGAATTAGTAAAAGATTTTTATTTACCGAAATTTAGCTTATTTAACTTCTGGTACAAAAACAAAAAAATTGATTTGCCCTAATTCACTCCTTATTGCAATACTTCTTTAAAATCATTTTGAATCTATTTTTAAAACTTCAAGCGCCTTTATAATCAAGGGATCACGATTTGAACTAATATCATTTTTAGTATTTCTCATTTCAATCTGAACAGGAACGCCACGATCTTCAAGTAAAATTCTATCGACTGTGTAATAACTATCATTTGATAATGTAAAAAATAGATCACGTGACAATTTACCTTCAAACATGTCTGATAACATTCCGGAAGTGTTGGTTCCTATGGTAGTCACATGAGGTTGTTTGTACAAAGCAAGCGTAAAATCTTCGGCAGAGCTCGCTGTTTTATCATTAGTCAAAATCACAATTGGGTTGGTATAACGAACTCCTTTGTTGGGCGTTATCACAATTGGTCGTAAGGGAGAAAATGTTTGGTAATCTCCTTTTATTTTAGTGCTTTTATAATGCGTGATGCCTTCTTGCAAAACAAATCTTTTAGCTAATAAATCACCAGCATGACCTCCTCCATTTGCTCTCATATCAATAATGATTCCTTTTGTTTTTGAAAATGAATTTACAATACTGTCAAACAAAGTAAGCATGAGCTTTATATCTTTTAATTCCTTTTTGGTGCTATATAAACTTTCTAGCGTGCCAAAACAACGTGAAATTCTGATGTAGCCAATACCATCACCTTGTGATGTATAATATAAATACTCATCATTTACAACGGGACCAATTTCTTTTATTACCTCAAATTTTTCATTCTCCAAAGTCTTAAAACTGGTTTTCCAAAGTTCCTTTTCAATACCCTTAAACTCTAATTTGAAAGCGGATGGCTTTTTATTTTTGTAGACTATATCATCCCCTTTTGAAATGGTAATGTGACCATCTTGCAAAGGATCAACCATTTTTCCTAAAATACTGATTAGTTCATCTTGCGTGGTTGTAGCTTTTACTTGGTTGCGATATTGGATGTAAGCATCATCCCAGTTAATGCCTTTTAAGTCAAAAAATGCATAATTATCCTTAAACGTAGTCCAGAATTTTTCGAAGTCTTTTTCAGGTAAGCTTAATGCTTTTTTGTTTTGTGCAAAAACAATCGAGGTAATACATAAAAAGATTGTAATGAGTAATTTGGTCATGGTTGTATTTTACATTAATTGACTTTGAAGCAGGAATTTAAAAATGCTACTTAAGCTTAGTTTAGGATTGAACAAATTTGTTACAGATAGTTTTGACATTAGAGCTACTGCGAGCTTGGCATAATGCTCTAAATAAAAATGAACTTATTGCAAAGTACAAAATGGTATGATCATATTTGTTCGCACTCAAACATGATTTCCCATTTTAAATATTTTTTTTTTATTTTTGTGTTGGGTTTTGTAGCACAACAAAAAATAGTGCATCGATTACGGCGTAAATATTGTGGGTGAAAACCCCATCAAAACCAAGTCAGGCTCGCGCGGTCGGGCAACGCTCAATAGTAAACATTATACTATGCTATTGTTCGAAAGTATAGCAGTACATGAGATGACATCAAGTGTACTTTGTCAAAGCCCCTTTATAGGGGTTTTGTTGCATTAGATCATAATGGCACCCAGCTCCACTTGCTGCAAAACCAAGTCATCCTACTTTCTACCCATTTCTGTTTGTCCATTGTGGATAAAATAGTGCTTCATGCTTTATTGTGGTTTTTCTTTTACGTTTCTTGTTAATTTTGTTCTACTGCTACTCCAATCTTACGAACATTTTTACTATTTACATTTTAATTAAAGAGGCAAATTGTGAATTATCAAATAGATCTAGCGTTCTAGCTCTCCATTTGCTAGTTTTCCTCCCATTAATTGCATCGTAAGCAGCGCTCCATGCGTTTGAAGAATTAACTTAGATGCTTCTAAATTATCTTTAACGGTAGAGAAACCTTTAATGGCATCGGAACTTACCGCCTCACTATTTATTGCTGCTAAAATAATAGCATCTAGAACTGGATTTTCAAATACAGTAATAGCATCTTCTACTGTGCTTATTTGATCAAATTTTGTACTGCTTTCAACTGCATTGAGCGTTTCTAAAAAATCGTTTACAAATTTTGGTATTTCAACTTCAAACAAATTTTTACTTCCATCTAAAATGGATTGTGGCAGCACGTCAACATAGCTACTAATAATTTCGTCAAAATCAGATTTAGATTTAAGCAAAGTAATATAAATTTCTTTTCGCATAATAGTTGTTTTTTAGTTCTTTGTACAATTAATACCTGTTAAATAAAAAAATTTAAATACCAATACCCAAAAAATGAATATTCTCTGACTCTATGGTGCATAAGTATCTGCTAGCATGCTACAAAACAATACCTACTTTAGGAGATATTAAATTGTAAAATTATATAGCTCTTTACCTAATACATCTAATAACAGTTATGTATTTGTGTCAAAAAAAATTTAGAATCATCCTTTCTACCAATTGTCACCTCTTTTTGGGTACGGGTGGTTTTAATGAAGGTGTATTTCCTGGAGTATCCTTATTGTCGCGTTGTCGCTTATCAGGATCGCCAGTTGTTTTAGCCATTCTCTTTGGTCCTGGTTTAAGTGCCATAGTGTTTTTGTCTTTTGGAGTTACAACACAAATATAACAAAAATACACCTACAATAAAATACTAAAAAATAACAAAATCATCTTTGTAAAAAAATTAAAAGTCAAAAAACCGACTTGCATACAGGATACAAGTCGGTTATGTTCAATTCGATGCTTACTTTAGTCACTACTATTAAACTCAAAACTCAATTGCTTTTCATTCCCAAAATTATCGGAAATCCATACATCAAAGGATTGCGAGACAGTAGAGTTAGACGTATAATACAATCTAAATTGCTTGGCCAGCAACGGATACAAATCATTTGGCAGATATGGCGGTTCATCGTTATTCCGTAACGATCCTTGTCCGTCAAATTGAAAATACCGAATAAAGTACTGTGTATTACTATAATTGCCAGTTGGTTCAATAATAAACCTTATCTCCGCGGTATTGCCAGTTGCAATTTCTTTGGGTACGGGCATCACTTTAACTTCAAAAGGGAAATTATTTTGTATTTCTAATTCGTCATTGCTACAAGATGTATTGGAACTTATCAAAATTGCCAACAATACGTACATTGTCACGATGCCAATTCTGGATTTATTGCAAAATGTTATCATAATCTTATATTTTAAAAGTTAATCCTAAATCCTATGCCCGCTGATGGCCTGAAAAGTCTCAGGTCTCTACCCCACAGAACTTTTGTACGCCCTTGCAGGACTAGTACAAATCTGTCAGACAAGTATGTTTCAAAAGACAGCCGTCCACCAGCACCATAAATGAAATTATCTTCACTTGCTATTTTCGCCCCGTCAAATAAAAGCTCTTCTCCTCGATTGATACTTTCATACCCGACTACACCTATTATGGCTGCATTGAATGTAATGTTCTTGCGGGGATCACTCAGCAGGAAAAAGCTGTAGCCACCTTCTGCAGTGTAGGTCTCCTGCGGAATGTGAGAGTCTTTATATTCATAATCTTGTTGTGAATACTCCAAAGCCCAAAGCTGGTAATTGCCGTTTTTACCATTTACGGTCATAGCCACATTGATGTAATAATCATTGCCGATTTTGTTATTGGATAATACACCTGCATTTACTTCCAGTCCTTTTTGTTTAGGCAGCATACGTTGTGCCTGTGCAATTGTGATACTCAGCAAAACGAGCATTACTGTATAGATATACTTTTTCATTTTCTAAGACTTAATAGATTACTAAAACTTCAAATGCATATCGCTAATTAATCGGGCTTTTATCAAATCCGAATTTTCCACCTGAAAAGTTTGATGTCTTCCGCCGTTATTCTCGAAAACCTCAATCAATAGCACTTTATCATCATCAATGGTAAATTGGTCCAATAGGAACACATTTTGTTCTGTTGTTTTTCCGCCAATCTCACCAAGTGACTTGTAAGTTCTTAGCGGTGTCATTGGTCTTTCCTGCACCACGGTTCGCTTGGCAATCTTTTTGTCCACTACCTTGAAATTGACAAAATCAATCTTGAAGGGAACATTCGTGCGATTATCCAGTTCGGTATGGAAATAATATTTACCGTTATAAATGTAAATTCCTTTGAGAAGAAATTGAATACCGAAACTTTTCGCCCCAATGTGCTTTACAATGCGTTTATCGTTTTTATAAATTGTTTCCAATAACAAGCCTGCCAGAGAGGGAGAGTTGTTACCCAACTCTTCAAAAAGTACATTACTCGCGCTACCCTTGTCAACTGTCTTTTGCATTGTTAGTAGGTCATAACTCAACACCTTCGGAGAAGAGCTGTAATACACATTGAAACTGTAAAAATGGCCGTCATTGGTAATTACCGAAAAATTGGTTTCTGGTTCAAATTCTTTGACCGATGCTTTAACACGAAGTACATTTTCGGCATCATCCGCTTTTCCCGCAATCAGATATTCACTACCCAAATCCACGTAGCGGATAGCGGCTGGGAAAATCAAATGCGAAGTTTTATCATAAGTAACTTCCATAAAGTACGGCTCTATCTTGCCCAAAACAAAAGGTTTGTTTGCGCTGTCCTGTGCAAAAGAGGATACGACAAAGCCAATGATCATGGCAAATGCCCAATAGGTTCTAAAATAATTTTTCATTGTTAATTCTATTTATATTTTACATTATTTTTTGGAAACAAGAAACACTTGATGACCTGCTTTTACGGTAACTTTCGGCATTTTGACTTTTTTGGCGAAATAGCCCGAAATGCCCTGTACTACACCACGGCTCAAATCAGCGGCAACTTGTTGTCCTGCAGATTGGGTTAGCATGAGGCTCGTTCCTGATTGCTGACTCATATTGCCAGCCATTTCAGTACGTGCATTCATTTCGCGCGAGTCAGGGATATACAAACCCTGCTGACCATCTAGATCATAAATCGTAATGTCAACGGGGATGATGTTCCCGTCTAGTTCTATTGAAGTAATTGTAAGTTGTAAACGTCCTCCTTCCAATTTGGCGTTAGCCGTTAAGATTGTTCCTTTAGGAATGGAACTATTAGACGTTTGGGCAGGCTCTAGTAAACGTAAACGCACTCCTGTTTCGCCAATAATAGTTTGCGTTTCTTGAATACAGGCTTTAATACTGTTTTTAGGTTGAACCACATGATTTAGAGTACTTGGAGTATAAAAACGGTTGTTTCTTTTTCGACTCCAGTCGGCTAAAAATATGCTATCGTTTGACTCCTGATGCAAGGCCGATACACTGTTCTTTCTTTTAGAAGTGAATGGCACAAAATGCTCTTTTTGAGTAAATGAAGAAGACTTAGAAACAGTACCATTGACAGTTGCAACTTCTCTTTTATTTGTATCCAAAGGCAAATATTTAGCCGCCATCTGATAGGATTTTTCCATCAAATCCAATTGATGATCAACAACATTAGTTGAGGGTTCTTCCTTTCTTGCCAATTCTTCTTTTAGCTCATCCAACTGTTTACGTAATTCCTTCGTTTCAAAATTATCAGTATTGTAAAAACTACTTAATGTGGTTTGTGCATTACGATAACTATTCAATGATTCGTTAGAATTTGCTTCTTTTTCAGGAACATCTTGCAAAGATTCATCTGTACTGCCTTCATTCCAGTAATCAGACAGCGATGTCAAGGCATTTTGCTTTGCTTTATTGTTCTGTTCTAATAATTCCTGTTCATAGGCTTTTTGTTTGTCATTTTCTAAGCTAATGGTTGTAGCTTGAGGAACAGAGTCATTAAGTCCCGGAAACTCGATGTTTTTTATATTTTCTGCTGGTTTAAATATCAAATACATACATCCAAAAAATACTACTGCCATCAATCCATAGATGATCGGCTTTTTAATTTTTTCGGTTTTACTCTCATTACTCACCTCTTGTCTATCAGAAGCTGTATTGATATTGCCATCTATAACATAGACCGCATTTTTCTTACTTACATTTTCTTTCATGTCGTTTCTTTTTTATAATTATTACTAATCATTCCTTGAAGTATTTTACGCAAAAGGATCTAGAACAAAGTGGTAAGAATACCAACTATGCTGATTATTAAATAGGCGGTAAAACAGACCATGATATATGTATACTGCTTGTGCAATGGGAGCACCCGCCATTTAACCTCAACTTCATTGATCCACAGATCAATATTTTTCCGAATCTCTTTCATAGTAATCGTTTTTATCGTTCTATAATTTCCAGATCTTTGTTTTCCAAAATCGTAAACTTCTCCATATTGAATCCTTGTGGATTATTATCTGAACGAACGGAATTAACTAGGTAGCACGAACTAACTAGATTCCTTTTCGTCACATTACTAGATCTAATAATGAATTGCTTAGAATACGTTTTTACAGCATAAGGATAAGTTTCAAAATCACATACCACACTATCAACTTCAAGTCGTTGTTGGACATTTCCTGAAATGATCCTATTGTAATATCCCTTTTCAGCTAAGTCTTTGTAATAATCAAAAGCACTTTTATCAGCAAGATTAAATGCTCTTTTCATATTATTCTCAATTGCATTTTTATCTGGAGCCAGTGTAAAGAATAGCTCGTGAAACCGACGAACATGCTCACGAGCCTCTACAGGTCGATTGATAGAAGCATCCTGAGCCAGTGCCAACATTAGCGATTTTCCATTGTCTAATACATACACTTTTTGACGTTGTAATTCAGCGAACCGGTAGGACTCCCAAACAGCATATCCCGATATCCCACAACACAGTACTGCAAATACAAAAGCGTAAAGCCTAATTTGACTGAAACTATTTTCGATGTTTCTTAAAGTTTTAAATTCCATTTCATCTTATTTTTAAATTCTTACTTCATTAATTTACCGCCAATAGTACCTACAACCGTGGTCGTTCCTGCCCCAATAATATTCCCTGTTTTAGTAGTGGTTTGATTGATATTGCGAACAAAATTCCCTGCACCACCTGCCTGAATAATCCATCCAGTCACCGTAGGTATAGTAAAATATCCTATAATGCCAATAATCATAAAAATGATATAAACAGTACTCGATGAATCAGGGATAAAATTGGGATCGGATAAACTATCGATGTCCTTTTGGAGTATTAAGGATTGGATTTTGGACAACATCGCACTAAAAAGATCTGAAACGGGTAACCAGAGGTACACACTAATATACCGAGTCAACCACTGCGTTAGTGTAGACTGAAATCCATCCCAGACTGAAATCGCAAATGCTAAAGGACCCAATATTGAAAGCACTATTAAAAAGAATGTTCGGATTGTATCTATAACTAATGCGGCTGCTTGAAAAAGTACTTCTAAAAATTCACGAAAACCATCACGAATCATTTTCTTGACATCGTACATTTCTCTTTCGATATACATCCCTGATATGGTTGCCAAATCAGAGGGGGTCCATCCGAGTTCCTCCAACTTTTTATCAAATTCTTCATCCGATGCTAAATAGGATTTCTCAGGATTTCGAAGCATTGCCTCTCTTTCCAATAGGTCTTTTTGCTGTTGTAAGGCATTCAAATCAAAAACTTGACTTTCTAATATGTTATGCGTTCCTTGCACCACTGGACTCATTACTCCATTAAGCGTTCCTAAAACAATCGTTGGAAAAAATGTAATACAGATACCCAAAGCAAAAGGTCTAAGCATTGGAAAGACGTCTATTGGTTCAGCACTACTCAGCGCTTGCCAGACTTTTAATGCGACATAAAACAATGCACCCAATCCAGCCAAACCCTTAGCAACCGCTGCCATGTCTGCTGATAAAGGTATCATCTCGTCATATAGCGAGCGTAGTACTTCATGAAGATTACTAAATTCCATGATTACCAGTATTTCTGGTTAGCCGTTCCGTATAATTCCAACACTCTTTGACTGTTATTCGCTTTCTTGGCTCGCAAGTAACTGACAGAAATATTTTTATTTGTGAAGTACCGAACCAAATTGTGATACTCCTTTACTTTTAGATACACCTGTTCAATAATGTCCATTCGTTCTTTATCATTAAGCGACAAACTTGAAGAGTTTACAATTTGTTTTAACTCTTTCAAAAGTTCTGTGCTTTCGTTTAACAGTATGGAATAGCCATTCGCAATTGCTGTAAGTTCCTGCTCATTGAAATTGGGGTCGTTCAACATTTTTCCAAAATTGTTTACATACATTTCAGAAACATCACCAACAAGTAACACAGTCTGCTGTACCTTTCGAGCATCTTTAACTAAATTGTTTACCGCCTTTAGTTTATCATAATATTCTTTTCCTTGACTGTAGACTTTTTGGACTTCTTTAAAGTTGTTAATCATATTGGTCGCTGTAGTGGAAGTTTGTATTATCTCTCTTGCTGAATTGACTATTCCTTGTGCCAAATTTGTAGGATCTGTTACAACCCACTGTGCTTTAACAGTCGGAATGAAAGCGAATACAATCACTATACACACCATAATTTTTAAATTTTTCATTTCTATTTGTTTTTAAAATTTTTACTAATTGTTTTCTTTTTCTCTTTTCTCAAGGGCAATCCTTTTGATAGCCTTTTCTACATTTCCATCTAATTGCCCTGCAAGTTGCATGACTTCCAACTTTTCTGTTTCTTCAGTGGTATAGGCTAAATATTCCTCGAAACTAACTTCTGTAGCATATACTGCCGAATGCGTACCTCCTAGCCCAATCCAAACTTCTTTATATAATCTATTAGGATCATTATTCATATTGATCGAAAGTACTTGTGCTTTTTCTTTTTCAGTCAGACCAAGCATGGCCTGGATATCATCAAATTTGTTCATGTACTTCCTTTGATCTAGCAGTATTTTACAATCCGAATTATTAATAATACTTTCCTTTACAATAGGTGATTGAATGATGTCATCTACTTCTTGCGTTACAACAATAGCTTCACCAAAAAACTTTCGCACTGTTTTAAAAAGGTATTTGATGTACTCTGCCATCCCTTCTTTTGCAATAGCTTTCCACGCTTCTTCAATCAAGATTAGTTTTCGTACTCCTTTCAAACGACGCATCTTATTGATAAAAACCTCCATAATTATGATAGTCACTATTGGAAAAAGGATTTTATGATCCTTGATCGCATCTATTTCGAAAACAATAAATCGTTTAGAAAGTAAATCCAGTTGTTTTTCGGAATTCAATAGATAATCGTACTCACCTCCTTTGTAATAAGGTTCTAATACATTTAAGAAGTTGGCAATATCAAAGTCTTTTTCTCTTACCTTTTTATCTTCTAATACTTGCCTATATTCTCCTCGCACAAATTCATAAAACCCATTGAAGGATGGAAATTCATCCTGCTGCTTGATTCGCTCAATGTACCCACTCACTGCATTTGAAAGTGCCACTTCTTCGGACCTTGTTGGAGGTTCATCATCCCTTTTCCATAAGGTCAATATCAAAGTTTTAATACTTTCTCTTTTCTCAATATCGAATTCGCCATCATCGGTGTAGAAAGGGTTAAAGGCTATCGGATTGTCTTCGGTGTAGGTGAAATAAACGCCATCTTCTCCTTTGGTTTTTCCTTTGATCAGTTCGCACAATCCTTGATACGAATTTCCCGTATCCACCAACAGCACATGAGCGCCCTGTTCATAATATTGTCTGACCATGTGATTGGTAAAAAAGGACTTCCCTGAACCGGATGGTCCTAATATGAATTTGTTCCTGTTGGTAATAATACCGCGCTTCATAGGCAAATCAGAAATATCCAAATGAATGGGTTTCCCCGTCAGTCGGTCAGCCATCTTGATTCCGAAAGGAGAAGGCGAACTTTTATAATTGGTTTCTTCAGTGAAAAAACAAAGCGCAGGCTCTATAAAAGTGTAAAAGCTTTCTTCACTCGGAAAGTCCCCTGCATTGCCTGGCATTCCTGCCCAGTAGAGCGTTGCAACATCTGTAGTATTGTGCCTTGGTTTACATTCCATCAATGCCAAAGCACTACCTGTGTCGTTCTTTAGTTGTTTTAATTCAACTGGATTATCTGACCATGCCATTACATTGAAGTGTGCCCGAATAGAAGCATGTCCAAAAGAATGTGCTTCATTCAAATAACGTTCGATCCATTCCTTATTTATTTGATTGGCTCGACTGTACCGTGCCAAGGAATGCATATTTCTTGCTGATTTTTCGAACTTGCGCAGGTTCTCTTCGCTGTTGTCTAAAAATAGATACTGATTGTAAATGTGATTGCAGCTCAACAACAATCCAACTGGTGCAGCAAAAGACAAAAGACAGTCACTTCTATCGGTAGACAACTTTTCATAACGGGTTTCTGCTGATACTGAACTAGGCAAATCATCGGTATCGGACAACGTATGCAGACAAAGCCTTTTGTTTCCTATGCGAACTTCTTCTCCGCCCAAAGCAATATCTTGCAATGGTGTTCCCTCCTCTCTTGAAAGGCTTAGGTATTGTTCCAATAATCCTTGTTTGTCATCTGTTCCAATGATATCTTCCTCGCTTAATCGTTCTAATTTTATAAAATCGGAATCGTTCACAATTCGCTCAAATTGCGCCACCGATTCCATAAAGCGAGAAATAGTTTCTTTATCTCTTAGTTCTTTTGGGATGAGCACTCCTTTACAAAGCGAAGAAAAATTACTCTGCATTCGCATACGCTCTTTAGACGTTTTAGTGAGGAAGAGATAACAATAATGGTTGAGAAACGGACGTTCATTAAAATGTTGTTGGTAGGACTTTGCCAAAAAGCTCAAATCATCTTTGGCAATATCAGGAGCATAATTTTCCTTGATGTACCAATCCTGTTTGTGTACCACCGTATAATCAGGCAAGGTTTTTATAGCCTTGTGCCAAGCCGAATGAATGGCTTCATATTCCGCAGAGGCTACTGTGAAAAGCTCTGGTAGCTGCACTCGAAAACAAGTAGTGATATCACCATCCTTAGAGATAATGCAATTATTTTCTACTGCCAACAATGGAAACTTACTTTCCAGTGTTGTCGCTTTTGATTTATTTCTCATAGCTGATGCATTTTGGAATTCAACTGAAAATAGCGATGCATAGGCTTACGACAGATGATATATCGTGGATGTCTTTTGTTCGCTCCAACTTTCATCAAACCATGTTCACCATACTTTTTGTTCAATGAAAAAGTTTGCCATACTAATAGCGATCCCCCACCGATTCCTATAAACAGACACAGATACGAATTGACTCCAGTCATGTACAAGATCATTAGCAGGATAAGCATCCCTAGCAAACCACCAGCAAAAATGAACAAGTACTGCGCTTTCAGTCCTTTGAACTCCACCGTTCTTCCAATACCTTTATTTATATTATACGTATTCATACCGCAAATACTAAAGGAAGAAAGAACGTAAGACAGTTGCCGCCACAATCAAAAAGATACAAGCTCCAAACCAACTCGCAGCAGTCTTGCTTGTATCCGGATCACCGCTACTGAACTTGTTATACACCTTCACTCCACCAATGAGGCCCACCACTGCTCCTATTGCATAAATAAGTTGGGTAGCAGGATCAAAATAAGAAGTGACCATTTGCGTAGCTTCCGTAATTCCTGCTGATCCGTTTCCTTGTGCAACTGCACTAATTGTTGATAGTACAACGACTGCCAACACTACTTTTTTAACTTGATTTCCCATGATTTTAAAAAATTAAATTGTTCTTTATTCCTGTACTTTACAGGAGTAGAGCACAAATATCATGTGGAAACAGTTGCTGTTTAATATGTTGTCGTTATGTGGAGTTGTTTGGCAGAA
Source organism: Flavobacterium sp. K77 (assembly GCF_021608205.1). Taxonomy (NCBI): domain Bacteria; kingdom Pseudomonadati; phylum Bacteroidota; class Flavobacteriia; order Flavobacteriales; family Flavobacteriaceae; genus Flavobacterium; species Flavobacterium sp. K77. The sequence goes on along the minus strand of NZ_JAKIHO010000010.1, from coordinate 38,179 downwards.
GAAGACTTGATAATTTAGTTTGGGATATTAAAAATCACTAAATTCGAGCAATCAATAATGTTATATTGTAAATCGCAATACGCGATATAGCATGATGAAAGATTGTTAATTAGATAAGAACAATTTCAAATGTTAATGGAAAATATAGAAAGAATAATAAAATAAAAGCTCTTTATTATTAGTTTAAAAAAGCAAGTAAAAGTTTATTACTTGTGACTTACGAAAACAATTTTTTATAATTAAAATTAACAATTTTTTCCTTTTTTTTATAAAAAAGAAATAGATTTGTAAAAAGCCAAATTACACTCAAAGTTATGAATCAATATGAAACTTTACTGAAATACGTAAAAGAGAATGGTGTACAGAAAACAGATAGAACTGGAACAGGTACGAAAAGTATTTTTGGATATCAACTACGTTTTGATTTGGCAGAGGGTTTTCCATTAATCACAACAAAAAAATTACACTTAAAATCAATAATTCACGAACTTTTATGGTTTTTGAAAGGAGATAGTAATATTAAATATTTAAAAGATAATGGCGTTAAAATTTGGGATGAGTGGGCAGATGAAAATGGAAATTTAGGCCCAGTCTACGGTTCACAGTGGAGAAGTTGGCCAACTGCAGACGGAAAACATATTGATCAAATAGCTCAAATTATAAATACCTTAAAAAACAATCCCGATTCTAGAAGAATTATAGTGAGTGCTTGGAATGTTGCAGAAATTGAAAATATGAAACTTCCCCCATGTCATTGTTTATTTCAATTTTATGTAGCAGATAATAAATTATCATGTCAAATGTATCAAAGAAGTGCAGATTTATTCTTAGGAGTTCCTTTTAATATTGCATCTTACGCACTTTTAACGATGATGGTAGCTCAAGTCTGTAATCTTGAATTAGGTGAATTTATCCATACTTTAGGAGATACTCACATTTATTTAAATCATCAAGAACAAGTAGATTTACAGTTGACAAGAGAGCCTAAACCATATCCAAAAATGGATATTAATAGAGAGGTAAAAGACATTTTTTCTTTTAAATTTGAGGATTTTATTTTAGAAGGATATGATCCCGACCCTAGTATTAAAGCCCCTATAGCAGTATAAATATGATGGAATTACCAAAGGATTGGAAAATTTATTCTAATGCTATTAGAGATAGATGTCGAGACTTAATTCAGTACAAAATATGGAGTGGTATTGAATTAGTTCAGTTTAATAAATGGAGAAATAATTTCAAAACCGATGAAGAAAAGTATTTTTCGGCTTGTGTTCTCGATTCTCTCATTTACAGATCAAATCAGCAAACATATTCTCTTATTGAAGATATGCTGTTCAAAAACTTGAATAATTTATTTAGAACTTTAGGATATACTGAAATAATTGATTTTCCAAATAATATGACTACCCATATTAAAGACCCTTTGATTAGATTTGTACCAGTAATAACTCGCTTTGATCCAGTTACTAAAAGTTCAAATGAGATTTTAAGATTTATGAAAAGGTATTTTTATATTTCAGAACAATGGATAATTAATCCCTGGAACATTGAAGAAGAAGTTAAAAAGGGTGTCAAAATTTTCATTTTTATTGATGATTTTCTGGGGACTGGTCAACAGTTTGATGATGCTATAACCTATTCAAATCTAGGTCAATTGATAAAAAACAACACATTTATTTATGCTACATTGTTAGCGCATGAAAATGGGATTAAATTTTTAGAAATTGAACATCCACTTGTTCAGATTGTACAAAGTGAAAAACTTTCAAATTCTAGTCATTCTTTTTTTTATAATTATTTTCCTAAAAATGAAATGGAAGCAAAAAATTTTTATGTAGAAATGATTCAAAAAAGAGGAATTACTCTTAGCTCAGGTAACGAGTATGGATTTGGTAATTTAGAATTAACAGTTGCTTTTGAACATGCAGCTCCCGATAACTCTCTACAAATATTGACGTATAGAACTGAGAATTGGAATCCTTTGTTTAATCGTTAAATTGATAAATATTAAAATGGAAAATTCATTAGCACAAAATAGAGCGGAAGAACTTGGATATGACCTTTGGGAAGATTTTGTTATTCCTCCCTTTTTTAATAGTCTCGATTTATTATCAGCAAAAAAACCAAGAGTAATAGTAGGTGGTAGGGGCTGTGGTAAGACCAGTTTACTTAGGTACCTATGTCATGATACTCAATTTTCAAAAAAAAGAAGTTTAATTAATAATACTGAGCTTGCTAATATTGGTATTTATTGGAGAATTGACACAAATTTCGCTAAGATTTTATCACAACGAGGATTGGAAGATCATATTTGGAATAGTGCTTTTGAACATCTTTCAGTATTAATGATATCACGTGAAATATTAAAAAGCTTAGAGAGTATAGGTACGTCATCAATTGAAACATTTTCCACAGATGATTTAAAATCTTTTAATTTTAATATACTTAGTAGTTTTTTAGAAAATGTTCCAGCCGATTTTTTTGAACTTAAAAATTTTATTAGAAAGGAAATTAATCGTTTTCAAACATGGGCTGGAAGTATTAGGACGTTTCCTCAACCAGTATTTCTACCACTAAATTTTATCAAAGAATTAATCATTGAAATAAAAAATCAAAATTTAACTTTCAACGATTCAAATTATTTAATTTATGTTGATGAATATGAAAACTTATTAGCTGAACAACAAAAATTAATAAACACGTGGGTAAAACATAGTGAAACTCCACTTATTTTCAATTTAGCTATGAAACCACATTCTTTCAATAATAAAAATACAATAGGTAATGAACCCATAGCCGAAACTCATGACTACAGAGAATATAACCTTGAAGAATTCTATTTAAAAACAAATTTTGAGCTATTTGCTGCAGAGATACTTTTTTTAAGATTATGGAAAAATGATCATTCATATAAAATTCCAATAATTCCAGATGAACTTAAGAAAGTAAGTAATGAAATCCTTGAGAAAAGGGTTTCTGATGACTACACTAAAAAAGTTCTAAAAGCTGCAAAGGATTTTTTTCCTGGAAATTCTACTGATGATATTGCAAATGATATATTTAAAGAACCTATTCTTAAACGTCGATTAACAGATTTAATTCTGAAGGCAATTGAATCTAAAAAGTATAAAATTACTGCTGAAGAATTACTTGTTGAAGATTATCCTCAAGCCGGAATTATAATTCCTGCTCTCTTAAACAGAAATCATTCTATTGAAGATATAAAAACAGAAATTTCAAAATTATTAAATGGGAAGAACAATAAATTTACCGGAAGTACTGGCTGGATCCACAATAATGTTTACGCCTGTATATTAATGATTTATGAGCCTTTAGGTCGTTTTTGCCCCTTATATTCAGGGTTTGAAGCATTTTGTTTAATGTCTAAAACTAATCTTAGGCATTTTCTAGAGCTTAGCTACAAATCTATCACAAATGAAAATTTAAACAATTCAAAATCTAAGAAAGATTTCATAAGTATTCGTTCTCAAGCAGAAGGAGCTAAACAAGCTAGCTCTACTTTTTTACGAGAAGTTAAAAACTTTGGAAATGAAGGAAATAAACTTCATACTTTTGTTCTAAGATTAGGAACATATTTTAGTTATTCTCATAAAAAACCAGCACAAAGTGAACCAGAACAAAATCATTTTAATATCGTAGGGAATAAATCTACTGAATTAAGTAATTTTATTAATGAAGCTGTAAAATGGTCAGTATTATATGAATCAAGAATAACCAAACAGAAAGGAGGAGAAAATAATCTACAGTCTGAAGATTATGAATATATCTTAAACCCAATTTATGCCCCATATTTCCATATAAGTTATAGAAAAAAGAGAAGCGTACAATTTACCTCATCTGAGCTGAGTACAATTGCTTTTGGTGATTTTAAAGAATTTGAAGTGTTTTTAAATATTGCCGCAAAAAAATGGAAAATAATTCCAGATGAAAGTTCTTTAGATTTATTTACAGAAATTGAAAATTAGCTTATGAAAATTAGTATGCAGTTTAGTGATTCTGTTTATAATTTAAACTATTCGGATTGGGATATTGCTTTTGTTGGAAATGCCATTAACAAAAGAGGTAATGAAGGTTTAGAATTTATTAAAACAAAATCTAGTCAAGTAGTTATTGTTGAATATATGCCTAGTATATTTAAAATGAAGTTTGATAACAATGAATTTTACGTTGATGATATCGATAAGTTATTAGAGCCACATATTGGTAAAAACATTTTAATTGATTCGACGACATTAAATCTTGCAGAAATTTTAATTCTTATGCAAGCTTTAAAAGATTTGCTCTTAAAAAATTTTTCAATACTATATATCGAACCTAAAAATTATAATATAAAAGATAAAGCAGCTGATATATTGCATCAGCGAGATTTTGAGTTATCAGAAAGTATTGTCGGATATGAGGCAATTCCTGGACATGCATTATTATTATCTTCTGAGGTTACTCAAAAAGTTATATTCTTATGCGGTTACGAATCGGAACGAATAGATAGAGCTTTAGAAGACTCTGATATTCTAGGTTCAAATTGTTCTTGTATATTTGGCATTCCTGCTTATAGTCCTGGATGGGAAATGAATTCATTTGACAATAATATAACAGTAATAAAAGAGAAAGGAATTAGCGGAGGTATTAACTTTTGTGGAGCTACAAATCCACTAGCTATATATAAAACTCTTGAGAGTATTTATGATGGTCTTGAAGATGAAGACGAAATGTTTATAGTACCTTTAGCAACAAAACCTATGAATATAGGAGCTTGCTTATTTTTACTAAGTAAACCAAAAGAAAAAGTTGCAGTTTTGTATGACCATCCTAAGGAGATTAAAGATAAAGCAATAGAAATTTCAAAATGGCATTTATTTGACATTACAATAAGTTAATTATGGATATTCTCGGAAGATTTTACACAAGTAATATAATTTCAAACCTTTTAGTAGATAATTTTGAATCAAAATCACCAAAAAAAATTCTAGATTTAGGATTAGGTGATGCCTCGCTTTCAATAGCAGCATATTCGAAATGGGAAACAGCTAAATATTTTGGAACTGAAATTGAAAAACATAAAGTGGAAACGTTAAACAAAAGTCTTTCTTTCATAAAAGTCTTCAATTATGACACGTTAAATCCTAATACTTCAAAAAGATTACAAATCAAATTTGGTCAAATTGATATCGCTATTTGTAATCCACCGTATATAAAAGTTGAAGACAAAAGCCAGTATATAAAACTATTTAGAGAAATAGGTTGTGACAAGTTCAACAAACTAAAGCGTATTACTTCCGAAATAGTATTTTTTGCACATAATATAAAATTATTAAAAAGGAAGGGGGAACTTGGAATCATTGTTTCTGATAGTTTAATCACAGGAAAAGATTTTAAAATATTTAGAGAAACGATTTTTGAGAATTTTAATGTTAAAACAATAATACAGCTTCCTGATAACATATTTAATAAAACAGAAGCTAGAACTCATATAGTTTTTATTTCTAAATCTAAATCTAAATCTAAAACCTGTAAATTACTTTTGTCATCAACTGAGGGTACATTATCAGACGAAATAATAGTTGAGAATACAGATTTGATAGAGAGAATGGACTACCATTTTTATAATAAAATTACTCTTATCTCTACTAAATTAAAAACATTAAATGATATTGGAGCAAAAATACGAAGAGGTAAGTACTCATATAAACAACTTAGATTAAGTAATACTAAATATTTTCATTCAACAGACTTCAAATATAATAATGATAAATTATACTTTAAAAAATCTAAAAATGATGATTTAATAGATGTTATGGCTAAAAAAGGAGATGTTTTAATGTGTCGTGTTGGAAAACGAATTGTTGGAAGATTTGCTGTTATCAAGTCGGGCTCGATAGTACATAGTGATTGTATTTATAAAATAACTGTTCCTCAAAAATATTTAAATTCTTTAATTAATTCTTTGAATTCCGATGAAGGAAAAATATGGATCAGTGCCTATATCCATGGAGTTTGTTCACAAGTATTAAGTAAATCCGACTTAGAAAATTTTCCCCTTTTCCAATTTCCCACAGATGAAAAGGATTCGTAATGCGTACCCACTCACTATAATTTTGAAATGTCAGATTAAAATGAAGCATTATAAAAATATTTCGTATAATCAAAAGGTATCTCTACGATTGTTTAACTTGTTCTATTCGACTATTCAGTTGATTTCTTGAAGATGAATTAAAAATTTTATATTGTACATTATGAATAAACAGAATTTAAAATAATTTAAAAGATGTTGGGAGCTACACAAACTCCCCAATATCAAAATCCTCCAAATCTTTTTTCTGCATAAAAGAAGAACCAGAATCCGTCTCTGAAGAAAGTGTACCGTCTAACAGCTTGGCTATTTTTTGAGAAGCATCTTCGATGGAATTTTCCAATAAATTGAATAATTCGGTTCCTTGTATTTTCTGAAGTAGGACTGTTGCTGTTTCCTTTTGAGAGGATCTCATTTTCTCTTTTTTTAACAACGTTTTTACAGTGCTTAACTCTTCAAAGGTAACCCCTTGGGCAAAACCATTATCGCCATTGGTAATTCCATAACTATTCCATTCTTCCTCCTCATTCTCAAAATCAGGTACATTCACAAAAACTTCATCCAGCTCTTCTTGTGGAATTTGTAATTCGACTTTATCTTCGTCGATTTCTATATCAAAATTATCATTAAAATGATCCTCTTTTTGCACTTGACTGTCATTGGATATCTTTGGCACTGAAAGGCTTCTTTGAGGCTTAGGCTGTCCCATAATATCCTGTAGACTTGAATTAACTTTCTCTTCCTTTATCTTTTGCTTATGATATTTTTTAATGACAATTTTATCCTTTGCTAAAAGGAAAATGACGATGAGTAGACAAATTACAATTACAGTTTCCATTCTATTTAGTATTATACATTGATTAAAAAATCGGCTTGTTTCGCTCATTAAAAAATTCCTGGATTTCGGTTCCAAAATCATTAAAATGCTTTTCTAAAATGTTATCTATGTAAGAATACAATGTTGTTTTCTCTTCCCTTGTCAATTGAACAATTCGAAGGAGTCGTTCATGGTATTCAGGTCTTATGTACACCACTTTACCACTACGACCAGACGGATATCTGTTAGTGAGAAATACTTCTTCATAATTCCGTTTCTTTGTAGCACTTACACGAATTTTCTCTTTCGGCTTATTTTCTTTAGCTTCGATACTTTGACTTGAGTTTTTGTCATTATTAAACACTTCATCTCCACTCATAATATTCATAAGGTAATCCTCATCTACAACTGGTTTTTGAAAACCTTTTCGCTTTTTATCAGATTCCATAGTAGAAAGGATTTAAGGATTTATGATTTTGAGAAATTCATTTACAAAAAGATCCAGCTTAGTTATCTTCATCAAATTAGGCTCAGCAGGAAGCAGGCTAGATCTAAAAATATAATTAGTAGTATCATCCGTTTCCTTGCGGAAACGCTTACTATCCATTATTCTTGACTCCATTATAGAAAGGCCTAATTCTTCTATTACACTTTGATAGGCTTTGTACAAACTAGTCTTTTCCCTCCCATCCACTTGATTCCAAAACAACCAAAATTTCAAGTTCTTGTTACCTCCATCTGTTTCTGGAAGTTGCAAAAATGCTTTGGCAAAGCCCAAAGTACTTTCTACTACCAAGCGATCGGCTGTAATAGGAGAAAAAATAAAGTCCATTGCCTTTAATGTGGTCAGAACGCCCTTGGAGTTGGCAGTTCCTGGAAGATCAAACAAAATAATATCCCAATCACTATTGGATTGATCTATATATTCTGACGCTTTTTCTAGCGCATTCTCGGCCTTACAACGAATAACAGGAAATGCTTTTTTATCAATCGACTGAAACTGCTTCATCGCCGCTCTCTTATGATACTCATTTTGCATCACCGTTTTAAGATCTCTGTCTCTCATATTGCCAAGACTATGCTGTGGAAAATCACAGTCCAAAACCAGTACATTAAATCCCAATCGATAATGAAGCACACTAGCTAACAAAGTTGTCATTGTAGATTTCCCTACTCCACCCTTTTGGGTAGAGAAACTAATTTTTAAAGTTTTATTTATTGTTTCCATTACTTATAATTTTAAAGTTATCTATTTGCTAAATTGTTTTGCTGTACAGCAGTATGCCTTGTTGTATTTCTATACAATGTTCTGCCCTATTGATTTGCTTTAAATATGCACTTATCTATAATTGTATATTCATACAATTTCGAACAACTATTCCTTGTTTATTGGTAATAGGTAAACTCATTTATAGTACTGCTTTTATGCTTTTATAGTTGTATAGTTGTACAACTTTATCGTTTTACACCTTACCATTCTACTTAATACTTGCTTACTCCTAAACTTTGATGTTTGTATTTGAAATTGGATAAAAAGTCATTTTTATATATCTATTTACAACTTTGAAACAAAGAAAGCTGGTAACTCCAAACCATCTCAGAATAAGGAATGCATTGGCGTTACATGGCATTGTTTGGCAACACTTACTACTACACCATTCTAAAATTCAATGATTTACTTTGTTAAAGAAGTAAATAAATTAAAAAATGAAAGGCCCAAATCTATATTTGAATAAGAACAGGAACGGCTCAAAGCCGTTTTTCCCTGCTTTATTAAATCTGTTCCGCCGACAGGCGGACGGATTATCTGTTCACCAGAACAGAGCAAGTTGTGTTTTGAGGCACTCGAAATGAAAGCCGTGCCTCAAAACAACTTGCCCGCCGCGGCGGGGCTAAAACTCCCTCCGAAGTCGGGGTTTTCAAAAAATTAAAATTAGAATGATGATGGAGAATCAACAAGACAAAAAGCAACGCAAAGGCGGTCGGAATCCTAAAAAGGATCCTAGTATCCACCGTTATGTTTTTCGATTAACGGACCAGGAAAACGCTAAATTCCTTTCTCTTTTTGAAGCTTCGGGAGCGGATAATAAAGCGCTATTTATCACCTCTCTCTTATTTGAAAAGCAAATAAAAACGGTAAAAGTTGATCTAGCAGCAATGGATTATTACATGCGCTTAACCACTTTGTACGGTCAGTTTCGTGCTGTTGGTGTTAATTACAATCAAATTGTCAAGATATTATACCGGAATTTTTCTGAAAAGAAAGCCGCAGCCTATCTGTTTAAATTAGAAAAACAAACGATCGAGTTGGCTCAATTATGTCGTGCCATAACGCAATTAACGAAAGAGTTCGAAGTAAAACATTTGAAAAAAGCAGAAAAATGATAGCAAAAATTGGTCGTGGAGCAAATATAATTGGTGCACTCTCTTACAACCAGCTTAAAGTAGATCAGGAAAATGGATCAATTTTATCGACTCATAAAATAAGAGAAGCAGTCAATGGACAATTTACCGTTAACCAATTATATAGGTCGTTCGAACCGTATCTAATGGCAAACAAGCGAACAGAAAAACCTGTTTTGCATATTTCTCTTAACCCAAATCCAAAAGATACTGTAAGTGATGAAGACTTTAAAAAAATCGCACAAGATTATATGGAACTGATGGGCTATGGAGACCAGCCTTATGTGATTTTTAAGCATACCGATATCGAACGAACGCACATTCATATCATTTCGACCTGCGTTGATCGTTACGGAAAAAAGTTATCTGATTCCTATGAAAAATTACGTTCTATGAATGCTTGCCGTGCATTGGAGCAAAAATATCAATTACTTCCTGCAACTGAAAAAAATCAAAATCCGAATGAAGTAATTTTTAAACCTGTTGATTACCGGGAAGCCAATGTAAAAAGTCAAATAGCATCGGTAATTCGACATCTGCCAAAGTATTATCAGTATCAAAGTTTAGGAGCTTATAATGCACTACTTTCTCTTTTTAATATTACTGCTGAGCAAATAACGGGTGAATTACGCGGTCAGTCTAAGCACGGTCTTGTTTATTTTGCTCTGAATGAAAAAGGAGAAAAGGTAACGAATCCGTTTAAATCCTCTCTTTTTGGAAAACAGGCTGGTATGGATAGTTTGCAAAAACATTTCGAACAATCGAAAGTAAAAATGAAAACAGAACCATCTAAAGAAATCCTGAAAAATTCAATAGAGGTTGCCATCCATACCACTAATAATGAAACCGATTTTAATAAACAACTAGTCGATCAAGGAGTTAATACAATTGTTCGAAGAAATGATCAAGGTCGTATCTACGGAATGACTTTTATTGACCATGAATCGCGCACTGTGTGGAATGGATCCCAATTAAGTAAAAATTTATCTGCCAACGTTTTTAATGATTTATGGAAAAATGGAGGGACTCAAAAAGGTCAAAATGAGAGACAGCATACCAAAACAATTTCATCCACAGCTAGTAAAAATGAATCCACAGCAGAAATAGAAAAACCACATGCACTTTTTGATTTTCTTAATGGAAATTATTCAACCCATTCTATACCTGACTTTGGACTTATAGAAAGCCTTGGATCTTTATTACCAATTACTCAAGGTGAAGATTATGAAGAACAAATATTTGCTAATCAAATAAAGAAAAGGACAAAACATAACAATCAGCGCGGCAAGAAATAGTTTAGCTAGACATCCATCGCCAACCAATGCCAACGAAAGTCAATTGACCTAGATTCTTTTACGTTCGATCTACTTTCGCTCGTTACATTTTTAACTTTTCAATTATGCAAGGAGAAGACGACCTAAGAGGACTAGCCAAAATAATGGCTTTCATACGCGCTGTAAGTATCCTTCTAGTAATCATGCACTTTTACTGGTTTTGTTATAGTTTTTTCTTAGAAAAGGGCTGGACGCTACAAATAATTAACAAGATACTAGGGAATTTTCAACGGACTGCAAGTCTATTTTCTCACACTTTGTACACTAAGATTTTTTCATTGGTATTGTTAGCCTTAAGTTGCTTGGGTACAAAAGGAGTCAAAAACGAAAAAATTACTTGGTCTAAAATAGCTATTGCCTTAATCGCTGGATTTATACTTTTCTTTTTGAACACTTCATTGCTTAAGTTGTCCGCTGATTTATCTATTTCGTTATACATCACGACTTCCTCAGCAGGCTATATATCGTTAATGCTGGCTGGAGTTTGGATCAGTCGAATACTACGAACCAATCTTATGAGCGATGTTTTTAATAATGAAAATGAAAGCTTCATGCAAGAAACCAAATTGATACAAAACGAATATTCCGTTAATCTGCCAACCAAATTTTATTACAAAGGCAAATGGAATGAAGGTTGGATTAATGTAGTAAATCCATTTCGAGCCTCCATAGTTTTAGGAACGCCAGGATCTGGAAAAAGTTATGCCATTATAAATAACTATATCAAGCAGCATATCGAAAAAGGATTTTCAATGTACATCTATGATTTCAAATTCGATGATCTTTCTACCATTGCGTACAATCATTTACTAAAACATTCGGACAAGTATACCGTTAAACCAAAATTCTATATTATCAACTTTGACGATCCTAGCAGAAGTCATCGTTGCAATCCCATCAATCCAGATTTTATGACAGACATCTCAGATGCCTATGAATCTGCCTATACCATTATGTTGAATCTTAACCGCAGTTGGATCCAAAAACAAGGCGATTTCTTTGTGGAATCTCCCATTATATTACTAGCCGCTATAATCTGGTTTTTAAAAATTTATGATAATGGAAAGTATTGTACATTTCCACATGCCATTGAATTGCTCAACAAGAAATATGTTGATGTTTTTACCATCCTTACTTCCTACCCTGATCTCGAAAATTATTTATCTCCATTCATGGATGCTTGGCAAGGTGGCGCACAAGATCAATTGCAAGGACAAATCGCTTCCGCAAAAATTCCCTTGTCTCGAATGATTTCGCCTCAACTCTATTGGGTAATGACTGGAGATGACTTTTCGTTGGACATCAATAATCCGGATGAACCTAAAATTCTTTGCGTGGGAAACAATCCAGATCGACAAAATATTTATTCTGCTGCCTTAGGTTTGTACAATTCGAGAATTATAAAACTAATCAATAAGAAAGGAAAATTAAAAAGTTCTGTGATAATAGATGAGTTACCAACCATTTATTTTAGAGGCTTAGATAACTTAATTGCCACAGCTAGAAGTAATAAAGTAGCGGTATGTTTGGGATTTCAAGATTATTCGCAATTGACACGTGATTATGGTGACAAGGAAAGTAAGGTCATTCAAAATACGGTGGGTAACATCTTTAGTGGTCAAGTCGTCGGAGAAACAGCCAAAAGCTTATCCGAACGGTTTGGCAAAGTTTTACAGAAACGCCAAAGTTTAACTATCAATCGAAATGACAAATCAACCTCTATATCTACACAACTAGACAGTTTGATACCAGCATCAAAAATCTCCACGCTTACTCAAGGGGTGTTTGTGGGAGCTGTTTCAGATAATTTTGACCAACGCATAGAACAGAAAATTTTCCATTCTGAAATTGTAGTTGATAATGAAAAAGTAGCGGCAGAAACGAAGGCTTATAAAAAGATACCCGTTATTTTACCTTTCGTTGACGAAAACGGACAAGATAATATGAAAATCGAAATTGAGGCTAATTACAAACAGATTAAGCGTGATATTGTTCTCATCATAGAAAGTGAATTGGAACGCATTAAAAACGATCCAGATTTACAACACTTGGTGCAAGAGGGTTGAAATAAATGGCCTTAAATAGAATAAACCTTTATTAAATGTTTGTTATTATGTACATATTAGCTATTTTTGTTCATATTAATGAACATTTTAATATGAGTGCAAAAAAGCAAGTCTTATTCCCTAAACACCAACTCCTTTTAGAGCAAATGGGTGAGAATATTAAATTGGCTCGAAAAAGAAGAAAGCTCACTGCATTACAAATTGCTGAAAGAGCCGATATTGCTAGAACCACTTTATACCAAATAGAAAAAGGAAACTCTAGTGTGGCAATAGGTGCCTATTTTAATGTTCTGAGAGTACTCGGTTTGCAAGACGATTTTTTAAAAATAGCTGCTGACGACGAACTAGGAAGAAAACTTCAAGATCTTGAACTATTAAAGTAATCCCTTGCTAGATCCAAATTAAACAGATCACTTATTCAAAACACACAACATGTCACAAAGTAAAACCGACATCTACGTTTACGCCCATTGGCAAGAAATGCAGGAACCTAAATTAATAGGTGTCTTATCTGCACAACAAGCTAAAGGAAAAAAAGCATTTAGTTTTGAATACGACAGGAACTGGCTCAAAACAGAACAAAAATTCCTTTTGGATCCAGACATCCAATTATATGGTGGTCCACAATACCCGAACCAAAAAGAAAACTTTGGCATTTTTTTAGACAGTATGCCTGATACTTGGGGACGCACCTTAATGAAACGTCGAGAAGCGCAGCTTGCTAGAGAAAGGAACGAAAAACCAAAAACACTATATGATCTTGATTTTCTATTAGGTGTATATGATGAAAGTCGTATGGGAGCATTACGATTTAAAACCGACCCGAATGGTGATTTTTTAGATAACAATAAAAACACTTCTACCCCGCCCTGGTCCTCTATTCGAGAACTCCAAAATGCAGCAGCTAATTTCGAAAATGACAACAATAATGAAGATGTCAATAAATGGTTATCGGTTCTTATGGCACCTGGATCTTCATTAGGTGGAGCAAGACCCAAAGCCAATATTTTAGACAATGACAAAAGTCTTTGGATTGCTAAATTCCCCTCCAAGACAGATACTGTGGACAAAGCATCTTGGGAATTTTTAGCTTACAAATTGGCTATCAATGCAGGAATCAACATGGCACCCTGTCGTATAGAAAAAATCATGGGCAGTCATCATACTTTCTTTACCAAACGTTTTGACAGGGAGAACGATGAAAGAATTCATTTTGCTTCGGCTATGACTATGACAGGCAACAATGAAGATACTATAAGAGACAATCCCGCAAGTTATTTAGATATTGCCGAATTCATCAGTAATCAAGGAGCAAACGTACAACAGAATCTTCACCAACTATGGCGTAGAATCGTCTTTAACATAGCCATTTCTAACACCGATGACCATTTGCGAAACCATGGGTTTATATTAACCAAAGAAGGCTGGATACTCTCCCCAGCTTACGACCTTAACCCATCAATAGACAAAGAGGGTTTGGCTCTTAATATTGATACGGATAACAATGTAATGGATTTTGAATTGGCTAAAAGTGTTGGGGAGTATTTTAGATTGAATACTTTACAAATGGAAGCCATAATTCAAGAAATCCTTAAAGTTACAACAAACTGGAAAACGGTAGCCAAAGAAATAGGAATTTCTAGAGCAGAGTTGGAAATGATGGAAAAGGCTTTTATTTATTAGAGCTAGTTTTAAAATCCGTCTCACTCCAGTAATTCACCTTGCTCCGTTCGGCTGCTCCCGTCAGTATGCCATAATGATTATAGTGTAAACAAAATCTGTTTTTTTGCATACCTACCCTTCGCAGGCACTTCACAGCCCATAAAAAAAACAGCAGCTTAAAATTAAGCAGCTGTTTTTTTTGGCTGTTTCATTCCTCAGCTCCGCACGTTCATTCCTTGCTTTCGGTCAGGCATATATAAGTAGAATAAAGCTTCATTGCGTTGCGCTCCGTGCCTACGCTCCACTGCATTCCAGCCCTATCCTACTTAAAGCCTTCCTTGTAATAATTTGAGTTGGTACTCAAATCTCTTAGATTCATCTTCTTCTGCAAAAATTGCAGATATAGTAATAGTCACTTTTTGGTAAAAAGTAACCAGAAATCAGTCAACCACTTTATTTTCCTTTCTTCTTTTGAGGAAAAATGAAAGAAGTATCACCTCCTTCATCCATAGCTATAAAAGCATCGAATTTCTTACCTGATTTACTTATCAGCCCTTTTAAGAGATTGGTCTTTCCTTTAGTTATCAGGTCCTCTAAATCCACAAGACTGAGTTGCATGCCACATATATTTCTGAACTGTACCCAATTACAGCTTTCCTCCTTGCATTTTACCAACTTGTCCCGAATAATCAATTTTTGGACCTTACATTTTGGACAAATAAGTTCAGGTTGTCGCTCTACTTCTATTACTAAATCAAGTATTTCTTGAGTTAAAGACTTTGTAAAAATTTCTATGTCTTTCTGAAAGGTTACTAAATTCGATTCCTTATTCTCTATTTTTTGCAAAGCTAGTTCCCATTTTGCAGTCAATTCTACATCGGCTATATTTTTATCTTTTACCAATTCATAGACCTTTAGTCCTTTTTCTGTCGGAAGCAGTAATTTCTTATCACGTGTGACATATTCCCTTTTAAAAAGTGTTTCAATAATGGCTGCTCTAGTGGCAGGGGTACCAATTCCTACCGCTTGTACTATTTTACGTTCCTGCTCGTTTTCAATCTGATGCCCTGCTTTCTCCATTGCAGATAACAAACTTGCTTCCGTGTAAATAACTGGTGGTTTGGTTTTCTTAGCTACTATTTTTGCTGTCTTAATCTTTACTTCATCACCAATTTTTAGAGTTGGTAATTCTTGAATTGGATCCTTATCTTCATCGCTAAAATCACCTTTGATAACTCTCCAACCGGCATCTAGAATTTTGATTCCTTTTAATCCAAAATCATAGTGTGCCACCTGAAGTACAATGTTCGTTATCTCTTTAGTACAAACCGGAGAAACGGACTCTAATAATCGATAGACAATCATTTCGTAAATTGCTTTTTCCTTGGCTGATAAAGCGGATGGTATTTTATCTGTTATCAATATTCCATGATGATCGGTCACTTTTAAATCGTCGACGATTCGTTTATTCAAACGGTTCAATTTCATTTTAGCAACTATATTTTTGAATTTCTCCAGCTCTTCCGTTATCCTTATCAACTTATGAATTTCTTCCCACATGTCTTCAGGAATAAATTTACTCCCAGTACGTGGGTAACTTATGAATTTCTTCTCATAAAGACTTTGAGCAATATTGAGCGTTTCCTCAGCCGTTAGACTTAACCTTGTGTTAGCTTCCTTCTGCAAAGCGGTTAGATCAAATAATAATGGTGGCTGCTCACTAACTGTTTTGGTTTCTGTGTCAATTACTGAAGCCTTTCCATGCTTATGTAACGTTTTCAGTACATATTCGGCCTTTTTACCATCATCCCATCTAAGAGTGGAAAGACTTTTAAAATCAACGTATTCTTTATTATGCTCTAATTCAATTTGCCAATAGTCTTCAATTTTGAATGTTTGGTTTTCTAAAAAACGCTTGCAAATTAATGCTAATGTTGGAGTTTGAACCCGACCCAACGAAAAAACACCACTACCACTCGCAACTGTAAGTGCTTGCGAAGCATTGATTCCTACTAACCAATCTGCACGACTCCTTCCTACTCCGGCATCATATAAACTATCAAAGTCTTTTCCCGATTTTAGATTCTCAAATCCTTTAATAATTGCCTTTTCGGTTAACGAACTAATCCATAATCGTTCGAAAGGTTTAGAGCAGTTTAAATACTCATAGATGTACCGAAAAATAAGCTCGCCCTCTCTTCCAGCATCGGTAGCCACAATGATACTATCGCACTGCTTAAATAATTGATCAATAGTATTCAGTTGTTTTAATGCTCCAAGATCACGAATATATGTCTTATCTTTTTTTACTTTACGTACTGTCAATAAGAATGTATTAGGCAGTATAGGCAAAGCCTCTCTTTGAAACCCACTAATTCCATAATCTTCCGGCATGGCTAAAGACACTAAATGCCCTAACGCCCAGGTTACCTGATACTCATTTCCCATCAAGTAACCTTCCTTCTTTTCTGTAGCTCCTAACAAGAGAGCAATCTCCCGAGCAACACTTGGTTTTTCTGCAATTACTACTTTCATCTGAACAAGTCTTTAGGGTAATTACATTTTTCTACCTTTAGATTTAGCAGCTACTTTGGGTTTCTCCTGCTGTTCTTGCTGTTTTGTATTATCAGGATTATTCTGCTTGCTTTTCAAAGGCTCTTTAATTTGCTTAGTCGTCTCGTTGGTTTTACCTTCGGAATTAACTGCAACCTGTGTTTTACTCTCTTCTCTAGGTTGTGCTTTCTCTTTTAGTTTAGTGGGATTGTCAAAAGAAAAGCCTGTTTTTCCAGTATTTTTATCGAATGTGATATATCCTTGGTATTCTTTTCCCTTCTTGTCAAGTAATCCGCTTACATATACCGTCTGTCCTTCTTTGAATTTTTCATATTCTGAAGTATCCAATTCTTTCCCTCGAAAAGCTTTTGGAGCTTGAAGATCTTGCTTTTCTGTTTGCTTGTTGGTACTTCCTCTATCGAACAAAAACTCAACATATCGCTTGTCGGCATTAAACTGAACTGAAGCATTAAAAGGCTCTCCTTTTTTTGAAATCATACCTTCTAAATACAATGCTTTTCCCTCTGATAAAGTCATTTTTTGTTGGTCATCAAGCTTAATGCCTTTGATTTCTTCTGGAATTTTGATAAGTGTTGTACGTAGCGCAATCAGCTCATTAGTTAATTTGTCAATGCTTATAATTGATGGAATTGTTTCTCCAGTTTTCGGGTTTGTCAAGTCAACCACTCTGCCCATATTTCCATTTTTAAGCAAATTATCTTTGTCTTCCTTTGTAAATTCATGACCAAAGAATTTAAAATGCAATTGAGGTTCTTTTCGAATTCCGTGAATTGCCATAACTACTTGACCATCTTCTTTTACTTGTAGTGAAAGCCTAGCGTCCATTTTAGTGATTGAAGTACCTAAATCAAGAGTGATAGGAACTAATTCATTCGTTTTATACCCTTTCAGCAAAGGTTCAAGGACATTCATTTTTTCAAGTCGTTCTTTTGTTAATCCCAGATTAGCCATTGCTTTCCAATCAATTTGTTCTAACTGGTAGCGGTTGTCTGCTGTTTCGGTTGTGCTGTTTGTTGATTCCATAATATTTAGATTTTAAAAGTTGATATTAATTTTTGAGCTATTTTTCAATTACTCCTTTCAGAAATGAGTAATTTTTACATTGTTTTCTGCTCTACAGAAATACTTGTAGAATTATGTTATTTTTTAAAATCAGAAAAATAATCTGAGAATAAATCCCCTTGTTTGTCCACGCGCTGAAAATGTTTTTCATCTTTCTTTTGTATGCTAATAGGCAATTCAATAGGATCGATCATTACTTGATCTTGGGATATATTTTTAGTATTATCTGTCTTTGCTTCTTCAGAAAAACAATTTTCTTTTTTAATCTCTTCTTGTACATCTTTCTTCATTTGTTTTTCGTTTAAAAATTAATTCAATCGAAAATAGCTAGGTAAATTAGACGGATTTTAGAATTGGCAATGATTGGAACAACATGTCTTACAATGTCTTTGGATTTTTTAGAGGGGAATTAAAACTATCGCGTATAAATTGATGAACATCTGAGAGCTTATAATAGATTTTCCCACTAATTGTATAATAAGGCAACTTCCCCGAAGAACGGTAACGTTGTAAGGACCTTGGACTTATCTTCAGCATTTGTAAAATATCCTGATTGTCCAACAACTCTTCTCCGTCAATAATTGCACGTTGATTTTTAGCCCCATTTGCCAATTCCATAAGTATGTCAAATCGTTCCATGATTCGCTCCATCCAAGCTATCAATTCTATTCTGTCGATATTCATAAACAAAAATTTAGGTTTAATACGAAGTGTTTAGCACCTCTTCCAGATATAGGTACTGTTTAAAATGCTGACACAAAATTCAGTTGCTTTTTTTTCATTTTATCCCAATGGCTTTCGTAGTACTGTAAAAATTTAACATTTAAAACCCTTTAAACGTGTGTTTTAAGGAAAAAAAATCTCATTTAAATGATAATTTCTTATTCGATTTAAATTATTCAATATGAGGTTTCAATTTTTTGAGTGATTGTATCATGAAAAATGATATCGATCATGATCTCTGTTTTAGAAGAGATCAGTTTTTGCTGATTTTTTTTAGAAAACAAAGCAACTTATATTGGATTTTTACCCAATAGCTTTCGTAGTACGAAAAAACTAAAATTACATTCTACGAAGATTTATCATTTGATTGCTTCTAAAAAAAAAAGCAGCAAATCCCCTTAAATTAGGATTTACTGCTAGTTTATTTTCGTAATTACAACTTTACTCCTGGTCTTCTCTGGACATTTTTTGTTGTAGGTTTAGCGTTAGTTCTTCCAGAAATTTTGTCTTACTACTTTTACGGGCTTTGATTTCGCTGTAGGTCTTATAGATGTTATCTAGTTTGATATTAAAAAAATCTTCAAAGGATGCTGTTATCGTATTAATATCTGCAGCACCATGATTGATTGTTCCATTGACAAATAAGGCATAAATTAATTCCGTCAAAGCTGTCTTTGGTCCTGTCCATACCAATACTTTATGCTTTTTTTCTTCAAAAATATCACAATCGTCCACCTTTAGCCTTTTTAGTGCTTGTCTGATATAATGAATAAATCGATACATGGCTTTTACTTTTGCCCATAGCATGTCTTGAGATGTTGAAAATTCCGGAAATTGGTAATAATCAGTCATAGGTGTAAATGGGAAATTATCCCGATGGTTTCGAGTAAAAAATTGATGATCCATATAACTGTATCCTTGTTCCATATAATGCACAAAATCAGCATTTCTGTAAAAGAACTTATTGATTTTTCGCAATTCTTTTTGGAGAAATTGGACTTTATATGCGTTACCAGCTTTTGGCATTCTTAATTCGCAAGAATGCACCTCAGTAAAATAGATCAAAAAACTCATTGGAACGGGTTTGGTATTTTTAAAAAATTCTATCTCTTCTGGGACGGTGTTAAAATCATTTTTTTCAACTATCTCTTTTAAGTTCGTTAAGGTTTTATTACACAATATAATTCCATTACAAGCCTTATTTTGCATTGTTTCGTTTGCTTCTAAGATTTCATTACAGATAACATCAAATGATTCAATTGCTTTTTTAAACATCTTATTCAATATTAGTTGTTAATTTACTTTCATCATTTTGCAATTGATTTGTAATCGTTTTGCAAAGTATTCATTAATTCCATGGCGTAATTGTCTCTTGCCTGAACATAAGCTACTTTTGGAATTACCTTAGCTCCTACTTTTCTCTTTTCAAATGAAGCTGATACGCCAAAATCTATCTTTTGAAACTGTAACTCATTTGCTCTTTTTATAGTTTGAAACAACAATTGTCTGTACAGTTGGTATTCTTTTACCCATTTATAATCCATACCTACTAATTCAGGTACATAGGTATAATTGTTATTTTTGTAGCAAAACATAATACCAACAAATGGATTTTTGGGTTCTGCTTTCAGAGCTAGTATTATAAACTCCCAATTTGGACTGTCATTCATGCTTTCGAAAATTTCTTGCGTATATCGAAATGTATTGATGGCGTAGTTATTGTCTTTTACATTGTTGTAGAGTTGATAAGCTCTTGCTATTTCTGTTTTATTCAATTTATCTGTTATTACAACATCATAATACCTCTCATAAGGCTCTATATCTTTATTGAAATGCTTACGGGACCGCATCGATAATGTTTTTGTAAACTCTTCTTGTGAATGCCAAACTTTGTTTTCAATTATACAGGATTCCGGCATTTCTATTTTGAAATAACCTTGATCTACTATTATTTTGTTGTAGCTATTGTCTTTTTCGAAATCTCTTAATACTAGCATGTCTGCATTTAACTCATTGTATTTTCGTTCCACATTATCTAATAAAAGTTTCAATGCTTTTTCTGCCAAAGGATGTTGCTGATTGATAAAGCAATGTTCTCCTTCGGTAAAAAGAGATCCCATACCCAATACTCTTGATGTGAGGTATAAAGGATTGGTCTTTCTTATTTCTTCCAAATGAATGGAAACCGATTCAGTAGCTAACATATCATCTTTCCAAAGTCCATAGGTAAAAAAGGTCATTAATACCACGATACCTGTGTTGTCTTTG
Source organism: Flavobacterium sp. K77 (assembly GCF_021608205.1). Taxonomy (NCBI): domain Bacteria; kingdom Pseudomonadati; phylum Bacteroidota; class Flavobacteriia; order Flavobacteriales; family Flavobacteriaceae; genus Flavobacterium; species Flavobacterium sp. K77. Next base: position 17,176 of record NZ_JAKIHO010000010.1, on the reverse strand, counting down.
ATAGTGAAATAATAAAAATCCCATTGGTTGGTAGGATCTGGATGTTGACTAAATGCTTTTTCTAAATAAACTAATCCTTCCCAATCGAAAATATTTTGTTTTCCCATGTATTGATTCCATTCTGATTTTTCAATATTTTGAATGGTATTATTTTCTTCGATAAATAGCACTCGATCTTGTGACTCTAAAATATTTTCTGATTTTTTATTATTCATTCCAAAAGCCTGTCTGATTTTGATTTCACTATTATTTGTTTCTTCCAAAGCTCTGGGAAAATGGTAATCCATCGCCTCAGCCAATGCAGTAATATCTTCCAACTGATTGTGACTCGATAATGTTATTCTGATTCCCGTGTTTTTGATTGGAACTGCTGGATAAATCCCCAAGTTGAGAAAAAATCCTTCTTTAAATAAGCGATGTATAAACTTATAAGCTGTTATAGGCGTACCCATGCCCAAAAAAATACTGGCGAATCATTTTTTGAAATTATGGGGAGATTTCTATTCGATAACAACTGGTTAAAATAATCGATTTTTTCAGCAAGATCTTTTTGTTTCAATTCTATTTCAGGAGATAAATGAATGTCTGCCGAAGCAATTGCAGCAGCTACAGATGCAGGTTCTAACTGAGCGGAAAAGGTTAATGGTCCTCCAAAATTTCTAATTTTATCCCTCAGTTTCTGATTTCTACAAAATACCGTCGCACCACTGGCTCCGAAGGTTTTACTCAGTGTACTCACTACAATGCAATTTTCAGGAAGTTCTTTTATTGCATCAAAAATGAAACCAGTTCCATTTTTACCTCGCCAACTCATACCATGAACATCGTCAAAATAGAGATTGAGCTGAGGATATTTTTGAATCAAAGCCAATAATTCTGGTATCGGCGCATAGTCACCAAACATGGAATATACACCATCCGCCATGTACCAGATTTTATTGCATTTGGTAGTTAATTGTTTGATTTTATCTTCTAACATTTCCAAACTGCTATGTCTGATCATTTCTACTGGAATTCCACGTAGCTTTAAAAGCTGACAAGCATTTTGTACACTCCAATGTACTTGATGATCCATTATTACAGCATCTTCATCTCTTATCAATGTCGGAATAACCGCTAAATGTCCTAATGTACTGTTCTTTGTTATTATTGGTGGTATTCCATACATTAGCTCTATTTTTTGCTCTAGCTCATTATAAAGCGGATGCGAAATATATGACTTTGAAAGTGGAAATTGCGTACCGTAATTGTTTATGGCGGCTATTGCGGCCTTTTTTAACCGAATGTCTTGTTCAAGGCCCAAGTACCCTGTTGTACCAAAATGAAACATTTCCTTTCCCTTAATTTGGATTGTCCTACCTGTCAGTATTTTGCCTTCTGCATAGAGATGTAAAACACCCTCGTTTTTTGCTCCTGATAAAACCTCATCGACTATATCAATGAAATTATTGTGCTTGATTTTTGCCATTTTTAAATTGTTTAAGTTGTTTTAAAAATTAGGATCCTAAAATTCATCATAATAATTTAAAGTTATTTCATCTAATAGCTCAATACTCCCAATATAACAAGTCAAAGTACTGAATTGACAACCAAAACATCTAAATTGTAACAAATAATCCCAAATTGGCAAGTGACTTATTAACAGATGTTTATATTTTTGTTAAGTTAAAAAAATATAATCCATAAAACATGATTGCAGCACATGACATTTATGAGAATGATTTTGCCAAGTTCTGGATTTCTAAAGGCATTCTCTTTTTTGAATACAAACCCAATACTACAATTAATTTGAGGGTAGCTAAAAGCGTAGTTTCGGATCGAATCCATTTTCAAAACGAATCAACATATCCAATTTTGTGTGATATCAGGGGTGTTGTTGATAGTGATAAAGCTGGAAGAGATCATTTAGCACAGTCAGGTTCTATTTTAACACAAGCAGTTGCACTTCTTGTACATGAAAAAGTATCGCTTATAATTAGTACTTTTTATGTAGAAATTAGTAAACCTTCTGTACCTACTCAAATTTTTACAAAAGAAGAAGATGCTTTAATTTACCTTAGAGGGTTTGTTTAACGGAATTTTAGAAAAAAGAATTAAAAGTTGAATCTAATGAACAAAACACACAACAACGAGCGACTTGTTACAATTCATCAAATGCTATTTGAAATGGCACGCGGTAATTTCAACTCTCGAATTCCTTTAAGTTCTAATGATGAAGAATTGGAAACGCTAGTTGTTTTAATTAATATGGTTGCAGAAGAAATGAAAGAGTCAGTTTTTCAAATAGGATACGTAAATACACATAAGACACAGCAATTTAAACCTTTAAGCTCTATAGTTTTAGATTCCTCTTTTTTTATTAAAAATTTTACCCCCGAAGTTACAACCTTTTTAGGCTATTCAGAATATGAGCTTTTGAACCTATCTTTGAGAGATATTATTTCTGATGTTTCTTTTAAACAACTTGAAGAAGTAACTAAGAAAAGTAATACTTTTAATACTACTGTTACACTACATTTTATAACCAAAAATTATTTACCAATTGCAGTTGCCAGTACAATATTACAATTAGTAAATCGTTCCGAAATCGTAATAAATCTGGCGACTCCCGAACGTCACGATTCTTACAAACCGATATTATATAGCTCTGAAAAAGAAAGATATATTAAAACTCGAAAAGCCGATGCACAATTAATTCAAAAACTTTACGATTATATATTAGCGCACCTTGAGGAACCACTTCCTCCTTTAAAAGTACTTTCATCTAAATTTGGTACCAATGAACATAAATTAAAAGATGGTTTTCGGCATTTTTTCAAAACTAGTATTTACCATTTTTATAATATTGAGCGACTCAAAAGGGCTTACTTCATGATTGAACATACCGGAATACCATTAAAAAATATATCTATCATGAATGGTTTTAACAATTATCCAAATTTCTCAAAATCATTTAAAAAACAATTTGGTTTTTCTCCAAACGAATTAAAGCGAAATGACATCAGTTTTCATCCAACAGATGAAAATTAGGTTTCTTCCTTTTGACTATCTCTTACTCCTGAAAAGACAACTCTAATTATTTTATAATTCAGAATTTTGCTTTAAAATAAAGTACTATGAAACTGAATTTTAAATTACAAAAAGTATTTCTAGAGATCGTTTGCTTCCTTTATATCGTTTTATTTACCTATGCTTCGATCAGTAAACTAATTGATTTTGAAAACTTTCAAACTCAATTAGGCCAATCTCCACTTTTAAGTGCTTATTCAACAAGTATCTCTTTTCTAGTAATTTTTGTTGAATTGGGACTAGTCTTTGCTTTATCAGTGCGCGTATACCGAATAATGGCCCTTTGTTTATCGGTGGGCTTAATGGCTATTTTTACTACTTATATTATTTTGATTTTAAATTTCAGTTCGTTTATTCCCTGCTCTTGTGGTGGAATTTTAGAAAAGCTTGGATGGACTGAACATTTGATTTTTAATCTTTTTTTTATTGTTATAGGTAGTTGTGGTGTGTTGCTTCATCAATTTGAGAAAAAAAGGATTATCTCAATATTCTTAATCGTAGTATCAAGTGTACTTTTTGTAGTTTTTTTATTTCTATCTTCAGAGAATACTATGCAGAAGCAAAATCCATTTATTCGTCGATTTACTCCTAACGTTGCATCAAGGACTTTAACAAAAAACTTAAATAACTATGGATTTTATTTTGCTGGACAATTTGATGGAAAGATCTATTTAGGAAATACCATTTCTCCATTAACAATCATTGAATTTGACAGCACATTGCAATATAAAAAACAATATACTATTTCACTTACAAAAGATAATTTACCTTTTAGAGCCGTTAAAACAAAAATTATGGGTACTCATTTTTTTCTATACGACGGTTCCATTCCTATAATTTACAGGGGCTTAGTTTCTGATTGGAAAGCTACCATTTGGGTTAGCAAGAAACCTTACTTCACTATATTACAACCAATTGATTCTACTCTTTGTGTATTTAGAGGGCAACAATTAGGTACTTACGAAAATATATTGGGAACCATATCTTTAAATGATTCTTTAAAAATTAAAAAGCAAAAGCATTTATTACAAAAACAAATAGACGGTGTTTTTGACACGGACGGAACTATGACTTATAGTGAGGGTTTAAACAAAATCGTATACACTTATTTTTATCGGAATCAATTTATTGTAGCTGATACAGCTTTGCAACTTGTGCATCGGGTTAAAACTATTGATACTACTACTAAAGCTAAATTAAAAGTAGTCCGAATCAGAAAATCAGGAGATAGCAAACTTGCAGCTCCGCCGTATACTGTTAATTTAAGAAGTGTGGCCTTTAATCAACTTTTGTTTAATCAATCAGGGCTTCGTGGTCGTTATGAAAGTGAAAAGAATTGGAGCTATGCCTCAATAGTTGATGTTTATAATATTACCAATAAAACCTATTTATTCAGTTTTTATATCTACCATGAAAACAAAATGAAAATGAGTGATTTATTAATAACTGAGAAAGCTCTTTATGCAATAGTAGGACATCAAATTGTCAAATATACATTTGGAGCACCTATCCTAAAGCAACTGAAAAAATAAAATGAAAGATATACTGGCCAGTATCAGGGGTAAGATCGAAAACCTGTAGAAAAGAGTAGATCCAAATAATAATTATTAATTTTTTTATTATGAAAACAGATTTTTTAAAATTGATGGTGCTTCCAATGGTAGCATTCTCATTGGCTAGTGCTGCTGCTGTAACCACTAGTACCGCTAAAGAAAGCCAAACGGCTACTGCAATTATTAATGGTTATATCCATTCACCACTACCTTCTAGTTGTAAACTGGTAAACGTAGATTGTGATGTAACCGGAAATGCTTTTTGTATGAGTGGTTCTTCACAAGTATTCGATAAAGATAGCGAAACGACTTGTTCTACGCCGCTTTTTAGAACTGTTAATCCGTAGATTAACGAATAAGTGCAGTTTATTCAAACTGCACTTATTTATTTTTAGTCTTTTAGATATCTGTCAAACCAATCGGTAATTCGATTTGTAAGGTCCATTTTATTCTCCTTGATTACAATTACATGCTGATCTTTGGGATAAACCAATAAAACATTCTTTTTCTTGGCTCTCCTCAATGCATTATAAAAAAGTAAGCTCTGTTCGTAGGGTAAATTAGTCTCCATTTTCCCAACCCAAGACAGTAATGGTGTAGTGACATTATTTGCATAAAGTATCGGTGAATTTTTTAGATATAGCTCTTTGTCTTCAAAAATAGATTTTCCTATTCTCCATTGTTGCGATTCACTTCGCCATAATTCCGGAATATTGAGACTTTTTGAGTTACTAAAATACCAACTTACCATGTCTGAAATTGCTGCACCCGATACTGCAGCTGCGAAAATATTCGATTTTGTAATAATATAATTTGTTTCATAACCTCCGAAAGAATGCCCTATTAAACCAATTCGTTTGGAGTCGATCATTCCTGTTTTAACAACAGCATTGTATGCAGCAACAACACAATCTAGTGCACTATTTCCCGTTTCTCCTTCATAATATTTCACATCAGGCAATAGAACAAAATAATTCTGTTGCACAAAATGTTTCACATTAAAGCCGGTGTCGTTGTACAAAGTCGGAATGCAATATTCGTGCAATGAGTTTGTTATTTGCGAGTACACATTGATTATCATCGGATATTTTTTACCTACTTCATAATTTACTGGATAATATAATAATCCTTGCAATTTATCTCCTTTTGAATTCGTAAATGAAATTAGTTCTACCTTTCCTTGATTAAAGTTTTTATCATGGGTATTGCTTTCAAACAGAACCTTATTCATACCGTTTTTAAATGATACAATTCTTGGAGACTCATTATGCGATTGTTCTCGATAGACATAGACTTCATTATTGGCTCTACGCAATTCATCTGATTTTGTAGTATTATTTGCTAGTGGAATTAAAGTGTTGGATGTAGAAACTAATTTGAATTGTTGTGCTTTGGTGGTCGCATTTCTTGCTGAAACAATTAAATCATTAGCTGAATTAATTTCAGTTAGTGCCCAGCCATTGTAATTATCATTCCCTATTTGCTTGATATTTGAACCATCTACAGTGAAGTAAGTACCGCTTTCTCGTCCGTTAGTAATGCGATTTAGTTTATTTGTTTTGATGTCAAATTGATAGACATCGAATTCATCTTGTACCAAAAGGTATTCTCCATCATTACTCCATCCTTTCATTCCAAAAATATGTGGTCTTGTTATGTACTTTAAATCATTTGAGACCCATTCGGAACCTGCAGGTGGCACAATTGACACGGTAGATTGTGTTTTTATATTGTACAGCCACCAGTTTTTATCTTTAAAATAGCATATGTACGCTCCATTTGGAGAAAAAGACAATAAGTAATTTTCGCCAGGTTGTTTTTCTAAAAATAGCTTTTTGCTACCATCAGCTAGATTGTACAAGAAATAGTCAACCTCACCATAGCGTTTAAAATGAGGAGCATATGCAGTTGGATTGTAAAGTAATGCAACTGATTTACTGCCGTTAAGCTGTACAAAAGGAAGTTCTTTATTTGTAATCGTATTCCAGCGCTTTTCTTCAATAAACCAAACCGATAAAGTGGTGTACCCTTCTAAGTTTTCCCTACTTGCTTTTGGATAAATCCATAAATCTTCTGTATCCCAAACCTCAACATCGTCTTTTTTTGGTGTTGCCTCTTCTTTAAGTTTTGCGATTCCAAAAAAAACTCTTTTACCATCACTTGAAATTTTAAAAGATTTTGTGGTAACAATTTCATGCTTTTCTGGAAAATTTAAGAATGATTTTGGTTCAAAGGTTTGAATGGTGTTATCTTGGTTTTTGTAGAAGTTCAGTTTTGTGTATTTCCCGTTGATTCCCTCTTCGAGCCAAAAAACACCTTTTCCATATTCTGCTAATGTCAGAACAGATAATTTGTTTTGCGTTGTGTGATATTCAGTTTTTTTGTTTGTATTAAGATTTATTGTTCCGAAACTACCTTTCCCTTCATGGCTAGTGAGATAAAGTAGGATATTATTAAGCTGATCCAATTGGTATTCTGCTACATTTGGAACACGGTTGATTTCTTTGTTTTTTATGGTCCTTACTATCAATTCCTCATCATTGGAATAGCTCACGATAATTTTCCCGCTTTTGGCAAATTCAAAAGCAGCACTATTCGCTATAACAGTACTTTCACTACTTTCTAAGTTAGTTACTATTACTTTATCTCCTTGAAAGGCACCAAATGCAATTTCACCACCAAATTTGCCTTGTGTTCCTAGTGGAAAACTAAATCTAATATTTTTCTGGGTATGTTTTACAAAGAGTGTATCTGAACCATTGCTGTACTGCATATCAAATGATATCCAGTTTCCTTTCTGGGAAATAGCTCTGTTTTCTAATTTACCCCACTTTTCATACTCTGCTACAGCAATATTCTTTTTGGAATTATCCTGCCCGTAGATAGAGCAGGATATTACTATCCAAATTGTCAAAATTGTTTTTTTACAAGAATAACTGAAAACGATAGTACTACTGTTTTTTAATAGCTTCATGACTTTAATAACCTGTGTTTTGTGGTTGTAAATTAGGATTTGCGTTCAATTCTAGCTCTGGGATAGGCCACAAAATATCGGAACTGTTCCAGCCTAGTTTTGAAACAGCTAGTACTTCATCGACTGTTCCAGTGCGCTTTAAATCAAAAAATCGATGACCGTGTTCCGTAAAAAACTCAAATCTGCGTTGTTTTTGAATTTCAGTTAAAATTTCAGTGGCAATAGTTGAGGTAATTATTGGTAAACCGGCGGTCGTTCTTATCTTATTTAAATCCTCTTTTGCGCCTGCTAAATCGCCTAGTTTTGCTCTTGCTTCGGCTCTGATTAAATATTGTTATGCTAAGCGCAACACAATAGAATATTCCTGCGAACTTGTTGTTGCGGTGCGCAGTTTGTATTTATTAGGATGATACCAAGTATTTAGTCCGGTGGTAACTGACTTTGTCCAATTCACTTTGCGTTGGTCACCTGTTTCAAAAGCACTCATAAAATCGGTACGAAGTGCACAAACTGGTGGCGGTCCAGATACGAAAATAAAAGTTGTACCTTCATTACTATTTCGTACCGCTGTAGCTGATGCTAATTGCCAAATAGTAGTTTTACTATTTCTTAGAAAAATCTTGTTTAAATCCGTTTCCCAGGCATAAAGCGGACTATTGATAACAGTAGTTGCTTCATTTGCTGCTTCTGTATTTTTATTCATGTATAAATATACTCTCGCCAGCATGGCTTTGGCCACCATTTTATTGGGTTTGGCACGATCCGAAGAACTATAATTTTCAGGCAATCTAGAACTGGCACTTTCTAAATCCTTCGCGATTGCTGCATATACTTCATCCGCAGCGCTACGCGTAACTTTTCTATTAATTTCATAATTGGTTCCTGTAATATAGGGGATGCTACCATAAATTTGCAACAGATAAAAATGCACTAGAGCACGAACGAATAGTGCTTCACCCGACACTCTATTTTTAACCGCAATAGGTAAATCAGTCGCATTTTCAACACCTTGAATAACCGAATTTGCATTATATATTTGACTGTAGCTTGAAGTCCAAAGTGACGCCACAGTAGCATTGTCAGCCGTAAGCGCATTGTTGTAAATAGGTAGCGAAATTGTAGAGTTGGTATAATCTTGTAATTCATCAGCATACAACCCCATTCTAACAGATGCACCAGTGGGTAAACCAGATAGTATGCCACCGTCACGAAGTTGTGCATAGATTTGTGCCATTGCTGCGTTTGCTGTCAATTCACTTTCAAAAACTGTAGTTCCTGTAAGCTGAGAATTAGGTAATGGAACCTCTACAAAATCACTACAAGAGCTTGAACACAGTATAAGTGCCAAAACCAAAAGAATGCGATATACCTGAAATGGCTTTATTAATACCATTTTAAATTGTAAATTTTTCATATTACTATTTTTTTTAGGATTAAAAGTTTAATGTCATTCCGCCGCTAATCACTTTTAGCGGAGGGAGGAATCCTGAGAACTTAAACTCGGGATCACCTGCTTTGTAAGATGTAAATGTCAGTAGGTTTTGACCTTGAATAAAAAGTTTGCATTTTACATTAGTGGTAGCTTGTAACGGTATATCATAGGAAAGTGAAATATTTTTTAGTCTGATAAAAGAGCCGTCTGTAATTACGGCATCACTTTCTATGTATCTGTAATAGGAGCTTACCGCAGCACCATTTAGTCCCGTAGTGTGTAGTTGAGAACTGCTTTGATCCCCAATTTGCTGCCAAGCATCACCACTAGTGCTGCTTTGGTTTACTTGACCACCTCCCGGAACATTTGAAATGTAGTCATAATTGTCTCTTTTTAAGAACTGCAATAAAAAATCCAATTGCCAATTTTTATAGTCCAATTGGTTTTGGATGCCTCCAAAATATTTAGGAGATAAATCCTTGCTAATTTGCTTATCGCCTGCTGTTATGCTTCCATCCCCATTTAAATCAACAAAATCGTATAATCCTGTTTGTGGATTAACACCTTTGCTTTGGTATAATTTTACAATATCAATTGATTCACCAATCACATACCGATTTGCAAAAGTGGAACCTGAAAGATTCGGAAAAGAAAGTAATTTATTTTTTGCAACGGCCACATTGAAGTTGGTTGACCATTTAAAAGAGTTTGAATCTATATTTACGGTTCTTATGGAAAATTCAAAACCTGAATTTTCAACGGTCGCATCAAGATTCGCATTTAATGACAAGAAACCTGTTGTAGCTGGCATAGGAATACCCACCAATTGATCCGACGAACGATTCCTATAAAATGCTAGCGTGCTAAAAATTCTGTCTTTAAAAAAACCAGTTTCTAAAGCTAATTCTAGTTTACGATTGGTTTCCCATCCAAAGTCGGCATTATAAAGTCGTGTAGGTTGTAACCCAATTATACCCTGATAATTTATCCCAGTTGTTCCGTAGGTATCATAAAACTGATAATCTCCAATTTGATCATTACCCGTAGTTCCATAACTAAAACGGAGTTTTCCAAAACTCATTTTACTATTTTCTGGATTGAATTTTTCTTTGCTAAAAATCCATGCAGCACCAATAGCACCAAAATTAGCATATTGTTTGCCTGGTCCAAATCGGCTGGAGCCATCTCGACGACCTGTAAAGTTTAAAAAGTATTTATCGTTGTAACTGTAATTGACGCGACCAAAAAAAGCTTGATAACGGTATAAAAAGGTATCGCTATTGGTTATGTTTTTTGTAATTGCAGAAGCTAAGTTATTAATTAGATTGTTATTTGCAAAACCAATACCCGATTGGAATAGGCGCTCTGTACGTTGCTGTTGGCTTGTCATCCCCAGTAATACATCAAATTTGTGATTTCCAAATTTTGTGAAGCCTCTTAGTTGTGGCTCTATAATCCATGATTGTCTGTTGGTAAGGTTTAAGTGCATAATGGAATTGTCACTCCCAACTTCGTAAACGGGATTGTAAATGGTGGATGGTATTGTTCGGACTTCTTTCGTTTTTAAATCGGTAAAACCAAAGTTTGATTTTATTTCTAAACCTGGAATTAGTTCATACGACAATACGCTGTTGGTTACTAAGTCATTGGTGTTCGCACGGTAGGTGCTTTTTAGAGGTGCCAAAGGATTTTCGAAGGTATCATTTTCCCAATTCAGATTTCCATTCGAATCGTAGAGTGCGGGAGCGTTTGGTGCCAAATAACGCGCTGTTAACGTTAAATCTGTTGCTGCTTGTAGATTATCTTGCGCCGTGTAATTTCCCGAAAAAGAGATTTTGAATTTCTTATCTAAAGAAGTGTAGTTTATTGAGCTAAGAATACCGCCTTTAATGTATCTGAAATCTCCTGGAAGGACTGTTCCCTCGGTTCTGTAGTTCCCACTAATCAAGAATTGTGTTGTTTCACTTCCACCAGAGATACTGGTTCTAAAGTCATTAATTGTTGCTGAACCGCCTAATAATTCCTTTTGCCAATTAGTATATCGGGTTTGATCCCAAGCCCCATTTACATCATAATCAGTATCCGATATTGGAATTCCATCATTGATAAATGCTTGTTTACGCATCGACAGATACTGCTCAGTATTCATCAAATCTACAAATTTAGTCGCTGTACCAACAGCTGTTGAGGCCGTTACTGAAATGTTTGTTTTACCCGATTTTCCTTTTTTTCGAGTTATTAATACCACACCATTTGCTCCCCTTGAGCCATAAATTGCCGTTGCATCGGCATCTTTTAATACTTCGATGCTTTCAATGTCATTGGGGTTAATACTGTTGAGCGGACTGGCTTGGCTTGGTAATGCCGTTGAAGTATTCGAGCTTCCTATGGACTCGTTTGAATAGGGAACTCCATCAATAATGTATAATGGCTCATTTCCATCAAGACGAATGCTGTTGCGACCTCTAATTTTAATTTGGAAACCACCGCCGGGAGTTCCCCCATCTTGAATGATATTGACACCTGCCAATCTCCCTTGCATTGCGGCTAGTACGTTTGTGACAGGTTGCTTGTCAATGTCTTTTGTAGTCATTCTTGCGATGCTACCGGTTTGCTCTTTTTCTTTAATAGAATAATATCCGGCATTTATTATGATTTCCTCTAAAGTAGTAGCATCTTCAGTCAATTTTACATTGATAGTTACTTGATTTGCAACTACAATTTGAATCGTTTTATAGCCTAGATAGGAAAATACCAAAACATCATTCTCCGCTGCTAGTATAGTGTAATTGCCGTTTTCATCAGAAAATGCTGTTGTTGGCTTATTATTAACCTTTATGGTTACGCCAGGAACTGTGCTGGTATCATCGGTAATTGTACCTCTGATAGATCGTGTTTGCGCATTTAATCCTGTTATGAAGCACAAGAAAAGGATGCAGTACAGTTTGGACAGTTGTGTTGTTGTCCAAAACTTCAAAAATGATTTTTTTTTCATACTTTTGAATTGGTTAAATTAAACTTCGGTTTAGTTTGCTTTGGCCCTCTATTCGTCCGCCAAGAAGAGTTAGAGGGCCTTTTTTTTGTGATTAGCCTCGAAAGCGCTAAAGCATAGATTTATATTTTTTAAGTCATAGGCGTTATCTGTATATCATAAGGTTTTGTAACATCTAAGCAAGCTGTTTCAGGTGCCAATAAATAGTTGTTTATCTCAGTTTTTGTTATTTAGATAAAGCAATCGCAGCAAGTAATCCAACAAATTAACAGTGTAATTAAAGCTAGAATTAAAGTAGCTTTTAGTGTTTTATCGTATTTCATTATTTCGTTGTTGTTTGCTGTTTTTCAATTTGTTATGTCGATTTGCGCTATTACTGTTACCACAGAATTTAAGAGCACTCTTTTTTGAGTGCAAAAGCTTTTGAATTTATGTTATTTTTAAAGGAAAGTACACTGCCGTTGCCAGTTGCAGCCCAACGCAGGCAGTGCGTTTCCAAACTAACTAATTCAATTAATTGATTTACGATACTATAAAAAAGAAGATTTGCTAAGAATAAAAGTGAGTAACTTTTGAGCATAAAAAAGGCATGGAACTCATCTTACTGCCTTAGAGGTACTGGTATACCAGGGAACAATAAGTGAGCCCACGCCATGGGACGTGAGCATCTTACTTATCATTTCGTTCCTTTTAAAATTACCAGTTTTCTAAGACGAAATTCAAAGCGAATGCTTCAATGTTTTTTGAAGTGTCGCAAAAATACATAATGTTAAATTATGTTTTACAAATATAACAAAATTTCTCAATATGCGTACTTTAATACGCATTTATTTTTTGTCTTTCACTTTTCTTTGTTACTATGAGCGGAGTAAGTGAAAATGTGTGTATTTATATTTATGAGAATTGGATCCAGTCTTATAAATCACAGCGCTCATTTGCCATAGACCATAATATTGAAGAAAGTGTGGTTCGGAAGATTAAAAACACCGCCTTACATCAAAAAGATTCCAACTACAGCATACCCGTAAATACACTTCATAAGATATGTGAGGCCAGAAACATGAAGCTAACGACTTTTTTCGAGTTGATAGATTTATAGTTTAAAAAAGGATGCTTTGGCATCTTTTTTTGTGCAATAAAATTGTCTATTCTGCTTTATCAATTATCTATGTGGGAGTAACTATCAGAGGAACAATTATTTTATCCGTTTGTCAATTTATTTTTGATGGATGGAATGCTATGAAATAATTGTAGTTATTACTTGGTAGTTTTTGGGTTTATACTTGCATGGTCAATTTTATGATCGGAAGAAAATTTGTATAAATAAGGTAGCAAATTTGTCCATATAATTAGTTTTTCTGTTGGGTGTAGAATACTATTCAAACTAAACTAGAAAGAAAAAGGATTATTAGAAATTATATTCAAATTTAAAATAGTAAAAAAAGTATTCAGCAAATAAAAAGTGTATTTGATGATTTGTAATAAAATTATTATTGTTATATTTGAACCATATACGTTATCGTATAGCGCCAATACACCCAAATTTGGGCTGATACACGCTACAATGTAACGCATATATACTAGTTGTGCGTCAGTTTAGCGGAACGTACTGAAAATAGAAAGAAAAATGAAAAATAAAATTCTATATTTTCTGATTTTATCTTTATTTATAAATTGTAAAAAAGAAAAAATTAAAATTGAAAAACAAACTAAAATTGAGCAAATTTATGCTGAAAACAATTATGGAATGTTTGGAGGGAAAATTAATCTGAAAATATATTCCGATAGTTCTTACACTTGCGTACGATACGAAAAAAGCCCAAATTATGAAAAAACTGAAAAATTTGATGGTTTTTTCAAAATAATAAATGATACAATAAACTTTTTCCCATCTGATTTCAAACTAAATTATTCAACAAAAGCGGTTATTAAAAATAATTTCGTGGAATTTGTTGACGGAGAATTTCCTCTAAAAATCGAAATAAAAAGAAATAAATTAAAGTCAAAAAATAGTTTAAAATTTGACAAAATTAAAGATTATGCGATTTTCACATTCGATGAAAAATATCACAGCAATATTTATTACGGATATAAGCCAAAAACAGTAAAAGCATATGATTTAAAGCAAAATGAATTAGAAGAATTAGATATTATATTGAAAAAATGTTTTGTGGAGAATAATACAAAACTAAAAGATATAAATAATTACGTCAAACAATGCATTGTCGTAATAAATCAAAAGCAAGAAATTGAAGTTTGGGTAAGTTGTTATTGCAAAAGCAAATATGAAAAAGACAATTACAAATATTCAATAATCCAAATGAACGACGGCGGAAATTGTAATATAAATCTAAAAGTGAATTTAACAAAACATAATTATTCAGAACTAAATATAAGTGGAAGCGCGTAAAAAAACCGAACGCACAACACACGTTTGGCGCAATTGCGAATTTTGTGGTATATTCACGTTCACGTTACGCAAGAAATATTATCTTTAACAGAAAATAATCAGTTCCGAAGTTCGCAACTGACGCCAAGCGTGGGAACGTTAGGGTGTATAGCTCCGTTGAAAAGACACCGCCGACATCAACCAGACGTTTTGCAACTGAAAAAATAATAATGAACTAGCTAGGCGTGCCGACGCAAAGCAAGCTCGGAATCTGACAGTGAAAAGCGAAAGACAAGCAAATGTGAATCACTTTGCGGAAAACAGAAAGCGGAAAATTTTTTCCTTTTTTTTTGAGTTTTAATGGTAAAACATCATTCTGACGACAAACAGAAAACAGAAAAGCTACCGAAATTGAAACGTGGAAAAGTTGCCGAAATTGGGCTGGAAAATTGGAACAGATGAACTTTCGTGCTTTTCAAACGTGTCGCTACACACCCTAACACACGCTACAAGCAAGCAGGGTAATTGGCTTAATTTGAAGATAGTTTTTGTTTGATACATTTGTTTTTAACCGAAAGATTACGCATCTTTAATCCCAGCCTGCGTGTAGCGCGAGAACGTTAGCAGATATTTCAGACTAACCGTACCAAAGACAAAAACTATGATTGAAAAATTAAACAAGTTTGATTTAAAAATTTCGGAAACCTTAAAACTAAAAACTTTCGAATCAAGAGATGGATTTGTTCTACTTGAAAACGCAGAGTTTGAAGAAATAGAAAGCTATTTTACAAATTTTCCGATTTATAGAAATTTAGTTGCTATATTAACTGATGAAAACTCAAATTATTGGTGTATTAATGTAAACGGACCACTAAAAGGAATGATTTGTTATTTAAGTCACGACGAACCAAATTTAGAACCAAAATTTAAAAATATTTCAAGTTTTTTAAAAGCTATCGACGAAAATCCAGAGGCATATGATTTTAATGATTTAGAAGAAACTTCATTTGACTTTCCAAACTCAAAAAATGAAACAGAATTTAGTGAAAGAAAAGAAATAATCGAAAAACTTTTTTCTGAATTCAATTCAGAAAATGATGAAGATATAAGACAACAAATAGCATTTTCAATTATTGCATTAACATCAAAAGAAGAAATTGAAGATAATATTTATCCATTCCTTGATAATGAAGATATGTATGTTCAAGAGAGGGCAATTCAAATTTTGGGTTTTCATAAATACAAACCAGCAAAAGAGAAATTAATTGAACTAAAAAAAACTGCAATGTATAATGGACAAACAGCTGTCGGAATTGCACTAAAAAAAATTAACGAAAATTAAAGAAACATCTGCTAACACACGCTACAAGCAAGCTGGGCAATGGGTTTAATTTGAAAATAGTTTGTGTTTGATACATTTGTTTTTAACCGAAAGATTACGCATCTTTAATCCCAGCCTGCGTGTAGCGCGGGAACGTTGGCAGTAATTATGAGAAAACCCTACTTAAATATAATATTTTTTTTATTCTGGACAGGATTTACTCTTGCCCAAGATAATATGCAAATTGTTGATTACAATAATCTATTAAAATACAAAGTCGATGAAAATAGATTTGAATTTGGTTGGCTGAAAAATGTTTTTAGTGGTATTCCTTGTTTTAGAGATTACACAAAAAACGATGCAGAAATGCAACTCATTGATTCGAAAAGTGATTCAATAATTTATAAATCAACTAAACCCGAAAGAAACGGATTAGAAATAATAACCAAAGAAATATTTTTAGATAAAAAAACACGAAAATTTCAAATTACAGGACAAATAACTGGAGGTTGGGAAAGTGTAATACCAATGGAATTTGAAATATATATTGGACATAGAAATGATACCATATCAAATATAACTTTATCACCAAACTTACATGGCGATGTTTATTATAATGGGAAAAAAGTTGATACAACAATTGTAGTAGATGTTGTTCCTGCATTTTACTTGAGTGATATTAAAAAATTTGAGGCTTATCGAGGAGAAAAAAACCTGATTAATTCTAAATACAAAGAAATGCTTTTTAACATTGAAGCAATAATTGACGAGAAAAGTGTCTTGGTTTTTGGATTGTCATCTAGATATGCTGAAATATTTGAAATTGGTAAATTATTAAAATAACTACTGCCAACAGGCGTTTGGCAAGATTGCGAATTTTGTAGTAAATTCACGTTTATTTCTCGCAAGAAATTTTATCTTTGATAGAAAATAATCGGTTCCGAAAGTTCGCAACCTCGCCAAGCGCCGGAACGTTATGCGTGAGTTTTGGAATTTACGCAGACATTACGAATTAGAAATAAAATTACCTTTCCGCCAGAGTTTTTGAAAGCAGAAACTTGAAAGCAGAAACTTGAAAGCAGAAACTTGAAAGCAGAAACTTGAAAGCAGAAACTTGAAAGCAGAAACTTGAAAGCAGAAACTTGAATGCGAAACTTGAATGCAGCAACTTGAAAGTGAAACTTGAAAGCAGAAACTTGAAAGCGAAACTTGGAAACTGAAATTTGAAAAGCAGAAACTTGAAAGCGAAACTTGGAAACTGAAATTTGAAAAGCATTATCCGAAAAGAAGATAGAAATAAATTTTTCCACAAAAATAAACCCACGCATAACAGCCGTCTCAAGCCATTGCGAATTTTCTCCTAAATTGACGTTTTGATTTCGCAAGTTTATTTATCTTAGCCAAAACTAATCGGGTCCGAAGTTCGCAACGGCGTGAGGCGTCGGG